>NZ_JBFONW020000002.1:0-567184 GCF_040783535.2 Aestuariibius insulae
GGCGAGATCAATGTCAGGTTGCGGATCATTATCATGGCTTCGCCGCAGGGCTGCCGAAGAATCGCCATCATCGGCGCGGACCGGATGGCTATCATTTACGGAGATATTTATGAGACAGCTTCCCCTTCTTCTGGTGTGCGGCGCATTGGCAGCCTGCACAACAAGTGCCCCCAAGCGCGCAAGCGGCGTCGGATTTGGCGATGACTTTGGCGGCGGCGTGCCCGCGACTGTCGCGGCGGCGCCACAGCCTGCTGGCGCCAGCACCACCACGGCCATTCGTGGCGGCACCGTCACCTCGCAGACCGTCGTTGGGGCGGATGGGCGGACGCGCACGACGCGGACCGTCGAGATCGGGACCCCGCCGGGACAGACATCTGCAAGCGGTGTCGCGCCCACTTTCGTCGCTTCCGGATCAGTGCCGACCTACCGGATCGACGATCCGCGCATCAAAGGTATGGGGTATCGGCCGAGCGACCGGACCATTACCGCGATCCGGCGGGCGGGCGACAGCTCGGCCACCAGCAATGATGCAAGGACGGTTCCCTTCTCGGCCGAGGGGATATCAGGTGGTTTGCGTTTGGTGATCCTGAACGGATCTCCCTATGCGGTTCTGGAGCCGGCGAATGGTCTCGGGCTTAAGAGCCGGGAAGTCCGCGCCCGTGCGGCATCGGCTGCCGCTGCTATGGCGGGTTGTACGAGCGACAACCGCGCGTTGGTTCACAGCGGGTGGCTTGCGACGACCTGGATCATCGACGTCAGCTGCTAGGCAATAGATCGGCGCGTCCCGCGTCCGGAGGTTTTCCGGGCGCGGGTATCCGTCAGGCAAATTCTGGGTTGCGGATTAGTCGGCGAGTTTTCTCGCCACGATCTCGTTGACGGCCTTTGGGTTCGCTTTGCCGCTGGTGGCTTTCATGACCTGGCCGACGAACCAGCCGGAGAGCTTGGGATTGGCCTTGGCCTTTTCGACCTGATCGGGGTTGGCGGCGATGACTTCGTCGACGGCGGCTTCGATGGCGCCGGTGTCGGTGACCTGCTTCATGCCGCGCTCTTCGACGATCTGTGCGGGGTCGCCGCCTTCAGTATAGACGATCTCGAAAAGGTCCTTGGCTATCTTGCCTGAGATGTCGCCCTTGGTGATCAGCGCCACGATCGTGCCGAGTTGAAGCGGGGCGACGGGGCTTTCGGTGATGTCCTTGTCGCCGTCCTTCTTGAGGCGCCCGAAAAGCTCGTTGATGACCCAGTTGGCGGTCAGCTTGCCGTCATTGCCTGCGGCGGCCGCTTCGAAATAGGCAGCGGAGGCGGCCTCGGCCGTTAGAACGGAGGCGTCGTATTCGGAGAGGCCGAACTCGGTGACGAAGCGGGCGCGTTTGTCGTCCGGAAGCTCGGGCAGCGTGGCGGCGATGTCGTCGACCCAGGCTTGCTCGATCTCGAGCGGGAGCAGGTCGGGGCAGGGGAAGTAGCGGTAGTCATGCGCCTCTTCCTTGGAGCGCATGGAGCGGGTTTCGTTTTTGTCAGGGTCGTAGAGGCGGGTTTCCTGCACGATCTCGCCGCCGTCTTCGAGGATGGCGATCTGGCGGCGGGCCTCGTAGTCGATGGCCATCTGGATGAAGCGCATGGAGTTCATGTTCTTGATCTCGCAGCGCGTGCCGAGATGGGAGAAATCCTGCGTTTCCTGATAGCGCTCGTAATCGCCGGGGCGGCAGACGGAGACGTTGACGTCGGCGCGCAGGTTGCCGTTTTGCATGTTGCCGTCGCAGGTGCCGAGATAGCGCAGGATCTGGCGCAGCTTGACGACATAGGCGGCCGCCTCTTCGGGGCCACGGATGTCGGGGCGGGAGACGATCTCCATCAGGGCGACACCGGTGCGGTTGAGATCGACGAAGGACATGGAGGGGTCCATGTCGTGGATCGATTTGCCGGCATCCTGTTCGAGGTGAATGCGCTCGATGCGGACGAGGCGGGCGATGCCGGGCTCCATGTCGACGAGCACCTCGCCTTCGCCGACGATAGGGTCGTAAAGCTGGCTGATCTGATAGCCTTGCGGCAGGTCAGGGTAGAAGTAGTTCTTGCGATCGAAAGCGGAGTGCAAGTTGATCTCGGCCTTGAGGCCGAGGCCGGTTTTGACGGCGAGCGCGACGCAGCCCTCGTTGATGACCGGAAGCATGCCGGGCATGCCTGCATCGACGAAGGCGACGTTAGAATTGGGCTCGGCCCCGAATTCGGTGGAGGCGCCCGAGAAAAGCTTGGCATTCGAGGAGACCTGGGCGTGGACCTCGAGCCCGATGACGAGCTCCCAATCGTCCTTGGCGCCGTGGATGACCTTGGGTTTGGGGGCCTCGTAGGTAAGATCGAGCATCGTGTCCGCCTTTGGATTGAGCGTCCCCGTCCTAGCGCCGGTACGGGGCGGCGGCAAGATGCGACAGGTCAGCTTTGCTTGCGGCGGCGGAGCGCGGAGATGGCGAGCCAGAGAAAAGCTATGAGGAGGCCGAGGGCCGTGCCGGAATAGAAGCTGCCGGGCACGAAGAGCGCGAGGATGGCGATCCACGCGGCCAGCAAGGCGAGTGTGACGAGGAGCCGGGTCATACGTTGGCCGCTTGGGTCAAGGCGATGAGGGCGCAGAGCTGGACCTCGGTCCGACTGAGAAGCCAGCCTGCGGTATAAAGGGTATCGGCGCAGGCGAGGTCACCCTCGATCCTTGGGGTCCAGTGGCGAGCGAGGAGGGTCCGCAGGGAAGGATCCGGCAGGCCGAGCGCGCGGGCGAGGGCGGCAGGATCGGCGGAGACGGTGCCCTCGGCCAGCGCGGCGCGGCCTATGGTTCGGGCATCGGCGAGGGCCTGAGCGGCCGGGGATGCGGCAGGCGCCGTCCCGGCAAGGGCGGCGAGGAGCGAGGTGAGAAGAAAATCGCGACGCTGCATTAAAGGCTCCCCGATCTTGTGCTGGATTTGAGGTGGTCGGCGAGGCGGATCGCCATGGCGCCGATGGTCAGCGTCGGGGTGGCGAAGCCATTGGTGGGGAAAACAGAACTGCTGGCGATATAAAGGTTTTCCATGCCGTGGACGCGGCAATCGGCATCGACGACGCCGGTGGTCGGATCGTCCGACATGCGGGTGGTGCCGCAATGGTGCTTGCCGCGCGCGACATAGGGCGGCCAGTCGTAATCCTCGCGCAGCACGTCGGTCCAGACGCGGCCGAGGCCAAGCCGCGTCGCTTCGGCTGCGAAGATCTCGGTCGCGCGTTTGACGGTGCGCATCTCCTGTTCGGTGAACTGCCAGTCGAGCGCGATCCGGCGTTGGCCGAAACGGTCGGTTTCGTCCACCAGATGCACGCGGCTGTCCGGGTTGGGCACGCATTCGAAGGAGAGCCAGGGGCCAAGCCAGTCGCGGTCGATCAGCGGATCGCGGGCGCCGGTCACCTGTTCGTGGACCGCATTCACCGCGCCGTCGAAATCGGTGAAGAGGTTGGCGACCTGCGAGGATAGATAGGGGATATCGTTGCCGCCCCGGATGTTGCGGTAGAAGTTGGTGGCCGCGAGCGCGCCGGGGGAGTGACGGTCGTAGAAGAGGTTGAACATGAAGCCCGGCAGCTTTTCGCGGCGGGCGAGCGCATCCGATCCCATGACCGCGCCGTAAAGGACGCCGTTCTCGACGCTGTGTGTCGTGGAATAAAGGTCCAGATCCGGGGCGCGGCGGCCCATCAGGATGCGCATTGGCGGGCGGATGGCGGGATGATCGGCGAAGAAGCGGCCGACGAGGCCCGCCTCGTTGCCGATGCCATTTCGCGCGACCCGGTCTGAAAGCAGCATGAGGCGGGGGATCTCGATCCCGCCCATGGCCAGCACGGTTTGCCGCGCCTCGACCCGCAAGGTGGGGCCGTCGATACAGGCCACGCTGAGCGCGGTGACGCTGGCTGCGTTGATGTCTGTTTCTATCTCGAGAACGTTGGCGTTGAGGAAAACATGCAGGTTGTCTGCCTGGCGCAACGCCTCCTCGTAGACATGGCCGAAGGCGGTGGGCGGGCTTTCATTGGCGCCCATATTGACCATCAGATCGGGATCGAGATCGAGGAGCGGCAGGTTCAGCTCGCTCGACCAGTGGTCGATGTCGTAGGGGCGATCCGTCGGGATCTCGAAATAGGGCTGGGCGCGGTCATAGAAGGGGTCGAGATCGTCGTAGCCGATGGGCCAGCCCGAATGGGGCATCCAGTCGAGCTGTTCGAAATCGATCGGGCGCAAGCGCATGCAGTTGCCCGCCCAGTGGTTCGAGGAGCCGCCGAGAAAGCGCAGTCGCGCCTCGTCGAGGGGATCGTATTGAAAGCCCAGATTGGGGCCCTGATAGAGCGCCTGGGTTTCGGGATCGGGGTGCAGATCGCCGCTTTCCAGAAGGACGACCTTGAGCGGCGTGTCGCGCAATTCGAGGGCGAGGGTGATTCCGGCGGGGCCGCCTCCGACGATGCAGATATCGGCATCGATGAGGTCACCTTCGGAGAGGGAGCGGGCGTCAAATATCATCTACTCAACCAACTTTTTACAAATGACATGGGGACCTTTGAAACGAGCGGACCCCTGCCGGAGCATCTGGACGGCCGCCTTTGAAATAGGGCGCGGCCTGCGGGGAAAGCGGCCGGGCAGATGGCCCGGACCCGTGTGGTGAGGGTGGCGCGCTGACGCCGATTCGTCAACAATTCCGGGCGGATCGGTGCCTTTGTCTAACCCCGGTGAATTGACATGGGAGGCGATCCCGGCCCAGATCTGTCACGACACAGACAGGCTAAAGCCCGGAGAGACACGTTATGAGACGACTGATGATGCTGGCCGTTGCGGTCCTGCTTGCCGGATGCGCGGTGGAGGAGCCGCCAGAGGCACCGCCGGGGCTGCCGCTGATGGCGTGGGATCACCGGTCGGATTCGGACGAGTTGACGCTGGCGGCGCTGACCGCGCTCCGGGGGCATGGGGCGGCGCTGGTGCAGACGGTGCCTGCGGATGTGACGCGCTGGTGCCCGGCCTATCCGGAGGCGGATGCGTCTGATCGGGCGGCGTTCTGGTCGGGGCTGTTCTCGACCCTGGCCGAGCATGAGAGCACGTGGAACCCGCGCGCGGTGGGCGGAGGCGGGCGCTGGTTCGGGCTGGTGCAGATCGATCCGGCGACGGCGCGCGGCTATGGCTGCGCGGCCAAAACGGGAGAGGCGCTCAAGGACGGTCCCGCCAATCTGAGCTGCGCGGTGCGGATCGCGACCCATCAGGTGCAAAGGCGCGGGACGATCGCGCGCGGGATGCTCGACTGGGGGCCGTTTCATTCCAGCGGGAAGCGGGCGGAGATGCGCGCTTTCACCCGCGCGCAAAGCTATTGCCAGCCGTGAAGGCCGCGCGTCTTGGGGCGCTTTTGATCTGGGGGATGGCCGGGGCGCTGGGCGCGACCCCGCATCTGGAGGCGGAGGTGCCGGGTCCGGCGCTCGCCGTTCGTCCAACCCTGGCTGCGGATCCATCTTTGTCCGCGGTGCGCCCGGTGGCGCGGGCGGTTGGGATCCCGCGGACGCGCTGGGACACCCGTCTGAACGGACGGCTTTGGGCGCGGGCGGCTTTGCAGGCAGTCAAGACCCACGGCGCGATCCTCGAGGAGACGGTGCCGCAGGATATCGAGGCCTGGTGCCCGGCCTATGAGGAGAATTCGCCCGAGCAGCGCCGCGCCTTCTGGGTGGGGCTGATGTCGGCTTTATCCAAGCACGAGAGCACCTATAATCCGACGGCGGTGGGCGGCGGGAACCAGTGGTTCGGGCTGCTGCAGATCTTTCCGCCGACGGCGCGGTCTTATGGTTGCCATGCGAGAACCGGGGCGGCGCTGAAGGATGCGACCGACAATCTGAGCTGTGCGGTGCGGATCATGGCAGTGACGGTGCCGCGCGATAATGCGGTTGCGGTGCATGACGGGCGCTGGCGCGGGGTCGCGGCCGATTGGGGGCCGATGGTCAGCTCGGCCAAGCGGCGCGAGATGGCCGCCTGGACCCGGCGGCAGACCTATTGCCGCCCGCTGGAGAGCGTGCGGCCCGTGGCGCGGGAAGACTGACCGCTTCGAGCGCGGCGACTGCGCTTGCGGCTTCGCCGAAGCGACACCCGCCCGCCCGAAACCTTCGCGGAAGGAGAGAGAATGCAGGCGATGAGAAGAGGGCTTGCCGGTCTTGTTTTGGGCGCTTTGGCGGGCGGGGCCTCTGCGGCGCCAAGCCATGGGGATGTCCTTGCGCTTGCCGAAGAGGATCTGCCGGTGATCGTGGCTCTTGCGACGCCTTCTGGGCGGGATGTGGAGGTCTTTTTGCCGGAGTTCCAGCCGGAGGGCGATCCGCTGATCGATCTAGGATCGGTGACGAAGGTCATGACCGCTATGACGGTCTTGCATTTGGTGGAGGAGGGGCGGCTCGATCTTCAGGCGCGGCTGGGCGATCTGCTGCCGAATGTTCCTGCGGAGAAGGCCGGGATCACTGTTCATCAGCTTTTGACCCATACGAGCGGGTTCGTGGAATCGGTCGCCGACGATGCAGAGGATCTGGGCCGGGAGACGTTTCTGAGGCGCGCTTTCGAGGCGCCGCTTCTGGATGGGAGTGGCTATGCCTATTCCAATGTCGGCTATTCGGTGCTGGCGGCGATTGTCGAGACCGCCTCGGGCCAGTCATTCGAGACCTATCTGATCGAGCGGGTTCTGGCGTCGCGCGGGCTTGGGCCGATCGGATATGGCGCCGTCTATAACGAGGCGCGATCCTTGCGGTCGGAGCGAAGCGCGCGCACGTTTTATCGGCAGCGGCCGATCGAAGCGGCCAGTTGGGGCCGCCCGTCGCCGGGTTGGGCGCTGATCGGCAATGGCGGTGCCGTGACGACGGCGGAGACGTTTCTGGACGTCTGGTCGGCATTCTTGGAAGGGCGGATCGTAGGGGCCGATCTTGTCGCGCTGGCGCTGACGCCCCATGCCGATGAGGGCGGCGGGGAAAGCTTTTATGGATACGGGTTGGTCGTCGAAGAATCGGAGGATCTGGGCCTGATGTATTGGCACGACGGGGGCAACGAGATCTTCTCGACCGAGTGGCGACATTTCGTGCGGGATGGCACGACGTTTCTGGTCGCAGGACCCGGCGAGAGCGCCTTTGAGGCGGCGGGTCTGCTGATGGAACGCGGCCGGTAGCTTTTAGGCGGATCTGCGGATCGGGCGCTTGTAGACAAAGGGGCTGTCGTTCGGAACCGCGAGCGCCATCGTCGCTTGTTTGAGCAGCGCGATGCCTTTGTCAGGGTCGGCGGGGATGGCTGAGGGAGAGATCGGCTCTCCGACCGTGAGGCGGAAGGGCTGGCGGTCCTTGTTCAGCGTCTCGTTGAAGAGCGTGATGTCCCGCAAGGTCGGGTGGATCAGATCGAAGAGATAGAAGAGCGCCGAGTTGCGGGCGCGCACATGGACCGGGATGACCGGCAGGTCGAACTTTTTGGCGAGCCGCGCGGCGGAGGCCATCCAAGGGCGCTCGTGCAGTTGCAGGCCGCGCCGTTTGGCCAGACGGCCCGAGGGAAAGATCACGCCGAGGCGGCCCGCATCGACGGCCTTGCGGGTGAATTGCAGGGTCTCGCGTGCGCTGGCGGGGCTGCGCTTGTCCTCGCGCCATTCGACGGGCGCGATGATGTCGGCCATCTGCGGCAGAACGCGCAGGATATCGCGGTTGGCGTAGTAAAAAGCGTCGGGGCGGATGCGCCGGATCAGGTGGTGGAGCATGATGCCGTCGGCGATGCCGGTGGGATGGTTGGCGACGATCAGCGCCGCGCCGGAGCGGGGGATGTTCGTCAGACCGGTCAGCTCCACATCGCGGGCGAGGCGGCGGGCCATCGCATCCATGATCTCACGGCTGGAGGCATCCTTGAGCAGGCTCGCGAGCGCGATCGTCGCCGGATAGGCCAAAGCGCGTTCGAGCGGCCGGCGGGACAGCGAGGAGAGGAGGCCGGGACGGTGGAGCCACGGCGCGCGCTCTGCGATGAGGGGGTCGATGCGCGATTTCATGGGCGCCCTCAGATCAGTGTTTTGTGACAAACAGGCGACAATGATCAAAGTTCCCATAGATTATGCCTGGGAACCATGGAGCGGCAGGGAGATCGGCGAAAAGAGGCTTGTTGGTGATCCGGGTCCCGCCGATAGCGAAACCCGGAGAGGTCGGTCAGGCGGCGGCAGTCTGGGGGCCGCGGGCCTCGATCTCTTCGATGATCTTGGACGAGAAGGCGTTCAAATCATCGGGATTGCGGCTGGTGATGAGACCGCCATCGCTGACGACGGGTTCGTCGACAACCTCGGCGCCCGCATTCGTCAGATCGGTACGGATCGACGGATAGGCGGTCATGCGGCGGCCGCGGGCCAGCCCTGCTTCGACCAGCATCCAGGGGCCGTGGCAAATGGCGGCGACGGGCTTGTTGGCGGAGTGGAAGGCTTTGACGAGGGAGACGGCGTCGTCCTTGGTGCGCAGGATGTCAGGGTTGATCTGGCCGCCGGGCAGGACGAGCGCATCATAGTCGGACGAGCTGATATCCGCGATCTTGTGATCGGAGGCGATGCTGTCGCCCCAATCGTCGCCATCCCAGCTTTTGATGTCGCCGCCTTCGGGGCTGGCGATATGGACGGTCGCGCCGGCCTTGCGCAGGTCGTCGAGCGGCTGATGCAGCTCGGAGCGTTCGTAGCCATGGGTGGCCATGATGAGGATCTTGGCGTCGGTGATCGCGGTCATAACAGGTTCCTTTCCGGACATGTTGTGTTCGGTCAGGAGAACGGGCCGGGCGGGCCCGGTGTTCCGCGAAAGGCGATTGACGGCGCGTCAGCGGATGCGGAAGGCGCGCTTGATCTCGTCGAGGGCGTCGCGCTGGCGATTGCTGAGACCGTCGGGGCCTGCCACGTCCTTGAGCAGCGCCAGAAGCGTGTCGAAGGAGGTGGAGCCGTCCAACTTGTAAAGCTTGCGCGCGGTGCGGGTGATGGCGGCTTCGGGCGTGCCGCATTGCTGCTGGAGCCAGCGGCCGAGGACCTGCATCTCTTCGGCTTCCGCCTCGCTGGCGTGCAGCTCGCGGCGGATGGAGACGGTCAGGCGGGTCCGCTGGTTCTGGGTGGGCAGATCGTCGAGTTCGAGAAACGACTGGGCGATGGTAGCCACGGCGATGCGCGGATCCTCGATCCCTTCGACCGGGTGTGCGCCGGTTTGCTTGCGGAAGGCGAGACGGCGCGGTGCGTTGCGGACGGTCGTGACAACGTCTTCGGCGGTGTGGAGCGCGTCGCGCGGGTTGGAGCGGATATACCACCAGATGGCGCCGCCAATGACGCCGAGAAGTGCGATAAGAATAGGCATCGTGAAAAAGTCCTTGGTCTGTCCCCTGCGCTGTTTCGTAGAAAGCGAAAACGGCAGGAATTTGACATTTTTCCTTACGCCCGTGCGCGCGGATTTTGGTGTGGCGAGAGGGGCTCTGCCAGCTTCGCCGGGCGATGGGGGCTGTTCGTTTGCGCTCGTCTCGGAGGGCAGGTCAGATCGTCAGCGCCTTGGCGAAGCTGTCGCGGTGGAGGGTCTGAATCTCGGTCAGGGGGGCGTCTGACTGGCCGAGGCGCAGGCTGTCTCCGCCCGCGTGGCCGATGGGGGTGATGGGGACGTCCGATTTGGCGGCAGCGATCATCAGGGCTTCGGCTTGATCGAAGTTGCAGGCGACGAGATAGCGGGCCTGATCTTCGCCGAAGAGGGTGGGGATATCCTCCGGCTCGAGCGTCAGGCCGACGCCGCCCGCGATGGCCATCTCGGCGGCGGCGAGCGCGAGGCCTCCGTCCGAGAGGTCGGTGCAGGCGCGGATTAGCTCGGCATTGTCGCGGATGAAGGTGCCGTGGCGCTTTTCGGCCTCCAGATCGACGGGGGGCGGTGCGCCCTCTTCGCGGCCGAGCGCCGCCAGCAGCGCGGATTGGCCGAGATGGCCGGTCGTCTCGCCAATCAGCAGCAGGGTATGACCGTCGCGCAGGGTGCCGTCGATCCGCTGGTCGGGCGTGTCGATCAGGCCGACCGCGCCGATGGTCGGGGTGGGCAGGATCGCTTGGCCATCGGTTTCATTATAGAGCGATACGTTGCCCGAGACGATGGGCATGTCGAGGGCCTTGCAGGCCTCATCGATGCCCTGGATGGCGCCGACGAGTTGGCCCATGATCTCGGGCTTTTCGGGGTTGCCGAAATTGAGGTTGTCGGTCGTGGCGAGCGGCATCGCACCAGTGGCGGAGAGGTTGCGATAGGCCTCGGCGACGGCCTGTTTGCCGCCCTCTATGGGGTCGGCGCGGACGTAGCGGGGCGTGACATCAGAGGTGAAGGCGATGGCCTTATCGATGCCGTGGATCCGAACGATGCCTGCGCCCTGGCCGGGCGTGCGGAGCGTGTCGGCCATGACGGTCTGGTCGTATTGCTCGTAGATCCACGCTTTGGAGGCGTGGTTGGGATCGGAGATTAGACGTTTGAGCGCGTCGATGGGATCGAGATTCGGCGCAGCGGGCGGCTCTGCGTCCGGGGTGGTGGGAATTTTGAAGGGGCGGTCGTATTCAGGCGCCTCGCCGGAGAGGGCTTTGAGCGGGAGATCCGCCTTGCTTTCTCCGTTGTGGAAAATAAGGAAGCGGTCTTCGGCGATCGTCTCGCCCACGATGGCGAAGTCGAGGTCCCATTTGTCGAAAACCGCCTTGGCCTCGGCCTCCTTGGCCGGGTCGAGGACCATGAGCATACGTTCCTGGGATTCCGACAGCATCATTTCGTAGGCGGTCATGTTCGGCTCGCGGGTGGGGACCTTTTCGAGATCGAGCCGGATGCCGAGATTGCCCTTGTCGCCCATCTCGACCGCAGAGCAGGTGAGACCGGCGGCACCCATATCCTGGATCGAGATGACGGCGCCGGTCTCCATCAGCTCGAGGCAGGCCTCCATCAGGCGCTTTTCGGTGAAGGGGTCGCCGACCTGAACGGTGGGGCGTTTTTCCTCGATCGTGTCGTCGAATTCGGCGGAGGCCATTGTGGCGCCGCCGACGCCGTCCCGGCCTGTCTTGGCGCCGAGATAGACGACGGGGCGACCGACGCCTGAGGCAGCGGAGTAAAAAATCTTGTCCGCATCGGCGAGGCCCGCGGCGAAGGCGTTGACGAGGCAGTTGCCGTTATAGGCGGCATGGAAGCGGCATTCGCCGCCGACCGTGGGCACGCCAAAGCAGTTGCCGTAGCCGCCAATGCCTGCGGTGACGCCCGCGACGAGGGATTTCGTCTTGGGATGGGACGGCTCGCCGAAGCTGAGCGCGTTCATCGCGGCAATGGGGCGGGCGCCCATGGTGAAGACGTCGCGGAGAATGCCGCCAACGCCGGTCGCAGCACCCTGATAGGGTTCGATGTAGGAGGGGTGGTTATGGCTCTCCATCTTGAAGACGAGGGCCATTTTCTGGCCGTCCGGGCCTTCACCGATATCGACGACACCTGCGTTCTCGCCGGGGCCGCAGATCACCTGAGGCCCTTCGGTCGGCAGGGTGCGGAGCCATTTCTTAGAAGATTTGTAGGAGCAGTGCTCGTTCCACATGGCGGAAACGATGCCCAGTTCGGTGAAGGAAGGAGCCCGACCCAGAAGCTGGAGAAGACGGTCGTATTCGTCGGGTTTCAGGCCGTGCGCCTCGATGAGGTCCGGCGTGATCTCGGGCTCGCGCATGGGCGGGGGGTCCTTCTTGCTCGGGTCGGTGCGTTCTAGGACAGCGCCGCGCGAGGGAAAAGGGTGAGAAATCGGTTGCGGACCGGCGGCACGATCATGCGTCGCAGTGGATCGACCGATTTGCGGCCATGAGCGGACTGGTTGACAGATGTATCTGACAGAGATCGCGGCACCTATTTTGAATGCATTGATGCGCAGGAAAATTCAACCGATGCGGGAAATTAGGAGAAACGGGGAGCATTCGGGTGAGTATGACTGGTATTGCTTCGACGCCTCCGAGAGGAGAGACAGCCTCTGCTGCTCGGGTTTTCTAATCGTTTCGGATAAAGGACAGAGCGCGCGGGATAAGTCTTGCGGGGTATGGACTTGACGCAAAACGATGCCTCGTCTTCGCCGATCATTTATTGAAAGTCACGGATCTGAAGCGCCAGCGAGGTCAGGCAGTCCGTGCCGTTCAGCGGCGAAAAAAAAGCCGGGCACGAGGCCCGGCGAAGTCCAACAGGGAGGTATGAAGAGTTGCCCCTTCGCTATTCGAGGTAGAGTTGATCTCGGCGGCAATCAAGGCCGAAGAGCAATTCTTTTGAACAAAGCCGACATGCGTTGCATGCATGGCTCACCTTGGGTCAATCTTGCGCCGTTTTTAGGCGATGAGACGCGCCTTGCGGCGGTGGGCCTGAATTTCGTCCTGGACGAAATCGCGGAAAGCGGAGATGCGCTTGGATTGGCGCAGCTCTTCGGGATAGGCGAGGAAAACGGGGACGTCACCGGAGGAGATGTCGGGCAGGACGCGGATCAGGCCCGGGAAATCCTCGACCACGTAGTCGGGGAGCACGCCGATGCCGAGATCGTTGAGCGTGGCCTGGAGCACCCCGAAATAGTTGTTCATCGTTAGCAGGCTGGGCACGTCGTAGGTCAGCAGGTGCTGGACCAGCGAGGCCCCGGCGGCGACCTGGAACGAGGAGGGATTCTGGCAGATCAGGCGGTGATCGCCGATCTGTTCGATCTGTGTGATATCCGGCGCGCTGTCGAGATAGGCCTGCGAGGCGTAAAGCTGCATCGTGACGGTCATCAGGCGCTTGCGGATGAGGTCGGCCTGGGACGGCTCTTTCATACGGATGGCGACGTCAGCCTCGCGCATGGGCAGGTCGAGCACGCGTTCCTCGAGCATCAGGTCGATCTTGAGATCGGGATATTGCGCATAGAGCCGCGACAGGCGCGGGGCCAGCCAGATCGTGCCGAAGCCGGTTGTCGTGGTGACTTTCAGCTCGCCGAACACTTCCTCTTCGCTGTCGCGGATGCGGGCGGAGGCGGTTTCGAGCCGTTTGCTCATGCTTTTGGTGGCATCGAAGAGCAATTCGCCCTGTTCGGTGAGGATCAGGCCCCGGGCGTGGCGGTGAAAGAGCGTGGTGTTCAGCGTCTCCTCGAGCGCCCGGATCTGACGGGAGACGGCCGATTGCGACAGGTGCAGGGTATCGCCGGCCGCGGTCAGGCTGCCGGCATCGGCCACGGCATGAAAGATGCGGAGCTTGTCCCAGTCCATCGGTGCGGTCCTTTGCGTCTGGCGCTTTATCTAGGAATTCGGTGTGGCGAATGAAGGGCAAAGCTCTATCGAGGTAGGCAGAAAAAGCTTTCTAGGTCAGGGTGTGTGACCTATACTCCACGATCAACAGGGAGGAGCTTACCGATGGCACGTCAGGATGTTTCGCTTCACGACCGGTTCGATCTGGAGAAATCCCCTGTTTTATTGAATGGAACGCAGGCCTTGGTCCGGTTGATGCTGATGCAGGCCGCGCGCGATGAGGCCGCTGGGCTGAACACCGCCGGTTACGTCACCGGGTATCGCGGATCTCCGCTTGGGGCGGTGGATCTGCAGATGGCGCGGGCGAAAAAGCATCTGGAGGCGGCCAATGTCCTTTTTCATCCGGGTCTGAACGAGGATCTGGCAGCGACGGCGGTCTGGGGCACGCAGCAGGCAGAGCTGCGCGGCGAGGGCAAGCAGGACGGTGTCTTCAGCCTGTGGTACGGCAAGGGGCCCGGCGTCGACCGGTCAGGCGATGTGATGCGGCATGCGAATATGGCCGGAACCTCGCCCCATGGCGGGGTGCTGATGGCGATGGGCGACGATCACACGGGCGAATCGTCGACGACCTGCCACCAGTCGGACTGGGCTATGGTCGATGCCTACATGCCGATCGTCTCTCCCGCCGGGGTGCAGGAGATCCTGGATTACGGGATCTATGGCTGGGCGCTGAGCCGCTATGCGGGCGTCTGGGTCGGCCTTAAGACGATGAAGGATACGGTGGAGGTCACGTCCGTCGTGGACGGGCGGCCAGACCGTATGTCGTTCGTGACGCCTGATATCATGTTGCCCAAGGGCGGGCTAAACATCCGGTTGGGCGATCACTGGGTGGAGCAGGAAGCTCGGATGATCGATCACAAGCGGTTCGCGGCAGAGGCGTTTTCGCGCGCAAACGGCATGGACAAGCGGATGTGGGGCAAGCTGGGCGCGAAGATCGGTCTGGTGGCTGCCGGCAAAAATTGGCTCGATCTGGTCCATGCGCTGTCGCTTCTGGGGATCGATGCCGAGGAGGCCGAGCGGCTTGGCGTGACGACCTACAAGGTGGGGCAAACCTTCCCGCTGGATATGGACGGGTTCCACGATTGGGCCAGCGGGCTCGATCTGATTGTGGTGGTCGAGGAAAAGCGCAAGCTGATCGAGGTGCAGGTCAAGGAGGCGATCTTTGACGACCGGGACGGGCGGCGCGTCTATGGCTGGCACAAGGGCGACAATTACGAGAATGGGCGGCGGCTTGAGCTCTTTCCGACGCGCTATGCTCTGGATCCGGTGATGATCGCCGAGAAGCTGGGCGAGATCCTGATCGAGGAAGGGCGCCGGACCGACCGGATCGAGGGCGGCTTGCGACAGATCGCGGAGGCCAAGCGCGCGGACAATGCCAAGGAGATGGCGGCGCGCACGCCCTATTTCTGCTCGGGCTGTCCGCACAATTCCTCGACCAAGCTGCCGGATGGCAGTCGCGCCTATGCCGGGATCGGCTGCCATATCATGGCGCTTTGGATGGACCGCGAGACGTCGGGCTACACCCATATGGGCGGCGAGGGCGCCAACTGGATCGGTGAAGCGCCGTTTTCGAAGACGCCCCACGTGTTCCAGAACCTGGGCGATGGCACCTACAATCATTCTGGGCTGATGGCGATCCGGGCGGCAGTCGCGGCGGGCACCAACATCACTTACAAGATCCTCTACAACGACGCGGTGGCGATGACCGGTGGTCAGACCAATGAAGGGGATCTGAGCGCCGATCAGATCTGCCGGGAGCTGCAGGCCATCGGGGTGGATACGATCGCTTTGGTGCATGACGCCAAGGAAGAGGTGGATCTGTCGGTCTTTCCCAAGGGCCTCGATATTCACGAGCGGGCCGAGCTGCCGGATGTGCAAGAGAAGATGCGGGGCGTCGAGGGTGTATCGGCCATCGTCTATATCCAGACCTGTGCGGCCGAGAAGCGGCGGCGCAGGAAGCGGGGGACCTTCCCCGATCCGGACCGGCGAATTTTCATTAATACCGATGTTTGCGAAGGTTGCGGCGATTGCGGGGTGCAGTCGAATTGCGTGAGCCTTGTGCCGGTCGAGACCGAGCTGGGGCGCAAACGCGCGGTCGATCAGTCGTCCTGCAACAAGGATTTCTCGTGTGTGAACGGGTTCTGTCCGTCCTTTGTCAGCATTGAAGGGGCGAAGATCCGCAAGGAGGCGTCAACCTCGATCGAGATTGGAGAGCTGCCTTATCCGGATCTGCCGAAGATCGAGGGGACGCATAACGTCGTGATCACCGGGGTCGGCGGCACAGGCGTCGTGACGATCGGCGCGATCCTGGCCATGGCCGCCCATGTGGATGGCAAGGGCGCAGGGATGATGGAGATGGCGGGGCTCGCCCAGAAGGGCGGGGCGGTGCATATTCATTGCCGACTGGCCAAGCGGCCTGAGGATATCGCGGCGATCCGGGTGGCGACGGGCGAGTGCGATACGCTGATCGGCGGCGATCTGGTGGTCAGCGCGGGCGCCAAGACGCTTGGGCTGATGCGCACGGGGCACACGGTCGGGGTCGTCAACAGCCATGAGATCGTCACGGGTGATTTCACACGGAATGCGGATTTCAAGCTGCCGACGGAGCGGCTGGAGCTGGCGCTCGAGGCGCGGCTTCAGGACCGGATCGCCATGTTCGACGCGTCGGATTTTGCTAAGGCGGTGATGGGAGATTCGATTTTTTCGAACATGATGGTGTTTGGGGCCGCCTGGCAAGCGGGCGGCATCCCGGTGTCGCTGGCGGCGATCTTTGACGCGATCCGGCTGAACGGGGCGGCGGTGGACCGCAATATCGAGGCGTTCGAATACGGGCGTTGGGCCTATCTGAACCCCGAAGGCGTGACCAAGGCTTTGGGTCCGAGCGTGGTGGAGCTGCCCAAGACGCTGGACGAGAAGATCGCCTATCGGGTTGAGCATCTGACGGCCTATCAGGGCAAGCGGCTGGCGCGGCGCTATCGCGAGACGTTGGAGCGGGTCACGGATCGGCGCCTGCGCGAGGCGGTGGCCAAGGGCTATCACAAGCTGCTGGCCTATAAGGACGAATACGAAGTGGCGCGGCTGCTCAAGGAGACGCGGGCCAAGGCGGAGGCGGCTTTTGAGGGCGATCTGAAGCTGACCTATCATCTGGCCCCGCCGATGCTGCCTGGAGAGGACGCGCTAGGCCGTCCGAAAAAGCGCGCCTTCGGGGCGTGGATCGAAAAGGCCTATCCCTGGCTGGCGCGGCTCAAGGGGCTGCGCGGCACGGCTTTCGACCCGTTCGGGCGGACCGAGGAGCGCCGGATGGAGCGGGATCTGATCGCCGAATACGAGGCGGATCTCGAAGAGGTGCTGAAGGCCCCCAAGGCGGTGGCCGATGCCTGTGTCGCCTGGGCCGAGCTGCCGCTGACGATCCGGGGGTTCGGCCCGGTCAAGCAGGCGAATCAGGCTGTGGCGGCTAAGCGGCGCGAGGAGCTTTTGACGATCATTCGCGGCGGCGGGCTGCATCTGCAAGAGGCGGCAGAGTAGCGCGACGCTTGATCGGTCGGGGCCCTCGCCATAGATCTGAGGGCTATGAAAGTGACCCGAAAGTCCGAGACGGCTTTGGCGCGGGCCGAACGGGCCGTCGCGCGCGATATCAGTTATGCGCATTCAGCGGCCACGCGTGGCGGGCGGACGATCATTCGGTTGATGGAGAATGCGACGGGCCGCGTCAGCCTTATCCGCAAGGCGCGCGGCTACGAGATGGATGTCGCGGGCGGAGCCGACTTCTGGCAGGTGATCACCCAGCGCTACGGGATGACGCTCGATATCGTGGGGGGCTCGTTGGAGAGCATTCCAAAGGACGGGCCGCTGATCGTGGTGGCCAATCATCCTTATGGTATCCTCGACGGGCTGATGATGGGCTATATCCTGTCGGTAACGCGGGGCGATTTCCGCATTCTGGCCCATCAGGTGTTTCGCAAGAGTCCGGATCTGGAGCGGGTGATTCTGCCGATCTCGTTCGACGAGACGAAGGAGGCCGCGAAGCTGAACCTAGGGACTCGGGCAGAGGCGCTGCGCTATCTCAAGGATGGCGGGGCGATTGGGATCTTTCCGGGCGGCACGGTGTCGACGGCGCCCAAACCGTTCGGGCAGGCGCTGGATCCGAAATGGCGGTCATTCACGTCGAAGATGGTGGCGCACACGGATGCCACGGTGGTGCCGGTGTTTTTTGAGGGGGCGAACAGTCGTTTGTTCCAGCTTGCCAGCCACTTGCACTCGACCTTGCGCATGAGCCTGCTGATCCGGGAGTTCCGGGCGCGGATCAATACGCCGGTGCGGATCGTCGTCGGGGATCCGGTCGATCCGGCGGAGATTGCCGCCCGGAAGGGCAATCCGAAAGAGTTGATGGATTTCCTGCGCAAGACGACATATGCGCTATCTCCGAAACCGATGCGGGCCGACAGGCTTGGCTATGAGTTCGAGGAGAAGCACAAGGATGGCGGTCGGCATCTTCGATAGCGGATTGGGCGGGCTTACCGTGCTGGATGCGGTCGCGAAGCGGCTGCCGGACGTGGAGTTCCTGTATTACGCCGATAGCGAGAACGCGCCGTATGGGGTGCGCACCTCGGAGGATGTGCATGGGCTGACCAAACGCGCAGTCGAGGATCTTTGGGGACGCGGGGCCGATCTGGTCGTGCTGGCCTGCAATACGGCCTCTGCCGCGGCTTTGCGCCGGATGCAGGAGGCGGGCGTGCCCGAGGGCAAGCGGGTGCTTGGTGTGTTCGTTCCACTGATCGAGGCGCTGACGGAGCGGGAGTGGGGCGACAACTCTCCGCCGCGCGAGGTCGAGGTCAAGCATGTGGCCTTGTTCGCGACGCCGGCCACAGTGTCCTCGCGCGCCTTTCAGCGGGAACTGGCGTTTCGGGCGATCGGGGTCGACGTGGAGGCGCAGGCCTGCGGCGGCGTCGTCGATGCGATCGAGGAAGGCGACATGATCCTTGCCGAGGCGCTGGTGCGGAGCCATGTCGATGCGCTTAAACGGAAGATGCCGGAGCCGGATGCCGCAGTGCTGGGATGCACGCATTATCCATTGATGGCCGAGGTCTTTCAGGATGCGCTGGGCGCGGATGTAAAAGTGTTCAGCCAGGCCGATCTGGTGGCCGAGGCGCTGGCCGATTATCTGGAGCGGCATGAGGGTATGACAGGCTCGGGCGAGGCCGGATATCTGACGACGGGCGATCCCAAAGCGGTCTCGAGCCGCGCCATGCAGTTCCTGCGACGAAAGATCGAGTTCACCGAAGCTTGAGGGGGCGGCTGCCCCGCCTTACATCTTTCGTCGACATGAGGTCGTCATGACATATTCTGCCGTTATTCTAGGGGCATCGGGCTATACCGGGGCCGAACTTGTCCGCCTGATCGCCACGCATCCGTCCTTGCGGATCACGGGGCTGAGCGCGGACCGCAAGGCCGGGATGGCCATGGGCACGGTGTTCCCGCATCTGCGCCATCTGGATCTGCCTGAGCTGCGCAAGATCGGGGATCTGAGCTTTGAGGGCGTCGATATCGTCTTTTGCGCTTTGCCCCATGCGACGTCTCAGGCGGTCATCAAGGAGCTGCCGGCGGGCCTTAAGATCGTGGATCTGTCGGCGGATTTTCGGCTGAGGGATGCCGCTGAGTATGAGCGCTGGTACGGCAAGCCCCATGGCGCGCCGGAGCTGCAGAAAGAGGCCGTTTACGGGCTGACCGAGTTCTATCGCGATAAGATTGCCGGTGCGCGGCTTGTCGCGGGCACGGGGTGCAATGCGGCGACGGGGCAATATGCTCTGGTACCGCTGATCCGGGACGGGGTGGTCGGGCTTGATGATATTGTGATCGATCTCAAGACGGGCGTATCGGGAGCTGGAAGGTCGCTGAAAGAAGGACTGCTGCATGCGGAGCTGTCAGAAGGGGCGCATGCCTATTCGGCGGGCGGGGCGCACCGGCATTTGGGAGAGTTCGATCAGGAGTTTTCGCGCCTTGCGGGCCGGGATGTGCGGGTGCAGTTCACGCCGCATCTGATCCCGGCGAACCGGGGGATCCTGGGGACGATCTATGTCAGCGGCGAGGCGGAGGCGGTGCATGGCGCGTTAGAGGCGGCCTATGCGGGCGAGCGGTTCATCGAAGTGCTGCCGTTCGGAGAGCTTCCGTCGACGCGGCATGTGCGGGGATCGAATTTCTGTCATCTGGGAGTCGTCGGCGATAGGGTGCCAGGGCGGGCGACAGTGGTAGCCGCTTTGGATAACCTGACGAAAGGGTCCTCCGGGCAGGCCCTGCAGAACGCGAACTTGATGCTTGGGATCGAAGAGGAGGCGGGTCTGATGCTGGCACCGGTGTTCCCGTGAGGGGGCTGAAGAAACAGCGGCGCATTCAAGTAATCGCGCTGGCCGTAGTGGCGCTGGCGATTTCGACGGCGCTGATTGGTTACGCGATGCGCGACGGGATCAACTTTTTCCGCTCGCCGTCCGAGATTGCAGCCGCGCCGCCCGCGCCGACGGAGCTGTTCCGCATTGGGGGACTAGTCGAGGACGGTTCGGTGTTGCGCGGGCAAGGCACGAAGGTGACCTTTCGCGTGACCGATGGGGGGGCCTCTATCCCCGTCAGTTATGACGGGATCCTGCCGGATCTCTTCGAGGAGGGGCAAGGCATGGTCGGGCAGGGGCGCTACATTGAGGGCACCTTCGAGGCCGTTGAAATCCTTGCCAAACATGACGAGACCTACATGCCTGCCGAGGTGGTCGACGCGCTCAAAGAGCAGGGCGTCTACCGAGAGACCGATGAGGGCCCGGCAATCAACTGATCGGTCTGCGGCCTTGGTAAGGTTCGGTTAACTGGACCGTACGCAGGGTTTAGATCCCCGAAAGACCGGCAGTGGCACGGCTTTCCGCGAGTAGTAGCGGGAGCAGGGCCATGCAGAGCGTCAGAGAGATCGCGGGCGAAATCGTCGGGCGGGAGGGCGGGTTCGTGAACGACCCGGACGATCCGGGCGGAGCCACGAAGTACGGCGTGACTATTCATACGATGCGGCGGCTGGGCCTCGATCTGGATCGGGACGGCGATGTGGATGTGGCCGATGTCCGGGCGCTGAGCCGGGATCGGGCGGTCGACATTTTCATCGAGCATTACTTTGTGCGGCCTCGGATCGATGCCTTGCCGCGCCCGCTTCAGGCGAGCGTCTTCGACATGTATGTGAATGCGGGCGCCAATGCGGTGAAGATCCTGCAGCGGCTCATTCGCGACATGCGAATCGAGATCAGCGTCGATGGGGTGATTGGGCCGCAGACGATCGCAGCGGCTGAGAGAGCGCTGGCGGCGGCGCCGGAGCATCTGGTGGATGCCTACGGGATCGCGCGGCGCAATTATTACTACCGCCTGGCCGATCAGCGCGCGGCGAGCCGGAAATATGCGCGGCGGCGCGATGGCGGGAAAGGCGGCTGGATCCGGCGGGCTGAAGAGTTCATCTCGGCCCGGTATCATCTGAGCGACGCGGAGCATCGAGCGAGGGTCGCGGCATGGGGTTGATCGAGCGACTGATGACGATGGCTTTCGGCGGATCGCGGAACGTCGTCAAGGAAACCGCCGAGGTCTTTCGCGAGAATGCGGAAGCGGCGGGTGCGCGGCGGTCGGTGCTGCAAGGGCAGACGCTGGAGCAGTTCGCCGCAGAGTTCGGAGCAGGGCGGACGTGGTTCGATGCGGCGATGGACGGGCTGAACCGTCTGCCGCGCCCGCTTTTGGCGTTTGGGACGCTGGGGCTCTTTGTCGCGGCGATGGTCAACCCGATCTGGTTCGCCAGCCGGATGCAGGGGATCGCACTGGTGCCCGATCCGCTTTGGTGGCTGATGGGGGCAATCGTCAGTTTCTACTTCGGCGCGCGGCATCAGATCAAAAGTCAGGAGTTTCAACGCTCTGTGGCCGCGACGATGGCGCAGGTGCCGCAGGTCGTGGCCAATACCAAGCAGCTCGAGGCGCTCGCGCCGCGCCCGCCCGCCGATAGCGGCCATGATGCGCGGCTGTCCCTGTCCGTGACCGAGGCTGGAGACAACGCAGCTTTGAGCGAGTGGAGGCTGTCGCGGCAGTGACCTGGTGCCACATCCGATTGGCCTTCCTCTGCGGCCTGCCTATAACGAGGGCATGGTTGCAGAGCTCGGACATTTCGCGCTGATTCTCGCCTTCGTCGTGGCGATCGTTCAGATGATCGTGCCTCTTGTCGGAGCGCAGAAGGGCTGGCGCAATTGGATGGCGGTGGCCGATCCGGCGGCGACGCTGCAATTCGGTTTGGTCGCGCTGGCTTTCGGGGCGCTGACCTATTCCTTCGTGGTCTCGGATTTCTCGGTGCGGCTGGTCTGGCTGAATTCGCATAGCGACAAGCCGATGCTCTACAAGGTGACGGGTGTCTGGGGGAACCACGAGGGATCGCTGCTTTTATGGGTCCTGATCCTGACGCTGTTCGGGGCATGCGCGGCCTGGTTCGGGCAAGGCCTTCCAGAGCGGCTGAGGGCGCGGGTTCTGGCGGTTCAGTCGAGCCTTGCCGTGGCCTTCATGGCCTTCATGATCTTTACCTCGAACCCCTTCTGGCGCGAGAGCTTTCCGCCGCTCAACGGGCAGGATCTCAACCCGCTTTTGCAGGATCCGGGTTTGGCGTTTCACCCGCCGTTTTTGTACCTTGGCTATGTCGGGCTTTCGATGACGTTCTCCTTCGCGGTTGCGGCCCTGATCGAGGGCCGCGTCGATGCCGCCTGGGGGCGCTGGGTGCGGCCCTGGACGCTGGCGGCTTGGATGTTCCTGACGGTCGGTATCGCGCTGGGGTCCTGGTGGGCCTATTACGAGCTTGGTTGGGGCGGCTTCTGGTTCTGGGATCCGGTGGAGAACGCGTCCTTCATGCCGTGGCTCATTTCGGCGGCCCTGCTGCATTCGGCAATCGTGGTGGAAAAGCGCGAGGCGCTGAAGGCTTGGACGATCCTGCTGGCGATCCTCGCTTTCGGGTTCTCGCTGATCGGAACGTTCATCGTGCGCTCGGGCGTGCTGACAAGCGTGCATGCTTTTGCCAATGATCCGTTTACCGGCACGTTCATTCTGGTCATCCTCGCGATCTTCATGGGAGGGGCGCTGACGCTCTTTGCGATGCGGGCCGACCGGATGGAGGCGAAGGGCATCTTTGGCACGGTCAGCCGGGAGAGCGCGCTGGTTCTCAACAATATTCTGCTGGCGGTCTCGGCCTTCGTGGTCTTCATCGGGACGATCTGGCCCTTGGTGTCCGAGCTGGCCTTTGACCGGGTTCTATCGGTCGGCCCGCCCTTCTTCGAGATGGCGTTCACGCCGTTCTGGGTGGCGCTGGCGCTTATCCTTCCCGTGGGATCGATCCTCGCCTGGAAACGCGGGCGGCTGGACAAGGACCGGCGGATGCTGACGGCTTTGGCCTGCTTCGCGGTGGCCGTGGGCGCGCTGGTCTGGGCTTTGCAGACAGGCCGGACGGCGCTAGGGCCGGTCGGGGTCGCGCTAGGGATCTGGGTAATCGGGGGCGCGGGTTACGATCTGATCAAGCGCACGGGAAAGAGCGGGCTCGGGCGGCTGTTTCGCCTGCCGAGGGCCGATTGGGGCAAGTCGGTCGCCCATGCCGGGATGGGGGTCACGGTCATCGGTGTGGCCGCGCTGATGGCCTGGGAGACCGAGGATATTCGCGTGGCGCAGATCGGCGACAGCTACGAGGTGAGCGGCTATGAGGTGACGCTTGTCGATGTGCGCGAGCAGGTTCGAGGGCCGAATTTCATCGCGACCGAGGCCGATATCGCCATGGCGAAGGACGGACGGCAGGTCGCGCTGCTGACGCCGGAGAAGCGGATCTATCCGGTGGCGCAGATGCCGACGACGGAAGCGGCGATCGCCAACGGCTTTTGGCGCGATCTTTATGTGGTGATCGGCGACCGGCAGGAGGCGGGTGGCTACGCGGTTCGGGTCTATGTCAAACCCTTCGCCAACTGGATCTGGGCCGGCTGCATCATCATGGCGCTTGGCGGGATCCTGTCGCTGAGCGACCGGCGGCACCGGGTTGCGGCGGGCGCGCCGAAGATGCGTGCGGTGCCGGCCGAATGAGGGGCTGGCTTGTCGCCCTGCTGGTGCTGGCCGCGCCGGTCTGGGCCGTCGAGCCAAGCGAGATGCTGGAGGATCCCGCGCTGGAGCAGCGGGCGCGGGAGCTGTCCAAGGGGCTGCGCTGCCCGGTCTGCCGGAATGAGAGCATCGATGAAAGCAATGCGGAGCTGGCCGCGGATCTGCGGCTTTTGGTGCGCGAGCGGCTTGAGGCGGGCGATAGCGATGAGGAGACGCTCGATTTCATCGTCGGGCGCTACGGGGAATATGTGCTGCTGAGGCCGGATGTCGGCGGCTCGGCAATGATCCTCTGGATCGCGGGGCCGCTGGCCCTTCTGGCCGCCTTGGGGATCGGATGGCGCGTTGTGCGCCATCGCGGCCCGTCTGAAGAGGCGGCGCTGACGCCGGAAGAGGAAGCGCGGCTGCACGATCTTCTCAAGGAGTAACGTACGGTTCGCTCTGGTCAGCCGCGTCTGCCTCGTTATCGTGGCGCCAACAGATGATCGCGGAGGCAGCGGATGGACTATCAGGCAATCAAGCTCGACATCAGGGACGATATCGCGGTCGTCACGCTGAACCGGCCCGATGTGATGAACGCGCTCAACACACAGATGCGGGCCGAGATCACCCATGCGATGAAGGATGCGCAGGACAAGGCGCGGGTCATCGTGATAACGGGGGCTGGCAATGCGTTTTGTTCTGGTCAGGATCTGAGCGACCGGGGCAATGCCGCGAACCTCGATCTAGAGCGGACGCTGCGGGACGAATATGTGCCGATGCTGAATGCGATCTTCGAGTGCCGGGTGCCGACGATATCGGCCGTGAACGGGGCAGCCGCCGGGGCGGGGGCCAATCTGGCGCTGGCCGCCGATGTGGTGATTGCGACGGATCGGGCGGTATTCATTCAGGCGTTCACGCGGATCGGGCTGATCCCGGATGCGGGCGGCACCTACTGGCTGCCGCGCCAGATGGGCGCGGCCAAGGCGATGGGGGCGGCGCTTTTTGCGGACCGGATCCCGGCGCAGCAGGCCTCGGATTGGGGAATGATCTGGGAAGCGGTGGCCGATGACGCCTTCGACGCGCATTGGCGCAGCCGCGCGGCGCATCTGGCGAAGGGGCCGACCGAGGCCTACCGCTATGTGAAACAGGCCGTCCGCAGCTCGTTCGAAAACGGGCTGGAGGATCAACTGGCGCTTGAGGCGAAGTTGCAGGGCAAGAGCGGCAAAACGCGCGATTTCCAGGAAGGCGTGATGGCGTTTCTGGAAAAGCGGCCCGCGCGCTACGAAGGGCGTTGAGGTATCCCGGCTATTGCGCCGGGATCTCTTTTCTAAACCGGGAGGTCCCGGCTCGGGGCCGGGACAGCGTCGGTCTTAGCGGTTCTCGATGTCGATGTAGTCGCGCGCGGTTTCGCCCAGATAGAGCTGGCGCGGGCGGCCGATCTTGTTCTGCGGATCGCCGATCATCTCTTTCCACTGGGAAATCCATCCAACCGTGCGGCTTAGCGCGAAAATCGGCGTGAACATCGAGGTCGGAAAGCCCATCGCGTCGAGGATGATGCCGGAATAGAAGTCCACATTCGGGTAGAGCTTCTTTTCCGAGAAATAGGGATCCTCAAGGGCCACGCGCTCGAGTTCCTTGGCGACCTGAAGCGTCGGGTTGTTGTCGACGCCCAGCAATTCGAGCACCTCGTCGGCGCTTTCCTTCATGACCTTCGCGCGAGGGTCGAAGTTCTTGTAGACCCGGTGGCCGAAGCCCATCAGGCGGAACGGATCGTTCTTGTCTTTCGCGCGCTCGATATATTCGGGGATGCGGTTCGGCGTTCCGATCTCGCGCAACATCTCGAGACAGGCTTGGTTGGCGCCACCATGGGCCGGGCCCCAGAGGCAGGCGATCCCTGCTGCGATGCAGGCGAAAGGGTTCGCGCCCGAGGATGAGGCAAGGCGGACGGTGGAGGTCGATGCGTTCTGTTCGTGATCGGCGTGAAGCGTGAAGATCCGGTCCATCGCGCGGCTCAGGATCGGGTCGGGGTGGTAGTCTTCGGCCGGTACGGAAAAGCACATGCGCAAGAAGTTCGTGGCGTAGTTGCAATCATTGCGCGGATAGACCATCGGCTGGCCAATGGAGTATTTGTAGGCCCAGGCGGCGATGGTCGGCATCTTGGCGATCAGACGGATCGAGGCGACCTCGCGCTGCCAAGGATCCGAGATATCGGTGCTGTCGTGATAGAAGGCGGACATGGCGCCGACGACGCCGACCATGATCGCCATCGGGTGCGCGTCGCGGCGGAAGCCCGAGAAGAAGTTCTTCATCTGCTCGTGCAGCATCGTGTGGGTTGTCACGCGCTGTTCGAAATCCTCGAGTTCCTCAGCGGTGGGAAGCTCTCCGTAAAGAAGCAGGTAGCACACCTCGAGATAGTGGGATTTTCCGGCAAGCTGGTCGATCGGATAGCCGCGATGAAGAAGCTCTCCCTTGTCGCCGTCGATAAAGGTGATCGTGCTGTCGCAGGAGGCCGTCGAGGTGAAGCCGGGATCGTAAGTGAAGACATCGGCCTGAGCGTAAAGCTTGCGGATATCGATGACATCGGGGCCTGTGGTCGGTGAGTGGATGGGAAGCTCGTAGTCTTTGCCATCAACGGTCAGTGTCGCGGTTTTGGTCGTGTCGCTCATTCCAGTCCCCCTGGGTCAGCTCGCGATGGCCGGTCAAGGGGCCACGCTGAAATCTACTAGTCGTGTAGCTGGACCGAGGTGTCGGATCCGTTGCTACGCGGCGGCCTCCTCGAGCCTTGCGATGGTTTCATCGCGCCCGAGCACAAGCATCATGTCGAAGACACTGGGGGTGACAGTCCGCCCGGCAAGGGCCGCGCGCAGGGGCGCGGCAAGCTTACCGAATTTCAGACCATTCGCCGCGGCAATCTGGCCCGTGACCTCCTCCAGAGTGTCGCGGTCCCAGCTAGCATCTTGCAGCTGCGGCGTCAAATCCGTGAGTATACCTTTGGATACCGGATCGAGGGTCTGAGCGGCTTTCTCATCGAGATCGAGCGGGCGGCTTTCCAGGACAAAGCGTGCTTTATCAAGAAGTTCAGGAAGGGTCTTCGCGCGCTCCTTGACGTGGGGCATGGCGCGAAGAAGCCCGTCCCGCTGACCTTCGGTCAAGTTCAGTTGGCCGGTGGCGGTTAGGAAAGCTTCGGCTTCTTGCAGCAGTGCAGCATCGCTGGACGCCGCGATATGCTGGCCGCAGAGGTTCTCGAGCTTTTTCAGGTCGAACCGGGCTGGGGATTTGCCGATCCCGTCCAGATCGAACCAGTCGCGCGCCTGCGCGTCGGTGAAGAATTCGTCGTCCCCGTGGCTCCAACCGAGACGGGTAAGGTAGTTGCGCATCCCGGCCGCCGGATAGCCCATAGCTTGATACTCGGCGGCGCCGGTCGCGCCGTGGCGTTTGGAGAGCTTCTTGCCGTCAGGGCCGAAGATGAGGGGGATGTGGGCCCAGATGGGTTCGTCCCAGCCCATGGCGCGGTAGATGCCGATCTGGCGGGCGGCATTGGCGAGGTGATCGTCGCCGCGGATCACATGCGTGACGCCCATATCGTGATCATCGACAACAACGGCCAGCATATAAGTCGGCGTGCCGTCCGAGCGGAGCAGCACCATATCATCGAGCTGGTCATTGCCCCAGGTGACATCGCCTTGAACGCGATCCTTGATGAGGGTCTGGCCGTCCTGCGGTGTCTTCAGGCGGACAGCGAAGGGGGCATCGGGGTGATCGGCGTCGGGGACGTCCCGCCATGGGGATTGGTAGAGGGTGGAGCGGCCTTCGGCGCGGGCGGCCTCGCGAAAGGCTTCGATCTCGTCTTGAGACGAGAAGCATTTGTAGGCTGTGCCATCCGCGAGCATCTGCTGCGCGACCTCGGCGTGACGGTTCGCGCGCTCCGCTTGGCTGATGGGTTCACCGTCCCAGTCGAGGCCGAGCCAGCCAAGGCCGTCCAGGATCGCCTGCCGGTTCTCGTCGGTGGAGCGGGCCTTGTCGGTATCCTCGATCCGTAGGAGGAATTTGCCATCCCGGCCCCGCGCATAAAGCCAGTTGAAAAGGGCGGTCCGCGCCCCTCCGATATGCAGGGTGCCGGTCGGCGACGGCGCGAAGCGGGTGACGACGGGGGGCTGCTCTGACATCGGGACATTAACCTTTCGTTCACCACGCGGGCGTTAGGAGGGGTCCTACTCGACCGCGCGGAGGGAGGACAAGTGCCCAGCTGGATCGCACCTCTGGATGCCGTGGCGGCGCAGCGGGGACATCTGTTTTTATGGGTGCCGGTGGCTTTCGGTCTTGGGATCGGCTGGTATTTCGGCGTGAAGACCGAGCCGGATCTGGCGCTTTATGGCAGCTTTGCGGGCTCGGCGGTGCTGTGCGCGGCGCTGGCGCGCTGGGGCAGCGAGAGCGTCGCGCCGTTTTTCGTCGCGCTGGCGGTTGTGCTTTGCGGGTTTTGCTGGGCGGGGCTTCGAGCCAATTCGGTGGCTGAGCCGGTTCTGGGCTGGCGCTATTACGGTCCGGTCGAAGGCCGGATCGTCAAGATCGACCGATCGCAAAGCGACAAGGTGCGCCTGACGCTTGACCGGGTCGTGCTGTCGCGGGTCTCGCCCGAGCGAACGCCGGACCAAGTGCGGATGTCGCTGCATGGCGAGCAGGGCTTTGTCACGCCAGAGCCCGGGCTGACGGTGATCCTGACCGGACATCTGTCGCCGCCATCCGGACCGGTGGAGCCCGGGGGTTTTGATTTTCAACGTATGGCCTGGTTCGCCGGGATCGGAGCAGTCGGGTATACGCGCACGCCCGGTCTGGTGCTGGAGCCTGCCGAGGATGGGCAGGCGGGGCTGGGCATCTACCGGTTGAGGCGGGCGGTGTCCGCCTACGTGCAGGACGCGGTGGGCGGGGAGCCCGGAGCCGTGGCGGCCGCGATCGTCACGGGGGATCGGTCGGCGATGAAGCAGGAGACGCTAGATGCACTTCGGGCATCCAATCTGGCGCACCTGCTGGCGATCTCGGGGCTGCATATGGGGCTTTTGACGGCATTCGTCTTCACGCTGGCGCGGGCGGGCCTGGCGATGGTCCCGGCCATCGCGCTTGTCTGGCCGATCAAGAAGATTGCAGCTGTGGTGGCTCTGGTTGCGGGCGCGGCCTATCTTGCCATGTCCGGCGGAAATGTTGCGACGGAGCGGGCCTTTATCATGGTGGCCGTTGTGTTCCTCGCTATTTTGTTGGGACGACGCGCGCTGACACTTCGGGCGGTGGCGATGGCGGCGATGATCGTCCTTTTGCTGAGGCCCGAAGCTTTGTTCGGGCCGGGGTTCCAGATGTCCTTTGCTGCGACGACGGCGCTCATCGTGGTCTTTCGGGCCTTGCGGGATTTCGAGCGCGCATCGGTTCCGAAATGGGCGCGACCGGTTCTGGCTGTTGTCATCTCCTCTGCCGTGGCGGGGGCGGCGACGGCTCCGTTTTCAGCGCTGCATTTTAACCAGATCTCGCATTATGGCCTGCTGGCCAACGTGACGACCGTTCCGCTGATGGGGATCCTCGTGATGCCGGCGGCTGTTCTGGCCTTTTGCCTTTCGCCGCTCGGTCTGGACTGGATCGGATTTTGGGGGATGGAGATCGGGCTGCGCTGGATCCTGTTCGTGGCGCAGTGGGTGGCCGGGCTGGAGGGTGCGTTGGGGCATATCTGGACCCCGGGGCCGCTGGTCTTGCCTGCTCTGACGCTGGGGCTGCTCTGGATCTGCCTTTGGCGCGGTCCGGCGCGGTGGGGTGGGACGGTGCCGGTGGCTGCGGCTTTTGTGCTTTGGGCCCAGACCGAGCGACCTGCGGTTCTGATCGACGAAAGCGGTGCGCTGATCGGTCTGATGACAGAGGCGGGGCGGGATCTAAACAAGTCGAAAGGGCAGGGATTTGCCGCGCGCAGTTGGCTGGAGAATGACGGTGACGGCGTGGAACAGGAGAGCGCCTATGGACGGGCCGGGCTGGAGCAAGAGGGCAAGCGGTCGATGGCGCGGATCGGGCCTGCACAGGTGCTGCATGTCGCGGGCAAGACGGCGGCCGCCGCCCTGGAGGGGTGCAACGGCTCGGACGTGCTTGTGCTGAGCGTTCCGGCCGAGAGCGCCTATCCCTGTGATCTCTATGATCCGGTGCGTTTGCGCGAGACCGGCGCGGTCGCGTTTTACCTCGAGGAGGGCGGCCTAAAGGTCGTGACAGCCCGTGACCGATCCGGATCACGTTTGTGGAACAGCAGAGACGCCAGACGCACCGAGTTGCGCCTGGCCTTGCGTTAATAGGTGCGGATCAGACCGACGAGACGGCCCTGCACCTTGACCTGATCGTCGCGGAAAACGCGGGTCTCGTAGGCGGGGTTGGCCGCCTCGAGCGCGATGGCGCTGCCCTTGCGGCGGAACCGCTTGAGCGTCGCCTCGTGATCTTCGACCAGAGCGACAACGATATCGCCATTGTCGGCGGCATTCGTCTCGCGGATCACGACAACGTCGCCATCGTTAATCCCGGCATCCTTCATCGAGTCGCCGCGCACTTCGAGGGCGTAATGCTCTCCCGAACCGGAGACCATATGGCCGGGGACCGAGACGTTATGTGACTGCTGGTTGATCGCCTCGATCGGGACACCGGCGGCGATGCGGCCCATCATCGGCAGATTGACCGAGCCCGCTTCTTCGACCGGGATCGCATTGGCGTGCTGATCCGGGCGCGATCCTTCGATCACGCGCGGGGTAAAGCCCGTCGTCGGGGCAGAATTGGTCTGCATCGCATCGGGCAGTTTTACGATTTCGATGGCGCGAGCCCGGTGGGCGAGGCGGCGGATGAAGCCGCGTTCCTCGAGCGCCGTGATTAGCCGGTGAATACCGGATTTTGACCGAAGATCGAGTGCATCTTTCATCTCGTCAAAGGAGGGCGGCACACCGTCCCGTTGCACCCTGCGGTGAATGAAGTCGAGCAGATCGAGTTGCTTCTTCGTCAGCATGATATCCCTCACAGAGCTGCGGTGCCGCCTCTGGCGTCCTTGTCTCGTGTTCTATTCATGTTCATGTTTTGTGTCAACATGTTCGCGAATCACGCTCTAGAGCGGAACAACCGGTACGGGTGTGCCGGTATTGGCCTTTGGCGCATTCGGAGGTCGGACAACGAGAGCGTTCGATCTATGGAGAACATTCAGAAGACTGCTGTCCTGCCTGTCGAAGGCGGTCACGACGCCATCTGCCATAACGGCGCGCATGTAGTGCTCGCGCGGACCGTTCGCGGGCAGGGGGGCGGCCAGCGGTATATTGAGGCGGGCGGCGGGCTTGGCAGAAAGGCCCTGCATTGCATCAAGCAGCGGTAGGACAAAGATCCGGCCGCAGACCATTGCGGAAACCGGGTTGCCCGGCAGGCCGATGATGGGCGTGCTGTCGATGCGGCCTGCCATGAGTGGTTTTCCGGGGCGCATCGCGACCTTGTAGAAGGACGGCTCCATCCCGCGCGCGCCTGCCACAGGGCGAACGAGGTCGTAATCGCCGACCGAGGCACCGCCGATGGTCACGATCAGATCGGCGGAGGCGGCAAGATCGAAGGCGGTCGACAGAGAGGCGGCGGTGTCGCGGGCGATCGGCAGCAGGCGCGGATGCGCTCCGGCGGCGCGGAACATCGCATGGAGGCCGTAGCTGTTGGAAGCCATGATCTGGTCGGGGCCGGGTCTCTCGCCTGGGGCCACAAGCTCGTCGCCGGTGGCCAGGATGGCGACCGTCGGAGGGCGGTAGGTGACGATCTGGCCCGCACCCATCGATGCCAGAAGCGCGATGTCATTGGGCCCGAGACGGCGAGGGGTGGACAGGGTGAAGTCGGCGGGAAAGTCACTGCCTGCGGGCCGGATATAGGGGCCTGCGTCCAAATCATCGTGGAGGTGGAGCGTGTCGCCGTCGCGATCGGTATCCTCCTGGATAAGGATGCGGTCAGCGCCGTCCGGCACCGGGGCGCCGGTAAAGATGCGGACGGCCTGACCTTGCCCGACGGGCTTGTCAAAGCGGCGTCCAGCGGCAGCTTCACCAATCACCGTCAATGTGCCGCCGGCAGAGACGTCGGCGGAGCGGACCGCGTAGCCGTCCATCGCCGATCCCGCAAAGGGCGGCTGCGCGCGCAGAGCGGTGACATCCTGGGCCAGAACGCGGCCCTGCGCTTCGGTCAGGGGGATGGTTTCGGTGTTGGTCGGGGTGCTGAGCGCGAAGATATGCTCCAGCGCCTCATCGACACTGATCACGGCGCTTCGAAGCGGCCCGATTTGCCGCCATCCTTGAGAACGACCCGCAGGCCGCTAATCTCCATCGTTTTTTCAACGGCCTTGACCATGTCGTAGACGGTCAGGGCGGCGGTGGAGGCGGCGGTCAGCGCCTCCATCTCGACCCCCGTTCGGGCGGTTGTCTTAACGGTGGCGGCGATGCGCAGACCGGGCAGGTCCTTGTCCGGCTCGATCTCGATCGCGACCTTGGAGATCGGGAGCGGATGGCAGAGCGGGATCAGATCGGATGTCTTCTTGGCCCCCATAATCCCGGCAAGGCGGGCGATACCGATGACGTCGCCTTTCTTCGCATCGCCTTTGAGGATGATCTCGAGTGTGTCGGGCTGCATACGGATCACGCATTCGGCGGTCGCGATCCGGGCGGTGACATCCTTATCCGAAACATCGACCATATGGGCCTGACCGGAGACGTCGAAATGAGTGAGGCCTGACATCACATGCCTGCAGAGACGGGCGGATCAGCAAGAAGGCGGCGCGTTGCTTCTGCGACATCGTCTTGACGCATCAGACTTTCGCCGATGAGGAAGGATCGGGCGCCGAAGCGGGCGAGATCGGCGAGATGTTCGGGCGTGGAAAGCCCGCTTTCGGAGACGAGGATCCGGTCCTCTGGAGCGAGCCGGGCCAGCGTACGGGTCGTCTCGAGGCTCGTCTCGAAGGTTCTGAGGTCGCGGTTGTTGATCCCGAGAAGGGGCGAGGACAGCGTGCTCGCGCGTTCCAGTTCGGTCGCATCATGTACTTCAACAAGGACATCCATGCCCCAGTCCTTAGCCGCGCTTTCAAGCTCGTGGGCGAGTGCGTCGTCGACAGAGGCGAGGATGATGAGGATGCAATCGGCACCGAGCGCGCGGGATTCGGCGACCTGGTAGGGATCGTAGAGAAAATCCTTGCGCAGAACGGGCAGCTCAACTGCCTCGCGCGCGGCGACGAGGTAGCTGTCGTCGCCTTGAAAGGACGGTCCATCGGTCAGAACCGACAGGCACGCCGCGCCTCCCTCGGCATAGGCCTCGGCAAGGGCGGGTGGGTCGAAATCGGGGCGGATCAACCCTTTGGACGGGGAGGCTTTCTTGATCTCGGCAATGAGGCCGTAGCCTTCGCGGGCGGCGTCCGAAAGCCGCTCGGCAAAGCCGCGCACAGGCGAGGCCGATCTGGCGCGCGCCTCAATCTCGCTAAGCGGCATTTCGGCCTTTCGGGCCGCGATTTCGTCAAGCTTGTAGGCCTTGATCCGGTCGAGGATCGTGTCAGTCATGATCGGATCATCCTGCTTGGGTAATAGAGGCGAGCGTCTCGACGGCCCGCTTTGCCGCGCTGCTGTCGATGCTCTCCTGCGCGAGGGCGGCCCCTTCGGCCAAGGTGGGCGCGCGATCGGCGATGACAAGGGCGGCGGCGGCATTGAGGCAGACCGCGTCGCGATAGGCGCCTGTCTCGCCGTCCAGAAGCGCGCGGAAGGCGGCGCCGTTTTCCTTAGGCGTGCCGCCGAGGATCGCCTCGAAGGGATGGACGGGCAGGCCTGCATCCTCGGGGTGGATCTCTCTCATCTCGATCCGGCCATCCTCGAGCGCGGCGACCGCGCTGGCGCCCGCGATGCTCAGCTCGTCCGTGCCGTCAGAGCCGTGGACGAGCCAGGCGCGGTCCGAACCAAGCGCCGCCAGCGTCTCTGCCATCGGGCGGATCAGATCGCTTGAGAATGCGCCGGTGAGCTGGCGTTTGACGCCTGCGGGGTTGGTGAGCGGGCCGAGGATGTTGAAGATGGTGCGTGTGCCCAGCTCACCCCGGGTGGGCATGACGTGCTTGATGGCCGGATGATGCATCGGGGCCATCATGAAGCCGATGCCGGCTTCTTTGATCGCTCTTTCAACCACTTCGGGGCCGACCATCACGTCGATGCCCATCTGGCCGAGCGCATCGGCGGCGCCCGATTTCGAGCTAAGATTGCGGTTGCCGTGCTTTGCGACGGGTACGCCAGCGCCTGCGACGACGAACGCCGTCGCGGTCGAGATATTAAGCGTGCCTTTGCCATCGCCGCCCGTGCCGACGATGTCGATCGCGTCTGCGGGGGCTGTCACCTTGATGCATTTGGCGCGCATGACGCGGGCGGCGGCGGCATATTCCTCGACCGTCTCGCCGCGCGTTCTGAGCGCCATCAGAAAGCCGCCCATTTGGGCGGGCGTTGCGTCGCCTTCGAAGAGGCATTCGAACGCCGCCTCTGCCTCGTCCCGGGTCAGCGGTCGGTCGGCAGCGGTTCCGATCAGCGGACGCAATCTGTCGCTCATGCAGGCACGCTGATCTGGGCGAGAAAGTTGCGCAGAAGGGCATGGCCGTGTTCGGAGCGGATGCTTTCGGGGTGAAACTGTACGCCGTGGATCGGAAGCTCGCGGTGGCGCAGACCCATGATCGTGCCGTCCTCAAGCTCGGCGTTCACGATCAGGCTTTCGGGAAGAGACGCGCGGTCGACGACCAGCGAATGATAACGGGTCGCGGTCAGCGGCGAAGGCAGGCCCGCGAAGATGCCGGTTCCGTCATGCTGTATCGTGCCGAGCTTGCCATGGACGATATCAGTATGCTGGACGACCTTGCCGCCGAAGGCCTGACCGATGGCCTGATGACCCAGGCAAACGCCCATGAGGGGGATGCGCGTTTCCGCCGCGGCCTGGGTCAGTGCCAGGCATATCCCCGCCTTGTCCGGATCGCATGGGCCAGGAGAGAGCAGGATCGCCTCGGGGCGCATCGCCATAGCCTCTTGCACGTCGATAGCATCGTTGCGTTCGACGCGCACATTCGCCCCAACCTCGCCAAGATAATGAACGAGGTTCCAGGTAAAGCTGTCGTAGTTATCGATCAGGAGAAGCATGAATGTGACATAACGTGATTTCAGGGCTACCACAAAGGGGTTAGGCCGGGATATACATGCGGCGGGAGAAGAGCGGCCGTCAAGGTCGCCTGTGGCGTCTTTCGGGCGCTGGCTTCCAGAGAGCAGGATCAGCAATGAGGGCCGAGCCAATGGCGCGAGGGGTTCTTTCAGGAGTTTTGGCCGGGGCCGTCGTCAGCGTCGGATCCGCCGTGGGTTTGTCAATCATCGTGTTGCCGCCCGCGCCGTCGATCCGAGTGGACGAGACCGCCGGAGAGGCCGAGCCCGAGGTTGCTGTCGTCGCAAGCCGGGTTCTGTCCGACGTAGCGGACGTTGATCAGCCGCGTATCGAAGGGTCAGCCGGCGTGGCGGTTCCCGATCCGGGCCGCGTCCGGGTCGTCCGCGACATCGAAGAGGTGCCTGCCATTGCCGCGCGCGAGGCGGATCTGGTGACACAGTCGGCACCCGAACGGCCTTCCGTCGTGCTAGCGGCGCGGTCGGATGCCTTGGTCCAGCCGTCCGAAGAAGCTGCGGATCTGCCGCCATTGAGCCCGGTTTCGGATGTGGACAGCGCCTTGGCTTTGCCGGTCGCGCCTGCATCCGCGGTTCGGGATGCGGCGCCGGGTCGGCCATTGGTGCTTCTAGCACCGTCCGTGGATGTCGCGGCCTTGGCTGCGCTTCGAGCGGGATCTGAAGGCGAGGAGCAAGTCGCCGACATCACGCCTATATCAGAGGCGCCGGTGCTTGGACGCCAGCCATCCGAGCTTGCGCTCGGCTTGGCGGAAGATGCGCGTCCAATCGTGCCGGAGGTGCCCGAGACCACAGAGGTCAGCCCTGCGATGGTCGTGTCTGCCCTGCCTGAGACGAATGTGCCATCCAATGTATTGATCGATCCGGTAGAGGTGCCCGACTTTGCGGATAGTGCCCTGCCGGAGCGGATCGTGCTGAGCGGACAGGTTCTAGGGGATGCGCCGGATGTCGCGAATGGGATCAGCCCTGAGGCAACTTTTGTCCCGGTCGGTCTGGCTCCCGTCGAACTACCGCCGGAGCGCGTGTTTTCAGGATCTCGAGGCGCATCGTTCCTTCGCGTGACGCCCGATCCGGACGATCGGGCCGCCGAGGGGCTGATGTTTCAGGAAATCCATTCCAATCGATCTGTTGCGATTGAGCTAACCGCAGAGCAGCAGGAGGAGAGATCGCAGCCTGCCGAGATTATTCTGGCGCAAAGCCAGCTTTCGCCAGTCGACGATGCGACCGTTTCGCCGCGGGTAAGCGGTGATCCGGAAGAGGCACCGCCTGCTATCGTCATTATACCGCGCCGTGTTGATGACCGTGTCGAGTCTGTTGAGATCGACCGCGATGAGGCCGGATTGAGTGGAGAGGTTATCAGCGAGTCGGATGATCCTGTTCTGGCGCAAGCTGAGCCCCAGACCGACAGCGCTCCCGAGATCCTGACCCCGGGAACGGGAAATCGGCTGATCCAGAACGGACAATCGGGCTTTGGCAATCTCGCTCCGGGTGTTCGGGTCTTGCGGCCGGGGCAGGAGGAGACACCCGAACTCGTCGAGGCGGAGCCTGAGGTCGAGGCCGAGGCGGAAGAAGATCCGACAGCGTTGGGCCGCTATTCCGCGAGCTTTGACGCGCCCATAGACCAGCCGCTGGTTTCCATCGTGCTGATCGATGACGGAGCGCTTGGAAGCGGGCCCGATGTGCTCGGGGAGCTGGGGCAACCTGTGACGGTCGGTCTTGATCCTGGGCGGACCGATGTCAATTCGGTGATGGCCGCTTATCGCGGAAGCGGCTACGAAGTCGCCCTAATCCCCAATCTGCCAAGCGGGGCAAGTCCGACGGATATGGAGCAGGCCTTCGGGATCTATCAGGATCTGCTGCCCGAGACGGTCGCGGTTCTAGATGCCGGTCAGACCCGACTTGCGGAAGACCGACGGCTTCTGGCGCAAGCGGCCGATATCCTTGCCGAGACAGGGCAGGGCTTTATCGCGCGGGCGGCGGGGCTGGCTGATCCGGTGCGCCCGCTGCGGTCCGAAGGTGTGCCAGCGGCGGTCATTCACCGCGACCTCGACGAGGCGCGGAACGACGAGACCGAGATGCGGCGCATGCTTGACCAAGCGGTCTTCGAGGCACGGCAGACCGGGAGCGCCATCGTTCTGGGCGAGGCCAATCCGCTGACACTCAAAGTGCTAAGCGAATGGTTGGCCGGATCCGAGGCGGGGCGGGTGACGTTGGCACCTGTCTCTGCGATCCTGAAAGATAGGATCGAGGAGTAAGGGCGCGGCGGCGGCCGATGGCTGGATAGGCCTCTGCGGGAGTATCTATCTACGAGTGAAATGCACTTGATCCAATCCTCGTGTCAGCATCGGCCGTTTTTGCCTACAATGCGAAGCTTCAACCCCATGGACAGATGAAGGCTTTAGTTGGTATACAAATGTATACGGATTGGAGTTGGCCATGGATGACGATGTTGAAGATTATCTGACTGTCGCAACCGCAGAGCTTGGCGCCGCGAAACGTATATTGACGGAGGCAATTCGCGATTACCCGACGCCGATCTCAGGCTGTGATGTTCAGTTCAATCACCTGTTGTCGCAGCGGAAGGCTGTGGACCGAGCATTATCAGCGCTTAGATCCGAGCCGTTCATTCCCACACCGCGTCTGCCTGATCAGGGTCTGCGGGTCGAAAGCCGATAACGGCGAGTAGGATTTGCCAAAGGTAGCGGGGTTAACCCTGCCATACGGCATTTGATGAGTGTTATGCGATGAGGTCTCGGATTACGGCCAGGGCAGGCGGGGCCTCGGATTATCCGTTGCCGCTGGAGAACCTTGCGGCGTCTTCGGCGGCGCGGCGCAAGGCGGCGGCTTTGTTCACGGTCTCCTGCCATTCAGCCTCGGCGTCGCTGTCATGGACTACGCCTCCTCCTGCCTGAATGTGCAACTGGCCATCCTTAAGGACGGCGGTGCGCAGGGCGATGCAGATATCCATGTCGCCGCCCGACGAAAAGTAGCCAACACCGCCGCCATAAATACCGCGTTTTTCGGGCTCCAGCTCGTCAATGATCTCCATTGCGCGGATCTTGGGAGCGCCCGAGACGGTGCCCGCAGGCATGCCCGCGAGGAGCGCGGAGAGGGCGCCGTGATCCTCGGACAGCTCGCCGACGACATTCGAGACGATATGCATGACATGGGAATAACGCTCGACGATGAATTCCTCGGTCGGTTTGACAGTGCCGATCTTGGCGACGCGGCCCACATCGTTGCGGCCCAGATCGAGCAGCATGAGATGCTCTGCGCATTCCTTTTCGTCGGCCAGAAGATCGGCCTCGAGCGCACGGTCCTCTTCGGGGGTCTTGCCGCGATGGCGGGTGCCGGCGATGGGGCGGATCGTGACCTCGCTTCCCATGACGCGGACGAGGATTTCGGGTGAGGCGCCGATGACCTGAAAGCCGCCGAAGTTGAAAAAGAACATGAAGGGCGACGGGTTCGTGCGCCGCAGGGACCGGTAAAGGGCGAAGGGCTCCTCGGCAAAGGGCTGGGTCCAGCGCTGGGACGGGACGACCTGGAAGATGTCGCCCACGCGGATATAGTCGCGGGCTGTCTCGACGGCCTGTTTGTAGGCCTCCTTGGTGAAATTCGAGACGGGCTCTTCGGTCGGGTGCGCCTCTCCAAGCGTGCGGGTGGCGGCGATGGCTGGACGGTCGAGAGCACGTCGGGCCTCCATCACCCGCTCGGCGGCCTGAGCGTAGGCGGCCTTGGCTGATTGGTCCGCGTTGGCCCAGGCGGGAGCGACCAGCGTGACCTCGCCTTTGACGCCGTCGAGGACCGCGATAACGGAAGGGCGGATGAGGACCGCGTCGGGCAGGCCCAAGGGGTCGGGGTTTATATCAGGCAGGTGTTCGACCAGCCGGATCATGTCATAGCCGAGATAGCCGAAGAGACCGGCGGAGGCGGGTGGCAGGCCCTCGGGCAGGTCGATGCGGCTTTCGGCGAGCAGGTTGCGAATCTCGGTCAGCGGATCGGCGGCGCAGTCCTCGAATGTCTCAGCGTATAGCGCGGCGCGATTGATGCGCGAGGTGGTGCCGCGACATTCCCAGATAAGATCGGGTTTAAGTCCGATGATCGAGTAGCGTCCGCGCACCTCGCCGCCGGTCACGCTTTCGAGCATAAAGCTGTTCTCGCCCGCCGCCGCGAGCTTGAGCATCAGCGAGACGGGCGTGTCGAGATCGGCGGCAAGGCGGGTATAGACGACCTGATTGGCGCCGGTTTTGAAGGCCGCTTCAAACTCCGGAAAGGCCGGTTCAACGGACATTGGCCGAGAAGTCCGAATGGACGGAGTTGACCGCCGCCTCGTTGATGCTGCGGTCGGCATTGGTGACGACGTATTGGGTGAAGTAGGTCAGGATGTCGTCCGAGATGGCCTGCGCGCCTTGTGTGGCGAGTGCCTCGATCCGGGCGCTCGTTTCTTCGTCGTCGGTGGCGGCCTCGTTGATCGCGTCGATGCGCAGGACGATGAGGCTGTCCTCGGCGGGCAGGGTCGCGGTCTCGCCCAGCTCTGTTTCGAAGATCGTCTGGATCATCGTGGGGGGCGTGCCGTCGATGAAACCTTGACGCGGCTGCGCGTCCTGGGTGTCGACAGTCAGATCGCCGAGCGCGGTATCCTCGCCTGCCTCAAGCGCCTGGGCGACGGTTTCAGCGCGAGCCTCGAGCGCCTCCAGAAGCGCGTCCTGACGCCAGCCTTCGGTGACCTGGGGCATGACCTCTTCGATATCGGGCAGGCGGGGCGGAACGGTCTCGTCGAGGCGCAGGGCGAAGAGGCCACCGTCTTCCATCTCGATCGGTTCGGGAAAGTCGCTTTCGGTCAGAAGCGCGGCGGCTTCGCGGAAGGCCTCGTAGGAGGCGATGTCTTCGCTGACAGTCGGATCATAGTCGATCTGGCCGAGAATCATGTCGGTTTCGGCCGCGACATCTTCGAGCGTGCCGCCCCCGACAAGCAAGTCGTCGATGCCGTCGCGGGAATCCTCGATCAGGCGGCGGGCGCGGGAGATGGCCAGCTCTTCGCGCAGATCGGGACGGGCATCCTCGAACGTGATCTCCTGCCCATCGAGGATGGCGTTCACGCGGAAGAGGGCGGGGCCGAGATCGGTTTCGATCGGCTCTGTCACCTCTCCCGGTTCGGTGGCGAAGACGGACTCTCCAGCGGCGTCCAGATCGGCGAGGGCCACATCGCCCAGATCGATATCGGAGAGCGTGATGCCGCGCTCTTCGACGATGGTCTCGAACTCTGCTTCGCCCGATCCGATGGATTGCGCGGCGGCTTCGGCAGAAGCCATGTCGGGGAAGACCAGCCGTTCGACCAGACGCCGCTCGGGCTGGACGAATTGGTCGATGCGGCTGTCGTAAAGATCGCGCAGGCTGTCCTCGTCCAGTTCGACCTCGTCGGCGAGCATGTCGGGCGTGACCCAGGCATAGCTGATGCGCTTGCGCTCGGGTTCGGTCAGGGCCTCGGCGTTTGCCTCGAACCAGGCGGTCAGCTCGTCGTCTGTCGGGCTCGGGAGCGGATCGATCAGATCTGCCTCGGTGAGGGTGACCCACATCACGTCGCGGGTTTCGCCGAGATATCCGGCGATCACCTCGCCGTAGACATCCGTTTCGGCGATGCCGCTGGAAACCGCAGCCTGCAGGAGAGTGCGGGCGCGGTCGAGGCGCAGTCCGTCCTCATAATCGGCCTCGCTCAGGCCCTGGCGGCGCAGCTCGATCCGGTAGCGTTCGCGGTCGAATTCTCCGGGGGTGAGCTGGAAGGCGGGCTGGGCGAGGATCGCGTCACGGATCCGCTCGTCGCCGACCGAAAGGCCGCGCTGCTGCGCCTCGTCCTCGAGCGCGGTCTGAGAAATGAGCTGGTTGCGGGCGATCATATCCAGGTCGAGCGAGAGGGCTTGAGGGAAGCTGATCGGCGTGCCGAATTGCTGCTCGGCGCGGGCGATGGTCTGCTGGAGGGTGTTAATGTAGTCAGTGCGGGTGATGTCGATATCGCCGACCGATCCGATCGTCCGGCCACCGGTAGAGAGCCCGCCCGTGCCGAAGCCCAGAAGGCCGACAGAGGCGAGACCGACTATAACGTAGCCGATCGTTCTGGATTTGCTGGCCATGGATCCCCCCTCGCGCGTCTCTTGCCTTGTTGCGCAGCAATAGGACGGGCAACGGGGGCGTGCAAGCGGTGACGGCCTGCTAGGACGGCTGCCCGCCAAGGGCGATAAGGCGGTCCGTCAGGTCCTCAATCTCGGCCCGGTCAATATTGGCAAACGCGATACGCAGATGGCGAGCGGCATCCGCATCGCCGTCCGGCGCGAACATGGTGCCGGGCAGGGCGAGGATACCTGCATCTCGCGGCAGGCGCTTGGCCAGTGCGCTGGAGGGTTCGGGAAACGGGTGCTCGAGATAGGCGAAATAGGCGCCGCAGGATTTGAGGGTCCAGCCTGCTTTTTGCATGGCGGGGCCGGCTTCGGTGAGGGCGGCGCGGCGATCAAGGATTTCGAGCCGCTCGCCAGCCAACCAGTCCTGGAGGTGGCGCATACCCCAGAGCGCGGCACGCTGGCCGATTTGCGGTGGGCAGATGGCAACCGTGTCGAGGAACTTCTCCACTTCGGCGAGGCGGGCAGGGCTTGCGATGAGCGCGCCGGTCCGGTGCCCGGTAAGACGGTAGGCCTTGGAGAAACTGTAGAGCTGGATGACGGTATCGTCCCAGTTCGGATCCGCGAAGAGGTCGTGTGGGGCGCCCTCACGGCTGTCAAAGTCGCGGTAGGTTTCGTCGACAATCAGCGCGAGTCCTCTTTCGCGGGCGAGGGTTGCGAAGGCGCCAACGAGGGGTGCGGGATATTCGCGGCCCGTGGGATTGTTCGGGGTGACGAGGACGATGGCCTTTGTTCGATCCGTGATCTGCCTCCTCGCCGCGTCGAGATCCGGAAGCAGGTCCGGGCTCGCGGGCAGCGGGACAGTCCGGACGCCAGCCATGTCGTTCCACATGCGGTGATTGAAGTAGTAGGGGATCGGCAGCAGGACCTCGTCGCCTTCGCTGCAAAGGGTGGCGATGGCGGCGGCATAGGCCTGGTTGCAGCCTGCGGTGATCGCGACCTGATCTTCCCCGATCACGCCTTGATAAGCGGCCGACCAATCCTCGGCGATTTGCGCTCGCAGTTCCGGAAGGCCAAGGACGGGGCCGTAAAGATGCGCCTCGGGAACTGTCAGGACGATCTCGGCCATGGCGTTTAGGAGAGGTTCGGGTGGAGCCTCCGTCGGCGCGGCCTGGCTGACATTGAGGAGCGGGCGGTCCGTTGGCGGTAGATTTTCGAGCCAGCGGCGCGCTTCCATAACGGGCGGGGGGAAGGTGGCGGTCGTGCGGCTCATGAAAGGGCACCTGTTGCGGAAGGAGAGGTCGGGATTTGAGTATTTTCGGCCAGATGAAGGACGGACGCAGTTTTGTCAGAGTGAGAGGCGTTAAGGTTAATGCATTCGAGGAGGTTAGGGGAGTTTGATGCGGCGGTTCTTGAGGGACGGTCGAGATGAGGGCGGGCATTCAGGTTGGCGGCAGAGAGGGAGCTTCGACGGGATGATCGCCAGCTATATCGCGTCGGGGATGGGTGAGATCTGCTAGAAGTCCAATCAATCGGTGCCGCGATAGGGCTGGACATATTGCAGCGCCATGTCCCAAGGAAAAAAGATCCATGTGTCCTGGCTGACTTCGGTGATGAACGTATCGACCTGAGCGCGGCCCTTGGGCTTGGCATAGACGGTCGCGAAATGAGCCTTTGGCATGAGGCTGCGGACAAGTTCGAGCGTTTTGCCGCTGTCGACGAGGTCGTCGACGATCAGGATGCCGGTGCCATCTCCTACCAAGTCGCGGTCGGGGCTTTTAAGGACTTTCGCCTCCGCGCGGTCTTGGTGGTCATAGCTCTTAACGCTGATCGTATCGACCGTGCGGATGTCGAGCTCTCGGGCGACGATCATCGCGGGTGCCATGCCGCCGCGGGTGATGGCGACGACCGCGCGCCAGGCGCCGTCATCGGGGCCGTGACCGTCGAGACGCCAAGCAAGCGCGCGGGCATCGCGGTGGATCTGGTCCCAGCTGATGTGGAAGCCTTTTTCGTGAGGCAGGCGATCGGTCATGGCAGGCTCTCCGGTCAGGGGATGGCGATCTTTGCGCCGAGCAGCGCCACCATGCCGCCGAAGGCGCGGTCGAGCCAGCCTTTTGCGTGAGCATAGGCGCGGCGCGGACCGGGGCGCGAGAAGACGAGGCTGAGCGCGGCGTACCAGGTGAATTCGATTGCAAAGATCACAGCCAAAATCAGGGTCGCATCGCCTATTGTCGGATCAGTCGGCATGATCCCGGTGAAAACGGCGGCGAAATAGGCGAGTGCCTTGGGGTTGGCGAGGTTGGTAAGCAGGCCGAGGCGAAGGAGGGCAAGCGGGCTCTTGAGGCGAGCGGCCGAAATATCGGGCATCGGTTCGGATGCCTTGCGCCAGAGCGAGAGACCGATCCAGATCAGGAAGGCGGCTCCGATCAGGCGGAAGGCGGTTTGCAAGTAAGGCGCAATCTCGAAGAGGAGGGATAGGCCCGCCATGGCGCCCGACGCCCAGATAAGAATTGCGAGGGCGAGGCCGAGGGAGAGCAGCAGTCCCGAGCGGGCGCCTTCGGCAGCGGCTGTCTTGATCGTGAGCACTCCGGCGGGGCCGGGGCTGATCGCGATGAGGGCCTGAAGACCGGCGAGGGTCAGGAAAGCTGTGAGCGTCATGGCATCAGCGTCGCGGAAATTGTCTCGATAGTGACCATTTGCGCGCCATTCCTCTTCCATTCCTCCAGGCGCAGGTATCCTCTCATGGAGGCCTCGTCGATAGGACGCAGGGTGAGAATGACATCGCCCGAATGGTCATCGACGACCGTCGAAGCCGTCGCCCGGATATCGGAGAGATCCCCGTCCCGGCAAGGAGTGTCCTCGGCAAGTCCGAAGGCGAATGTGTTCCGGCCTCGTTCGTACTCGATCGCATCCGACGGTGCGATTAGCCTGAGGTCGACCGCTACGTCATCTATCGAGGATCCGCTGAGGAAGGCTCCTATCGTGAAAGATGCCTCTCGCCTTGGAAGATTGAGCCGCGCTGTACTTCCTTCGATCCGGGTTCCCCGTTCGATCTGAAGATGCCATGCGGTGTCTGACAGATGGTTCGCCAATTCGGCATCATCCGCCCAAGGGCAGCTTTCGGTGGATTGAGCGACTGCGTCGCAGGCGAAGGCGATCAGAGCAAAGGTGCAGACGGATCGTGCGATCACCCTGCGGCTCCGTCATCTCCCGCAGCGTTTTTGGAGATGTCAGGCGCATCGACCGCCTTCATACCGACGACGTGGTAGCCTGCGTCGACATGCAGGACCTCTCCGGTGACGGCGGAGCCAAGATCGGACAGAAGATAGAGGGCGGAGTTCCCGACTTCCTTCTGGGTGACGGTGCGGCGGAGGGGGGCGTTGTATTCGTTCCACTTCATGATGAGGCGGAAATCGCCGATGCCTGAGGCGGCGAGCGTCTTGATCGTGCCGGCGGAGATTGCGTTGACCCGGATCGCCTTCTTGCCCAGATCCTCGGCCAGATAGCGTACGGATGCCTCGAGCGCAGCTTTGGCGACGCCCATGACGTTATAGTGCGGCATCACCTTTTCGGCGCCGTAATAGGTGAGCGTCAGGCAGGAGCCGCCCTCGGTCATCATCTTTTCAGCACGCTGGACGATAGCGGTGAAGCTGTAGACGGAGATGTCCATCGACATGCGGAAATTGTCGCGCGAGGTGTCGACGTAGCGGCCACGCAACTCGTTCTTGTCGGAGAAACCGATCGCATGGACCACGAAATCGAGCGTGCCCCACTTGTCTTGGAGCGCTTCAAAAAGAGCGTCCATTGAGGCCTCGTCGCCCACATCGCAGGGCAGGACGATATTAGAGCCGACGGAAGCGGCAAGCGGCTCGACCCGTTTTCGGAGCGCGTCGCCTTGGTAGGAGAAGGCCAGTTCCGCTCCCTGTTCGGCGAGCGCCGAGGCGATACCCCAAGCGATGGATTTGTCATTTGCGAGGCCCATGATGAGGCCGCGTTTTCCATCCATCAGTCCGGTCGTCATGGTGTATCGTCCCTCGTTTCCAGTTGGTCTAGGCGATCATATGGGACGCTTCAAGTTGGATTGGCGTTGGGTTTGGCGACGGATGTGGTAAGATATCTGCATGGGGAATGAAGAACGGCACACCGATCGGGTGGGGATCTTTGCGGGATCCGACCCTATCGCTTTGGTTATGGACTGGCTTGCAGATGCCGAGCGGTCCGAGCCAGAGGATGCGAACGCAATGGCTCTCGCTACGGTTGACGCGGCGGGTCTTCCGAATGTGCGCATCGTCCTGCTCAAGGAGATCGAGCCCACAACCGAGAATGGCGGTGCCTTTTTGTTCTATACCAATTACGAAAGCTCAAAGGCCCAGGAGATCGAGACAGCAGGGCGGGCGGCCTTCGTCTTGCATTGGAAAACTCTGAGGCGGCAGGTTCGGGTCAGAGGCAGTGTCCGTCGTGAGGACGGTCCGAAAGCAGACGCATATTATCAATCTCGTGCGCCGGGCAGCCGGATCGGTGCTTGGACATCTCAGCAGTCCAAGCCTCTCGCATCACGCGCAGCCTTGCTTCAGGAGCGCGACGATACAATAGCGAAGCTGGGTGATGAGCCCGGGCGTCCGCCCTTTTGGGGTGGCTTTCGTATCACACCTGTCGAAATCGAATTTTGGGCCGATGGGGCCGATAGATTGCACGATCGGTTCCTATGGACACGACAGACCGCTGCCGATCCGTGGACAGTAAGCCGATTATACCCATGAATTTTCACGTCACGTGAACGACATGTCTCTTTAGACCCTTGTAATTTGGGTGAAATCAATTTGATCTGCACCAAGACAGCGTCGATAGACTGGACTATCCTCGCAACGGACATCGAGAATGGAAGACGAGCAAACACAAACGAGCGGCGTTCGAGGCCATGTAAAATGGTTCGATCCTGGAAAAGGATTCGGGTTCGTCGTTGCAGAGGCAGGCGGCCCTGACATCCTTTTGCACGCGAATGTGCTTCGGAACTTTGGGCAGAATTCGGTGGCAGATGGATCTGCGATCGAGATTGAGATGCAGGAGACTGATCGGGGATTTCAGGCAACGGCGATCCGTTGGATCGAGCCGCCTGCGCCGTCCGATGATCTGCCCTTAAGCGACTTCGACGTCTACGACCCGGAGGCGCTTGAACAGATCCCGGTCGAACCCGCACGGGTCAAATGGTTCGACAAAGGCAAGGGCTTTGGTTTTGCCAACGTCTTTGGTTTGTCCGACGATGTCTTCGTTCATATCGAAGTTCTTCGCCGGTCGGGACTAGCGGACCTGCAGCCCGGAGAAGCCGTTGGGCTACGCGTCGTGGACGGAAAGCGAGGGCGTATGGCGACAGCTGTTCTACCCTGGGATATGGCGGTCAAGTAGGTGAGGGCAGTCCTATCTGCCTTCTTGATCTCTACTCTACCGGGTGGAGCGTTCGCCTGCGATCAGGATACCGTAACCATCAGGGGTGAGTTCGGGCAGGTCAATTTCGATGTTGAGCTCGCCCAGACTCCCCAGGAGCAGGCCCGCGGGCTTATGTTTCGCGAAGAGATGGATCTCTTTGACGGAATGCTTTTTGTCTATCCGAGTACTCGCCAGCCGTCTTTCTGGATGAAGAACACCTTGATCTCTCTCGACATGATTTTCGTGGATGAGACAGGTCAGATCTTGATGGTTCATCCCGAGGCGGTGCCCGGGGATACGACACCGATCCCCGGACCCGAAGGAACCATCGCGGTTCTCGAGATTAATGGCGGCGTTGCCGAACGGCTTGGGATCGCGGAGGGCGACGTGTTGGGGCATCCGGTATTGGACCCGGAGATAGCAGCGCTTTCTTGCGACTGAGTTTTGCCCTTTTCAAACAGCGATGCACCCCCTAGAGACAAGCTCGTGGTCCGGGGCGTGGCGCAGTCTGGTAGCGCACCTGTTTTGGGTACAGGGGGTCGTGAGTTCGAATCTCGCCGCCCCGACCACTTTTTCTCTTGCTCTGGCAGATGAGAATAGCCCGATCCTAGGCGGATCTACATAGTCCCTTTTTTTGTCGCTTAAGCATCCGAAGCGCGGTTGCTACTGTGTGAGACGTGGACGAGAGCAGACAGGCAGACGTCGATGATCTTGGGTTGGAATAGTAAATCGAGCACGGCATCGCCAACGGCTTTTATCCATGGACAAGGCCGTGTCTGGGAGCGGGGAAAGGCTGGCCGGATGGACGGTCTCAATCTGCTTGTGTCGGTGCTTGAGGAACGGGGATATCCCGTCGAATGGCGAGATATGTCTGGCGATATCGAGCGGCTGGCCAAATCGGATCGACGACATCTGCATGTCGTCGTTGACGATGCGCCTCTTTGCGGGCCGAACATCCTTTATTGCGGTCCCTCCTATCTGCGCGGCTTCTGGTATGTCGATCCGGTCGGCATCCGAAATAGCTCTTCGATGCAGACGAAACCTTTCCGACCAGAGGAAATGAGCCAGTCCTTCGCAGACACATTTACGGCGCGCCTTCGATCGACATTTATCGACGGAAATCTGTCGAAGTTCGATCAGGATCTGGTCACGGGGTTCGCGCCTGAACGAGAATCTATTTGTCTCTTTCTCCAGAGGTTCAAGACGCCAAAATACTACCCTCACTACATGAGTTATCCCGAATTGATTGAAGGGGTCATCGCCAATCGGGGCGGACGGCGGGTCTATATCAAGCCGCATCCGCGCCAGAAGGAGAAGGATCTTGAGATCGTGCAGAGCTACCATGATCCCGACAATGGTGTGGAGGTGACGACCCATTCGATCCACGGCCTTCTCGCGGAGGCAGCGGTCGCGGTGAGCTTGAGCTCGGCGGTGCTTTTGGAGGCGCAGATGCACCGCGTGCCGGGGATCGTGGGCGCGCAGGTGGATTTTCACCACAACATGGTTGTCGTTCGCAATCCGGCCGGGATTAGGGACGCGTTGGACCGTGCCTTAGCCGGTACGTTTCACTACGAGAAATACCTTGCCTTCTTCTTTGCCCAAGGGATGGTCCAACCCCGCCTTCGACAGAAGGCAGCTGAGCGTATGAAGCAGATCTTGACCGAGATGGGATTTGGCGGCGCGTCTGTTTAAGCGATGGGACGCCCGCCAGCGCCCGCCAGGATACGGGCAAGTATTCTGTTGAACCGGGGATCTTCCAACCTGACCTGTTTCGGAGGGCCGCTGCGTTGGGGGACGCGGACGAAGTTGTCTGCCAGCACTACATAACCATCGCCTTGCCGGGTGGTCTGGAAATCAAAGATCAGGATAGGCAAATCGTCAACTGTCCCATCGAATTCCAGGATAAGACCCGCTGTCGCTTCGGGAGGCAGGAAACTTTCGCAGCGAATCCTTTCGCGATCCCGCTGGGCGAGTCGATCTCCCGGACGCGAGCAGGCATCGGCCGCCGCGTCTAAGAGATCCTCGGGATACTCCGCGAAATAGGCCATCTGTGCGGCTGGGCGGCCCTCGACCGAAAACGGAGTTCTTGGGTCCACTGGCTCACAGGCTGTGAGTATCAGGACAATGGGAAGGACGAGAAGCGCGCGCATATGGGTCTCCAGAGAACTGAAGACACGGTTGCACGATAGAGAGCGGGGTAAAAGGGCCGCTTGGTAAGGTACAGAGTGGATCAGGGTCATGCGGCCTTCGTGTGGGGGAATCGGTGGACGAGTTTCGTTAACTGCCGGTCAAACAAAAAATCTTCAAAACTCGCTGAAAAATCCGTTGACCGTCTAGGTCCCGATACGTCAAGTTGTGTGGGCTGATGCAGTGCACACAAGATTTAGTGGCTGGCGGCAAACACAGGAAGAGACGGCAGGGAATGCCTGTTGCGGGTGGGGTCAGAGCCCTTCTCGTGCTCGGACAAGGTTTGCCTGGTCGGTGGCGGCAGTAGGATCGTCCGAAGCGGTCCGACGGCAAGGTTGAGACAGTCGCCGCAGAGCGACCGAGAAAATGGGACAGAGATAATGAAGATCGATCGCAGGTTCACCAAAGCCGGAGCGGACGCCTATGCGGCGCTGGACTTTTCCGAGACCACGTCGGAGATCCGAAATCCGGACGGGACGATCGTCTTCAAGCTGGAGGCCTGCGAAGTTCCTGCGACCTGGAGCCAGGTGGCCAGCGATGTGATCGCGCAGAAGTATTTCCGCAAGGCGGGCGTGCCCAGCAAGCTCAAGCCGGTCAAGGAAAAGGGTGTTCCGTCCTGGTTGTGCCGACATGAGGCGGCTGAGGGCGCAGAGTTCGGCGGGGAGATCTCGGCCAAACAGGTTTTTGACCGTCTGGCCGGCGCCTGGACTTATTGGGGTTGGAAAGGCGGCTATTTCTCGAGCGAAGAGGACGCGCGCGCCTATTTCGACGAGATGCGCTTCATGCTGGCGACCCAGCGGGCCGCGCCGAATTCTCCGCAATGGTTCAACACCGGCCTGCACTGGGCCTACGGCATCGATGGTCCGGCGCAGGGGCATTATTACGTCGACTGGAAAAGCGGGAAGCTGACCAAGTCAAAAAGCTCCTACGAGCATCCGCAGCCCCACGCCTGCTTCATCCAGTCGGTCAGCGACGATCTGGTGAACGATGGCGGGATCATGGATCTTTGGGTCCGCGAGGCGCGGCTCTTCAAGTATGGCTCGGGCACGGGGACCAACTTCTCGTCCCTGCGCGGCGAAGGCGAGAGCCTGTCGGGCGGCGGCCGGTCCTCGGGCCTCATGGGATTTCTCAAGATCGGAGACCGGGCGGCCGGCGCGATCAAATCAGGCGGGACAACCCGTCGGGCAGCGAAGATGGTGATCTGCGACGCCGATCACCCCGATATCGAGGACTTCATCAACTGGAAGGTCATCGAAGAGCAGAAGGTGGCCTCGATTGTCGCCGGATCGAAAATGCACGAGGAAAAGCTGAACGGCATCTTCGCCGCGATCCGCGAGTTTGATGGGAGCGAAGAGGGGGCCTATGATCCCGCCAAGAACGATGCGCTGAAAGGCGCGATCAAAGCGGCCAAGAAAGTTGCCATCCCCGAGACCTATATCAAGCGCGTGCTGGATTATGCCCGTCAGGGTCACACCAGCATCGAGTTCCCGACCTACGACACTGATTGGGACAGCGAGGCCTACAACTCGGTCTCTGGGCAAAATTCCAATAACTCGATCCGCGTGACGGATGCCTTCCTCAAGGCGGTGAAGGACGATGCGGACTGGGATCTGCTCAACCGGGTCGACGGATCGGTCGCCAAGACGATCAAGGCGCGCGATCTGTGGGAGCAGGTGGGCCACGCGGCCTGGGCCTGCGCCGACCCGGGCATCCAGTATCACGACACGGTCAATGCATGGCATACCTGCCCGGCGGATGGGGCGATCCGGGGCTCGAATCCCTGTTCGGAATACATGTTCCTCGACGATACGGCCTGCAACCTGGCCTCCATGAACCTGCTGACTTTCTACGAAGATGGAGAGTTCCAGGCCGAGGACTACATGCATGCTGCGCGTCTGTGGACGCTGACGCTGGAAGTCAGCGTGATGATGGCGCAGTTCCCTTCCAAGGAGATTGCGCAGCGGTCCTACGACTTCCGTACATTGGGTCTGGGCTATGCCAATATCGGCGGTCTGCTGATGAATATGGGATACGGGTACGACTCTGTCGAAGGACGAGCGTTGTGCGGCGCGCTGACTGCAATCATGACCGGGGTGAGCTATGCGACCTCGGCCGAAATCGCAGGCGAGCTGGGCGCCTTCCCGGGCTATGAGAAGAACCGCGATCACATGTTGCGGGTGATCCGCAATCATCGTGCGGCGGCCTATGGCGCGACCGACTACGAAGAGCTGGATGTAACGCCTGTGCCGTTGGATGCGGCGGGCTGCCCGGATCAGCGGTTGGTCGAGCTGGCCAAGTCGTCCTGGGACGAGGCTCTCAAGCTGGGCGTCGAGCACGGCTACCGCAACGCCCAGGCCACAGTGATCGCACCAACCGGGACGATCGGTCTGGTGATGGATTGCGACACGACTGGAATCGAACCGGATTTCGCTCTGGTGAAGTTCAAGAAGCTCGCGGGTGGCGGTTACTTCAAGATCATCAACCGCTCGGTGCCTGCGGCCCTGACCAAGCTGGGCTACGGATCGGCACAGATCGAGGAGATCATCTCTCATGCGGTGGGTCACGGTACGTTGGGGAATGCACCTGGGATCAACCACACCTCGCTGATCGGGCACGGTTTCGGCCCGGCCGAGATCGAGAAGATTGAGGCGGCGCTCCCCTCTGCCTTTGATATCCGGTTCGTCTTCAACCAGTGGACGCTGGGCGAGGAGTTCTGTACCGGCACGCTGGGGATCCCGGCAGACAAGCTGAATGATCCGACCTTCGATCTGCTGGGCTCGCTTGGCTTTGCGAAGGCCGATATCGAGGCGGCGAACTCGCATGTTTGCGGGACGATGACGCTGGAAGGGGCGCCGCATCTCAACCCAGAGCATTACGTAGTTTTCGATTGCGCCAATGCCTGCGGCAAGACCGGCAAACGCTTCCTGAGCGTGGACAGCCACATCCACATGATGGCGGCGGCGCAGTCCTTCATCTCCGGCGCGATCAGCAAAACGATCAATATGCCCAACGATGCGACGATCGAGGATTGCAAGGCGGCCTACGAGCTGAGCTGGTCGCTCGGCGTGAAGGCAAACGCGCTGTACCGCGATGGATCGAAGCTGTCGCAGCCTTTGGCCGCCGCGCTAGTCGAGGATGATGACGAGGCACTTGAGGTGCTGGAAAGCGGCTCGGATCAGGAAAAGGCGGTCGTGCTGGCCGAGAAGGTGGTCGAGAAGATCATCATCAAGGAGATCGCCACCCGCGAGCGGGACAAGATGCCAGAGCGTCGGCGCGGCTACACGCAGAAGGCCATCGTCGGCGGTCACAAGGTCTATCTGCGGACGGGCGAATATAAGGACGGCTCGCTTGGCGAGATCTTCATCGACATGCATAAGGAAGGCGCGGGCTTTCGGGCGATGATGAACAACTTCGCCATCGCGGTGTCTGTTGGCCTGCAATACGGGGTGCCGCTGGAGGAGTTCGTGGACGCCTTCACCTTCACCCGGTTCGAACCGGCAGGGATGGTACAGGGCAACGAGGCGATCAAGAACGCGACCTCGATCCTCGACTATATCTTCCGCGAGCTGGCGGTCAGCTATCTTGATCGGACCGATCTGGCCCATGTGAAGCCCGAAGGCGACAGTTTCGATGCGATGGGGCGGGGCGAGGAAGAGGGCAAGCGCAACTTCACCGAAGTGCCGGGCTCGCATGGCTCGTCCCCGCTCGAAGTGCTCAAGCAGGTTGCCTCGACCGGGTATCTAAGAAATCGCGTGCCGCAGGGCTTTACCGTAGTCGAAGGCGGCGCGGGTGAGACGGTCGCGGCCTTGCAGACACTGGTGCCCGAGGTCGGAGAGGTGACCGTGGCGAAGGTCGCAACTTCGGCCGTGGCGCTGTCAGCCCGCGACAAGGCGAAGATGCAGGGCTACGAGGGCGATCCCTGTGGCGAATGCGGCAACTACACGCTGGTGCGCAACGGGACCTGCATGAAGTGCAACACCTGCGGCGGTACGAGCGGGTGTAGTTGAGGAGATAAGAGACCCTGAGGGGGTGCGCTCCCTCTGGCGTTGTTCGGGCCGCAGGCAAAAAACGCGAGCGGTAGATCATAATTGAGCCTGAATGACGAAACTCAGAGGGACCTTCGGGTCCCTCTTTTTCTTTTGTGCGGGGGCGAGAACCGCCGCACATTTCGCGGACTCCCGGTCTTGCAGAGGGCTTTCGTGGAGGCTAGGACAGCCGAACTGGGCCGGTGTGGCGGAATGGTAGACGCAGGGGATTCAAAATCCCCCGATGGCAACATCGTGTCGGTTCGAGTCCGACCACCGGTACCAGATCTTCTTGAGAACAAGAAAAAAGGCGCCACAAGAGGGCGCCTCGTTTTCCGGGATACGGGGAGTGAAGCAGACCTTAGCGGCCCCAGGTGCGGACGGGCCCGCAATCCATATGGACGAAGTCAGAACCGGTATAGCGGCCCACTCCCCCGGCACGGCAGGCCGCAGCGGCCTGGGCCATCTGGCTGACGGAGCGGCTGTCGAGACGCAGATCGGCGGCCTGACCTTTGAGATGCAGAGAATTCTTGGCCACGCCGGACGAGCGGCTGCGCAGCATCGCATTGGTCTGAGGGGAGCGGTAGCCGGACAGAAGCATATAGGGTTCGCGTGCATCCATGAGGCGGTGGGCGGCAGCCATGATATCGACCGTACGGGTGTCGATGTTGATGCCGGTATTCGTGCGCCAGTCGCGCATGAAGTGGTTCACCTCGGCCAGGGCGTCGCCGACATACTTGCCGTCGATCCAGTAGACCATGTTCAAGTGCTCGCCCGTTCGGCCCGAGTACATGCGCAGTTTTCGCACATCTCCGCCGCCTCGAAGAAAACCTGCCGCCTTGGAGTAAGTCGGTGCTGCGCAGATGGCTGTTGCCGCGAAAGCGGAGAGGAGCCCACGTCTAGTGAGGCCCATCGAGCTGCTTTTTGTCATGAATTGTGCGTCCCGTTTCTATACCCGTATTGGCCCGCTATTCCGCAGGTCCGGTTTGCCTAGCTATCCCCAGATGCATGATTTTTATTGCACAGGACGACTCACGGACCAAGGGATTGTTACAGCGAAGAGAGTTAACGAAGGGAGAATCGGCAGGAAATTGCGCAGATTCGTCTCGTTTTCACCAACAAATTTAGGTATGTGGCGAAATTGCGTCGGTCTTTGGGGACACGGATGGCATTTCTTGCATCCCGGTCTCGGAGTTGTGACTAGACGGATATGCTACTGGCTGCATTCGTGACATGGTCAGATATCTAGGACACGATTTTCATAGGAGGATGTCTTGATGAAGACGATCCTGAAGGGTGGGCTGCCGGTTCGCTCTCTTCTTTTTAGTCTTTCTCTCATGGTGGGTTTGCCTGTCGCAGTGAGCGCTCAAGTCACTCCGTTCAAACAGGCAGTGGCAGAAGCCGCAGCGCGCGATGATGCCCTTGCCCAGTTCTACCGTTCAGTAGAGTTCGAAGGCATCTGGACCGACAATAACGACCGGGCGCGACGTCAGGCGTTCCTGAGCGCGATGCAAACTGCCGAGGATCATGGTCTTCCGTCGGGCCGCTATGATGCGCAGCGTATGACCGCGTTGTTGCAGCAGGCCAATGACCCGGTCTCGCGCGGGCGCGCTGAGGTCGAGATGAGCCGTCTCTTCCTGCAATATGCGCGGGACATCCAGACCGGCGTTCTGATCCCGTCACGCGTCGATGGCGAGATCAAGCGCGAGGTGCCCTATCGCGGGCGGGCTGCGACGCTGGCCGCGTTCGTTCAGTCGAACCCGGGCGCGTTCATTCGGTCGCTGCCGCCTGCGGCACCGGAATATACGCGCCTTATGCGCGAGAAGCTGCGGATGGAGCGTCTGATCGCCGATGGCGGCTGGGGGGCGCAGGTGCCCGGCACGCTGGAGCCTGGGGCGAGCGGGGCGGCCGTTGTGGCCTTGCGCAACCGCCTGCAGGCGATGGGCTTTATGGGCCGAAGCGCCACAACCACCTATGACGAGACCATGCGGGCCGCCGTGCAGCAGTTCCAGCTGGCCTATGGGCTGAACCCCGATGGCGTCGCCGGTGGCAGTACGATCACCGAGATCAACAAATCGGTGCCCGAGCGGCTGCGCAACGTCATCGTGGCGATGGAGCGCGAGCGTTGGATCAACCGGCCCCGCGGGACGCGCCATGTCTGGGTGAACCTGACGGATTTTACCGCGGCGATCATCGACAGCGACCGCGAGACCTTCAAGACACGCTCGGTCGTCGGCGCAAACCAGAGCGACCGTCGCAGCCCGGAGTTCTCGGACGTGATGGAGTTCATGGTCGTGAACCCAAGCTGGTATGTGCCGCGCTCTATCGTGACCAAGGAGTATCTGCCGATGCTCCAGCGAAACCCTTATGCGGTGAACCACATCCAGATCACCGACAGTCGGGGCCGGGCGGTCAATCGGGGGGCGGTGAACTTCAACGCTTATACAGCTCAGACTTTCCCCTTCTCGATGCGCGAGCCGCCGAGCCAGGGTAATGCGCTGGGGCTGGTGAAGTTCATGTTCCCGAACAGGCACAACATCTATCTGCATGACACGCCGGCCAAGAGCCTCTTTGGGCGGGAAGTGCGCGCCTTCAGCCATGGCTGCATCCGCCTGCGCGATCCGTTCGATTTCGCCTATGCGCTTCTGGCCAAACAGACGGCGAACCCCGAGGCGTTCTTTCAGGAGCGCCTTCGGACTGGGCGCGAAACGCGGGTGGATCTGGCACAGCCGATCCCGGTGCATATCGTCTACCGGACGGCCTTTACCGATGCGCGTGGTACACTGAACTTCCGGCGTGACGTCTATGGGCGGGATGCGCGGATCTGGAATGCGCTCTCCTCCGAAGGGGTGGCAATCCGGTCGGTCGGAGGCTAATTCGTTCCCTCGAATGAGAGGGCGATATGAGCTTTTCGGTCAAGGACATCGCAGCGGCGCTGGAGGCGGAAGCCTTCGGCGCCGTTTCCTTGTCCGTGGACGGGGTTGCGGAGCCGGCAAGCGCGAGGCCGGCCGATCTGGCGCTGGCTCTGGCGCCAGCCTATGGCGCGGATCTGGAGCGGGGCGGCGCGCGGGCGGCGGTGCTTTGGCCGGGCGCGGATTGGCAGGCTTTGGGGCTGGAGGCGGCGATCATCGCGCCACGCGGGCGGCTGGCAATGGCGCGGCTGACGCAATTGATGGATGTAGGGCCGAAGCCGGGAATCCATCCCTCCGCAGTCATCGATCCTTCTGCCGAGGTCACAGAGGATGCGAGTATCGGGCCGCATGTCAGCATCGGGCCGGGATCGGTGATCGGCGCGGGCGCGCAGATTGCGGCGGGCGTTCGAATCGGGCGGAATGTGCGGATCGGAGCGCGCTTTGTCGCCCAGTCCAATGTTACAATCGGGGGGGACGGGTTCTCCTTCGTTACCGCCGAGCCCTCGGGTGCCGAGCTGGCCCGCGAGACGCTCGGAGAGACCGAAATCACGCCGCCCGAGGATCCCACATGGCACCGCATCCATTCGCTGGGCGGGGTCGAGATCGGCGACGATGTCGAGATCGGCGCCAACAGCTGCATCGATGCGGGCACGATCCGGGCGACACGGATCGGGCGGGGTACAAAGATCGATAACCTCGTGCAGGTTGGGCACAACTGCATCGTGGGCGAGGACTGCCTGCTTTGCGGGCAGGTCGGGATTGCCGGATCGGTCGTAATTGGCGACCGGAGCGTGCTGGCCGGCCGGGTTGGGGTGTCCGACAACCTGCTGATCGGAGAGGATGTCGTGGTCGGTGTCGCCTCGGTCGTGATGTCCAACGTGCCCAAGGGGCGGATCATGCTGGGCTATCCGGCGACGCGCATGGCGACGAACCTGTCCATCTACAAGGCGCTTCGCCGCTTGCCGCGACTGCTGACCGACGTGACGGCGCTGAAGAAAGCGGTTTCAAAGCCGGGTGAGAGTGACTAAATCCCTGCCAAAGCAGACGAGACGGGGTGCAGGCAAATGGACGTCAAGACCAAGGTGATCGAGATCATCGCCGATCAGGCCATGCTCGAGACATCGGATGTGACGATGACCAGCACGCTTGAGGATCTGGGCGTCGACAGCCTTGGCCTAGTGGAAAGCATCTTTGCCATTGAAGAAGAGTTCGACATTTCAGTGCCGTTTAATGCAAACGATCCGTCCGAAAGCGAGTTCGATATCTCGACTGTCGCGTCCATTGTCGGCGCTGTGGAAGGACTGGTGCGCGTCCAGAAAGGCACCCCAGCTTGACCGCCAGGCGGGTTGTCATCACCGGCGCCGGGACCATCAACGCGCTTGGCCACGACGTGCCGAGTACGCTGGAGGCGATGCGGGAAGGGCGCTGCGGGATCCGCGCCCTTGATATTCAGGATGTAGACCGTCTGTCGGTCAAGATCGGCGGCCAGGTCATCGAGTTCGATGAGCACACGCATTTCAATCGCCAGCAGATCGCGCTTTACGACCGGTTCACACAGTTCACGCTGCTCGCCGCCAAGGAGGCGATGACGCAATCGGGGCTGAGCGAATTCGGCGGCCGTATGGCTGCGCGGTCGGGCGTGATCCTCGGCACGGCCGGGGGCGGGGTGAACACCTGGGACGAGAATTACCGGACCGTCTATGAGGCCGGGAAGAACCGGGTGCATCCTTTTGTGGTTCCCAAGCTGATGAACAATGCGGCGGCCAGCCACGTGTCGATGGAGTGGAACCTCAAGGGACCATCCTTTACGGTCGCCACAGCCTGTGCGTCGTCAAATCACGCGATGGGGCAGGCTTTCTGGATGATCCGGTCGGGCGCCGCTGACGTGATGGTCACAGGCGGATCGGAATCGATGCTGTGCTTCGGCGGGGTAAAAGCCTGGGAGGGTCTGCGCGTGATGTCGAAGACCGCGTGCCGCCCGTTTAGCGCCAATCGCGACGGCATGGTGCAGGGCGAAGGGGCAGGGATCTTCATCTTCGAAGACTACGATCATGCGAAAGCGCGTGGCGCAGAGATTCTTGCAGAGGTTGCCGGGTTCGCGATGAGTTCGGACGCATCCGACATCGTGATGCCGTCCAAGCAGGGTGCCGCGCGGGCGATCAGCGGCGCACTCGAGGATGGGCGGATCGCGCCGACGGATGTGGGTTACATCAATGCGCACGGGACCGGAACGGCGGCGAACGACAAGACGGAATGCGCCGCGGTGGCCGATGCGTTCGGCACCCATGCCGACAGCCTGATGATCTCATCGACGAAATCGATGCATGGCCATCTGATCGGGGGCACCGGGGCGGTGGAGCTTCTGGCTTGTGTGATGGCGCTGCGGGACGGGGTGATTGCTCCGACGATCGGCTATGAAGAGCCGGATCCGGAATGCGCGCTGGATGTCGTACCGAACGAGGCGCGCGATGCGAAGGTGGATGTGGTTCTGTCGAACGCCTTCGCCTTCGGCGGGCTGAACGCGGTTTTGGCGCTCAAGCGTCTGGCGTAGATGCCGCGCCGGGGGTCGGCGCGGCGGGTCTTGTTTACTGGGCTGCCGGGATTTCGAGGCTGTCGAAGCCTGCAGTGAAGCCCGAGAGCGAGACCGTTAGTTCGACCTTTTGATTTGGATCGCCCGCGGGCACCATCGTCAGGACCGCGCCGTTTCCGCGCTTGAACTGATCGATCTCGGCCTGCGTGAAGCCGACGCGGCTGACGCAGCCGCCCCGGTTGCAGAAGGTGAATTCGTAAGTGCGGGGTTGGCCGCCATCTACGGTGAGAGTCAGATCCTCGCTGAGGAGTGTTTCGAGCGGCGTGATGATCGTCGCCCCGGCGGCGGCACGGCTGCCTTCGGGAAGGGGGATGATGCTAATCTCGGAGACCGCATTATCATTGGCGTCGCGCAGGAGCTGGTAGAGTGAGCAGGGATCCTGCTGGCCTTCCTCACGCTTGAGACAGCGGATCGACCAGTCGCCGGACGTGCTGGCGATGTATTCCTCACCAATGCGCGGCTCGCCTTCTGTCGCCTGTCCGTCTGCGGCGCCCGGCTCACCGGCGGGGCGGCCCATGTCAAAGCCGTCCGCGGGATCGGCAGGCGTGTCGGCACCGGCCTCGTCATTGATGGCGGGCGGAGTCTCAGTCGCCTCTTCGGTTTGTGCCTCTGACGGAGCCTCGGGCTCGGCCGGGGTTTCGGTGTCCTGCGCGAAAGCGGGGCTCGCCAGTCCAATCAGAAGGGCTGCGGAGAGCGGTTTGAAGTCAGTCCACATGGGTCAGGTCGTTCCTTTCGGATCCGTGAAATCGTATCGCTGGCCGCTCTATCATGGCGGATGCAAAGTGTCAGGGGCAAAGGAGGCGGTCCGGGCAAGCTCTTGCCCATCGGGGCGGAAGCGGGTTCGGCGGGTCCTGAACTGGAAAAAGGGCCCGACAGCGGACCCCTTTTCACTTTTCTCCCTGCCGGACTAGGCCGACTTGCGGGCAGACGCTACGAAACGAGCCTGAACCCGTCAACAGCCAATCGGCTCAAAAGACTGTATCTTTTGCTCAATTCGGCGTGGAATAAAGTCTGTTGAGGATTGTCCCTGGGATCGGGGCTGGTCACGGGCTCGGAAGGCGATATCGTCGCGCGATGTTTAGGTGAGGTGAGGAGATCGGGATGAGCGGAGTTTTCATCGGAGGCGGCGGCGAGGGATATGCGCAAAAGCAGTATCTGCGGCTCGATCATGCGAACCGTCACGGATTGATCGCGGGAGCGACGGGAACCGGCAAGACGGTGACGCTACAGATCCTAGCCGAGGGGTTTTCCGCGGCGGGCGTGCCAGTGTTTCTATCCGATGTGAAAGGTGATCTGAGCGGTCTCGCCGCATCCGGGAGTGCCGACTTCAAGCTGCACGAGCCGTTCGTGAAGCGCGCCGAGACGATTGGACTGGATCTGAACTATCGTGCCTTTCCGGTCGTGTTCTGGGATCTGTTCGGAGAGCAAGGCCATCCGATCCGGACGACGGTCGCCGAGATGGGGCCGCTTCTGCTTGCGCGGCTTCTGGAGCTGAGCGAGGCGCAGGAAGGCGTTCTGAACGTGGCGTTCCGGGTTGCGGACGAGAAGGGGTTGCCGCTTCTGGATCTCGAGGATTTGCAGGCGCTCCTGGTCTGGTGCTGGCAGAACGCTAAGGAGCTGAGCCTGCGCTACGGCAATGTGGCGAGCAGCTCTGTCGGGGCAATTCAGCGGTCGCTTCTGACATTGGAAAATCAGGGGGGCGCCGCGTTTTTTGGGGAGCCGGCGCTGGATATCGCGGATCTGATCGCGGTGAACGATGCTGGCGAGGGCCGGATCAATGTGCTGGCTGCGGACAAGCTGATGGGGTCGCCGCAGCTTTATGCGACCTTCCTGCTATGGCTTCTCAGCGAGCTGTTCGAGACACTGCCCGAGGTCGGCAATCCGGAGAAACCTAAGCTGGTGTTCTTCTTCGATGAGGCGCATCTGCTTTTCGACGATGCGCCTAAAGCGCTGATCGACAAGGTCGAGCAGGTGGCGCGGCTCATTCGGTCGAAAGGGGTGGGGGTTTATTTCATCACGCAAAATCCTGGTGATGTGCCTGACGATGTGCTTAGCCAGCTTGGCAATCGGGTGCAGCATGCCTTGCGGGCGTTCACCGCGAAGGATCAGCGGGAGCTGGGCAAGGCGGCGGAGACCTATCGGCCGAACCCAGCCTTTGACACCGCCGAGGCCATTCGCGAGGTCGGCACGGGCGAGGCCGTCACCTCTATGCTGGAAGAGAAGGGTGTGCCGGGGATCGTGGAGCGGACGCTGATCCGGCCTCCTTCTTCCCAGCTGGGGCCGCTTTCGGCGGTGGAGCGGAAAACTGTCATCGCTGGATCCGCGCTGGCGGGCCGCTACGAAGAGCGGCTAGATCGCGAGAGCGCGGCCGAAATGCTTGCGGCGCGGGCCGACAAGGCGGCGAAAGCAGCTGAGGAGGCCGAGGCCGAGGAAGAGCGGCTCGCGGAGGAAGAGCGCGAATTCCGAACCGGCCGGCGCTATTCTGGCAAGCAGGTCGAGCGGTCGAGTTCGCGGCGGTCCTCTGGCGGAGGCTTTGGCGAAGCACTGACCTCGGTGGTGATCAAGGAACTGAAGGGCACCACCGGACGCCGCATCGTGCGCGGCGTCCTTGGCAGTCTTTTCAAGGGGCGCTGATCTATTCGCCCAGAGCGATCCCCTCGCGGCGGGGATCCGCTCCGCCAGTGAGCGTGTCGCCGATGGCAATCATATGCAAACCGGAGGTCAGATCGCGGACGTTTGTCTCGTAGCCGAGCTGCTGGAGGGCAATGTCGAGATCAGTCGCGGTTGTTCCTTCCTCGAGATCGTAGGTGCCAAAGCGGTTGACCAGATGCGGCATGGAGACCGCCTCTTGCGGGTTCATGCCCCAGTCGATGGCGGCGATGATCGATTGGGCGACATAGCCGATGATCCGGCTGCCCCCGGGCGATCCGGTCACAAGGATTGGCTCGCCGCCCTGCAGGACGATGGTCGGCGCCATGGACGAGCGCGGACGCTTGCCTGGCTCGAGCCGGTTGGCAATCGGATAGCCATCCGCATGGGTGCGGAAGGAAAAGTCCGTCAACTCGTTGTTGAGCAGGAAGCCCCGGACGAAAAGGCGAGAGCCGAAGCCGTTCTCGATGGTCGTGGTCATCGAAAGCGCGTTGCCGTCCGCATCGACGATGGAGATATGCGAAGTTGAGGGCAACTCGAGGCTTTCATCATCGGCCAGGTGGAGGAAGGCGTGGTCCCATTCGGGCGTTCCGGGCTCAACCTCGGGCAGGGCGTCGTTACGTTGGAGCAGGCTGCCGCGGTCCGTCAGGTAGGTTGGATCGACAAGGCCCTCGGTCGGAACGGGCACATAATCGCTGTCGGCCATGTAGCGGCCCCGATCGGCGAAGGCGAGCCGGGAGGCGTCTCCGATTAGCCGCCACGCGCGGGGATCTTCGGGTGTCATGGCCGAGAGATTGTAGGCCCCCAGCATGCCGAGGATCTGCCCGACGGTGAGCGCGCCGGAAGAGGGCGGCCCCATGCCGCAGACCTGCGCCTCGCGATAATCGGCACAGACGGCAGGGCGCTCGATGATCTCGTAATCGGCGAGATCGGAGAGAGCGAGCAGCCCTAGATTGCCTTCTGCGTTGCGTACTGTGCTGACGATGTCTTCGGCGATCTCGCCGCTGTAGAAGGCGGCGGTCCCGCCGGTGGCGATGGCGGTCAGGGTCTCGGCATAGTCCGGATTGACGAGGGTGTCGCCTTCGGCCAGCGCGGTGCCGCCGGGGAAGAAATACGCCTCCGTCGACGGGAAACGGCGCAGGCGTTCGTCATCTCCGGCTATCAAAGTGGCAAGGCGTGGCGAGACAACGAAGCCGTCTTCGGCAAGCATGATCGCATCCGTAAAGAGATCGGCCCAATTGGCGCGGCCCCAGCGGCGATGCGCCGCCTCGAGCAGGGCCGGGGTGCCGGGGGTGCCGACAGAGCGGCCTCCAACAACGGCATCGAAGAACTCCAGCGGCTCGCCGTTTTCGTCCTGAAAGTAGGTCGGGGTGGCGCCCATGGGAGCGGTTTCGCGCCCGTCGAGCGTGGTGATCTCTCCGCTGTCCGCGTCGTACCAGACAAGGAAAGCACCGCCGCCCAGACCCGAGCTTTGCGGCTCGACCAGACCTAGGACGGCCTGAACGGCAACCATGGCATCGGCGGCGGATCCACCGTTTCGAAGGATGCGGGCTCCGGCTTCGACAGCCAGAGGGTTGGCAGCGGCGATCATCCAGTTCTCGCTGGTCACCGGCTCTCCAGCGCGCTTTGCGTCGAGGGCGGCTTGCGCGGCATCGGAAAGATCGGCGAAGGCCTGCGAGATGGGGGCAGGCGCCTCCGGGGCGACGCTATCGGCCGCGTCCTGCGCGGCGAGGGGCATCGAGAGGCAGGCCAAGGCCAAAAGTGATGAGCGCAGCATAGATCTCTCTCCCCGAGGTTGATTGACGTTAGGGACAGACTGCGCGCACGCGGACCGAAGGGCAAGCCCCCCGGGGATTAGATCAGAGCGCGCGAATCTTGAGGCGCGAGAGGCGGTTCTGTTCCTTTTCGACCACCTCGAAGCGGAAGCCGTGGAACGAGAAGACCTGACCTTCGGTCGGGATCATCTGCGCCTCGTGGATCACCAGACCGGCGACGGTATTGGCTTCTTCGTCGGGCAGCGACCAGTCATTGGCGCGGTTGAGATCGCGGATCGTCATCGCGCCATCGACGAGATAGGCGCCGTCATCGGCGCGGGCGATAGGCAAGCCGTCGCCTTGGTCAAACTCATCGGTGATCTCTCCAACGATCTCCTCGAGGATGTCTTCGAGCGTGATAAGGCCCTGCAAGGCGCCATATTCATCTACAACCAGCGCGAAATGCGTATGGCGGCGCAGGAACTGGCGCATCTGGTCGTCAAGTGTCGTCGTCTCAGGAATAAAATAGGGCGGCATCGCCACATCCATCACCTCGAAGGCAGCCAGATCGGTGGCTTCGGTTTCGGGTGTGCCGCGGTGCTGGTAGATGGCGCGCAGCAGTTCTTTGGCGTGGATGATGCCGACGACGTTTTCCTGCTCGCCTTTATAAAGCGGCAGGCGGGTATGCGGGCTTTCAAGGCACTGTCGCAGAATCTGGTCGGGGTCGGCCTCGCTGTCGATCATCTCGATCCCGGATCGGTGGAGCATGATCTCTTCGACCGTGCGGTCGGCTAGATCGAGCGCACCTAGGATGCGATCGCGGTCCTCCTTTTCGACGACGCCTTCTGAATGGCCGAGTTGGAGCGCGCCCTCGATCTCTTCGCGCAAGGCTAGGACATTGCTGTCAGGATCGATCTGCACGCCGAAGAGGCTGAGAACGCGGCGTACCAGCCAGCGGACGGCCGAAACGATGGGCGAGAAAAGCGTGACGATAACTGAAATCGGTGCGGCGACGAAGGAGGCGGCTGTCTCGGAATTGGTGATTGCGTAGGTTTTTGGCAGCACCTCGGCAAAGATCAGGACGAGAAGCGTCATCACAAGTGTAGCCAGCGCAACGCCGCTTTCGCCGAAGGCGCGCGTGAAGATCGCGGTCGCGAGCGATGTGGCGAGGATATTGACGAGGTTGTTGCCCAAAAGGACCGAGCCGATCAGCCGCTCGCTGTCCTCGGTTATCTTGAGCGCGCGTTCGGCGCCGCGCGAGCCCCGGTCCGCTTTAGAGCGCAGCTTGCCGCGTGATGCGGCGGTCAGCGCTGTTTCAGATCCCGAGAAGAATCCAGAGAGCACGAGAAGGCACAGGATCGCTCCAGCAGTAATCCAGAAGGCGGCGTCAAGAGTTGTAGCGGGGGCGTCCATTGGGGTCCTTGGGCGATAGCGGCTGGCGTTTTATCTGTTCGAAATGGGGTCCGCATCAAGGGGCCTGTCCGGACGGGCGAGCGGATGGTGGTCGAGAACGAGCTGTCTGAGGCGTTCGTCGAGGATATGCGTGTAAATTTCGGTAGTCGCAATGTCCGCGTGGCCCAAAAGCGTCTGGATCGACCGAAGATCGGCGCCATGAGCCAGAAGATGGGTCGCAAAGGCATGGCGAAGGACGTGGGGCGTGACCTTCGCCAGGTCGATACCAGCTTTGACCGAGAGTTCTTTAAGAAGCATGTAAAAGGCATGGCGTGTCAGATGCCCTGACTTCCCGCGCGAGGCGAAGAGGAAACGGGAGGGCGGCTTGCCTGCCGCCCGGGCCGTGTCTTCGGCCCCCTCGCGGGAGGCGAGCCAGTCTGCTAGGCTGCGCCGCGCGGGAGCGGAAAGCGGAACCATACGCTCCTTATCGCCCTTGCCGCGCACTAAAAGCATCCGAGGATCGCCCCGGACAGCGGCGATGGGTAACGAGACAAGCTCACTCACACGCATGCCGGTGGCATATAGAAGCTCCATCAAGCAGGCATTGCGGAGGCGGTCGCCTTGGGTCCGGCCATGGGCGCGTGCTGCCTCGAGCAAGGCGTCGACCTCGGCCTCGCTGAGTGTCTTAGGCAGGCGCTTGTTGCGGCCCGGACCAGCGATCTGGATCGCAGGATTGTCGGAGCGCCAGCCTTCCTCCACCGCGAAGCGGTAGAGCTGTTTGATTGCCGAAAGACGTCGCGCCCGGGTCGAGCGGGCGAGGCCCTGCGCGTCGCAGTGGATCAGGTAACCTTCGATATCGGTACGTCCGGCGGTGGCGAGATTTAGGTTCTTTGAAGTCAGCCACGCGGTGAGATCCGAAAGGTCTCGGGCATAGGCGAGCTGGGTGTTCTGGGCTGCACCCAGCTCGGCTGCCTGTGCTTCAAGGAAGGTTTGGATCCAGCGGCTTGCGGCGTGATCCGGAAGGCTCACAGCTCGTGGTCCAGGATGAGATACTGAAGTGCTGCGCGGCGGGCCGCATCCTCAAGTCCCGCCTGCCGCAGGAGCGCGAGTGCGCCGGTAATGCCGGATGGATCACCGTCGCGGCTGTCATGGAAAAGGGCGATGGCTTTGAGTACCGCCTCCCCGAGCTTGCCATCGTTAAGATCAGCCTGGAGGGCACGGGGCGGGCGCGCGCCGCCGAAGGCCGCGGCGACGGCCTGCTCGGCCGGGGTGCTGGTCGGTGCGGATTTACCCATGGCGATCGCGGCGAGAAGACGCGTTGCAGGATCGGTGCCAGCGGCGCTCAAAGCGCGTTCCTCGTAACGGTCGCTGAGGAGGGCGATGCGAAGGGCGAGCGCAGCGGCCTCGTCATTCAGATCCGCTTCGATAAGCGCGTCTGTATAGCGTGCCGCGAAAGCGGCTTCGGCATGGATCTGGCGCATTGCCTCCCATGCGGTCGGCAAGGCAAGTCCGATCGCGTCGTCGCTGCCGGAGGATATGGCGCGGTCAAGTTTCTGGATGGCGGAGACGCGGTCCCAGACGCCACCCGAGGCGGCGGGCCTGCGGTCATCGGCATAGATGGCGAAGAAGGCATTTGGATCTATGGCTCCGGCACCGATTAGGCGTTCCGCGGCTTGAAGCTGTGATCGCCAGCCGCTGACGCTGCGCAGATCGGCATTCGCGAAGGCGCGCGGCAGATCGGTGGTGTCCAGCTGATCGCCGACCGCCTCGTAAATACGAAACGTAAGAGGGCTGGGACGTGGCGGGCGGGGAAGAGGACCTGCCTCTTCAGAATGCGACGGGTCGAGGAAATGCAGAAGGAGCTCTTCTTCTGCAGGGCTCAAGTCACCGAGCGCGATGGCGGTGTTAAGCGTCAGGGCGGCGGCGGCCCAGTCTCCGTTGCGGGCCCGGCAGAAGATACGGGCCGGGACAGTGGGGGCAAGATCGGGCCGACGGGACAGGACCTGGCAGGCATGATCCTCCTGCCCGAGCAGCAGATCGATATCGAAGCTGCGCCGGAAGGTGCGCCGGGTCGGTGCATCGACGCCGCCGATCAGCGCCTGCGCCGGATCAAGCGCGCCGATATCGAGCAGCTTATCAATACGCGCATAAAAAAGCTGGGCCTCGGGCCCCGCGCCCAACGGCGGCTGCGCTTCGGCGAGAAGGAGCATTCGGGTAAGGCTCTGCAGGGCCGGTAGGGTGTTGACCGGCAAGGCAGTGACGAGAGAGGCCAGCGTATCGGGCGGGCTGGCTGACCAAAGTGTCGTGGGCAAGCCTGTCGTTGCTGGAGAGAGCAGGCCGAGCTGATCAAGCGTTGGCTGATCCAGCGAGGTCACCGAGATGTCCGGCGTCGCCACGGCATCGGCAATGGGCGGCTCGCGCAGTTGCGGCTGCCCGGGCGCGGTTTCGACACTGTCGCTGAGCCAGTCGATCGCGGAAAGCGGCTGACCCACATTCTCTGCAACTGCGATCTGTCCCAGAACCGGGAGGATCAGATAAAGAGCGGTCCGATGCATCCCTATTCCAGATCGAGCGTGATAGGTTCGACAACATCTTCCTGAGCCGGTTCGAAGTCGGCGGGCGTCACGATTGGCCCGACATAGGCATAGGCGATAAATCCCAATGCCGCGAGGACCGCGAGAAACAGTAAAGCCTTGATGAGACGCCACATTCTATAGACCTTTGCCTGCTCTTTGTTATTTGCAGCCGCTTATATATGGCCTTTTCGGCAAGATCACGCCATTCAAGTATGGATTTTATCATTAAGCGGCGGCGTGCCGATCGGGGGACAGGTGGAGCTGAGGCTGGTCAAGACGGTGGCTTTGGTGGGCATGATGGGCTCGGGCAAGACTGCTGTCGGGCGGGCGTTAGCTGCGCGTCTGGACGTGCCGTTTCGCGATAGTGACACCGAGATCGTCGAGGCGGCGCAGGCCAGTATCGCCGAGATCTTTGAACGGGATGGCGAGGCGTTCTTCCGCGACCGGGAGGCGGAAGTAATCGCGCGTCTTGTGCGGGACGAACCCGTGATTCTGTCAACGGGCGGCGGCGCCTTTCTGGCGGAGCGCAATCGGCACGTGATCTCGGAGGCCGGGCTGTCGGTCTGGCTGAAGGCGGATCTGGAGCTGCTTTGGGAGCGGGTGCGGCACAAGGAGACCCGGCCGCTTTTGCAGACGCCTGATCCCAAGGGCACGCTGACCCAAATCTTCAACGCGCGGCAAGACATCTATGCGCTTGCCGATGTCGCGGTCGAGGCGGAGCCGTGCTTGTCGATTGCCGAGATGGCGGATCGGGTGCTGGCCACCATCTCGGGCCGCACTGATGTTCTGAAGGAGGTGTCCTGATGCCGAGCCATGAGACCGTTCACGTGAGCCTGCCGGGGCGCGCCTATGATATCCTGATCGGCCCGGGGCTGATCGAGCGGGCCGCAGAGACGATTGGGCCATTTTTGACGCAGCCCCGGGTCGCGGTTCTGACGGACGAGCATGTGGCGCGGCACCATCTTGAACCGCTGCGCGCGGCGCTCGAAGGGGCGGGGATCGCAGTCTCGGCGCTGGTGCTTCCGGCGGGAGAAGCGACGAAGGGCTGGACAGAGTTTTCGCGGGCCACCGAATGGCTTCTGGCCGAGAAGATCGAGCGCAATGATGTGGTCGTGGCGCTTGGCGGAGGGGTCATCGGGGATCTGGCAGGGTTTGCCGCGGCGGTTCTGCGGCGGGGCGTGCGCTTTGTTCAGGTGCCGACGACGCTGCTGGCGCAGGTCGATAGTTCGGTCGGCGGCAAGACCGGCATCAATGCGGCTGCGGGAAAGAACCTTGTCGGCGCCTTCCATCAGCCATCGCTTGTACTGGCCGATACCGGCTGCCTCGATACGCTGGCCGAGCGGGATCTGAAGGCCGGCTACGGTGAGGTTCTGAAATACGGGCTGCTAGGAGATGCCGACTTCTTCGGTTGGCTCGAAGGCCGTGGCGCTGCGGTGCTATCCGGCGATGCGGACGCGCGGCTAAGGGCGATCCGGCGGTCCTGCGAAATGAAGGCCGAGATCGTCGTGCGCGACGAGACCGAGCAGGGGGACCGGGCGCTGCTCAATCTTGGGCATACGTTTTGCCATGCGTTGGAGGCGGCGACGGAATACAGTGACCGGCTGCTGCACGGGGAGGGAGTCGCGATCGGCTGCGCGATGGCCTTTGATCTATCAGCACGGTTAGGGCTGTGTTCGCAGGAAGAGCCGAGCCGAGTGCGGGCGCATCTGGCTGATCTCGGGCTGAAAGCGGGTCTGGCGGATATCGAGGGGGCGTTGCCGGACGCGGAGGCGCTTCTGGAGCTGATGGCGCAGGACAAGAAGGTGATCGACGGGCAGTTGCGGTTTGTTCTTGCGCGCGGGATTGGGGAGGCTTTCGTGACCTCGGATGTCCCGCGCGAGACTGTTCTTGCGCTGCTGACCGACGCCTTGGCAGAGCGCTAGGGGCCGGGCCCCTAGAACGGAATTTCGTCGTCCAGATCGCTGTTGCTGGGGATTGAGCTGCCGCCGCCCCGACTGCTGCCCTGATCGCTGCCATAGCCGCCGCCGTAATCGCCGCCGCTGCTGCCGTAGCCACCCTGATCGCCGCCATAGCCACCGCCACCGCCGCTACCTTCGCCGCGTCCGTCGAGCATCGTCAGCTCGCTTCGGTAAGGGCGCAAGACAACCTCGGTCGAGTAGCGATCGGCGCCTGACTGGTCCTGCCATTTGCGCGTCTCGAGCTGGCCCTCGATATACACTTTCGAGCCTTTCTTGAGATATTGCTCGGCTACGCGGCCCAGCGGTTCGGAGAAGATGGCAACGGAATGCCATTCGGTCCGCTCGCGGCGTTCGCCGGTATTCTTGTCCTTCCAGTTCTCGGACGTGGCGATGCGCAGGTTCACAACCTTACCGCCATTCTGGAAATTGCGCACCTCAGGATCGCGGCCAAGATTGCCGATCAGGATGACTTTGTTGACGGATCCGGCCATGGGAGGCTCCTTCTTGACGTCGAATCTGCTCTGCTTGAGCGCGACTTTACAACAGCCCATCGCGGTTAACAGACCCCTAAGAGATGTTCGAGAAGGCTTTTCACGCGGCTCGAAGCGGGTATAGTCCCGGGCAATTGGAAGACGGATATTATTGCTGGGAGTATCGGGGATGGGGCGTTTGGCAATGGCGGTGGCAACTCTGGCCATCGGATCCACCGGATTTGCGACGGCAGAGCAAGTGTCGACCCGGTCGCGTGCAACGCTCTTTGACTCGCAGACCAGCGTACTGGATGGACGAGCGGCGCAGCAATATGCGAACTCGGTTCGACTACAGCCATCGCGGATCGTCATTCCGGGTCGTGGCGATCAAGGACCGGTTTATGCAGGATCCTATCGCGGGCAGTATCTCGAGCTGGCAAAATCAGCCGCGCGGCGGCATGGCGTGCCAGAAGACCTGTTTGCCCGGCTAGTTCAGCAGGAGAGCAACTGGAACCCGCGCGCTCGTTCGCACAAGGGCGCAATGGGCCTCGCGCAGCTGATGCCGGGGACTGCGCGTTATCTTCGGGTTGATGCCAACGATCCGGTACAGAACCTGGAAGGTGGGGCGCGCTATCTCGCGGAGCAGTACAGAGCGTTTGGATCTTGGAGGTTGGCCTTAGCAGCTTACAACGCAGGTCCCGGTGCGGTAAAGCGGCACAAGGGTGTGCCGCCTTATCGCGAGACCCGCAACTATGTTCGGGTCATCATGGGCAGTTAAGCCGCTGCTGCCTGGCCTTTGTTCTTGGCCTTCCTCGCCAAAGTCTGGACATCATCGCCTGACGCTTTGGGTATAATCCGGTAGGCAGAATTGACGAAACAGAAGAGCGCGAAGCCCGCTAACCCGAGACAAAGCGCGGTTACCAGGATTTGGCCGTAGATCTGGCCTGAGAGCCATGAGAAAGCCTTGCCCATTCCGCCAGCCTGAGATGGATCGGCCTGGAGGGCGGCGATCACGAGGAACACCCCGATGATGCCGACGGTTACGCCCTGCGCGGCCACGCCAGCCTTAAGCGCCCAGTTCCAGTTACGGGTGAAGTGGTTTGCCTCGAGCTTTTCGCGGTATTCCTCTTTCCATGCCTTCTTGAGATAGTAGGCGCCCGCGCCTGCGGTGATGACGCCTGCTATGCCGATGAGCCAAATCCCTGCGGGAAGCGACATGATCTGCCCTGTAATCTCAGCAATCTTGGAGCCTTCGCCGCCGCCGGATTTGGCGGTCACGGCGAGGATAAGAACGGCAACGCCGAGTGCGCCGTGGATCAAACCGGTGACGACCTGACCCATGCGGGCAATCGTGGCCTTACCGCCGGAGCCTTCGTCCTCAAGATCATAGGTCCCACAGATGATCCGCCAGACCATGTAGCAGAGGAGTCCAACCGCGATGGAGACGAGCGCGGCGGTACCCCAAAGCGAGCCTTCAAGCTGGGCGAGGGCGGCGCTGGTGCCTTGTGCCTGGCCGCCTTGCCAAATCGTGTAGAGAGAGATTGCAGCGATGGTCACATAAACGAGGCCACGGCCCGCATAGCCCAGCTGCATGATTGGAATGGCCCAGCCAAAATCCCGGTCGCTCATGATTGCTCTCCCACCTTGGAACGGAGGGGAAATGCATCAGGCGGGGCGTTCGTTCCGGCGCTATTCGGCGGCGATGGTGATAACGGGCTCCATCTCTTCCATCTGGCTGTCGGTCAGATGGCACTTGATCTGCAAGCCGTCGGCAGTGGTTTTCATCGGCGGAACCTCTGTCTCGCATAGGTTGCCAGGGACCTTGGACTTCCAACGGCAGCGGGTCTGGAATGGGCAGCCGGGGGGCGGGTTCATCGCCGACGGAATGTCGCCTTCGAGGACGATATGTTTTTTCTTCACGCGGGTGTCGGCGATAGGCACGGCGGAGAGAAGCGCTTCTGTATAGGGGTGATAGGGCGGGGCAAAGACCTGATCGGTTGTGCCGAGTTCGACCACGTGGCCCAGATACATGACCATGACGCGGTCGCTGAGATAGCGCACGATGGACAGGTCATGGGAGATAAAGAGGAGCGTCGTCTTATGCTCGCGCTGGATCTCCATTAGCAAATCGGTGACGGCGGCCTGAACCGACACATCAAGCGCCGAGACGGGCTCGTCCGCGACGACGATGCGGGCGTCCCCGGCGAAGGCACGGGCGATGCCGACGCGCTGCTTCTGACCGCCCGATAGCTGGCGCGGCATGCGGCCTGCGAATTCGCGCGGCAGCTTGACCAGATCAAGAAGTTGCAGCATCCGGTCGCGCCGCTCCGTCTCGCTGTTTCCGACGGCAAAGATCTCGAGCGCGCGGATGATCTGCCGCCCCACGGTCATGGAGGGGTTGAGGGTGTCGAACGGATTTTGGAAGACCATCTGGATGTCTGAGACGGTCTTGGTGTCGCGATTGGCGATCTCGGTCTGGCCGATCTCGCGGTTGTCGAGGATGACGGAGCCTTCTGTCGCGGTCTCGAGCCCCATGAGAACCTTGGCGAAGGTCGACTTGCCGCAGCCGGATTCCCCAACGATAGCGAGCGTCTCGCTTTCGCGCGCCTCAAAGGAGAGTGTCTCGTTGGCCTTCACGACCTTCTTGTTGCCCCCGGAGAAGAGGGCGGAGGCGGCGACTTGGTAGTACTTCTTGAGATCGTCGATCTTCAGGATCACGTCGCCGGGTTCGGATTTCTCCTTGGTGTCGCTGCCGAGCGGGATCATTGACCAGTCGATTTCCTCGAACCTCAGGCAGCGCGTGCGATGCCGTTCGTCGCCTTCCACAGTCGCCATGGGGATGGTTTGCGCGTCGCAGCGACCCTCTTCGAAGTAATCGCAGCGCGGCCCGAAATTGCAGCCCGGCGGGCGTTCGTGGGGCAGGGGGAAGTTACCGGGAATGGCGATGAGCGGTTTGGAGTTCTTGTCGGCGCCGGGCAGCGGGATCGACCGGAAAAGCGCCTGCGTGTAGGGGTGGCGCATCTTGTCGAAGACATCCTCGATGCTGCCGGTCTCGACGGCCTCGCCGGAATACATGACGCAAAGGCGGTCGCAGGTTTCTAGCACCAGCCCCAGATTGTGGCTGATGAACAGCATCGAGGTGCCATATTTGACGCCGAGTTCTTTGACGAGCTCGACCACTGCCGCCTCGACCGTGACATCAAGCGCCGTCGTCGGCTCATCTAGGATCAGAAGGGACGGCTTGGACATAAGCGCCATGGCGATGACGATGCGCTGCTGCTGGCCGCCCGAAAGCTGGTGCGGATAGGCGTCGAGGATGCGCTTGGGGTCGGGCAGCTTGACGTCGGTGACGACCTCGAGTGCACGGTCATAGGCCTCTTTTTCGGAGATACCCTTGTGGATGATCGGCACCTCCATCAGCTGCTTGCCGATCTTCATTGCAGGATTGAGCGAAGCCATCGGTTCCTGGTAGATCATCGCGATTTCAGAGCCGCGGATATCCCGCAGCTCGGCATCGGACATCTGGCCCAGATCGCGGCCCTTGAATTTGATCGATCCGCCGACGACGCGCCCGTTGACGCCCAGATCCTGCATGACGCCCAGCGCCACGGTGGACTTGCCACAACCGGATTCGCCGACCAAACCCATTGCCTCGCCGGGGCGGACGCGGACGGAAAAATCCATGACCGCTGGGATCTCTCGCAGGCGCGTGAAGAAGGAGATCGAGAGATTGTCGATCTCTAGGATGGGGCCGTCATAGTCAGGGTCGGTCATGTGCGGTCCTTCATCTGCGGCCGGTCGAATGATGGTCAGTCTTTCAGGCTTTCTTCGCGAAGGCCGTCGGCCAGCAGGTTCAGCCCTAGCACCAGCGTCAGAAGCGCGACGGCAGGGGGCAGAGCGGGGTGCGGGTAGATCGAGAGCAGCTTGCGGCCCTCATTGATTGTCGAGCCCCAGTCGGGGCTCTCGGGCGGCAAGCCGAGGCCGAAGAAGCCGAGCGTACCCAGAAGGATGGTCGTGTAGCCGATACGCAGGCAGAAATCGACGATGAGCGGTCCCCGTGCATTAGGCAGGATTTCCCAGAGCATGATGTACCACGCGCCCTCACCCCGGGTCTGGGCAGCAGCCACGTAATCGCGCGTCTGGATATCGAGCGCGAGCGAGCGGACGATGCGGAAGACCGTGGGTGCGTTCACGAAAACCACTGAGACGAAGACAACGAGGATCCCTCCATTGATGGTGATAGGATCGATCGCATTGGGCAGGATCTGAAGCGGCGTGCCGCGTTGGGAGATGATCGCCAGGTAGGTGAAGCCGGCGATGCCCAGAACGACAATCAACAGCCCGGTGCGGAAGGTCGGCTGCGTGTAGTAGCGCGAGTTCAGGAGCACTCCGAGAAAGATCACCGGGAAAAGAAAGAGGACAGCGGCCATGTAGCTGGGGATGCCGGTCGCGACGATCTCGGGCGTGACCAGCAAATAAAATAGCAGGATCACTGGAAAGGCGAGGATCAGGTTGGCCAGAAAGCTTAGAAAGGTATCGAGCGCTCCGCCGTAATATCCCGCCGGAAGACCCAGCGTGATGCCCACCATGAAGGCGAAGAGTGTGGCTAGCGGGGCGATCTGGATCACAATCCAGGCGCCTTCGACCATACGCGAGAAGATATCTCGGGCGAGGTTGTCTCCGCCCAGCAGGTAATGCGCGCCGACGCCCATCTCCTCGATCCCCGGAACGGGAACGCCGGGGATCTTGTTCTTGAGGCCCGAGACCTGCGAGAGCGGATCGTGAGTGATAATCATGTCGAGGGGCCCGCCGAAGATAGCGGTGAAGACCCAGAACATGACAAGGCCGAAGCCCACCATCCCAATCGGGCTGTCGAAAAGCTTTCCGTAGAGGCCGAGACGGCGTTTGAACGTGATCGAGAGGGCGAAAGTCGCGATGAGAGCGATCCAGACGGGAAGGAACCGCGCGGACATCGCGCCGATGATCCCGCCGGTGCCGTAGGGTGTCACGATCCCGCCCAACAGATAGGCGAGGACAACGAGGACGATGCCGAGAAAGCTCCACTTCATAGCTTCGCCGATCCATTCAAGCGGGCCGCGCTCCACCGACAGGGTCCCGTCCGCATTGGCGGTGGTCCGACCCGGTTGCAGGACAAAGCCGAGGATGAATTGTGCGACGGCAGCGACAGCGAAAACCGCCGCGAAGAGCGCCAGCAGCGGATTGAGGTAGGCGCCGAGCGTTCCGGTCCAGGTGAGCGGTTCCATGGGGCGGCTCCTTACGAGATGCGGATGCGGGGGTTCAGGAAGACGTAGCCGATATCCGAGATCAGCTGCGTGACTAGAACCACGATGACGGAGACGACCGAGACGCCCAAAAGCAGCTCGATATCGTTGTTCGATGCGGCCTGAACGAGGGTCCACCCGAAGCCCTTGTAGTTGAAGAGCGTCTCGACGATCACGACGCCGTTCAGGAGCCACGGGAACTGCAGCATGATTACCGTGAAAGGCGCGATCAATGCGTTTCTGAGCGCGTGTTTCAGCACGATATTGCGGAAACTGACCCCCTTAAGCCGGGCGGTCCGGATATATTGCGCTGTCATCACTTCGGTCATCGAGGCGCGGGTCATGCGAGCGATATAGCCCATCCCGTAAAGCGCGATTGTGATCACAGGCAGAGTGAAGTTGGCGAAGGTGATATCCTCCATCGCGCTGGTTGCTGTGCCCTTGAACCATTTGAGGCCCACTGCCGAGGAGGCGAAGATCGCGATGAAAAGCACGCCCGAGACGTATTCCGGCGTTGCAGTCGAGACGATGGAGACGGTCGAGAGCGTCCGGTCCGTGCGGCTGCCTTCACGCATGCCCGAGAGCACGCCGAGCAGGAGAGCTCCCGGCACCATCACGCACATCACCGCCAGCATGAGCCATCCGGTCAGGCCAAGCCGTTTGCCGACGATTTCGGCAACATCTTCACGAAAGACGGTGGAGGTGCCCCAGTCCCCCTGAAGGACCCCGCAAAACCGCGGGGTATCGTCCGTCGGGACGCCGTCGGGGGCGCAGCGGGCGCGGGTGCGGCCATCGCTGCCTTCGATGACATAGCCGGGCAGAACGCCGAGCCATTGGCCGTATTTGACCGGAAGCGGCTGCAGATAGCCTCGATTTTCAAGCCAGGAGACGACCTCGGTATCGGTCATCCGGCTATTGGCCTGGGTTTTAGCGAGTTTTTCGAGGTTCGGATAAAGGTTCGTCAGCGCGAAGACGATGAAGGTCAGACAAAGCGCCGTCAGAAGCATGATGCCTGCGCGCTGCAGGATAAAACGTCCCATGGATATCCTTTGTCTGCCGGATCTGCGGCTCGGAGTGTCTGAAGGTCGCTCAATAGAAACCGACCGGCTGCGAGGCCGGTCGGTCAAGCTTTATAAATTTAAGCCGTAAAGCCGAACTTATAGAGATGCATTTCGTGTGACGGATGCTTTTCGGCATTCACGACCGTGCCGTTGTGGTGCGTATAGAGCGAGCGCCAATAGGGCTGGATGATCACGCCTTCCTCGCGCAGGAGCGTCTGGATCTTCTCCATCACCTCCTTGCGGGCATCGGCGTCGGCGACCGAGTTCGCCTCGTTGATCAGAGCGTCATACTCGGCATTGTCGAACGCCGTCTCGTTCCACGCTTCGCCAGAGCGGTAGGCAAGAGTGAGGATCTGCACTTCAAGCGGGCGATGGTTCCACTGGGTGGAGCTGAACGGGTACTTTGTCCAATCGTTCCAGAAGGTGCTGCCAGGCAGGATGGTCCGTTTGATATTAAGGCCGGCATCCCGCATCTGCTCTGCCGCGGCATCGCCCGTATTACGCTGCCAGTCGTCGTCGATGGTGATGAGCTCGTGCTCGAAATCGGCCATGCCAGCCTCTTCCATCAGCGCGACGGCCTGCTCGGGATCATGCTCGGACGGACCGATATCGACATAGGCGGGATGAATTGGGCAGACATGATCGTTCGCCGCGACTTCGCCAAGGCCGGAATAGCCCAGCTCGAGGCAGACCGCGTTGTCCACAGCAAGTGCGAGCGCGCGGCGAACGCGGGCATCGGCGTAGGGCGTGACGCCGTCCACTTCAGCCGCTTGGTTGGGGCGCAGGACAGTCGTCGCGGCAGTGACGGTTTCGGATTTCTCCCAGCCGATCGCGTCCATCAGCTCGATGAATTCGCCGAGAGATTCGTAAAGCAAATCAATCTCTTCTGACTCAGCAGCTGCGGCCCAGGCTGCGGGGTCGGTGCCGTAATCGATGAACTCAATCCGGTCGAGATAGGGGCCACCATAGACGGATGTGCCCCACCATTCCTGCTCCGTCACGCGCTCGAGCACGCAGCGGACGCCAACCTCCATGCTGACCGGACGGAAGGGACCGGTGCCGATCCCGTTGTCGAACGGATCGCCGCCGTCATAGCTTGAGTGGGTGATGGCGGCTGGGTAGTCGGACATATTCGCAATGATCGCAATATCCGGGCTGGAAAGGGTAAGTTTAACAGTCGTATCGTCCACAATCTCGATCGCGCCATCGCGAGCCCGACCGGAGTCTTCGTCGATAAGGCCCCCGAACCGGCTGGCCATGGAGTTGCCCTCAAGCGATTTATCGCACCAGCCAGTGATGTTGCGGGCGACATCCTCAGCAGTGAAGTCGTCGCCATTGTTCCATTTGACGCCGGAACGAATGGTCAGGGTATATTCTGTGGCATCATCGTTGACGTCCCAGCTATCCAGCAACATGCCACGGAACGAGCCGTCGGCGTTGTATTCCACCAGATATTCAAGAAATCCGCGCGATTGGTTGCCTAGCTCGCTCCAGTCGTAGGTGCGCGGCTCTTTCATTGCCTTGACGCTCTGCTGGATGCGAAGCGTTCCGCCGTTCTGCATGTGCTCGGCGGCCTGGACGGAGCTGGAGAGGCCAATCATCGAGTACGCGGTCGCCGAGGCGACGCCGAGCGCGGTGGCGCGGGTCAGGAACTCACGGCGGCTGATCCTGCCGGCCTTCAGCTCTTCGGCATACATCAGCGCGGCTTTGTGCACTTTGGGTGCTGTTGTCTTTGTCATGTGGATCTCCCCATACGTTTTTTCTTTATTGTCAAAGTGATCAGGCGCGATCCCGATAGAGCTACCGGATCGATAGGCCTGTCGTCGTCGTGAACTGCAGTCCCCCTCGATGGCCATCCGGCCTTTGCAATCGTTACACGTCAATCAACCAGAACGGCATCAAAAGGTCGGTTTGCGACGTCTGCGCGTAATGAAAGCGACATATCCCGCGCAATGCAACCGCAAAGACGTGTGAAATTGGTCTTATCTATCAAGGATATGTGACGCGGACCCAGCGTTTCATACGGGCGCGGAACCAGGTGCGCTGCCGCTTGGCATATTGACGCGTCTGCACGATTGCCGCCTCTTTGGCAGCCTCGAGAGACATCTTGCCGTCCAGATGGGCAATCAGCTCGGTCGCTCCGATCGCTTTGGAGGACGGGAGGGCCGGATCGTAGTGCGGGCGCATCGCGCGGGCTTCGTCGAGGGCGCCAGATTGCAGCATGATATCAAAGCGTTGGGTGATCCGGCTTGCCAGCCAGTCGCGGTCCGCGTCGATCAGGATCGGTGTGGTCTGATTCAGCGGCAGCATCGGAGCGGGCGTCTCCGCCTGCCACGCGGCCAGCGGCTTGCCGGTCGCGCGCAGGACCTCCCAAGCGCGCTGGACGCGGGCGCGGTTGGCGGTGTCGATCCGGGATTTCGTTTCGAGATCAAGCTCTTGCAGGAGGCCCTCGAGAGAAAGCGCGTCGCCTTCGGTGCGGATCTCCGGCGGCACGGGAGGGATAGGCGCGAGCCCTTCGGTGAGCGCCAAGACGTTCAGGCCGGTACCGCCGACGATAATGGGCCGGGGGCCGCCGAGGAGGGGTGTGATGTCGCGAAGCCATTGACCCGTCGAGTAAATTTCCGATGGCGGAACGTGACCGTAGAGTGCGTGAGGGGCGCGGGCCTCGTCCTCTGGCGAGGGTCTGGCGGTCAGGATGCGCCATCCGTCATAGACCTGGAGGGCATCGGCGTTGAGGATGGTGCCGCCTTGCCTCTCGGCGATCTCGAGCGCCAGGGCGGACTTGCCGCTGGCGGTCGGACCGGCGATGAGGACCGGCTTGTCTTTAGGAATATCATCTATTTTCATAGGATTAGGGGCCATATCGGCGGCAGGCTGCGGTATCGGGTAGTGGATGATGGATCGGCCATTGAACCATGGCTCCTTTTGCGACATTTTGCGGCGAAATCAAAGAGCGGGGGCACGGGTGCGATGGATGCGAGCAGGCAAACGGCCTTCCGACGGGTTCTTCTGAAAATCTCCGGTGAAGCCTTGATGGGCGATCAGGGCTACGGGCTTCATCCGCCGACCGTCGAGCGCATTGCGCGCGAGGTTGCGAGCGTTCACGAGATGGGCGTCGAGATCTGCATGGTCATCGGAGGAGGCAATATTTTCAGGGGCTTGCAGGGCTCTGCTCAAGGGATGGAACGGACGACGGCGGACTATATGGGGATGCTGGCGACGGTGATGAATGCGCTGGCGATGCAGTCCTCCTTGGAGGCTTTGAAGATCCATACTCGGGTCATTTCGGCGATCACGATGAACGAAGTGGCCGAGCCCTATATTCGCCGGCGTGCCGTTAGGCACTTGGAAAAAAAGAGAATTTGCATCTTTGCAGCCGGAACGGGGAATCCTTATTTCACGACCGACACGGCGGCCACGCTACGCGCTTCCGAGATGGCTTGCGAGGCGATCTTCAAGGGGACGAAAGTGGACGGCGTCTATGACAAGGACCCGGCCAAGCACGATGATGCAAAGCGTTATGAAACAGTGACTTACGACGAGGTCCTGCAAAAGCATCTGGGTGTGATGGATGCCTCGGCGATTGCTTTGGCACGGGACAATAATCTGCCGATCATCGTCTTCTCTCTGGATGAGCCGGGAGGGTTTCGGGGCATCCTGGCGGGGGAAGGCACCTCGACGACGGTGCACGGCTAGACGCGCCGCAGCGCTCGGGTTCGAATCGAGGGTTAATTCTCGGATTTCCGCGAAATCGGCGTGTCGGTATCCGGTCGGTATTCTGTCGGTATCCGGTCGGTGGATTTTCGGGATGACTTGGGGTTAAGGCTCCGAACGCGAGGCGGTCGAGGCAACGGACTTAATCGGGTCCAGATGCCTCTTCGGTCTTTTCGCTTTCCTACGGTTTGAGTCGCTGCCGATGGGAGGCCCCTGCGCAAGGCCGGGACGGGACTGCCTGTCGGCCGCAAGACGACATATCTGGAAACCGTCGGCCCGCGCGGCTATACCGCGCGAAACGACAAGACGAATGGACCAACGCCATGGCAGACGATTTCGAACTGGATACCGATGACCTTGAACGGCGGATGGACGGCGCGATGAGTTCGCTTCGGACGGAGTTTGCGTCGCTTCGGACCGGGCGGGCCAGCGCGTCGATGCTGGAGCCGGTGATGGTCGATGCCTATGGCTCTCCGACGCCGATCAACCAGGTGGGGACGGTCAACGTGCCTGAGCCGCGGATGGTGACGATCAATGTCTGGGACAAAGGGCTCGTCAATAAGGTCGAGAAGGCGATCCGCGAGAGCGGGTTGGGGATCAATCCGCAGATGAATGGCACGATCATCATGCTGCCCATTCCCGAGCTGAACGAGGAGCGGCGGCGCGAGCTGACCAAGGTTGCGGCGAGCTATGCGGAGAATGCGCGGGTCTCTGTCCGCAACATCCGCCGCGACGGGATGGACCAGATCAAGAAGGCGAAGGCCGATGGGATGTCCGAGGACGACCAGAAGTTCTGGGAGGCCGCGGTTCAGGAGCTGACGGACAAGCATATCAAGGCCGTCGATGCGCAGCTCGAGACCAAGCAAGGCGAGATCATGCAGGTGTGAGCGCCGTCGTGGAAATGCTCCAGTGGAGCATTTCAGGCGCGAACGGGCGGAGCCCCCGAGCCAGCGTGACATCGTCCGGTGGAGCGATCGAGAGCCGAACGGGCGGAGGTGAAGCTCTGTCCACTGGAGGTGGCGAGCCGTCCAGTGGACAGATCGAGAGCTGAACGGGCGGAGCCCAGAGGATCAGGCGGTCGCTTGTGGGTGAAGGAGAGGTCCCGGCGCGGGGGCCGGGACGTAGGCGGTTGGTGCGCCTAGTATTGCAACCGGGTGCTGCCGCAGTTGCTGCGCAACCGCTTACCAGCACGCGTCACATGCAAAGCATGTGACGTAGAGGTTCCGGATCAAGTCCGGGACATAGGCTGGTGGTGTGCCCGGTATTGCAACCGGGTGCTGCCGTAGTTGCTTCGCAACCGCTTACCAGCACGCCTCACATGCGGGGCATGTGACGTTTATGCGTGAAAACTGCGCGAAAACTGACCTGATCCTAGGGAGGAGTGGGTGGTGCTGGCGGGCGGGGGCCGTTATGGCTTAACCCAACGAGAGGTGCATATCGCGCCGGTAAGGGAGGCCCTATGGCCGATCAGGATATGAAGGCGATGCGCGCGGGACCGCAGCATGTTGCGATCATCATGGATGGTAATGGCCGATGGGCCCAGGCGCGGGGCCGGCCCCGGCTGTTCGGGCACCATGCGGGCGCGCGGCGCGTGCGCGAGATCGTGGAGGCTTGTCCGGATCTGGGGGTCAAGTACCTGACGATCTTTGCTTTTTCGACCGAGAACTGGAAGCGCACGCAGACGGAAGTTGCCGGTCTGATGAAGCTCTTCAAGCGGTATATCGAACGCGAGGCGCGCTCGCTTTTGGAAAACGGTGTGCGGGTGCGATTCATCGGCGACCGGATGCGGCTGGAGGACAAGCTGGTCGCGATGATGGACGAGCTTGAGCTTTTGACCAGCGGCAATGACCGGGTCCATCTGACGATTGCGCTCAATTACGGCGGCCGGGACGAGGTCGCGCGCGCCACAAAGCGGCTGGCCTATGATGTGAGCGTGGGCGCGCTGTCTTACAAGGATGTGACCGACGAGACGCTGGCGCGCTATCTCGACACGCGTGTTCTGCCCGATCCCGATCTGGTGATCCGCACGAGCGGGGAGGCGCGGATCAGCAACTTCCTGCTCTGGCAGTCAGCCTATAGCGAATACGAATTCGTGGATACTCTGTGGCCCGATTTCACGCGCGGCGAGTTTGCCAAGGTGCTGGACGGCTATGGTGCGCGTGACCGGCGGTTCGGAGCCGTGAAGGCCTGAGATGACGCCGCTGGGGCTGCCCGATCCGGGAAAATGGGATGATTTGACGGTCCGGACCGTGTCCGGGCTGGCGATCGCGGGCGGCGGCATTCTGGCGATCCTCGTGGGCGGCGTCTGGTTTCAGATGCTGGCGGTTTTTGTCACTGCGATCATGGTCTGGGAGCTGTGGATGATGATCCGCCCGCAGGTGCCCACGACGGGCGCCTTGTTGGCCGCGGGGGTGGCGAGCGTTCTGTCGGGGCTGCTTGTCTCGGACCGGGCGCTGTTCCTGGTGTTCATGCTGATTGTGCCTGTTGTCGGGGCGGCTGTGCTGAAGACCGAGCGGAAGACGTTCTTTTTGTTTGCGCTTGGCATTCAGATCGCGGGTTGGGGGCTTGTGGTGTTTCGCGAGGATTTCGGCGCGCTCTGGCTGCTTTGGCTGATCCTCGTGGTCGCGGCGACGGATGTGTTCGGCTATTTCGCGGGGCGGGCCTTTGGCGGGCCGAAGTTCTGGCCGAAGGTCAGCCCCAAGAAGACCTGGAGCGGGACAGCGGCGGGATGGGTCGCGGCCGCCGTGGTGGGATGGGTGTTCCTGCTTTTTACCAATGCCGGTTGGGATATCGTCTGGATTTCTGCGCTGTTGAGCTTTTCTTCACAGATGGGCGATATCGCCGAAAGCGCATTGAAACGGCGGATGAATGTGAAGGATTCCAGTACGCTGATCCCGGGGCATGGCGGGCTTTTTGACCGGTTCGACGGGCTTTTGGGCGCGTCGCTTTTCATGCTGTTCGTGGCCTTGGTCGTTGACGTGCCGGGTGTCGCCTTTTGAGACGGGTCAGCGTTTTTGGGGCGACAGGATCGGTGGGGCGGCAGACGCTTGATCTGATCGGGCGGGCGGCCGGTGAGTATCAGGTCGTCGCGTTGAGCGCCGGGACGGATGCGACGGCTTTGGCCGAGCTGGCGCGGGAGCATCGGGCAGAGCTTGCGGTGATCGCCGATGAGGCGGCCTTGCCGGAGCTGCGCGCGCGGCTGACGGGCAGCGGGATCGAGGCGGCAGGCGGGCCGGGTGCGTTGGTCGAGGCGGCGGAGCGGGAGGCGGACTGGGTCATGTCCGCCATCGTCGGAGCTGCCGGGATCGCGGTGTCGCTGGCGGTCGCGGGGCGCGGCGGGACGCTGGCGCTGGCCAATAAGGAGACGCTGGTGGCGGCGGGGCCATTGCTGATGGCCGCGGCGGAGCGGTCGGGGGCGACCATTCTGCCGGTCGACAGCGAGCATTCGGCAGTCTTTCAGGCGCTTGCGGGCGAGGATTTGCGGTCGGTCGAGCGGGTCATCATCACGGCGAGCGGGGGCGCATTTCGGAATCGCCCGCTGGAGGAGCTGGCCCATGTGACGGTCGACGAAGCGTCCTCGCATCCGAACTGGGATATGGGGCAGCGGATCACGATCGACTCCGCCTCGATGTTCAACAAGGCGCTGGAGCTGATCGAGACAAAGGAGTTCTTCGGCATCCCGCCCGAGAAGATCGAGACGGTGGTCCACCCCGAAAGCCTGGTTCACGCGCTGGTCGGCTATATCGATGGGGCGCTGATGGCCCACGTAGGCCCGCCCGATATGCGCCATGCGATCGGTTATGCGCTGCACTGGCCCGAACGGCGGGATCTGCCGGTGGCGCGGCTCGATCTGGCCGAGATCGGGCAGCTGACCTTCCGCGCACCCGATCCGGCGCGCTATCCGGCGCTTGATCTGGCGCGGCGGGTGATGGAAACCGGCGGGCGTGCCGGAGCGGCTTTCAACGCCGCCAAGGAGCAGGCGCTGGACGGGTTCATCGCCGGGCAGATCGGATTTCTGCGGATGGCGGAGGTCGTCGAAGGGACGCTCGACGCGATGTCAGCGGAAAACGGCCTTGGAAATGCCGTCGATGACTTAGATATGGTCATGGAGACAGACAGGACGGCGCGCGATTATGCGCGGCGCCTCATGCGAGCGGACAGGGAATAGCGGTTTGGAGCAGTTCATCGACGCCTCGGGCGGGTTCCTGTGGATCATGGCGGCCTTTGTGGTGGCGCTGTCGATCATCGTCGCGATCCATGAATACGGGCATTACATTGTCGGGCGCTGGTGCGGAATCGGGGCGGAGGTGTTCTCGATCGGTTTCGGGCCGGTTCTGTTCTCGCGCGTCGACAAGCGCGGGACGAAGTGGCAGTTCGCGGCGCTTCCCTTCGGGGGCTACGTCAAGTTCAACGGGGATTCGAACGCGACCAGTGTGGTCGCCGACGGGATGCTCACAGCGGGCGATCATCCGCCGCCGCGCGATACGATGCTGGGCGCGCCTCTTTGGGCGCGGTCGCTGACGATCGCGGCGGGGCCGGTATTCAACTTCATCCTGAGCATCGTGATCTTCGCCGGGATCGGGCTTTATTTCGGACAGACGAAAAGTCCGTTGACGATAGGGGCCTTGCCACCTTTGCCCTACGAGGTTCAGGAGCTTGAAGAAGGTGATGTGATCCTGGCAGTGGGCGGAGAAGAGACGCCCGATGCCGCATCGATGAACGATCTTGCCTCTGAATTATCGTCGGAGCCCGTCTTTGATTACCGGATCCTTCGTGACGGAGAGGAGATGGTCGTCCAGGGTCCGCATCCCCATCCGGCCCGGGTCTTGTTCGTGGGGCCGCAGACAGCCGCCTTTGACGTCGAGGTCAAGGAAGGCGACGTGATCACCGCGATTGATGGCGATCCGATCGTGGCGTTTCAGGATATTATCGACAAGGTGACGGCGGCCGAGGGGCGCCCCGTCGTTCTGGATATCTGGCGCGACGGGCGCGAGTTGCAGTTCACGCTTAGCCCGAGGGAAACCGACAGCCCGCTTCCGGAAGGCGGGTTCGAGAAGCGGTATCTCATCGGCATTTCTGGCGGTGCGTTCTTTGAGCCGGCGACCGAGCGGCCTGGCGTCTTTCAGGCAATCTGGGGTGGCGTGCTTCAGGTCTGGGGGCTGATCACGATGACCTTCGAGGCGATTGCCGCGATTGTTCAAGGCGTGATTTCCACCTGCAACCTGTCGGGTCCGATCGGGATCGCGCAGGTTTCGGGCGCGGTGGCCAGCCAAGGGCTGGACGATTTCATCCTCTTTATCGCGGCGCTTTCGACGGCGGTGGGGCTGATCAACCTTTTCCCGATCCCGGTTCTGGATGGCGGGCATCTGGTCTTCAATGCCTATGAGGCGGTGGCCCGCAAACCCCCGTCGCAGCAGGCGCTGAAGATCCTGATGGCTTTTGGCATCGCGCTGTTGGGCTGTCTGATGATCTTTGCAATTTTCAACGATTTGAGATGTTAGGACAGGATCCCTCCGGATCGTTGCCCACTTTGTGCCATATTCGAAGCGTAGTTTCAGGCTGTCCAAAGTGATGGAGCAGTATCGATGCATACGCTGACCCAAGGTGTTCAGGGATTTGCCTTTCTTATCGAGTTGAATCGCGACCGGCTGCTGTCCGTGCTCGTTCTGGGCGGTGCAATGTGGGCCGGAGCCTATCTGGCGACGCTCTGAAAGGTCCAGATTGGGCTGGCGCGATTGATCGAAATCCGACGTAGACGTTTTGACAACCTACCCGACTTTAGCTAATCGTCGCCAGTAACGATAACGGGCAATGAACAGGGCGGGTCGATGATGCGGGGTCTATGCGCGGCGGCGCTGAAACGAGGCTCGGTTGGGCCTCGTCTTTGGTTTTTCTCTCTTTTTATGAGCCTCTTTCTGAGTCTCGGCGCGGCGTCAGAGGCGCAGCAGTTCCGGTTCAACCAGGTGTTGATCGAGGGCAACCAGCGGGTCGAGGCCGCGACCATCCTGACCTTCGCGGGGATCACGCGCGGCGAGGCTTTGAGCGCCGGCGAACTCAACGATGCGGCGCAGCGGATCCGGGCCTCGGGCCTGTTCGAAAGCGTGGATATCGTCCCGCAGGGCGGGACGCTCGTGATCCGGGTGGTCGAGTTTCCGACGATCAACCGCATCGCTTTTGAGGGCAATTCAAGGCTGTCTGATGAGGATCTGGGATCGCTGGTCGAAAGTCAGTCGCGCCGGGTCTACAGCCCGTCCCAAGCCGAGCAGGATACGGCGATTATCACGGAAGCCTATGCGCAGCAGGGCCGGATTTCGGCCACGGTGACGCCGCGCATCATCCGCCGCAGCGACAACCGCGTCGATCTGGTTTTCGAGATTTTTGAAGGCGGGCTGACCGAGATCGAGCGGATCAGCTTTGTTGGCAATACCGAATATTCCGACCGGCGATTGCGCCGCGTGCTTGAAACCAAGCAGGCCGGTCTGTTCCGCCAGGTCATTGGCCGGGATACATTCGTGGCGGACCGGATCGAGTTCGACCGCCAGGTGCTCACGGACTTCTACCGCTCGCGCGGCTATGTCGACTTTCAGGTTCAGAACGTGGATGCGGCCCTGACGCGGGAGCGGGATGCGTTTCTCATCACGTTCAACGTGCAAGAAGGGCAGCAATTCCGGTTCGGCCGGATCGGGGTGAGCAGCGATCTGCAGGAGATCGACGCGGATGCCTACAGTGATGCGATCCGTTTGCGGCCGGGTGTTGTCTTTAATCCCGCGCTTCTGGAGGCCGAGATTTCGAGGCTTGAGGTCCTGGCCCTCAGACAAGGGCTGAACTTCGTGCGGGTCGAGCCGCGGATCACACGCAACGACCGGGCGCTCGAGCTGGATGTGGACTTCGTGCTGAGCCGGGGCGAGCGTGTTTTCGTCGAGCGGATCGATATCGAGGGCAACACAACGACGCTCGACCGGGTCATTCGTCAGCAGTTCCGCGTCGTCGAGGGCGATCCCTTCAATCCCCGCGAGATTCGGGCCGCCTCGGAGCGGATCCGGGCGCTGGGCTTCTTTGCCGATACCAGTGTCGAGACGCGCGAAGGCTCGTCGCCCGATCAAGTGGTCGTCGATGTGGATGTCGAGGAGCAGCCGACGGGATCATTGGGCTTTGGGGCCAGCTTTTCAACCGATAGCGGGGTCGGCTTTGCTGCGAACTTCCGGGAGCGGAATTTCCTGGGACGCGGGCAGCTTTTGGCCTTTGACATCTCGACGGCGGAGTCGAGCCAGGCCCTGAGCCTCGATTTTGCCGAGCCGGCCTTTCTGGGGCGGGATCTGCGGTTTGGGCTGGATCTGGGATACCGGACGACGGACAACGAAAATGCGCTTTACGACACGCAATCGCTGACGTTCAGCCCGTCGCTGACCTTTCCGGTCAGCGAGAATGGCAGGCTGACGGTGCGCTACCGCTTGCAGGCGCAGGATCTGCTGGACGTGCAGGGCGAGCGGACGAGTGATCCCGATGACCGGGCGAGCCTTCTGATCTTTGAGGAGGCCGAGGACGGTCTGCTGGTTTCAAGCGCGCTGGGCTATTCCTACAGCTACGATTCGCGGCGGTCGGGGTTCAATCCGACGGGCGGGGTGGTTTTGCGCTTTGGCCAGGATTTTGCCGGTCTGGGCGGGGATCAGACGTTTATCCGGACCAGCTTTCTGGCGGCGGCCGAACGGCAGATCTTTGGAGAGGACGTGACCCTGCGGGCCACGCTGGAAGGCGGGGCGCTGACCTTCTCGGACGGGGAAAGCCGGGTGACGGACCGCTTCTTTCTTGGCAGCCGGGTAATGCGCGGCTTCGAAGGCGGCGGGATCGGTCCGCGCGATGCGGAGACGGAGGATGCGCTTGGCGGCAATCTCTTTACCGTTCTGCGGCTCGAGACGGAGTTTCCGCTGGGTTTGCCGGAGGAATACGGGATCTCTGGCGGCGCGTTCATCGATTACGGGTCGGTCTGGGATGTGGGCCGGGAGGTCGACGGTGTGGATATCCTTTACAACGATTTCACGCCGCGCGGCGTGGCGGGGCTCGCTTTGTTCTGGACGACGCCCATCGGGCCGTTGCGGTTCAACTTCACCAATGCCTTCCTGAAGGAAGAGGAAGACCGCGACCGCAGCTTCGATATCACGATCCAGACCCGGTTCTGATCCGATGCGTGCTGTGATCGCTGCGCTGGTCCTGATCTGGGCCGGTGCGGTTCAGGCGCAGGAGGAGTTGGACCCGTCGCCGATCCTGGTCTTCGACTTCGAGAGGGTCCTGTCCGACACTCAGTTCGGGCGGCGCGTCGGCGAAGAGTTCGAAACGGCGGGCAATACGCTTGAGATGGAGAACAGCGCCATTCAGGAATCGCTGGAGGCCGAAGAGCAGGCGATCAGTGAGCGGCGCCCGGATCTGACGCCCGAGGCGTTTCAGCTGGTGGCCGAGGAGTTCGACGCCAAGGTGCAGAGCATTCGCCGCGAGCGCGACGCGCGAGAGGATTTGCTGCGCCAGATCCCGTCGGAGGCGGAGCGGCGGCTGAGGCCTGTGGTGAATGCTGTGCTGCTCGAGATCATGGCCGAGCGGGGCGCGCTCGTCGTGCTGGAGCGGCGCGACGTTTATGTGAGCGTGACCGCGGTCGATGTGACCGAACCCATTGTCGAGAGGGTCGATGCCCGGATCGGGGCAGGGCGAGAGGTCATGGATGTCCGCGTGCTTCTTCAGCAGAACGGACCGCCCGAGGTCGTACCGCCCGAAGAGGTCCCGGCATCAGAGCCGTAGCGCGTGTCCTTGCCCGCGCGGGAGGTTGGGGCTAACTGTCGCGGAAGACTGATCAGGAAAGGCGCCCATGTCCGACACTCCGACGACCGCAGATATCGATCTGATCCAGCGCATCCTGCCTCATCGCTATCCGTTTCTTCTGGTGGACAAGGTCCGCGATATCGACGGGACCTCCTCGGCGGTGGGGATCAAGAACGTCACCTTCAACGAGCCGCATTTTCAGGGCCATTTTCCGGGCGCGCCGATCATGCCGGGCGTGACGATCGTAGAGGCGATGGCGCAGACGGCCGGCGTCATGGTGGGCGTGGGGCTGGGGCTGCAGGACAGCAACATGCTAATCTATTTCATGGCGATCGATGGCTGCAAGTTCCGCCGCAAGGTCGGCCCCGGCGATGTGCTTGAGATGAAGCTGGAGACGCTCCGCGGCAAGCCGGGCGGCAAGGTCTGGAAGTTCAAGGGCGTGGCCACGGTCGATGGCGAGATGGCGGCCGAAGCGGAGTTCACCGCGATGATGGATTTGGGCGCATCGTGACGCGCGCGGCCCAGATCCATTCGAGTGCCATCGTCGAGCCGGGCGCGCAGGTCGGCGCGGGCTGCATCGTCGGGCCGTTCTGCCATGTCGGGCCCGATGTGGTGCTCTGCGACGGGGTGGAGCTGAAATCCCATGTGGTCGTCACCGGCGATACGGTCATCGGCGAGCAGAGCGTAGTCTTTCCCTTCTGCGTCATCGGAGAGATCCCGCAGGACCGCAAATTCGAGGGCGAGGCAACGCGGCTGAGGATCGGCGCGCGCAACCGGATCCGCGAGCATGTGACGATGAATACCGGCACGGCGGGCGGCGGCGGGGTAACGCGCGTGGGCGATGACGGGCTCTTTCTGGCGGGCTGTCATGTCGCCCATGACGCGCGGATCGGCGACCGGGTGACGATGGTGAACTCGTCTGCCGTGGCCGGCCATTGCATCATCGAGGATGACGTGATCCTTGGCGGGCTGTCCGGGGTGCACCAGTTCGTGCGGATCGGGCAGGGCGCGATTATCGGGGCGGTGACGATGGTGGCGCAGGATGTGATCCCTTACGGTCTGGTTCACGGACCGCGCGGGCAGCTGGAGGGGCTGAACCTCGTGGGCCTCAAGCGCAAGGGTGTGAGCCGGTCTGACATCACTGCTTTGCGGGCCGCGTTTCAGGCGCTGCGACAGGGGGACGGCACGTTTCACGACCGTGCCAGGCGGCTCGCCGATGAAAGCGAGAGCGCCTATGTGGACCGAATGCTGGCCTTCGTGCTGGAGCAGAGTGACCGGCATTTCCTGACGCCGATCTGATGGCTTTGGCGCTTTTCGCCGGGCAAGGAGAGCTGCCGGGGCTGGTGGTCGCCGCCTGCCGCGCGCGGGGCGAGCCCGTGGTACTTTGCGAGATGGAGGGCGTTGAGGTTTCCGCGCCGGGTGCCGGGCAGCGCTTGTCCTATCGGCTGGAGACTTTGGGAACGCTGATTTCAGAGCTGCATCGGCGCGGTGTGGACCGGGTTGTCTTTGCCGGGGCGATGACGCGACCGTCTCTTGATATGGCACGGGTGGATGCGGCGACGGCGCCGATCCTTGCGCGACTGCAGCCGGTCTTTGCGCGCGGGGATGATGCGCTTTTGCGCGAGATCGTGGCGATTTTCGAGGAGGCCGGATTTGCCGTGGTCGGTGTGCATGAGGTTGCGCCGGAGCTGCTGCCGAAGGTCGGGGTGTTGACGCAAGCTGGTCCTGATGCAGCGTTGAAGGCGGATGCGGCACGTGGCGCCGAGGTCGTGGCCGCCATGGGGGCCGCCGACATAGGACAGGCTTGCGTGGTCGCGGGCGGGCAGGTGCTCGCGGTCGAGGCGATCCCGGGGACGGCGTGGATGCTGCGCTCGCTGATGGTTCCCGAGGCGCGCGATGAAGAGAACCCGGTGCTTTGGGCGGCTGATGCGGTGGGGGACATGCTGGGCGATGTGGCCGATTGGCTCTCGGGACCGGAAGCACCGCGCAGTGGGGCGAGCAGTCGCGATCCCGCCCTGCCGCCGGGCGGGATCCTCTACAAAGCGCCGAAGCCGGGGCAGGAGCGGCGGATCGATCTGCCGGTGATCGGGCCTGAGACGGTGACGTTGGGCGCCGCGGTTGGCTTGGACGGGATCGTCACCGAGGCAGGCGGGGTTATGGTGATCGACCGCCCGCGCTGCGTGGCTTTGGCGGACCGGCTCGGGCTGGTTTTGTGGGTGCGCGGGTGAAGGTCTTTGTGATCGCCGGAGAGCCGTCGGGCGACAAGCTGGGCGCGGCTTTGATGGCGGGACTGAAGGAGCTGGCGCCCGGTGTGGTCTTCGACGGGGTCGGGGGCGCGGGGATGATCGGGGAAGGTTTGATCAGCCGGTTCCCAATGGAAGAGCTGAGCGTGATGGGTCTGGCCGAGGTGCTACCGCGCTATTTCGATCTCAAGCGGCGGATCGCGGAGATGGCAGAGGCGGTGCTGGAGGCGCAGCCGGATGTGCTGATTACCATCGACAGCCCCGATTTCTGCCTGCGGGTGGCGAAACGGGTGAAGGCGACGTCGAGCATCCGGATCGTACATTACGTGGCGCCGACGGTCTGGGCTTGGCGCCCCAGGCGGGCTGAGAAGATGGCGGCTTTGGTCGATCAGGTTCTGGCGCTTTTGCCGTTCGAGCCGCCTTACATGGAGGCCGCGGGGGTGGCCTGCGATTTCGTCGGTCATCCGGTGGTGGCCGAGCCTCTGGCGACGGAAGCGGATGCCGCGCGCTTTCGATCAGTGGCGGGGATCGGCGATGCGCCTTGCGTTCTGGTCCTGCCGGGCTCTCGCCAGGGAGAGGTCGCGCGGCTTGCGCCGGTCTTCGGGAAGGTGCTGGAGCGGGTCGTTGCTGTGCAGCCCGATCTGCGAGTCGTCGTGCCGACGGTCTCAGGGGTGCGAGACGATGTGGTGCGGCTGACGAAGACGTGGGCGGGCGATCCTTTGGTCTTGGGTCCGGACGGCTTTGACGGGTTTGCCTCCGGGGATGCGAAGCGAGCGGCGTTTCGGGCGGCGGATGCGGCGCTTGCGGCGTCGGGGACGGTGTCGCTGGAGCTGGCCGCGGGGGGCACGCCGATGGTGATCGCCTATGACATGGCGTGGCTGAGCCGGCAGATCATCGGGCGGATGCTGCGGGTCGATACGGTGACGCTCGTCAATCTGGTAAGCGAGACCCGGGCGGTGCCGGAATTCATCGGGGCGGACTGTGTGCCCGAGAAGATTGCGCCTGCACTTCTGGACGTGCTGGACGGGCCCGAGGCCCAAGCGGAGGCGATGCGGCTGACGATGGAGCGGCTCGGCGCGGGCGGAGAGGCGCCTGGGCTAAGAGCCGCGCGGGCGGTGCTGGACCGGTTGTGAGGGGCGGGAACGGCGCGCCTGCCCTCTGTTCCACAAGGTGTCATGGATGTCGAGTTTTGAGATCTGCTCCGCTGTGGCGCATTGGCTTGGTTTCGATTTTCGTCAGTCCGATGCGTTCGGGCCGATCTTCGGGACCGAGAACCGTATGGGCCAAACCCATCGCTTCGAGTATTTTGATAAGCCAATAACCGGGATCTGTTTGGTCTTTTCCGATTCCGAGATTAGCCGAATGCGGGAAAGCGTGGTGATTGGAATGCCAGTTTTCGCCAAAGGTGATCAGACCGAGGCCGCGAAGGTTGTACCCCTGAACCGGCAGGCCCACAATATACCAGCCTTGGTGCCCGGTTTTGTGTGCATAGTGCCCGACCAGCCAATGGCCGATCAGCGAGACAGCAACGCGCAGGCAGACGCCCCATAGAACAAAGCCGATGCCCCCACCGAGAAAGAGCGGGATGGCAATGAAGAGTTGTTGGGCCATCCAGTGACGCTCGATCCATTGGTAGACGGGATCGTCGGCGATTTCAGACTCGATCTCGAAACGCGGAGGGTGGTCGAGATCGTAACGGCAGTGCATCTGCCACCAAGCATCGCGCCAGAAACTGGCGTTGTGGCTTGGATGCGGCGGGCACTCGGATTGACGCTGGTGCCAATCGCGCATGTCGTGGGCGCGGATCATGCCGAATGGACCTGCCATGCCGACGAGGGTGCCAAGCCAGACGAGGAGGTATTCAAGCCATTTTGGTGTTTGAAACGAGCGGTGGATGAGCAGGCGATGCATACCGACAGAGTGCCCTGCACAGATCGTGATGGCGGTTGTTCCGAGAAACACTAGAAAACCGCCCCAGCTTGGAGTGAGGGTGATCGCTGCGAGGCCACCAAGGATCATCGCAAAGAGCCAGAGCGATTTAGAAATGTCCCAACGAGTTGTACCGGTCATGGCGTCGGTTGAACTATCGGATAAAACGCGTTCCGTGGCATATAGGCGCATCTTGAAACCTCGAAGGCGAGAAGATAAATCTATAAGAATAAAGATATATAACTAATAAGTTAAAAGGTGAAATCATGTCAAGCCCCGATAAGGTGTTTGAGGCTTTGGCGTCAACCGCGCGGCGCAGGATACTCGCCTATTTGTCGGAGGGCCCTCTGACCGCCGGTGTTGTGGCAGATCGGTTTGAGATGTCTCAACCGGCTGTTTCCAAGCATCTTTCAATCTTGGAAGCGGCGGACCTGATCTGGAAGAAGCGCGAAGGTCAATTCGTAAAATACGGCATGAAGGCCGATAACCTTGGAAGCACGTTGGCCAAGTTTATGCAGGAGGTCTGTCCGCCAAGCCGGACCCTTAAGGCAGAACGGTGCGCGGAAAGTGACCCGGATTGAAGTCTACCGTCACAAATCGATACTGAGATGTCGGCAGGCTTTATGTAATCGCAGTCTGGTCTCAGCCTTTGTGGATCCAGCCGCCGCCAAGCACGCGGGTGCTGCCGGGGTCGTAGAAGACGCAGGCCTGGCCGGGAGAGACGCCGATTTCGGGGGTCATGAGCTCGATTTCGGCTTCAGTGGCTGAGATCGGGTGCAGGACCGCGTCGCCCGAGGGGCGGGTGGAGCGGATCTTGACCTCGACCGTTTGGCCTTTCGCCTCTTCAAAGGGGCCGTCCCCGAGCCAGTTGATCTCGCGCACGGGGATGCGGCGGGTGGCCAGAGCCTTGCGCGGGCCGACGATGACGCGGCGGGTTTTGACGTCGAGTTTGATGACGTAGAGCGGATCGCTCAGCCCGCCGATGCCGAGGCCGCGGCGCTGGCCGACCGTGTAGTGGATGACGCCGGTATGGGTGCCGAGCACGCGGCCTTCGGTATCCACGATCTCGCCGGGATCGGCCGCGCCGGGGCGCAGCTTTTCGATGACGGCGGCGTAGTCTCCGTTCGGCACGAAGCAGATGTCCTGACTGTCAGGCTTGTCCGCGACAGGAAGGCCGTAGCGTTTGGCGAGCGCGCGGGTTTCGGCCTTGCTGTGCAGGTGGCCGAGGGGGAACCGCAGGTAGTCCAACTGCTCGGACGTGGTCGAGAAGAGGAAATAGCTTTGGTCGCGCGCAGTATCGGCGGCGCGGTGAAGCTCTGGGCCATGGGTGCCCATCTTGCGCTGGATGTAATGGCCCGTGGCCATGCAGTCGGCGTCGAGATCCTTGGCCGTGGCGAGCAGGTCCTTGAACTTGACCCGTTCGTTGCAGCGGATGCAGGGCACGGGGGTCGCGCCGCCCAGATAGCTGTCGGCGAATTCGTCAATCACTGCGTCCTTGAAGATGTTTTCATAGTCCAGAACGTAATGGGGAAAGCCCATCTCTTCGGCGACGCGCCGGGCGTCATGGATGTCGCGTCCTGCGCAACAGGCCCCTTTCTTGGCGAGGGCCGCGCCGTGATCGTAAAGCTGGAGCGTCACGCCAACCACATCGTAGCCCTCTTCGGCCAGCTGCGCGGCCACAACAGAGCTGTCCACGCCGCCGGACATGGCAACGACGACGCGCGTGTCGGCGGGGGCCTTGGCAAAGCCGAGCGAATTGATCGCGGGATCGAGGGGCATGGGATCAGCTCCGGTAAAGTCGGGCGGAATATATGAAAATGCAAGATACTAACAAGGGCGGCTTTCACCGCTCCTTAAGCCTGACGCTGCGATATGAAGCCCGCGACAGGCAGAAAGGAAACCAGCGAGATGTATTTGCGAAAGATCGACGGCCCGCGCGCCGTCACGTTGCCCGATGGCAGCGTCATGACCCGGGCGGATCTTCCCGATCCGGGGACGGGCCGATGGGTCGCATCGCGCAAGGCGGCGGTGATCCGTGCGATTCAGGGTGGCCTGATCACGTCCGAAGAGGCGATATCGATGTACGAGCTGTCCGAAGAAGAGCTTTTGGGTTGGTCTAGTTTAGTCGATAGTCACGGAGAAGCCGCATTGAAGGCCACTGCACTGCAAAAATATAGACAACTTTAGGATGAATGCGCAAAAGTTATAGGCGAGTAACTTATGATTAACCTTTCCTCGACAGGGTTCAGACCCATGGAACGCGGATCGTCAAGGGGCCGGCATGTGCCGGGGCGGGGTAGCGTCGAGTAAACGAGAGAGCGGAGACAAAACGTCATGCGAGTATTGCTGGTCGAAGACGATCCAACGACATCGAAGAGCATCGAACTGATGCTATCCCACGCCAATCTGAACGTCTATGCGACGGATCTGGGAGAAGAGGGGATCGATCTGGCCAAGCTGTACGACTACGATCTTATTCTTCTCGATCTCAATCTGCCGGATATGAACGGCTATGACGTGCTGCGGCAATTGCGCCTGGCGCGCATCGAGACGCCGATCCTGATCCTGTCGGGCAGTGACGACACGGAAAGCAAGCTGAAAGGCTTTGGCTACGGCGCTGACGATTACCTGACAAAGCCGTTCCATCGCGAAGAGCTTGTTGCCCGGATCCACGCGATCATCCGGCGCTCAAAAGGGCATTCGCAGTCGATCATCCGAACGGGCCGGATCACGGTAAATCTCGATGCCAAGACGGTGGATGTCGACGGTAGGCCTGTCCATCTGACCGGCAAGGAATACCAGATGCTGGAGCTTCTGAGCCTGCGCAAGGGGACGACCCTGACCAAGGAGATGTTCCTGAACCATCTTTATGGCGGCATGGACGAGCCTGAGCTGAAGATCATCGATGTCTTCATTTGCAAGCTGCGCAAGAAGCTTGCCGCCGCGACCGATGGCGACAACCATATTGAGACGGTCTGGGGCCGGGGATATGTCCTGCGCGATCCTGAACCGTCCACACTCGCAACGGATCGGATCGCGATCGGCGCCTGATGGGATGGCGGCCCTGACCGGGTCGCCTTCTTTCCGCGATATAGAAGCGATGCATCAGATATCGGGCGGTGTCCGATCTTTTCGCGAGACAGGTAGCGGTATAGGAGCACGCGATATCTAGGCCCGATCCCGAACCGCTGGACGGGATCGCGGGCCGACCCTATCACTTAGGCTGCAAGACGCAGAGCATGCCGGAGTGGCCTCATGGACGATCCTTCTTCCGATGAACGTTCGGCGTTCTCGTGGCCGGCAAACGGTCAGGGAAAGTCGAAAGCTGGTGAGGCTGAGGTCCCTGAGCGCTTGGTCAAGGATCTGCTTTCTTTAAGCGCAGACGAGGTGAGCGAGGTCGATGCCGAGGCGGTGCTGGCGCGTTTGGCCGAGGTCCTTGGCGTTGCAAATGACGCTTACCATGGGGATGACGCGCCGGATCTGTCGGATGCGGATTACGACGCACTCAAACAGCTGAACGCCGCATTGGAAGCGCGGTTTGCGTCTTTCAAGCGGGCTGACAGTCCGAGCGATCTGGTCGGGGCTGCGCCGAAGGAAGGGTTCTCGAAAGTCACCCATGCCGAGCGGATGCTGTCGCTGGGCAACGCCTTTACTGACGAGGACGTCGCGGATTTCGTCAGCGGGATCGGGCGATATCTGGGAGTGGACGGGCCGATTGCATTCACGGCCGAGCCAAAGATCGATGGCCTGTCGCTTTCCTTGCGATATGAGAAAGGCGTGCTCGTGCAGGCCGCGACGCGTGGGGATGGCCGCGTTGGTGAGAACGTGACCGCGAATGCGCGCACGATCGGGGACATCCCGCAAAAGATCGAGGGTGCTCCCGACCTGCTGGAAGTGCGCGGCGAGGTCTATATGAGCCACGCCGATTTCGCCGATCTGAACGCGCGGCAAGAGGCGGACGGCGGCAAAACCTTCGCCAATCCGCGTAATGCGGCGGCCGGATCGCTGCGGCAGCTGGATGCGGAGATCACGAAGGCGCGCCCTTTGAAGTTCTTTGCCTATGCCTGGGGAAGCCTGTCGGAACCGTTGGCCAAGACACAAAGCAAGGCGCTCGAGCGGTTCGAAGCGATGGGGTTCGAGGTGAACGCGCTGACCCGCCGGTGCGAGAGCGTCGAGGAGATGATCGCGCATTACGCGCAGATCGAGGCGAACCGTGCGACGCTGGGCTACGACATCGATGGGGTCGTCTACAAGGTGGACGATCTGGACTATCAGCGGCGGCTTGGACTGCGTTCGACCACGCCGCGCTGGGCGATCGCGCATAAATTTCCAGCAGAGCTGGCTTGGACGCGACTTGCGGGCATCGACATTCAGGTCGGCCGGACCGGCGCGCTTAGCCCCGTAGCGCGGCTCGATCCGGTGACGGTGGGCGGGGTCGTCGTCTCGAACGCGACGCTGCACAACGAGGATTATATCGCGGGTCGCGATGCCAACGGCGCGCCGATCCGCGAAGGTCGCGATATCCGCGTCGGCGACCGGGTGCAGGTCTATCGCGCGGGCGATGTCATCCCCAAGATTGCCGATGTGGATCTGAGCCAACGGCCCAAGCAGGCCAGGCCCTACGTCTTCCCGGAGGTTTGCCCCGATTGTGGATCGGCGGCGGTGCGCGAGGAGGGGGATGCCGTCCGGCGCTGTACCGGCGGGCTGATCTGTCCTGCTCAGGCCGTTGAAAAGCTGAAACATTTCGTTAGCCGGGGGGCCTTCGATATCGAAGGGCTTGGCTCGAAACAGGTCGAGCAGTTCCATGCCGAGGGCTGGATCGCGGAGCCTGCGGATATCTTCGCATTGCAGAAGCGGCATGGCGAGGACCTGCTCCAACGCGAGGGGTGGGGGGAGAAATCCGCATCTAACCTGTTTGCGGCGATCGAGGAGCGTCGGAGAATTGCCCTTGCGCGGCTGATCTTTGCCCTGGGGATCCGGCATGTGGGCGAGGTCGCGGCGTCGGATCTGGCGCGGCATTTCGGAAGTTGGGAGGCGCTGGCCGGGGCGGCGGATCTGGCCGCGCCTGCGGCGGAGCGATATCTCGCCGCCGATGCGGCCGAACTGGCAGAGCGTGAGGCGGCGGCAAGCGAGGGGCGTCGTGCGGCGGTCAAGAAGGCGCGCGATGCGGTCTGGGATGCCGGTCCGGTGACGCCCGAGGCGCGCGCGGCCTGGGAGGATCTGGTCGGGATCGACGGGATCGGAGCGACGGTCGCGGTCTCGCTCGTGACGACTCTGCAGCAGGCGGCGGAGCGGGCCTCGATCGACCGTCTGGTGCGGTTGCTCACGGTCGAGGCGCCCGATGCGGTGGCGACGGGTAGCGCGGTGGCCGGCAAGACGGTGGTCTTCACCGGATCGCTGGAGCGGATGACCCGGGCCGAGGCCAAGGCGCGGGCCGAAGCGCTCGGGGCCAAGGTCTCCGGTTCGGTCTCGGCCAAGACGGATCTGGTCGTGGCCGGTCCGGGGGCGGGATCGAAGGGCCAGAAGGCGGCCGAGCTGGGGATCGAGACGCTCGACGAGGATGGCTGGCTGGCCCTGATCGGAGAGGCATGAGCCGTCCGGAGGTTCTGTTCCCGCTTTTCGCCGATCTAACCTCGCTTGAGGGGGTCGGAGCGAAGACGGCGGCGGTGATGGCCGCCCTTCGGGTCCAGACGCCGCGCGATCTGTTGATGACGCTGCCACATACGGTCGTGGATCGCAGGCGGCGCGAGACGGTTCAGGGCGCGCCGCTGCCGAGCGTTTTGACGGTTGAGGTCGAGGTACAGCGGCACCGCCCGCCCAACCGCCGGGGCGGGCCCTACCGCATCGATGTAACCGACGCTCAGACGGCGTTTCAGATCCTTTATTTCCGGGGCGGCGATTACCTGACGCAGCTTCTGCCGGTCGGCCAACGGCGGCTTGTGTCGGGCAAGGTGGAGCTGTTCGACGGGTTGGCGCAGATGGTCCATCCTGATCACGCGGTTCCGCTGGAGGAGGCGGAAACGCTTCCTCTGTTCGAGCCGGTTTATCCGCTGGTCGCCGGGGTGACGCAGAAGGGGATGGCGAAGGCGGTGAGCTCTGCCCTGGCGCGGGCGCCGGAGCTGGCGGAGTGGATCGATCCGGCTTTGAGGGTGCGGGAGGGTTGGCCGGGATGGCGGGCGGCGCTGGAGGCTGCCCATCATCCGGAGGGCATCGCCGGTCTGGCGGATCCGGCGCGGCAGCGGCTGGCCTATGACGAGATCTTTGCCCATCAGGTGACGCTTGCCTTGGCGCGGGCTCGGGACCGGGCCTTGCCGGGACGAGCAAGCGCCGGGGATGGGCGGCTCAGGGCGAAGATCCTTGGCTCCTTGCCGTATGAACCGACGGGGGCGCAAATGCGCTCGATCGAGGAGGTCGTGGGGGATCTGGCGCGTCCGGTGCGGATGAACCGGTTGCTGCAGGGCGATGTCGGCTCGGGTAAGACGCTAGTCGCCTTCTGCGCGCTGCTGGCCGCCGTGGAGGCGGGCGGGCAGGGCGTGATGATGGCGCCGACAGAGATCCTCGCGCGGCAACATCTGGAGGGGCTCCAACCCCTGGCCGAGGCGGCGGGCGTGGTGCTTGAGATCCTGACCGGCCGCGACAAGGGGACGGAGCGACGAGCCAAGCTGGAGGCGCTGGCGGGCGGGCAGATCCAGATCCTTGTCGGTACCCATGCGGTGTTCCAGCGGGATGTGGGCTTTGCCGATCTGCGGCTTGCGGTCGTGGACGAGCAGCACCGGTTCGGGGTTCGCCAACGGCTGGAGCTGGGCGCGAAAGGCGAAGCGGTCGACGTGCTGGTGATGACGGCGACGCCCATTCCGCGCAGTCTGGAGCTAGCGCAATACGGCGATATGGAGGTGTCGGTTCTCGACGAGAAGCCGCCGGGGCGCAGGCCGGTGACGACAGCTTTGGTGGCGACAGCGAAGATGGATCAGGTGATCGAGCGGCTGCGCGCGGCGGTGGCCGAGGGGCGGCAGGCCTACTGGGTCTGCCCCTTGGTCGAGGAAAGCGAGACGCTCGACATGACCGCCGCCGAGGAGCGGTTCAAGGCGCTGCGTGCGGCCCTTGGTGAAGGCGTCGTCGGGTTGGTGCACGGGCAGATGCCGCCTGCCGAGAAGGATGCGGCCATGGCGCGGTTCGTCGCCGGTCAGACCAGCGTGCTGGTCGCGACGACGGTGATCGAGGTCGGGGTGAACGTGCCGAATGCGTCGATCATGGTGATCGAGCGGGCGGAGAGTTTTGGACTTGCGCAACTGCACCAGCTTCGGGGTCGTGTGGGGCGCGGGGCGGCGGCGTCGACCTGTCTGCTGATGTATCAGGCGCCGCTGAGCGAAAGCGGCGAGCGGCGGCTTCAGATATTGCGCGAGACCGAAGACGGGTTTCGGATCTCGGAGGAGGATCTTGCAATGCGGGGGGCGGGCGATGTCATCGGAACCGCGCAATCGGGGCTGCCGCGCTTCCGGATCGCCGATCTGGAGCGGCAGGCGGGGCTGATGGCGACGGCGCGGTCTGATGCGCGCGCGCTGCTGGTAGGCGATCCCGATCTGACGGGAGAGCGGGGGCAAGCGGTGCGGGTTCTGTTGTGGTTGATGGAGCAGGATAAGGCAATTCGTTTGATATCAGTTGGTTAGGGTTGAAAACCTGTTTTGTTCTCAGATGTTCTTAAAAAGTTCTTTACAGAACTGTTCATAAATGAGAACAAAAGGTCAACGAAACGAAGGAGACAGCCAATGGCCGACGATATCAAAAGCGCCCTGATCCGCTCTCGCGAGACGATCATCGGGGATGCAATCGGAGCTGTGTCTCTCGTTGTGATGCTGTTTGTCGGGCTCTCTCTGCCTGGTCTGTTCTGAGGAGACCTGAGAGAGACCGACCTGCCTGCGGTCCGTGCCGATCTGCCCCTCGCATCCCTGTCCCAACCTTTGATGCGAGAATGGAGGGTTTCCTGCCTGTTTCACCTCCCTGCCTGACGGGTTTTTGCCTGCCCCTCCGGCCAAAGCGATCGGGTCCCACACGGACACGCTTTTCCTCCGCCGCCTTCCTATCGGAAGTGCGGCGGTTTTTTCATGAGGTGGCAGGATTTTCTAGAAAATCCTGAAGGGCAAAGTCTTCTGGAAGACTTTGAAGACAAGAATTTTCTAGAAAATTCTTTCTCTCGGAAGCGTTGGTCAGGTGCGGGCCTTGGCTGCCTCCAAGGCGTCGAGGGTTGCATCGAAGGCGAGCATGATCGAGGCGTGGCGGTTCTTGTAGTCCTTGGCCGGTTGCAGGACTTCAAGTCCGTCGAAAGGTGCGGCTGGGACCGGTCCATCCTCCTTGAGCATCGCGTGAAGGGCGTCTCGGCCTCGCCGGATCTCCTCTTCGGTCAGGCCGATGATGCCGGATCCGACGACGGAGGCGGCCGCCTGGCCCAGAGCGCAGGCTTTGACGTCTTGAGCGTAGTCGACGATTGCGCCGTTCTCGATCCGAAGATCGACCGTCACGGTCGAGCCACATAGCGGCGAGCGACGTTTGGCCGTGGCCGTGGGATGTTCGAGCCGTGTCGTGCGCGGCATATCCGCCGCGAGTGCGAGGATCCGGCTGGAATAGAGTTTCATCAGATCGGCATCGGTGGTCATGGGCTGGCCTCTGCTCTGCTTCGTCTCTAGATAGGCGCTCGGATCTCCGCTGCCAAAGGAAAATCGCCATGACCTTCGATCCTGCGACCTTGCGCTACAATGATCAGGGTCTTGTTCCCGTCATCGCCCAGGAGAGTTCGAGCGGCGAGGTGCTGATGCTGGCCTGGATGAATGCAGAGGCCGTGGCGCGCACATTGGACAGCGGGCGGGTCACCTATTGGTCTCGGTCGCGGCAGGCCTTCTGGATCAAAGGAGAGACCTCGGGGAATGTGCAGGAATTGGTCGAGATGCGGATCGATTGCGATCGGGACTGTCTTCTGGCGGTCGTCCGGCAGACCGGACCGGCCTGCCATACCGGCGCGCGGACCTGTTTCTTCACCGAGGTGCGCAATGGAAAAGAGATCGCGGCCCCGGATCCCGCAGTGTCGTCATTCGGCGCGGCTGGCGGCGATGCCTGACGGCAGATCCAGCATGTTACGAATCTCTCCCGGTGTTGCGCCAGCCTCACGATAGGCGGCGATGGCGCGGGCATCGTCGCGTTTGGCGAGGCGCTTGCCGGTCTCGTCGCGGATCAGGCGATGATGGTGATAAATGGGTGCGGGCAGGTTAAGAAGGGTCTGCAGAACGCGCTGGACGGGTGTCGCCTCGAAAAGGTCCATGCCGCGGATCACATGGGTGATCTCTTGCGCCGCATCGTCGACCACGACGCTCAGATGGTAGGCTGCCGTTTTGATGTCGCGTCGGTAGAGGACGACGTCACCGATATCGGCGCGCATGCTGTCGCGGCTCCATTCATGGGCTCCGGTCTTGATCGGACCGACTTCGCTGAAGGATGGCGGGCCTGTCAGATCGAGAGCTTTCGCCAGATCGAGCCGCAGGGCATCGGAGGTGCTGCGGCTGGAGATCGGCCGGTGACGGCAGGTTCCGGGATAGACATGCGCATCCGGCGGCAGATGGGTGACGCCTTCCTGGGGGGCCGAAAGTGCTGCGTTGATATCTGCCCGGGTACAGGAGCAGGGATAGACAAGATCCAGTTCAATCAGACGGTTGAGTGCGGCCTCGTAGATCGCGAGGCGCTCGGATTGGCGCCAGACCGGGCTTGGCCATGGGAGGCCGAGCCAGTGCAGGTCGTCCTGGATTGCCTCTTCGAATTCGAGCTTGCTCCGGGCGCGGTCCGTATCCTCGATCCGCAGGAGGAACTCTCCACGGGCGGCGCGAGCGATCTCAAATGCTGTAATGGCCGAGAAGGCGTGACCGAGATGAAGGGGACCGGTCGGGGACGGCGCAAAGCGGGTTCTCACGCCTTTTCAAGGACGTAGACCATCGACTTGAGGTCGATGGCGGGGAGGTGGTCGCCGTGCTCGCGAAAGAGGAGACGGGCCGCGCCGCAATCGATCCAGTCGTTCAGCGCGCCGGTATAGGAGGGATCGGCGAGCGTGTGATCGTTGTAGCTGAGGCCGAGATGGCCGCCTTTTGGCAGGGCTTGCAGCAGCGCGCCCAAGGTTTCGGGCGGGGCGGCTCCGGTGCTGACGACGCCGGTTGCGCTGATTGCGCTGTAGCCGGTCGGCGGACCGGCTTCGGGGGTAAGGGCTGTCAGATCCCGGTAGATCCCTTTCTCGCGGGCTTTGGCGAGCATCTCCTGGGAGATGTCGGCGCCATCGACGGTGGTGAAACCGGAGGCGTGGAGGGCCAGACCCGAGAGGCCGGTGCCGCAGCCGAAATCGAGGAGAGGCGCATCCTTGTCGGCAAAACCCGCCAGTGCCTCGGCCACCCGGGACGGGGTGGCATAGCCGGCACCGTCCAGTTCGATGTCGTAGCTTTCGGCCCAGTCGGCGTAGATCCGGCGCCGCTCCTCTTCGGTTTGCGCGGCATAGATGCGGTCGAGATAGCTGTTTGCCATAGGGCAAGGTTAACGCGGTTTCAGGCGGCGTCCAGCTTGCGTGTCCCGAGCCAGTCCAGCCAATCGGCTTTGGCGCGGTCGGTATAGGCCTTGTAGCGGTCCTTGCGGCCCCGGCGCCCGCCTTTGAGACCCTCGACCGGAGGAAAGAGGCCAAAATTGACATTCATGGGCTGAAAGGTCTTGGCCTCCGCGCCGCCTGTGATGTGGGTGACGAGCGCGCCTGTGGCGGTGGTGGGCGGCACAGCGGCGAGGCTTTGGCCGGTAATCTCGGCCACGGCGAGGCGGGCAGCGAGCAGGCCCATGGAGGCGCTTTCGACATAGCCTTCGACGCCGGTGATTTGGCCGGCGAAGCGGATATTGGGGCGAGATTTGAGGCGCATCTGGGCGTCGAGCAGCGTCGGAGAATTCAGGAACGTGTTGCGGTGGATGCCGCCGAGCCGGACGAAGCGGGCATTTTCAAGCCCGGGAATCATCTTCAGAACAGAGGTTTGCGCGCCGTATTTCATCTTGGTCTGGAAGCCGACGATATTATAGAGCGTCCCCAGCGCATTGTCGCGGCGGAGTTGAACGACGGCGTAGGCTTTGACATCCGGCTGGTGAGGATTGGTGAGACCGACCGGCTTCATCGGGCCAAAGCGCAGGGTCTCGCGGCCGCGTTCGGCCATCACCTCGATCGGCAGGCAGCCGTCGAAATAGCCTGCTGTTTCTCCCGGTTTGAACTCGGTCTTTTCGGCGGCGAGAAGCGCGTCGATGAAGGCGTCGTACTGATCTTTGTCCATCGGGCAGTTGAGATAGGCGGTGCGCTCTTCCTCAGTCTCGCCCTTGTCGTAGCGCGACTGCATCCACGCCTTGGACATATCAATGCTGTCGTGATGGACGATTGGCGCGATGGCGTCGAAGAAGGCGAGCGCGTCGGTGCCGGTTTCCTGCTGGATTGCCTCAGCCAGCGCGCCGGAGGTGAGGGGGCCGGTGGCGATGATCCAGTGGCCTTCGGTCGGCAGCTCCGTGATTTCTTCGTAGGAGATGCGGATATTTGGGTGCGCTTTCAGGCGGGCCGTCACCGTTTCGGCGAAGGGCTCGCGGTCGACGGCGAGCGCGCCGCCTGCGGGAAGGCGGTGGGTGTCGGCGGCGGCCATGATGAGACCGTTTGCCTGCCGCATCTCCCAGTGGAGAAGGCCCACGGCGTTCTGTTCGTGATCGTCGGAGCGGAAGGAGTTGGAGCAGACCATCTCTCCGAGATTGCCGGTCTGATGCGCGAAGGTTTCGACCTTGGGGCGCATCTCGTGGATCAGCACCTGGAGGCCTGCATTGGCGGCCTGCCAGGCGGCCTCGGATCCGGCCATGCCGCCGCCGATGATGTTAAGGGTCTGGGTCATGGAGGATGAGATAGTCGGAGCGGGCCGCTTTGAAAAGGCGGTGCGGCTTGCGCCGCATATGATGCTTTTGCGCTCGGGCCGCGCGGGCCTTCAAGGGGACGCTGTCCCCTTAAAGATCCCCTGAGGTATTTCAGGCAAGATGAGGGCCGGTTCAGAGACCCGGCAGGATCGTCAGGCTGCCGCGGCGGTCGAAAGTGGTCTTTCCGTCCCGTCCGAACCCGTATCTGACGCCGAGGCCAAAGAAGGTTTCACTGTCGCTGTTCCCGTCCGCCTCGACCTCAAGCGTTCCGAATTCGCCCACAAGACTGACGGAATTGGCAATCTCGAAACCGCCGAGAAGCGCATAACGGGTGAAGGATGTGTCGTCGTCTTCGATCCGGTCGATCGAGAGGCGGTTGTAGCCGAGACCGCGCGACGCGAGGCCGCCCGAGATGCCGTATTGGACGGTATCGTCACCGTCTTCGAAGATATTGGCGTATCCTTGCATATAAGCGAGGTTGAACTCATAGGCCGCTTCGATCCCGAAATAGGGATTTTCATTATCAAGATCTGCGATGGTTTCGCTGCCAAAAAAGACACCAAAGGACGCGCGTTCGGTGGGCTGGTAGATCCCGTGGAGCGTGCCGTTGAGGAACCACTCGTCGATGAAGCCGAAATTGCCGGCGCTGACATCGCCCTGAAATGCGAAGGTCGGAGAGAAGCCGAGCTCGTAGGAGCCCGCGAATTGGGTCTTGTCGGCGTCGTCAAGGTCCGTGAAGGCGCTGTAGCGGAATTCGAGTTCGCCGCCGTTCAGCACCGTCTGAGCGGTGGCGTCGAGCGGCAGAAGTGTGATTGCGGAAATGGCTGCGAGAATATGTGTCTTCATTTTATGGTTTCCGATGTTGATAGCGTAATGCAGGTCGAGCCCCGTGAACGGAGTTCATCAACGCGTTATAATCGGGATGTCTAAGAGGTAAAGGTCTGCCTCTCCTGGATCTGAGCCTGTTGCGCCTGAACCTCACTCCTCGGGTGGTGTCTCCTCGGCATCTTCGTCGCCCTGATCGGCGATCCAGGCGACGCTGACGACTTCTTCGCCCTTGCCGGTGTTGAAGACCTTGACGCCGCCCGCGCCGCGGGAGCGGAAGGAGATGCCGTCGACGGGGACGCGGATCGATTGGCCCATATTCGTCACCAGCATGATCTGGTCGTGGATATCGACCGGGAAGCTGGTGACGAGGGGGCCGCCGCGCATGGCGCGATCCATCGCCGCGACGCCCTGGCCGCCGCGACCGCGCACGGGATAGTCGTGCGACGAGGAGAGCTTGCCCATGCCTTGCGAGGTAATCGTCAAGATCAGGTTTTCGGAGGCAGACATCTCGGCATAGCGCTCCTGGCTGATGGAGCCGGGGGCAGTGTCGTCCTCGTCGTCGGTTTCGGCATCGTCCGCGAGACCTGCCATGGCGCGGCGCATCTTGAGATAGGCGGCGCGCTCGGCCGGGTCGGCTTCGAAATGGCGGATGATCGACATGGAGACGACGCGGTCGTTCTCGCCCAGACGGATCCCGCGCACGCCGGTGCTGTCGCGGCCCTTGAAGACGCGCACGGCAGTGGTCGAAAAGCGGATGGCGCGGCCCGACTGGGTGACGAGCATCACATCGTCGTCTTCGGAGGCGATGCGGGCGTTTACGAGGCTGACGCTGCCATCCTCGGGCAGTTTCATCGCGATCTTGCCGTTGGCGCGGACGTTGGTGAAATCGCTCAGCGTGTTGCGGCGGATATCGCCCGCGCTGGTGGCAAAGATCACCTGCAGGTCCTGCCAGTCCTCCTCGTCCCGGTCGATGGGCAGGATGGCGGCGACGGAGACGCCTTGCGGGATCGGCAGGATATTGACGATGGCCTTGCCCTTGGCGGTGCGGGAGCCTTGCGGCAGGCGCCAGGTTTTGAGCTTGTAGACCATACCGTCGGTCGTGAAGAAAAGCAGCTGGGTGTGGGTGTTGGCCACGAAGAGGGTTGTGACGACATCCTCTTCCTTGGTCTGCATGCCGGAAAGACCTTTGCCGCCGCGCCGTTGGGCGCGGAAATCGGCGAGCGGGGTGCGCTTGATGTAGCCGCCTTGGGTGACGGTCACGACCATATCTTCGCGCTCGATAAGGTCCTCGTCCTCCATATCGCCGGACCAGTCGACGATCTCGGTGCGGCGGGGGACGGCGAAAAGGTCTTTGACCTCGGTTAGTTCGCTGCGAATGATCTCCATGATCCGCTCGCGAGAGCCGAGGATGTCGAGGTAGTCGCGGATCTTGGCGGCCAGTTCCTCCAGCTCGTCGGTGACTTCCTTGACGCCGATCTGGGTCAGGCGCTGGAGGCGGAGGTCGAGGATCGCGCGGGCCTGGGTTTCCGACAGGTTATAGGTGCCGTCCTCATTGGCCGTGTGGGTCGGATCGTCGATCAGCTGGATGTATTCGAGGATCTCCTGGGCGGGCCAGCGGCGTGTCATCAGCTTTTCGCGGGCCTCGGCGGCATCGGCGGAGGCGCGGATCGTGCGCACGACCTCGTCCACATTGGAGACGGCGACGGCCAGACCGCAAAGAACATGCGAGCGCTCGCGCGCCTTCCTGAGTTCATAGGCGGTGCGGCGGGCGACGACCTCTTCGCGGAAGTCGAGAAAGCTCGTCAGGAAGCGGCGCAGCGTCAGGGTTTCGGGGCGGCCGCCGTTGAGGGCCAGCATGTTGCAGGCGAAATTCGTCTGCATCGGCGTGAAGCGGTAGAGCTGGTTGAGGACGACTTCGGCTGTCGCGTCGCGCTTGAGCTCGACGACGACGCGGATGCCGTTGCGGTCGCTTTCGTCCTGAACGTGGGCGATGCCCTCGATCTTTTTCTCGCGGACCTGTTCGGCGATCTTCTCGATCATCGAGGCCTTGTTGACCTGATAGGGGATTTCGTCGGCGATGATGGCGTAGCGATCCTTGCGGATTTCCTCGATCCGGGTGCGGGCCCGCAGGATGACGCTGCCGCGGCTTTCCAGATAGGCTTTTCGCGCGCCCGACCGGCCCAGCATAATGCCGCCGGTGGGGAAGTCGGGGCCGGGGATGTAGTCGATCAGCTGTTCGGAGCTGAGATCGGGATCCTCGATCAGCGCGAGGCAAGCGTCGATGACCTCCCCTAGGTTATGGGGCGGGATGTTGGTCGCCATACCGACGGCGATGCCGCCCGCGCCATTGACCAGCATATTGGGAAAGCGGGCGGGCAGGACGGTCGGCTCGCGGTCCTTGCCGTCGTAATTGTCCTGAAAATCGACCGTGTCCTTGTCGATATCGGCCAGGACATAGGCGGCGGGCTTGTCCATGCGGACTTCGGTATAGCGCATGGCGGCGGGGTTATCACCGTCCATGGAGCCGAAATTGCCCTGTCCGTCGAGAAGCGGCAGCGACATGGAGAAATCCTGCGCCATCCGAACGAGAGCGTCGTAAATCGCGCTGTCGCCGTGGGGGTGGTATTTACCCATCACATCGCCGACGGGGCGAGCGGATTTGCGGTAGGACTTGTCGTGTGTGTTTCCCGTCTCGTGCATCGCGTAGAGAATGCGACGGTGCACGGGTTTAAGCCCGTCGCGCAGATCGGGGATCGCGCGGGAGACGATGACCGACATCGCGTAGTCGAGATAGGAGGTCTTCATCTCGTCTTCGATCGAGATGGAGGGACCGGAGTAGGCGGGAATGTCGCCGTCTTCTGGCATGTCTGGCGTATCGCTCAAGGGGGAGGTCGTCCTGCTGCTTTTGCGCTATATCTTGTTGCTCCCATGTATAGCAGCGGCGGTATCTGGGGGGAAGCCTTCTTTGCCGGAGCGCCTTCGGCGCAACAGATGCTCGCGCGCTCGCCGCGCGGGCGTCAAGGAGGCGCTGCCTCCTTGACAATTCTCCGAGGTGTTTAGGGCAAGATGAGGATCAGCCGGCGCGCATGAGCATGCCGAAGAGATCGCGCGGATCGTCGGGATCGGCCAGCATGTCGAGATCGGTATAGAGACCCGTTTCCTTGGCGAGGCCGTCGATATGGCGCAGTGCCGAGAAATCCTCGGTCGCGAAGCCGACGCTGTCGAAAAGCGTGATCTGTGCGGCGCTGCTGCGGCCCGGTGTCTTGCCCGTGATAACTTCCCAAAGTTCGGTCACAGGGTGATCGGGAGCGAGTTGCTGGATCTCGCCTTCGATGCGGGTCTGGGGCGGATATTCGACAAAGATGTCAGAGCGATGCAGGATCGCTTCGGCCAGTTCGGTCTTACCGGGGCAGTCGCCGCCGACGGCGTTGATATGCAAGCCCGAGCCTACCATGTTGTCAGTCAGGATCTGCTGGTTGCGCTTGTCGGCGGTGGCGGTCGTGACGATCTGCGCGCCTTCGATCGCCTCTTCCGCGGTGGGGCATTTGGTGATCCGGAGGCCGCTCTGGGCGAGGTTTGCAGCGCATTTGTCGGTGGCGTCGGTATCGATGTCGAAGAGGCGGACCTCTTCGATGCCGCAGATCGTCTTGAAGGCGATGGATTGGAACTCGGACTGGGCCCCGTTGCCGATAACGGCCATCGTCCTGGCGCCTTTCGGGGCGAGGTGTCGGGCGGCCATCGCCGAGGTGGCGGCGGTGCGCAGGGCCGTCAGGATCGTCATCTCGGAAAGCAGGACCGGATAGCCGGTCGCGACATCGGCGAGCAGGCCGAAGGCGGTCACGGTCTGGCGGCCGTCCTTCCAGTTCTTTGGATGCCCATTCACGTATTTGAAGCCATAGGTGTCGCCGTCGGAGGTCGGCATCAGCTCGATCACGCCTTCGGGAGAGTGCGAGGCGATGCGCGGCGTCTTGTCGAAGCTTTCCCAACGGCGGAAATCGTCTTCGATGGCCGTCGCGAGGCCGGTCAGGATCGTTTCGATCCCGATGCGGTGGACGATCTGCATCATGTGATCGACGGAGACGAAGGGGACGAGGGCGAGCGCGCCGGGCTGGGTCATTTGGGGCCTCGTGTGGGTCGGTCGAAGATGCGGCGCCCCATGAGGGAGGCCGTCAGATCGACAAGAAGCTGAGCAGTCTTGCCTGCATGGTCGAGAAAGGGGTTGAGCTCGACCAGATCGAGAGAGGTGACGAGGCCGCTGTCGCAGAGCATCTCCATCGCCAGATGCGCTTCGCGCAGAGTTGCGCCACCCGGGACGGTGGTGCCGACGGCCGGGGCGATGTCCGGATCGAGGAAATCCGTGTCGAAGGAGACGTGGAGCAGGCCGTTTGCCTGCTCTACGCGGGTCAGGAAAGCCGCCAGCGGGGTGCGTAGGCCCCGTTCGTCGAGCGCGCGCATGTCGGTGAGGTGGATGCCCGTGCCATCCAGGGCCGCTTTTTCCTCAGGATCGACGGAGCGCAAGCCGATCATGGCAATCCGCTCGCCGGGGATTGTAGCGGGGAAGGGCGGGAAGTCGTTGAAGCCGTCCCGGCCGGCGGCATAGGCGACAGGGGTGCCGTGCAGATTGCCGCTTTGCGTCGTGTTCGGCGTGTGAAAATCGGCATGGGCGTCGAGCCAGAGGACGAAGAGAGGGCGGTTCTGCTGTTTTGCATGGGCGGCAAGGCCTGCCAGAGTGCCGAGGGAGAGGGCGTGGTCACCGCCGAGGAAGATCGGCATGCCTGCTATGGCCGCGTCTTGGGCGGCGCGGGTGATGGCCTGCGTCCAGCCAACGGTTTCGGCCAGAGCGTAGAGGGGCGGCGTGTCAGCAAGCGCGGCAGGGTCGGGCGTGACGGTGCCGCGATCCTCGACGGTGTGGCCCAGCTCTTGCAGCGTCTCGGCAAGGCCTGCGATGCGCAGGGCATCCGGTCCCATGCGGCAGCCCTGGCGGCGTTTACCGCTGTCCATCGGAATGCCGACAAGGATGCAGATTTGCGGGGTCATCTTGGCCTCCGGGTTGCGTTGGCGGGAGCATTGGCGAGAACCGCTCTGGACGGAAGCCGCCGGATTGCGCAAAACGGGCAGGGATTGTTCGATTTGAGTAGGTGATGTGACCGAAATGGCAGATATGGATGCGCGGCTGATCGCGGCGCTCAGACGGGACGGGCGGGCCTCGCTATCCCAGCTGGCTGTGGATCTGGGGCTCTCGCGGGCGACGGTACGGGTGCGGCTTACCCGGCTGATCGAAAGCGAAGAGATCGCGGGCTTTACCGTGCTGACGCGCGCCGATGTCGCGCCGCACCCGGTGCGCGGGTTGATGATGCTGGGCATCGAGGGGCGCGGCACCGAGCGGATCCGGGGGGCGCTGCTGAGGCGGGCCGATGTCGCGTCCGTGCATTCGACCAACGGGACCTGGGATCTGATCGTCGAGCTGGGAACCGAGACGCTCGAGGATTTCGACGCGGCGCTTTTTGCGATCCGGCGGATGGAGGGGGTGCAGCGCAGCGAGACGAACCTGCTTTTATCGACTCGCAGGGGCGGGGCCGGTTAGGCGCGGCGGGCGGCGGCGATCCAGATAAGGACGAGCGCAGCAGAAGCGAGAGCGTTCCAGCTGGCCATGGAGAGGCCCGCAAGGCTCCATGCGACCTCGTCGCACATGACGATGTCGGGGATGTCGGTGGAGAGGAGATCTCCGGTCAGGGCGCCACCTCCGGTGCAGCTGGACGGGCCCTCCCACCAGCCGCGTTCGACGCCGGTGTGAAAGACGCCGATGCCCGACGTCGTTGCTGCGGCTGCCGCGCCAAGCCAGGCGGCGACCGGGCTGGCATAGGCGACGATGCCGATGGCGACAGCGGCGGCATGGGGCCAGCGCTGCCAGAGGCACATAGTGCAAGGCGCATAGCCCGCAAGCTGGAAGGCCCAGGCGCCCAGAAGAAGCGCGGCGGAGCCTCCGGCGGCCAGCACGACGAGCTGGCGCGCAGTCACAGGAAGCGCACCAGCGCGAAGCTGCCCACGAGCAGGACGCAGAAGACGACGAAGAGCAAGTTCAGGCGCTTTTCGATAAACTCGCGGATCGGCTCGCCGAATTTCCACAGGAGGCCCGCGACGAGGAAAAAGCGGAAGGCGCGCGCGATGATCGAGGAGATGATGAAGACGGTCAGGTTCAGGCCTGTGGACCCTGAAAGGATCGTGATGACCTTGAACGGGAAGGGTGTGACGCCCGCGATCAGTACGGCCCAGGCTCCGTATTCATTGTAACGGGTCGCGAAGTCATCGAAATAGGCATCTTTGCCGTAGAATTCGAGGACCGGGCGGCCGACCTGTTCGAACAGGCCATAGCCGATCCAGTAGCCTGCAAGCCCTCCCATGACAGAGCCCACGGTGCAAAGGGCCGCGATTTCGAAGGCGCGGTGCGGGCGGGCCAGCACCATCGGGATCAGCAGCACATCGGGCGGGATCGGAAAGACCGAGCTTTCGATGAAAGAAATGATGAAAAGCGCCCACATCGCGTGGTGGGTCGCCGCAAGGGCCAGGGTCCAGTCGTAAAGGCGTCGGATCATTTTCGGCTCTCGCTCGTTCATGGTCATAGGACATGGTGGCGGCGGCAGGTCAAGCCGGAGCGCTGCGACGACAGGGAAAGGACAGCCGATGAGATGGCGAGGACGCCGCGGAAGCGGGAATATCGTGGATCGGCGCAGAAGCGGCGGACGCCGGGCGGCAGGCGGGATCGGAGGTCTGGGGTTGATCGTCGTCTTGGTGCTGGGATGGTTTTTCGGCATCGACGTGACACCGCTCTTGCAGGCAGTTGGCGGCGGGCAATCGTCCGCGCCTCGCCAGGAGATCTCGGCGCAGGACGATCAGATGGCGCAGTTCGTGTCGGTGACGCTGGCCGATACTGAAGAGGTCTGGACCGATATCTTCGAGCGGCAGCTCGGGCGGCCTTATGACGAGCCGGAGCTGGTTCTTTTCAGCGGCACGGTGCGGTCGGCCTGCGGCGGTGCTTCGGCGGCGACGGGGCCGTTCTACTGTCCGGCGGATGAACGCGCCTATCTCGACACGGATTTCTTCTACACGCTGGACCGGCGTCTGGGCGCCAGCGGCGATTTCGCGGCGGCCTATGTGATTGCCCATGAGGTCGCCCATCACGTGCAGAACGAGCTGGGCATCCTTGGAGAGGTCAACGCCCTGCGCCAGCGCGCTAGCCCGCGCGAATCGAATGCGCTGTCGGTGCGGATCGAGCTGCAGGCCGATTGTTTCTCAGGCATCTTCGCGCGCGCGGCCGAAAGCCGGTTCGGATCGCTTGAGCCGGGGGATCTGGACGAAGCCGTCAACGCAGCCCGGCAGATCGGCGACGACATGCTGCAACGGCAATCGGGGCAGGTGGTGCAGCCGCACACCTTCACACATGGCACGAGCGAGCAGCGTCAGCGCTGGTTCGTTCGCGGCTACGAGACCGGCGATCTGACCCAATGCGACACATTCATCACCAACCAGCTGTAAGGGACGGTTGAAACCCGGCGCCTGCTGCGCTTTGGATGCGCGGCATGGGACTGGCGGTTGAGACAGAAGTGAAGGTAGGGCGCGCGTTGGGCGCGCTCTCGCGCGGGCTCGCCTATCTGGGCGGCGTCCTTCTGGTTGGTATCGCCTGCATGGTGGTTGTTTCGATCATTGGGCGCCGGATCGACGGGGTTGGGCCAATCCGCGGCGACTATGAGCTGGTCGAGGCGGGCGTTGCGATTGCCGTCTTTGCCTTTCTGCCCTGGTGCCAGCTTCAGCGGCGGCATGTGACCGTTGATCTTCTGGTGGACCGGCTCGGCCCGCGCATCCGCGCGATTTTCGGGGTGATCGGAGATCTGCTCGTGACCGGGTTGGCTGCGCTCATCGCCTGGCGGTTCTATCTGGGGTTTGGCGAGAAGTTCCCCTATTTCTCGGACGTCTGGAGAGACCGGCTCGGCATGGGATACAAGCCGTTCTACCCCGAGACGACCTATGAGCTGGAGATCCCGATCTGGATGCTGCACGGGCTGGCTTTGATCGGAGCTTGGGTCTTCGTCATCGTCTCGGCCTATACCGTCTGGCGATCGGTGAACTGGACGATGGCCGGTGCCGAGCCGGCAGAGACAGCCAAGACGTCGCGGATTTGACCGGGCTCGAGATCGCTCTGGCGGGGTTCGCTCTCATGCTGGTCGGGATCTTCCTGAGGGTGCCGATCGCAGTGGCGATGGCTCTGACCGGGATCCTTGGTATCTGGGTCGTGAGAGGGACGATGGCGCCACCACTCGCGCAGCTCAAGACGCTGACCTACGATACGTTCGCGAGCTATTCGCTGTCGATCGTGCCGCTTTTCCTGCTGATGGGGCAGTTCGCCACCAAATCGGGCATGTCGGCGGCCTTGTTCACGGCGGCCTCCGACTGGCTGGGGCATCGGCGCGGCGGCGTGGCGATGGCGTCTGTCGGCGCCTGCGCGGGGTTTGGCGCGGTCTGCGGATCGTCGTTGGCGACAGCCTCGACCATGGGGCAGGTGGCCTTGCCCGAGATGCGCCAGCGCGGCTATTCCGACGCGCTGAGCACCGGGGTGCTGGCGGCGGGCGGCACACTGGGCATCCTGATCCCGCCTTCGATCATTCTGGTGATCTACGCGATCCTGACGGAGCAGAATATCGTGAAGATGTTCGTGGCCGCCCTCGTGCCGGGGATCCTCGCGATGCTGGGCTATATGGCGGTTGTTGCGATCTATGTGCGGGTGGCTCCCGGAGCGGCGGGGACAGCGGACCGTGTGCCCTACCGGCAGCGGATGCGGTCGCTGGCGGCGACATGGCCGGTGATCTTCATCTTTGGTCTGGTCATGTACGGCATCGCGGGCGACTGGGACTGGAGTACACCCGGCCCCGATGCGCTATTCACGCCGACCGAAGGGGCTGCCGTGGGCGCGGTTTTGACCGGGCTCTACGGCGTCTTAACCCGCGATCTGACGCGGGCGGCGTTTCTGGACGCTATCCTCGAGACAGCGCAGGCCACGGCGATGATCTTTTTCATCGTCTTTGGGGCCGCGCTGTTCAATTCGTTTCTGGCCACGACGCGCGCGCCGCAACTGCTGTCGGACTGGGTGACAGGGCAGGGCTTTGCGCCGATGGCGGTTCTGCTGGCGATGTTGGCGGCCTATCTGGTCTTCGGCTGCGTGATGGATTCGCTGTCGATGATCCTGCTGACGGTGCCGATCTTCTTTCCCATCGTCATGGCGCTCGATTTCGGGCTAACGCGTGAGGAGACGGCGATCTGGTTCGGGATCCTCGCGCTGATCGTGGTCGAAGTCGGTCTGATCACGCCGCCGGTGGGGCTGAACCTTTTCATCATCAATCAGGTGGGGCGCGACATTCCGATCGGGCAGACCTATCGCGGGGTTCTGCCTTTCGTCGCCTCCGATCTGCTGCGCGTGGGCGTTCTGGTGGCCGCGCCGGGTGTGACGCTCTGGCTGGTGCGCGCGATGGGCTAGGGGATGTCAAAGCCGGGCGGCGCGAGAGTGAAGCCTTCGAACCGGAAGCCGGGCGAGACGGTGCAGGAGACAAGCGTGTACTCCCCTGTGGTGCGCGCGGCCTGCCAGTGATCCTTGGGCACGATGATCTGAGGCGACATGCCGTCCAGCGGATCGGGGCCGAGGAGCGCCTTGTCCGACGGGCCCTCATCACTTGGGCTGGTTCTCAGCTCAAGCGGTGCGCCCGCATGAAAGAGCCAGATCTCGGTCGCATCGACCTTGTGCAAATGGCTGGCTTCGCCATCCGCAAGAAGAAAGAGGATAGCGGTTCCGGAGGGGCGCTCCCCCTCTTGCGCATCCGCGATCCATGTCTGCCGATACCAGCCGCCTTCAGGATGAGGCGCAAGGCTCAACTGTTTGATAATTTTAGCCGCTTTGGCGGAAATATTCGCGGTATCCGTCATCTTTTTTGGAACGTCTGCCCCTCGATTTTCATTTCAGTGATGTACTGCAACAAGAGGAGCAGATCATGAAACGCACTATGACCGCAATCGCAGCCCTTACGATGTCCGCTGGCCTGGCCTATGCCGAAGGTCACGCCTCCATGGACAACGAAAACCTGATCCGCACGCGCGATATCACCGGTGGTGAGATCTACGTGATGAGCAGCGAGATGGATGACGCGACCTGGGGCCAGAACGAGACCTATGACGAGGTCAACACCGAGTGGAACGACATCGGTGAGATCGAGGATATCATCCTGTCGAAGGACGGCCAGATGATCGGCATCGTAGCCGAAATCGGTGGCTTTCTCGATATCGCCGACAAGCACGTGATGATCCCCGTCGAGGACGTGAAGCTGATCGCCGTCGATGACCAGAGCTATGCCTATGTCACACGCATGACAGAAGAGCAGCTCGAGGAGATGGAAGGCGTTGACGAAGGCTGGTGGAACTAAGCCGCACGCTTCATTGAGTTAGAGGGAAAGGGGCCGGTTGGCCCCTTTTTCTTTTTTGAAGCGGGGCGTCTTTCTTAGAGAGTGGTTTGCCCGCCGAGGTGTACCAGTGTCTGGGGATCGATCGAACGTTTTACAGAGATTTCCTTGATGCTATCGCGCCATTTCTTAAGGCCCCGTTTGATCCGCTTGGATCGAAACACCTCGAGCCCGTCCGAAAGCGGCGTGTAGATCCAATCGCCTCTCGGTGCATTGGCTCCGCCTTGCGTAAAGTTTCCGCTGTTGATCGGACAAAGATCGATATCGGCCCAGAAAAGATCGGCAAAGAGTTTCGCGTCAAGCTCGAACGCGTGGATGGGCAAATCCGCTTTGACGCTTTTGGCGAAGTCGAGGCCTTGCGATTTGGGCCAGAAGAAAACCCGCTCGTCCAGCTGCTTTGCCCACTCCTCGGGCGTGTATCCGTCCAGCATCTTGCGGGCCGCGTTCAATCCGTGCCGGATCGGGAGTTGATGGTTCAGGGTTGCGGTGCGATCCAAGATCGACAGGCATTCGCGGTCTTTGCGCAAAATAATGCTATGCGGATCTATTCCCGCCAACTGAGCAAGACGGGCTGCCGGTCGCAGCCCGTATTCCTGGATGAGCGGTAGGTTCGATGCGGCAGTGATGTGGATGAGAGCACCGCCAACGGCCTTGGCGAAAGCCTCGACCGTCATTTCAGGATCGACTTGCCCGCATAGATGGCGCTTTCGCCCAGCATCTCCTCGATGCGCAAAAGCTGGTTGTACTTGGCCAGCCGGTCGGAGCGGGAGAGCGAGCCGGTTTTGATCTGGCCGCAATTGGTCGCGACGGCGAGATCGGCGATGGTGGCATCCTCGGTTTCGCCTGAACGGTGGGACATCACGCAGGTGAAGCGGGCGCGATGGGCCATATCGACGGCTTGCAGAGTTTCGGTCAGGGTGCCGATCTGGTTGACCTTCACGAGCAGCGAGTTGGCCGAGCGTTTTTCGATCCCGTCCTTCAGGCGGGCGGGGTTGGTGACGAAAAGATCGTCCCCGACAAGCTGGACCTGGTCGCCCAGCACCTCGGTCAGGGCCGCCCAGCCGTCCCAGTCATCCTCGGACATGCCGTCCTCGATCGAAAAGATCGGGTAATCGGCCACGAGCTGTTGAAGATAGGCGACGTTCTCGTCGGAGGTCAGGACCTTGCCTTCGCCCTCCATGTGATAGGCGCCATCCTTGTAATATTCGGTGGCGGCGCAATCGAGGGCGAGCATGACCTGATCGCCGGGCGCGTAGCCTGCCTTCTCGATGCTGCGCAGGATAAAATCGAGCGCGTCGCGGGTCGAGCTGAGGTTCGGGGCAAACCCGCCTTCATCGCCGATGCCGGTGGAATAGCCGGCCTCCGACAGTTCTTTCTTGAGCGTATGGAAGACTTCGGCGCCGATCCGGACCGCATCGCTCATCGTTTCTGCTGCAACAGGGGCGATCATGAATTCCTGAATGTCGATCGGGTTGTCCGCATGTTCGCCGCCATTGATGATGTTCATCATGGGGACGGGAAGGGTGCGGGCGGAGGTACCTCCGACATAGCGAAAGAGCGGCTGTGTGGTGAAATCGGCGGCAGCCTTGGCCACGGCGAGCGAGACGCCGAGGATCGCGTTGGCGCCGAGGCGGGATTTGTTGTCGGTGCCGTCCAGCTCGATCATCGCTTCGTCAATGGCGGTCTGTTCGGTTGCATCGATCCCGGCAAGCGCTTCGGCGATCTCTCCGTTCACGGCAGCGACGGCCTTGCGAACCCCTTTGCCCTTGTAGCGGTCCTTATCCCCGTCGCGCATCTCGACCGCCTCATAGGCGCCGGTGGACGCTCCGGATGGGACAGCGGCGCGGCCCATCGTGCCGTCCTCGAGGACCACATCGACCTCGACCGTGGGATTGCCCCGGCTGTCGAGGATCTCGCGGGCGTGGATATCGACGATAAAGCTCATGGGGGCGGTCCTTTTACAGAAGTGACAATGCGCTCCTCTTAGCCGTCACAGACGCGACAGGGAAGCGGCAGGTCGCCGGGCGGCGCGCGCCTCGCGCAGAAGGGTGTAAAGCCCTGAGCCGACGATGATCGCCGATCCGATATAGGTGAGCGCATCGGGCTGCTCACCAAAGACGAGGATGCCGACGATGAGCGCGAAGACGAGGCGGGTGTAGCGGAAGGGCGTGACGACCGCGATGTCACCCACACGCATGGCGCCGACGATCCAGTAATAGCCCATGACGCCAATCGCGACAGCGCCCGCGACGAAGAGCCAGTCACCCTGACTAGGCACAACTGCTGTGTCATTCACCACCAGCATCATGATCGCGCCGGCGGGAACGACCGTCGCAAAGGCATAGGTGGAAAGCTGCATCGAGGAGATGTCCTTTGGCACCTGCCGCGTCGCCAGATCGCGGATCGCAAGGCCGATCACGCCTTGCACAGCAAAGAGCGAGAGCGGCTCGAAATCGCCTGCGCCGGGCCGGATGATCAGAAGGACACCCGCAAAGCCGACCGCGATGGCGGTCCAGCGCCGCCATCCGACATCGGCGCCCAGAAAGATTGCGGCGCCCAGCGTCACCGCCAGCGGCGTCGCCTGCAGGATCGCGGAGGCCGAGGAGATGGGCGTCAGTGCAATCGCCGTCACGAACCCCATCGTGCCAATGAGCTCTCCGAGGCAGCGCAGTTGCACCGCCGGATGGCGCAGGGCGCTCGAGAAGACGCGCCCGCCGGTTAGCCGCGTCAGAATGGCGAAGATCAGTGAGCCAAAGACGCCCAGCAGGATCAGGATCTGGCCGACCGGCATAGAGCCTGCCATCAGCTTGATGAACATATCCTCCAGCGCAAAGCAGGCCATGGCCGCCACCATCAGAAGGGCACCGCGAAGGTTTTCCATGTGAAAGATCCTCAGGAAGTCTCCGTCCTGCCTAGAGGGTCAGTAGGGCGGTGACAAATCAGCGATCGTGATGGGGCTCATCACCCTGGGGACGTCAGGATTTGATCGGCACGCCATAAAGCTCGAGCCGGTGCCCTTTCAGGCGATATCCCAGCTTTTCGGCGATCTTTTCCTGAAGCGCCTCGATCTCGGGGTCGACGAATTCGATGACTTCCCCGGACTGCATGTCGATCAGGTGGTCATGGTGATCGCCGCCCGCGATCTCGTAGCGCGCCCGTCCGCCTTCGAATTCGTGCTTTTCGATGATCCCCGACTCCTCGAACAGCTTGACCGTCCGGTAGACCGTCGCGATCGAGATCCGGGGATCGCGGGCCGAGGCGCGGGCATAAAGCTCTTCGACATCGGGATGGTCGTCCGCATCCTGAAGGACGGCGGCGATGGTGCGGCGCTGGTCTGTCATACGCAGACCGCGCGCTTCGCATCGGGTGAGGATCGTCTCGGACATCGGCACGGCTCTTAAAGGTCGCACCCGGTGTAAAGGCTGCGCGCAGGCAAGACCAGTGGTTGACTTGCAGGTCATCTATCCCCATGTGACGCGCAAGGCGACGGATGGACTGCCGCGTGAGCAGTCCGTGCAAACGGTACGGAACGATCCGACGCCACAACGATTCCCACAGTCACGCAGGGGGGTCCGGCGCCATGTCGGGCAGGGGACACGAGGTCCCGGGCCGAGTACGTGCGCGCCCCTCTTTGCGCCGTTATGGCGTGGTCCGTCCGAGAAGGGCGGGCAGAAGGATACTGATGGATTTCGATATGCTGGGGCTTGCGCCCCGACTGATCAAAGCCTTGGAGAAACAGGGCATTACCAAACCGACCCCGATTCAAAGCCAGGCGATTCCGCATGCGATGAACGGACGCGATGTCATGGGCCTTGCCCAGACGGGGACCGGCAAAACGGCGGCCTTTGGTCTGCCTATGATCGACGCGCTTCTGGGCGATGGCGGCAAGCCTGCGCCTAAGACGGCGCGGGGCCTGATTCTCGCGCCGACGCGCGAGCTGGCCAAGCAGATCTCGGACAATCTGCGCGCCTATACGGAAGGCACGCATCTTAAGGTCGCGCTCGTTGTCGGCGGGGCCGGGATCGTCGGCCAGATCCGGCGGCTCGAGCGTGGCGTCGATCTGCTAGTGGCAACCCCTGGTCGTTTGATCGACCTGCTCGACCGCAAGGCCGTGCGTCTAGACGAGACGCGGTTCCTTGTTCTCGACGAGGCCGATCAGATGCTGGATCTCGGCTTTATTCATGCGCTTCGCAAGATCGCGCCGCTTTTGCCGGACGAGCGTCAGACGATGCTTTTCTCGGCCACGATGCCCAAGCAGATGAACGAGCTGGCCAGCGCCTATCTGCGCGATGCCGTGCGGGTCGAAGTGGCCCCTCCCGGCAAGGCTGCCGACAAGATCGCGCAGTCCCTGCACTACGTGGCGAAGGCCTCCAAGTCCGAGCTGCTGATCGACCTGCTCTCCAAGCATGACGGCGAGCGGGCGATCGTTTTTGGCCGCACCAAGCATGGGTCGGAAAAGCTATACAAGTCGCTGGAAAAGGCAGGCTTTGCCGCAGCTTCGATCCACGGCAACAAGAGCCAGGGACAGCGCGACCGGGCAATCACCGCGTTCAAGGCGGGCAAGGTTACGGTTCTGGTGGCAACGGATGTGGCCGCGCGCGGGATCGATATCCCGGATGTGAAGCATGTCTATAACTACGATCTGCCCAATGTGCCCGAGAACTATGTGCACCGGATTGGACGCACGGCGCGTGCGGGCGCAGAAGGCGCGGCGATTGCGTTCTGCGCGCCGGACGAGATGAGCGAGCTTCGCGCGATTGAGAAGGCGATGAAGATGCCGATCCCCGTCGCCTCGGGTCGCCCGTGGGAGAACGAGGAAGCCAAGCCCAAGCGCGGCGGCGGAGGGGGCAGGGGCCGTCCCGGCGGCGGTCGCCCCGGAGGCCGTCCAAATGGCGGTGGCGGCAAGCCCGCAGGCAAACCGCAGCGGCGGCGCCGCAAGCCCAAGGCGGCTTAGGCGGAGCTTTCTCCCAGCACATCGGCCTTGACGGCGCCGCGCTCTCCGCGCGGCTCCGGCTGGCCGGTGGTGCTGTCGACGCGTGTCTGGGCTTCAATCTCGGAATCCAGCTCGGCGCCGAAGAGCACGATATAGGCCGAGAGCCACAGCCACATCAGCAGAACGATGACGCCGCCGAGCGTGCCAAAGGTTTCGTTGTAGCTGGCGAAGTTGGACACGTAGAAGCCGAATGCAACCGAGCCGAGCGCCCAAAGCAGGCACGCGACAACCGCCCCGGGAGTGATCCACTGCCATTCCGCCGTATCCCGGTCAGGCCCGTGCCGGTACATAAAGCCCAAGGCGAAGACCGTGAGTCCAAAGAGAACGGCGGCCGTGACCACCTGCACGAAAATCTCGAAACCGGGTCCGAAATCGACGAAGGACAAGATGGCGGGCACAACAAGCGTGGCCGCCAGGTTCAGCAGAAGACCCACGATAACGAAAAGCGTGAGGCCCAGTGTCAATCCCGTCAGCTTGAAGAAGCCGCGTGTCTCTTCCTCGTCATAGGCGATGTTGAGCCCTTGAATAAGGCTCTTGATGCCTTTTGAGGCGGAGTAGATCGCTAGAAGGATACCCCCGATGGCGGCAAGGCCCAATCCGCCTTCGCGGCTACCAGCAACGGAGGAGGCCTGATCAAGGATGATCTCGGCGGCCTGATCGGGCAGCATTTGGCCCAGGCGTTCCAGCTCGTCCACGATCATCGCAGGTTCGGTCAGCAGACCGGCAATGGCCATGGCAGCGGCCAGTCCGGGAAAGAGCGCGAGCAGGCCGTAGAACGCGATGCCTGCCGCGATCAGCCCGACCCGGTCGGCGTCGATCTCGTCCTTCACGCGGAATGCGATATCCTTCCAGCCTTTGAGCGGGATCTGACGCGGATGCGTGGCGCTGCGGCCTCTGGACATGGCGGTACTCTCCGTTACGTGTTCGTCGAACGGACGAGCCTAGGGTTCGGTTCCACATCCCTTGACTTCGGTGCCGGGACTAAGTCCTCTCCGTCCCATGGAAAAACGCGACAGCATGGATGCGTTCGGCGCGATCTCCCTCATTGGGTTTTCGGCGCTGCTGGGGCTCAACCAGGTCATCATCGCGGTCGTGAATGACGGGCTGCAGCCAGTCTTTTTCGCGGGCCTGCGCTCGGCCGGGGCGATGGTGCTGCTGTGGCTCTGGATCCGGCTTCGGTCCGGACCGCTCACGCTGCATCCCGGCACGGCGGTGCCCGGGATCTTGATCGGGCTGTGTTTCGCGGTAGAGTTCATCTTTCTCTTCGTCGCGCTTGATCTGACGACGGTCTCGCGGACCAGCGTGATCTTCTACACGATGCCGGTCTGGCTCGCGATCCTGGCGCATCTGTTCATTCCGGGCGAGCGGATGACGCCGCTCAAAGTGCTGGGTCTCACGCTTGCTCTAGGCGGGGCGGCCTTGGCCATCCTGCAGCGGCCCAAGGCTGGCACGGCATCCCTTTTGGGCGATCTTTTCGCGCTGGGCGGGGCAATCTGCTGGGCAGGGATCGCGTTCATCGCCAAGGCCACGCGACTGCGCGAGGTTCCGGCGCAGACGCAGCTTTTGTGGCAGGTGGCGATCTCGGCGCCGATCCTGCTGCTGATCTCGCCGCTGTTCGGAGAGCTTATCCGGGATCTGCAACCGATCCACCTTTGGGGGCTGGCTTTCCAGATCGTGGTTATCGTGACGGCGGGGTTCGTCTTCTGGCTGTGGCTGCTGTCGATTTACCCGGCCTCGAGCGTCGCCTCCTTCAGCTTTCTCGCACCGGTCTTCGGCGTATTCCTCGGCTGGTGGCTGCTGGACGAAGAAGTCGGTCCGGTGATCTTCGCAGCCCTCGCGCTGGTGGCAGTGGGGCTCATCCTGATCAACCGGACCGTGCGCGCTCAGGTCCCGCAGAAAGTGGCCTGAACCCGCTCTTCCGGCTCTGGCGGGGCGGTCAGCGTGGTGTCCTCGGGATCCGCAAACGGTGTCTTGAGCGCTGCATTCAACGCGTGGAACGGCCCGTAATCCCCGGCAACAGCCGCTTGGATCATCGCCTCGACGCGGTGATTGCGGGGGATGATGGCAGGGTTGGCGGAGCGCATGACGCTTTCGGGGTCAGGCTCTTCGGCCAGCCGCTCCTGCCACTCAGCCTGCCATTCGGTATCTAGCGTGTCGCAGGCGGCTAGTGTGCGGAACGTATTGGTAAAATCCGCTCCTGTCTCGGCCATATGCGTGAGAAGCTTAGAAATCAGATCGGCATCCTCGACCGTTGGCTGCGAAAGGCCGATCTTTGCGCCGAACCGCTGGAGCCAGGCCGCCTGATAGAGCGCGCCAAACCCGTTCACGATCTCGGTGAACTCCTCGACGGCCTGTGTCTGGTCAGGCATCAGCGGCAGCAAAGCCGTGCCAAGCTGCGCGAGGTTCCACAGCGCGATGCGCGGCTGGTTGGCATAGGCATAGCGTCCCTGCTGGTCGATGGAGCTAAAGACGGTCTGAGGGTGGTAGTCGTCCATGAAAGCGCAGGGGCCATAGTCGATGGTCTCGCCCGAAATGGCGCAATTGTCGGTATTCATGACCCCGTGGATGAAGCCCAGCGACATCCAGTGCGCGATCAGCTCCGCCTGCGCCGCAACCACCCCGGCCAGCAGCCCGGCGGGGCCGTCTGCTTCGGGATAATGGCGGGCAATGGCATAGTCGGCGAGCGCGGCCAGCGCCTCGTGATCTTCGCGCGCGGCAAAGATCTGGAACGTGCCAACCCGCAGATGGCTCGAGGCGACGCGGGTGAGGATTGCGCCCGGGAAGACCCGCTCGCGTAGGACGGGTTCTCCGGTCGTCACGGCAGCCAAAGCGCGCGTCGTCGGCACGCCAAGCGCCGCCATCGCCTCGGAGACGAGGTATTCGCGCAAGACCGGCCCTAGCCAGGCGCGCCCGTCGCCCGAGCGGCTGTAGGGCGTGCGTCCCGATCCCTTTAGCTGAATGTCGCGGCCTGCGACCTCTCCCAGAAGGATTGCGCGCCCATCCCCCAGTTGCGGGTTCCAGTGGCCGAACTGATGGCCCGCGTAAAGTTGCGCCAGAGGATCCGCACCATCGGGGATCCGGTTGCCCGCAAAGATCGATGCAAGCGTCGCCTCGTCCGATCCGGCTTGGTCAATACCAAGCTCTACCGCCAGCGCGTCGTTGAAGGCGATCAGCTCGGGCTTTTCCACTGGAACCGGATCCAGCCGGGTGAAGAACCGATCGGGGAGCCGCGCGTAGCTGTTGTCGAAGTCGATCTGCATATCGGCTATATAGGCGCGGACGCCTCAGAAGACCCGCGTCATCAACGCATATCGGTCGCGCAGCCTGAATCCAGCCTTGCCGTAGAGGCGTTGTTTGGCCTCATCCGACCGATCGACCTCGAGATGAAGCGCCCGCAGACCAGTCCCTGCCAGAGCCCGGCCAAGGGCCAGCAGCGCCTCGGTTCCAATTCCGCGCCCGCGCACGGAGGGTCGCACGAAGATCTCGTCGACGAACCCGTCCAGCCCGCCGAACTCTACCGACCAGCCAAAGGTGACCACTAGATAACCCACAGGCGCGCGGGCTGGGCCAATCAGGTAGATGGCCCCGTGAGGCGAACCCTCCAGAAGCGGCTCGAGCGCGGCGCGGCGATGCTCTTCGGTCGTCTCGAGCCCGTACTCCTCGTGAAACCGGGCGACGAGTGACAGAAGCGGCGCGATATGCTCCGGCTTGGCCAGCTGAAGCTGCGCGCTCACAGCCGGGCCAGCCGGTCTGTCATGCGGGCGAAGAACGCACCCGCATCCACGTTCCCGATAAACATCGCATTGACTGCCCGGTCGGTCACGCCCCACCAGTCGGCGACGGTCATACCGCGCGTCAGCTCTGAGGTGGTCTCGATCTCCACATTGATCTGGCGGCCCGAGAACAGCTCTGGCCAGAGAAGCCAGCCAATGACGCACGGATCATGCAGTGGCGCGCCGTCCGAGCCGTATTTCTCCTTGTCGAACCGCTCAAAAAAGCCTGTCCAGTCCGCAATGGCGTCGCCGATCCGTGTTTCCATCGCGCGAAAGGCGGCGATGCGGTCCGTTGTGACAAGCACCTTGTGGGTGACGTCCAGCGGCAAAACCGTGATCTTGCAGCCCGAGTCGAAGACGGCCTTGGCGGCCTCGGGATCAACGAAGATGTTGAATTCCGCCGCCGGGCTGATGTTGCCGACCTCGAAATAGGCGCCTCCCATCAGGACGATCTCCCTGATCCGCCCCGCAACGTCGGGCGCGCGGGTGAGGGCGGTTGCGACATTGGTCAGAGGACCCAGGGCGCAAATGGTCAGGCCATCCACCTCGCGCGCCAGATCAATGATCGCATCGACGCCATGTTTGTCCTGAAGCGCCATAACCGGCGCGCGCAGATCCGCGCCATCAAGGCCGGTTTTGCCATGCACATGCTCGGCGGTGACGAGAGGGCGTTCAAGCGGATGGTCGCATCCGGCATGGACCGCGATCTCGGGCCGACCGGCTAGTTCGCAAACCTTTCGCGCATTGGCACTCGTCAACGCGAGCGGGACATTGCCAGCCACGGCGGTGATCGCCTTCACTTCAAGCTCGGGAGAGGCTAGCGCCAGAAGGATGGCGACGGCGTCATCCTGTCCAGGATCGGTGTCGATGAGGATCGGTCTTGGTGTCATGCGGCCAAGGGCTATCCTGCCTCATGGGGCCGGGCAAGGCCGGACCGCAGGCGAGCGGCTGCGACATCTGTCGAGGGGCGGATCACGTCCTATTCCGCCCGCTTCGCCTCGGTCCAGAGCCGATCCATCTCTTCCAGGCTTGCCTCTGCTGGGCTCGAGCCTATGGCTTCAAGCTGCTGTTCTATATATTGAAATCTCCGAACGAATTTGGCGTTTGTCCCGCGCAAGGCGGCTTCCGGGTCAAGCTTCAGATGCCGCCCGAGATTGACCATGACAAAGAGAAGATCCCCAAATTCATCCTCGATCTTGGCTGGATCCAGCGTGTCCCGCGCCTCGGCCAGCTCGCGGGTTTCCTCGTCGATCTTAGCGAGCACCTGATCGATCTCGGTCCAGTCAAAGCCCACGCGCGCGGCCCGCTTTTGCAGCTTGAGCGCGCGTAAAAGCGCGGGCAGGCCCAAAGCCACGTCATCAAGAACGCCGGCCTTCGCCCGATCCGCTCGTTCGGTCGCCTTGATCGTCTCCCAATCGGCTTTTTGCTGCTCCGCGCTCTTGTCGCGGGTCTCGTCGCCGAAGACATGCGGATGACGCGCCACCATCTTGTCAGAGACGCTGCGGATCACGTCCGTGATGCTGAAAAGATCTTTCTCGTCAGCCATTTGAGCGTGATAGATCACCTGAAGCAGAAGATCTCCCAGCTCGCCCCTCAGGTCATCCCAATCGCGCCGCTCAATTGCGTCGGCGACCTCATAAGCCTCCTCGATCGAATAGGGGGCGATCGTGTCGAAATCCTGCTCGATATCCCAAGGACAGCCGGTCTGGGGATCGCGGAGGCGCTGCATGATCCGGACAAGGCGCGGCAACCCTCCGTCGGGATCGTGGATCAGCGGCTCATCGGACATTGCGGACCTCGTGCGATTGGGGTTCTTTGGCTGGCATAACAAGGCCGCACGGGGAGAACCAGATGGCGCTTGAGGATGCTAGAGGCGAGGTCGATGTCGCGTTGAAGGGTCGTCGTACTGGCCTTGTCTACGAGAACGCGTTCGGCGGTGTTTTGTCTTTTCTCAGAAGAGCTTACACCAAGGATCTAAGCGGCGTGGATCTGGCGGTGACAGGCGTACCCTTCGATCAGGCAGTGACGAACCGTCCGGGGTGCCGGTTCGGGCCGAGGGCCATCCGCGAGGCGTCGAGCCTGCAGCCCTTCGATCCGCCCTATGGATGGGATGTCGATCCGCTGAGCGATTTCAACGTGATCGATTATGGCGATCTGGCCTTTGACTATGCCCGCGTGGAAGAGTTCCCAGAGCGGCTTACGCAGCATATTCGTTCGATCCTCGAGGGGGGTGCGGCCTCTCTCGTGCTTGGAGGAGATCATTCGATTTCTCTGCCGATCCTAAGGGCTTATGCCGCTAAGTTCGGGCCTTTATCGCTGCTGCAATTCGATGCCCATAGCGATACGTGGCCCGACGAGGACGCGACCCGGATCGATCACGGCACGATGTTCTACAAAGCCGTCAAGGAAGGACTGATCGTGCCGGAGCGGTCGGTGCAGGTCGGAATCCGGACAACGAATACCGAGGATCTGGGCTTTCATACCATCGATGCCAGGGAGGTCCACGAGGCGGGGCCCGCGGCTACGGCATTGAAGATAAAGGATATTCTCGGTGATGCGCAAACCTATGTGACGTTCGATATCGATTGCCTGGATCCCGCCTTTGCCCCCGGGACAGGCACGCCCGTCTGGGGCGGGCTAAGTTCAGGTCAGGCGGATATAATCCTGAAGGATATCAAGGGGATAAATATGGTCGGCGGCGATGTGGTCGAGGTCTCTCCTGGCTATGATCCGACCGGGGCGACGGCGATTGCGGGCGCCCATGCGGCGACAGAGCTGATGTGCCTATATTGCCATCGGCTGGCCCTCGACAGGGCGTGATCGGGCCATCGGTATCGCGTCGGTATTCGGTCGGTAACTGAACGGTGGTTTTTCGGGTCTACCGGCTGCTCAAAAGAATTCCTGCTCCCGGCTCTCCCTAATCACCGGGCATGGCTTATGTCCTGAGTCTCACCCATCCAGGAGGCGTCATGCGCATTATCCTCATCGTTCTCATCCTGCTCGTTGTCCCAGGGATGGCTTATATCCGGCTCGCTCCGACCACCGAAGACGCCTGGCACCAGCGCAGCGATCCGGGCCCAGCCGGGGACTATCCAGGCACCGGCAGTTTCAGGGCCGTCCGCGTGGTCGAGGATCCCGAAGCGGCGCTGACCCGGCTCAATCAGATCGCGTTGGCCACGCCGCGCACGACGCGCTTTGCCGGACGCGTGGAAGACAGGATGATCACCTATGAAACCCGCTCGCAGATCATGGGCTTTCCCGACTATACCACAATCTACATCGCCCAAGGCGAGGGCGAGACGGATCTGCTGGTCCTCCATGGCAGGCTGCGGTTCGGGCAAGCCGACATGGGCGTAAACGAGGCGCGGATCCGCGATTGGCTGGATCAGCTTGGACTGACGGATGCGGGCGCGTCGAGCTGACGCTCGCCGACCACGCAGGCTTCGCCGATGTCGCGCCAGATCGGCACGTTCAGTGACATTTGGCACTGCGCCATGAAGGATCGGCCATCGACGAAAAGGCAGGTTTGTTCGCCCAGATCGATCCGACTGCCCTCCCGATCGGTACAGTAACAGGGATCAGAGCGCGTGGTTCCCTCGGACTGGGCCGCGCCTTGGGTGGCGAAGAGGATCAGCAGAAACGCAAATCTCATCCTATGAAGATATCACATAGGACGCGCCTGAGGCAATTTTCTTTCTTGTCGCAGACGGCGGCGTTCCTCTCGAAGCGCTGGCTTGACCCGCTTCACATGATGGGACAGATCAGCCGGATGATACCGCAGGACAAGCTCGAACAGATCGTCGCCCGTTTTCAGTTTCTGGAGGCGAAGATGGCCGGCGGCGCCGATGGCGGTGAGATCGCCGATCTGGCGCGCGAATATTCGGAGCTGAAGCCCGTGGTCGACCAGATCGAGGGCTACCGCCAGCTTCAGACCGACCTAACCGATGCCGAGGCAATGCTGGACGATCCCGAAATGAAGGCCCTGGCCGAGGAGGAGCTTCCCACCTTGCGCGCCACCATGCCCGAGGCCGAACACAAGCTGCAATTGGCGCTGCTCCCCAAGGACGCCGCCGATGCCCGGCCTGCGATGATCGAGATCCGCCCCGGGACAGGCGGAGACGAGGCCGCTCTTTTTGCGGGCGATCTTTTGCGGATGTATCAACGCCACGCCGAGGCCAAGGGCTGGCGCTTCGAGATCATCGAAGAGCAGGCGACCGAGCTTGGCGGCATCAAGGAGGTGACCGCCCGGATCGCGGGCGAGGGGGTCTTTGCGCGGATGAAGTACGAAAGCGGCGTGCACCGTGTGCAGCGCGTTCCCTCGACCGAAAGCGGCGGGCGTATCCATACCAGCGCCGCGACCGTGGCCGTTCTGCCCGAGGCGGAGGATGTGGATATCGAGATCAACGCCTCCGATCTGCGCATCGACACGATGCGCTCCTCCGGCGCGGGCGGCCAGCATGTGAACACCACGGATTCGGCGGTGCGGATTACCCATGCACCCACCGGGATCGTGGTGACGTCTTCCGAGAAATCCCAGCACCGTAACCGCGAGATCGCGATGCAAGTTCTGCGCACGCGGCTTTATGATCTCGAGCGAAGCCGCGTCGACGCCGAGCGGTCCGAGGCGCGCAAAGGGCAGGTCGGCTCCGGCGACCGGTCCGAGCGGATCCGCACCTATAACTTCCCGCAAGGGCGGATGACCGATCACCGGATCAACATGACGCTCTACAAGCTCGATCAGGTGATGCAGGGCGATCTGGACGAAGTGATCGATGCCTTGATCGCCGACGCCCAAGCCGCCTTGCTCGCCGAAATGGTGTGATGGATCAGCAGGCGCTGACCGAGGCGGCATCCCGGCTGAGCAAGGCCGGGATCGAAGGGGCCGTACGGGAAGCGCGCATGCTTTGGCGGGCCGCGATGCCCCGCCGTTATACCGATCACGATGATATCTCGAATGGCACAATGCTCTCCCGGTTCGAGAGCCTCGTTGCGCGCCGCATTGCCCGCGAGCCGATGTCGCATCTGGTGGGCTATCGGGACTTCTACAAGCACCGATTCCGCGTCACCGCCGATGTGCTCGATCCGCGCCCCGAAACCGAGACGCTGGTTCTTGCCGCGTTAGGCCGTCCGTTCGACCGGGTGCTCGACCTTGGAACAGGATCGGGCGCTATCATCCTGAGTGTACTGGCAGATCGCCCGGAGGCGACGGGGCTGGGAACCGACCTGTCGGAGGCGGCCCTGACCGTGGCGCGGGACAATCGCGACCGGCTCGATCTGACCAGACAGGCGGAGTTCGCAGTCTCTGACTGGTATGATGCCGTGATGGGGCGCTTCGATCTCATCGTCTCGAACCCGCCCTATATCGCGGTGAACGAAATGGAGGATCTCGCCCCCGAACTCAGCTTCGAGCCGCGCATGGCCCTGACCGACGAGGCGGACGGGCTGAGCGCCTATCGCAAGATCATCCGCGGCGCGCCTGCGCATCTGGAGCCTGGCGGGGCACTAATGGTCGAGGTTGGCGCGACGCAAGCCGAAGATGTGACGGCTCTGTTCAAAGAAGCCGGTTTCACTGAAATTACACGTCATCCTGACCTCGATGGGCGAAATCGCGTCATTTCCGGCAGGTTTATCGCCTGAACTTGATCCGATTGGCGCAAAGGATCGACTTTTTGCAAATTGCCTCTTGCCTCACGGCTCACTAAGCGCTTACTTCATATCTATCGGACGAGACCGGGCGTTGAGCCCTCTCTCCGAATTGTCGCCGGGCCATCGCAGATGACATCACGTGCTCCTTCATTCAACGAAGGGCGCAGGGCCGGGCGGAACAGGTAACAGCTGAACGAAAGCTTTCCATGAGATCTTCGAAATCACGCTCGCGCGGGAAGAACCGGAACAACAACAACCGGCCTTCGGGTAACATCGTCAACCGGGTCTTCGACAGCTCCGGTCCCGAAGGCAAGGTCCGCGGCACGCCGCAGCAGATCATCGACAAGTACAACCAGCTTTTCCGCGACGCCCATCTGTCCGGTGACCGGGTGGATGCCGAGAATTTCGCCCAGCACGCGGAGCACTATACGCGGATGCTGGCTGAAGCGATGCGCGAGCAGGAAAGCCGCCGCGAAGAGCAGGATCGCCAACGCCAGATCGAACGCGAGCGGCAGGCCGAACGCGACCGTCAGGCGCAGGCCGACCGCGATCGCAATCAAGCGCAGCAACAGCCTGAACGCGCAACGCAGCCGGATGTGCCGCAGCCCGCTCAGGTCAGCGATGCCGATGTGATCGAACCGCAAGGCACCGACGATAACGGTCTGGTGGAAACGCCCGAGGCGCAGGACAAGCCCAAGCCGCGCCGCCGCCGTAAACCCAAAAGCGAAGACAGCGCGCCGCCAGCTCCCGAAGCCGCCGAATAGGCCTAGGCCAGCTCTCGCGCCAAGGCGCAGAACTGCTCGAGCGGGATCTGCTCGGCCCTGTCTGTGGGCGCGATCCCGACGGCTTTCAGACGATCCTCAATATCGGGCGCCAGCCCCTTGAGAGAGGCGCGGAGCATCTTGCGCCGCTGATTGAATGCCGCCGCCGTGATCCGCTGCAGCACCTGCGCATCCGCCGGGAAACGCGGCTCGGGCAGGGCGGTCAGATGCACCACAGCCGAGCTGACCTTGGGCGGCGGCGTGAAGGCCTGCGGCGGCAGATCCATCACGATCCGCGCGTCGCTGCGCCATTGCGCCAGAAGCGCGAGCCGCCCGTAAGCCTTGCTCCCCGGCTCGGCCACGATGCGCTGCGCGACCTCTCGCTGAAACATCAGCGTCAGACTCTCCCAAAATGGCGGCCAGACCGAAGGCGTCAGCCACCGGACTAGAAGCTCCGTTCCGACGTTATAGGGCAGGTTCGCCGCCACGCGGATCGGCGGCGTCAGATGCGCCAGAGGATCGATCTGGAGCGCATCGCCCTCGATCACCGTCAGCCGCCCGGGATAGCGCGCCGAGATTTCCGCCAAGGCGGGCAGGCAGCGGGCATCCTTCTCGATTGCCAGAACATGCCGCGCCCCTTCGGCCAAAAGCCCGCGCGTCAGCCCCCCGGGTCCCGGTCCGATTTCAAACACATCCGATCCGGCCAGATCGCTCGCCTGTCGCGCGATCTTTGCCGTCAGGTTCAGATCCAGCAGAAAATTCTGCCCCAGTGCCTTGCGTGCCGACAGCCCATGGGCCGAGATCACTTCCCGCAAAGGCGGCAGATCGTCAATCGCGGCCATGCCGCCAATCCCATTCTTCACAAGACATTAAGGTTAACGCTGCCGTGTCGGAAGAACCCGTTCCCTTCATCTTGTCATAAATATGCATCTACCCGCGCGCCGCCCGGCGCGACATACGATCCGCCAGGCGCAGCGCTGCGATCATCGACGTTGGATCGGCCATGCCGGTGCCCGCGATGTCATAAGCCGTCCCGTGATCGGGCGAGGTGCGCACGAAAGGCAGACCGAGCGTGACATTGACCCCACCCGCAAAATCGATCGTCTTGATGGGAATTAGCGCCTGATCGTGATACATCGCGATCGCGGCGTCATAGCCCGCGCGCGCTTTCTCGTGGAACATCGTGTCGGCCGACAGCGGCCCGACCAGATCAAGGTCCTCGCTCCGCAATTTCTCCAGAAGCGGCGCAATCCAATCCACCTCCTCCGTTCCGATCCGTCCGCCTTCGCCCGCATGGGGGTTGAGACCCGCCACAGCGATCCGCGGCACGGCAATTCCAAATCGACGGATCAGGTCTTTATGCGTGATCCGGATGGTTTGCGTCAGGCTTTCAGCCGTCAGGGCATCGGGCACGTCGGCCAGAGGGACGTGGATCGTGGCGGGCACGACCTTCAACGCGTCGCAGGCCAGCATCATGACCACATGATCGACGCCGGCCAGATGGGCGAGAAACTCCGTATGCCCGGGAAAGGCAAAATCCGCGCCGTCCTGCAGACCCTTTTTGTTGATCGGGGCGGTCACCAGCGCAGACGCGTCCCCGCCCGAGACAAGCGCGACGCCGCGCTCGATCGCCTCCACGATCCCCTGCGCATTGGCTGGATCGGGCGCGCCGGGCGGGGCGATTTCGGCGAAGGCAAGCGGCAGAACTGGCAGCGCCTCGGCGGAAATGGCGGGCGCGAGCGCAGGCTCCTCCACGATCTGAAACGGCAGGCCCAGCGGCAGATGCCGGGGATCGCCGATCCAGAGAAACGGAAGCTCCACGCGCAGTGCCTCCCAGGCTTTGGCCGCGATCTCGGGGCCTATTCCGGACGGATCGCCGCAACTGACGGCGAGAGGCGGGCTCATGGCTCGCGGATAGACGCGTCCGCGCGCAGTTCGGCCAGAAACGCTTCGGCCAGCCCACCCAGACGGCGCGAGACCAGCTGGTTGCGAATGGCTTCCCGGTCGATCTCCTGACCCTCGTCCAGCACCGGCGTGCGCCCGCAGAGCATCACCAGTCGGCTGGTGCCCTCGGGCGCGCCCAAAGCAAAGGAGATCTCACCGGGATCGAGCTGGGCCAATTGCAGCGCGATATCGGTCTGGATCTGCGCGGGCGGCAGGATCTCGCGGCGCAACTGCTCTTCGCTGGCATTGGGGATCAGACCATAAAGATCGTCGCAAGTATCGGCTCGCGTCACGAGAGAGGAGGCCTGGGAGGGGCTTGCGGCCAGCGCCAGCTCGACGAACTCGATAGCCCCGTATTGGGGGGCAGGCGCGTCGACCTCCTCAATATCGCGTAGCTGAAAAAGGGCGATGCCGTTCTGGATCGGCAGCGGATCGGTCACTTCACCCCGGTCCAGTTGCAGGATCAACGGCTGGATCGCGGGCGGCAGATCGGTCAGCGGCTGCCAGTCAAGCCGCCCGCCGCGCCCACGTGAGGGCAGGGCAGAGACGCGCCGGGCGGCAGCCGAGAATGCGTCGGGGCTGGTCAGCTGGCTGATCCGCTCGGCTTCGGCCTGCGCGGCAGCGGCACGAGGCGGCGGCGCCGCGATGATAATCTCCGAGATCAGCACGCGGATCGACCCGCGCCCCGCGCCGCCGCCCGTCGACACGGCATCGTCGATCTCGCGATCCTCCACGCGGGCGTCAGCACCGAAGCGGCCGCGCACATAGATCCGCCAGCCGATCCCGGCGGTCACGAAATCCCGGAGCGTGCTGCTGTCGATCCCGGCAGAGGCCAGGATCTCGAGAAACTGGTCGCCGGTCAGGTTCGCGCGGCCCGCAAATTCGTCGATGCCATCGGTGACATCCTCGGGCGGGATCTCAATCCCGACACGCCGGATCTCCTGCAATTGCAGCCGCTCGTTGATCAGCTGCTCGCGCGCGACCTCTGCCGGATCGCCGGGTACGCGCACCAGTTCGAGAAAGCGGATCCGCTGCTCGATCTCGAAATTGGTGATAACGTCGTCATTGACGAGAAGTGCCGGAGAGAATTGCGATTGTGCGCTCGCCGTAAGGGCGGAAAGGCACAAGGCCAAGGCAAGGATCAAGCGGTGCATCGGGGCCCCTGTCAGTTGCGGCAACGACCCACAGGGCCGTCTGCGGACCGGCCTGCGGAAAAGCCGCGCAGACCGACCGTTATGTCGAAATCAGTGGTCGGATCGACCGTATCGGAGCTTGTGTAGCGGCGCGAGAGGGAAAGGTCGACCTCCACGCATTCGTTGCGGTAGACCAGCCCCAGACCGGCCTCGACCGGATCGTCGGCGCGGATATCATAGCGCGCATCGGTTGACAGCTCCCAGTTGGGAGAGATCCGATAGGCGGCCTCCATGGCCCATTCCGAGACGGCGTTGTTCCGGTCGATTTCCGGATCCGCGGCCAGCCAGATATGGCTCGCGGACAGATCGACGAAGGCGCCGTCGAAGTCGATCCGGGTTTCCGAGGCGCCAAAGTCGAAGCTGTCCTCCACAAGAGAGCGGCTGGCCAGGGTCAGAGCGTCCGAGAACCGGATCTGCCCGGCGAGGAGCCAATCCGACTGGCGCCCGCTCAGGCCCGACGTGTCGCTGAAGGCAGGCGCGTCGTCGGCCCGCAGGATGCGCCCGAGGGTCAGGGTAGACGACCAGCCGCGCGGGTTATAGCGGGTCCAGCTGACCCCCAGATTGGCGCGGAGCCCGTCCTCGCGCAGATCGCCGCCCGGAAACCGGTCGAGCGCGAAGAGGTTTCCCTCGTCCAGATCGGCCCGTGTGCTTTCTTCATTGGCCAGATCCTGATTGCCGCTGTCCGACCAGACGATCTGCGCCACGGGCTCCAGCAGCTCTGTGGCGCCGGACGGGCGCGTTCGGCTTAGCGGATAGCGCAGCGTGGCGGCGACAACCGGTGTCAGACGAAGCGCGCTTTGCTCCACATCGTTGTCCTGACCGACGCTGAAATAATCCGCGAAAAGGGCGCCTTCGGCCGTCAATCGAAGCCCGGCGGCGGTCACGGTATCGCGCCGGTAGGACAGAGACGTGCCGAGCCGGACCAGATCGCGCCCTTCGACGCCCAGATCATCCGATGCGCGATAAAGAAGCCGCCCATCAAGACCGGCGCGCAGCTCGCCGCCCATGGCCGGAAAGAGGCGCTGTTCTACGAACAGATCGCCGATCAGGTTAGGCTCGTCGGCATTGTTCTGATTGTCCCTGAGATATTCGAGATTGACGAGCGCGGCGGAGGCAAAAAGATCGCGCTCTGTCCGGACAAGCTCGATCCGGCTTTCGACCGTGTCCGATCGGCTGATGCCATAATCCAGAAGATAAGCGTTGTCGGACACGGTAGTGATATCGAAGAGAAGATCGGTCTTCGGGCCGATCTCGAACTCGCCCAGCACCGACAGATATCCGCGCCCTTCCTCGGGCAGGATGTCGTCGTCTGTGACTGCGCCTTCGATGGTCAGATCGCCGGACCGAAAGGCCTGGCGGTAGCGGAATTCCAGCGTGCGCGTGCCGGGCGCGAGATACGGCGTCAGCGTCAGATCGCGGCTGCGGCCCAGCGTGATGAAATAGGGCAGCTTGATCCCGGTGCCCAACTCACTGCTGAACCGAAGCTCGGGCACCAGCAGTCCGGTCGTCCGCTCGAGCGTCGGATCGGGAAGGCGGGCGCGGGGCAGCCACAGGATCGGCACGCCCCGGATCAGGAACTGCGCGTTCTCCAGATAAAGCTGCCGTTCCTGCTCGTCATGGATGATGCGCTCGGCCCGGATCGACCAAAGCGGAGCGCGTGTGCCGCAGACCGTGCAGGAGGTGACGGAGGTCTTGTAAAGCTGGCTGTAGCGCCCTTCGACCCGGTCGATCTGCGTGGCGGCCAGTTGCAACTGCCGGTCCAGCACCAGCCGCGCGCCGCGCAGCAAGCCGTTTTCGAGCGTCGGCTGGATCTGCCCTTGGTCGGCCAGAAGGATCGTGCCGTCCGGTGTTTCGATGACGATAGGCCCGTCGATGGTCAGCGTATCGCTGGGTTGATCGAAGATCACGCGCGTCGCGGTGAGGCGGGTGCCGTCATAGAGCACCTCGACATTGCCTTCGGCGATCAGGCGCTCCTCGCCTTCGATAAAGACGCGATCTGCCACGAGTGTCGCCGCTCCCTGCGCCTGGGCAAGGCACGGCAAAAGACACAAGCAAAGGGCAAGAAGCGCGCGCATCATCCGTCCTCGAGATGCAGCAGCAGGCCAAGAGCCAGACAGATGGCGGCAACCGGCGGGATCCAGGCCGCCAGAAGGGCGGGGATCTGGCCGTTCTCTCCCAGGATCTGGGCGAAGTTGCGTAGGAAATACAGCCCGAAGCCCAGCATCACGGCGGTCAGAACGGCGATGCCCGTGCGGCCTCCGCGCTGGTGGCGCATCGTCAGGCCTGCCGCGACTAGCAGCATCGAGACGATGAAGACGGGCAAGGCCAGTTCCATCTGGAACCAGACCTCGTGACGCTGCGCGGAAAAGCCTGCGCGTTCAAGCTGGTCGATGAAATCGGGAAGATCCCAGATCGGGATCGAGGAGGGGGTGCCAAGACGGTCGCGGATCTGGTCGCGCGTCAGCGTCGATGGCAGGCTGAGCCGGTCGTGAAGGGTCGCGGCACTTTCGGGATTGAGGCTCGAGACAAGCGGCCAGGATTTCGCGTCTTCCAGTTCCCAGGCGCCATCGGTCAGGACGGCCCGATCGGCTTCGATCCGGCGGATCGGCCCGATCGCTTCGGCAAAGACAATGAAAGACGCCTCGAAAAGCTCGGTTCCGTCAAGCGATGCACGTTCGGCGCGGATGACCGTCTGCCGGTCGCCGCTGCCCTGACGTAGCCACAGCCCCTCGTCGCGCAAGGTGAGGATCGAACTGCCGCCCCGCTCTACCGTATCGGCCCGGCGTTCGTATTCCTGACTGGTCGCCGCTACGATCGGATTGAAGATCGCGACCCCCAAGGCGCCAATGAGAAAGGCGACGATCACCGGCGCGATCAGGCTGCGCAACGCCGACCGCCCGGCCGCGCGGGTGACGACCATCTCGGACGACCGCGCGAGCGACAGGAACAGGGCAATCGTCGCCAGTACCGTGATCAGCGGCAGGATACGGTATAATCCCTCCGGCGTGTTGAGCAGGGTCAGCCCGATGATCGCGGCAAAGCCCGCGCCTTCACCCGCAAACTTTCCGAGCTGGTCGATCAGATCGAGGAAGGCGAGGATCAGGAAAAAGATCGCAAAGACACCGGCAAAGCTGCGCGCGAAGCGGCGGGCGAAATAAAGATGCAGGATCATGCCGGTCGCACCGACAGCCTGGACCGCAATCGCGACGCGCTGGCAAGCTGGACACCCGCGATACCAAGGCCGACCGCAACTGGCAGATAGATCAGCGGCCAGGCCTGATCGTTGTCTTCGGTCAGCCCCAGAATAGTGCTTTCGAGTGCCTTCACCGCGATCAGCAGAAAGATCGCAAGGATGATCTGCCGTCCGACCCCGAACCGCGAGAACCGCCCCGTCAGCAGTGTCGCGAACCCGATGAGGGCCGCCACGGTCGCAAGGCTCGCCTCCACGATCCGGATATGGGCCACCCGATGCAGCTCGGGCGCGCTGCGCCGGGTCAGCGCCTGCGTCTCGCCGGACGCCTCGAAGAGCGTGAGGGTCGAGATCTCCCGGACGTTGCGACGATTGCGCTCGGAGGAGCCCATCAGACCGCCGATCTCATAGGTGAAGTTCGAGAAACTGGTGGTGAAGAGCCTCTGGTCGGCGACCCGCAGCGTCTGGGCCAGACCCGCGACCATCACCAGGCGCGGCCCCGTTTCGGTGCGCAGCAGATAGGCCTGTTCGGCGGTGTAGGTGACGTGCTCCTCGGTATTGCGAGTATCCGAGAGGAAGACGTCCAGAAGCTCACCCTCCGCAGTGATGTCGCGGATGTAGAACGTCAGACCGTCCGCAGGGTTGAGAAAGGTGCCCTCGGTCAGAAGGCGCGCAGTGATGTTTTCGGCGATCTCCGCCTCGCGATCGTTGAGTTGCGACAGCGACAGCGGGGTCAGCATATGGACCAGCGCGCTCATCAAAAGGGTGACGATCAGCCCGAAGACCAGGACGGGCCGCGCCAGACGCATCGCGCTGTGACCGGTCGCGCGAAGGACAACAAGTTCGCTTTCTGAGGTCATCCGGTTCGTCACATAGACCGAGGCCGCAAAGGCCGAGATCGGCAGAACCAGCCGGATCACATTGGGCAGCGACAGCGCGGTGAATTCGAGGAAAACGCCCGCCGACTGGCCATCCGCGATCAGCTGGTCAAAGAGGATCACCGCGCGGTTCACCCAATAGACCAGCACGAGGATCAGGCTGAAGAACCCGAAAAGCACCATCAGCTGGGACAGCATATAGCGATCGATGCGCGCCAAGGGGCAGGGGTCCTTCGTCTGACTGGCTCTTTTCGCTAGCCGATTTCCGCTGCGAGGTGAACCGCTATTGCGATTGCCGGGCCCGACCGGATAAGCCCTCGGGCAGGACCCCGCCTGATGCGAAAGGACATGACCCGATGACCGATCCCGTGACCCTCGACGTGAAAGAAACCGATCTCGATGCCGTTGCCGATCATGACGGACGCATCGCGGTTCTCGTGGCCGAGGACGGCACGCTCAACCCCAGCGCGCGGCGGGTCAACAGCCGGATGAAGGGCGCTATCGCGCGCCTGACCGACGGCAAGGAATGGGAGAAGATGTCGGCGGGCGACGTTACGACCATCGCCTATCCGTCGGGCCTTGCGGCAACCGGCGTTCTGATTGCCAAGCTCGATCCGCGCGCAGATGCGCTGACGGCGCGCAAGACGGGGGCGGCGATCGCAGCGGCGCGCGGAAAGGGGCCGCTTCTGGTGCTGGGGCACAGCGTCGCCAAGGCCGAGGCGCTGGCGCTCGGTCTGGTGTTGCGCGGTTACGACTTCGACATCCGCAAATCCAAACCCGGGGATGGCGCAGAGCCGATCACGCTGATGCTGGGCAAACCCGAGACGGTCAATGCGGCGCGCGTGGATGCGCTGGCCTCCGGCGTTTTCTTCACCCGCGATCTGGTTAACGAGCCCGCCAATGTCCTGACCACGACCGAATTCGCGGACCGGCTGGCCGAAATGTCGGATCTGGGCGTCAAGGTCGAGGTGCTGGACGAAGAGAAGCTGGAAGAGCTGGGCATGAACCTGCTGCTCAGCGTGGGGCAGGGATCCGCCTCGCCATCCAAGGTCGTCGTGATGGAGTGGCAGGGCGGCGGGGACGAGCCGCCGCTGGCATTGGTCGGCAAAGGCGTTGTCTTCGATACCGGCGGGATCAGCATCAAGCCGGCCGCCGGGATGGAAGACATGACGATGGATATGGGCGGCGCGGGCACCGTCGCGGGCGTCATGAAGGCGATCGCCAAACGCAAGGCCAAGGCTAATGTCGTCGGCCTCGTCGGCCTCGTTGAGAACATGCCGTCAGGAACCGCGACCCGCCCCGGCGATGTCGTGACGTCGATGAAGGGCGATACGGTCGAGATCATCAATACTGACGCTGAAGGCCGCCTCGTCCTGGCCGATGTGCTGTGGTACACCCAAGAGCGGTTCTCGCCGTCCGGCATTGTGGATCTGGCGACGCTGACCGGAGCAATTATCATCGCCTTGGGCAACGAAAAGGCGGGCGTTTTCGCCAATGACGATGCCTTCGCTGATGCGTTTCTCAAAGCGGCGCAGGCCGAAGGGGAAGGCGCCTGGCAGCTCCCGCTGGCCGATGCCTATGATGGGCAGCTCAAGAGCCGCATCGCTGATATGAAAAATATCGGCGGACGCCCCGCCGGATCGATCACAGCGGCACAGTTCCTCCAGCGGTTCGTCAAGGACGATGTGCCGTGGATGCATCTGGACATAGCAGGCGTCGCCAGCCGCAAGGACGGCACTGCGCTTGCTCCGAAAGGGGCGACGGGATGGGGCGTGCTGGCGCTCGACCGGCTGATTGCGGATCGCTACGAAGGGTAATGGGCGCGGCCTATTTCTATCATCTGACGCATCAGCCTCTCGAAACGGCACTGCCTCAGCTTGTCGCGCGAGCGCGCGGCGCAGGCTGGCGCGTCGCGGTCCGGGTGGGGGAAGCTGACCGTCTGGAGGCGCTGGACAAGGCGCTTTGGTCCGGCCCGGCGGAAGAGTTTCCGGCCCATGGGATCGCGGATGGCGCGCATGACGCGGATCAGCCGGTGCTGCTGACGACCGCAATGGACACACCGAACGGTGCCGCCTGTCTGATGACGGTGAGCGGCGCGGAGGTCACACCCGAAGATTGCGCGGCAATGGAGCGGGTCTGCGTGATCTTCGACGGAACCGACGGCGCCGCGCTTGATCAGGCGCGCGTGCAGTGGAAAGCACTGACGGCGGCAGAAATCGAAGCGCAATACTGGTCCCAGGAAAGCGGACGCTGGGAGCGGAAGAGGTAAAATCCTTCTAGAAGGATTTTGAAGTCAGATTTTTCTAGAAAAATCTGCCCCCCGGGCGGGAGCCGTCATTCCTTGGCCAAAACTCTTCGACGAAGAGTTTTACCGCTCGAGCATCAGCCGGTCGCCTGCGATTTCGATCCGGGAGAAGCGCTGAAGATAGCCCATCCCCAGAAGCGACTCGCGCATCTCGCCTTCGTTGACCCAGGCGCGCACGTCATAGTCGGGGATGCCCGCAAGCTCGACCCGGTCCAGCGTGACCGGAGCGGTTCGCACGATGCCATTGGCCGTGTTCGCGCTGCCCAGAAACATGAGCGTCTCTGGCGCGATCCCCACACGCTCGGCATCGGTCTGCGTCAGCACCATCTCGGTCGCGCCGGTATCGACGACGAAGGTGATCGGCTCCTCGTTGATGTCGAGCGTGAGGTAATAATGCCCGTCTCGCGAGCGCGGCACGCTGATCGCGCCGTCCTCGCCCACGCTTTGCGCGGCAAAGCGTGTGGGTCCCAGATCGCCCCAAAGACCGTAGCCTGCGATAACGCCCACGAAGATCAGCCCCCAGATCGCCGCATGCTGCAGCGTCTTGTTCATCTGATCGCGCGAGGACACCAGAAACCAGCCGCCCACGGCGGTCCCGAGCAGCACAAGATAGATGATTGAGGCGATCTGATCTCCAGTCATGGAACTCGATATAATCAGCTCCCGCCCAGACCGAAAGAGGCCAGGCCGTCGAGAACGAACTGCACGGAGAGCGCGGCGAGCAGCATCCCCAAAAGCCGCGTGACCACGTTGATCCCGACCTTGCCCAGAAGCCGCTCGAGATAGCCCGCCACGAGAAACAGAACGAAGACGAGGCCCACCGTGACCAGCATGATGGCAACCACGAGCATCGCATCGAGCGTTGTTGTCGCCTCTCCGACCAGAAGGATGATCGTGGCGATGGAACCGGGCCCTGCGATCAGCGGAATGGCGATGGGAAAGACCGATGGATCCTGTCCCGTCTCTTCCTCCGGGGCATCGCCTTGCGATTGCCGCCGGGTTTGCCGTCGCTCGAACAGCATGTCGAGCGCCGTCAGAAAAAGGAGGATCCCGCCAGAGATCCGGAAGGCAGGCATCGAGATGCCGAGAAATTCCAGAACCGCTTCGCCCAGAAAGGCAAAGATCAACAGGATCCCGGTGGCCACCGCGCAGGCGCGGGCCGCGATCTTGCGCCGCTGCGCCGGGGACAGGCCTTGGGTCAGCGCGGCGAAGACGGGAGCGAGCCCGATCGGGTCGATTACCACGAAGAGCGCCGTGAAGGCTGTGACGAGAAAGGCAAGCTCCATGCTCATGCGGCGGTCTCGGCGCGTTCGAGCTTTTCCTGCGCGCTTAGCCACAGCGTCTCGGCGCGTCCCAGACCGTCCATCACCTCGGCATATTTCTTCTGCCAGACCTCGGTCTCGCCGATCTTCTCAGCCTCGTACATCGCCGGATCGGCGAGCTTCTTGGCGAGCTTCTCGCGCATCTCTTCCAGCTTCTCAACGCGAGCCTCGCATTTGCGGACTTCTGCCCGCATTTCGAGGATCGCCTCGCGTGATGGCTTCGGGCGTTTAGGCGCGGGCTTCTCCGCCTTCGGAGGCTTGTCGCCTGCCAGAAGGAACCGGCGATAGGCGGCCAGATCCTCGCCGTAAGGTGTTACGCGCCCGTCTTTCACCAGCCAAAGCCGGTCGGCCACGAGTTCCAGCAGATGCATGTCATGGCTGACCAGGATCACCGCGCCGGAATAGGCGGTCAGCGCCTCGACCAGCGCCTCTCGGCTTTCGATATCCAGATGGTTCGTCGGCTCATCGAGGATCAGCAGATGCGGCGCGTCGATCGTCGCCAGCAGCAGTGAGAGCCGCGCCTTCTGCCCGCCCGAAAGCCGTCCGACCTCGGTCTCGGCCTGCGCCGCGCCCAGACCGAAGCCTGCGAGCCGCGCCCGCGCCTTGGCCTGACCGGCCTCGGGCCGCTCGCGCATTAGGTGCTGCAGCGGCGTCTCCTCGATCCGCAGCTCATCGACCTGATGCTGTGCGAAATACCCGATCCGCAGCTTGGAGGCGCGGGTGATCCGGCCTGCCATCGTCTCGAGCCGGTCCGAGAGCAGCTTGGACAGCGTCGACTTGCCCTCGCCGTTGCGCCCCAGCAGCGCGATCCGGTCGTCCTGATCGATCCTGAGATCCAGACGCCCGAGCACCTCGGCCCCGTCATAGCCGACCGTGCCGTTTTCGACGCGGATGATCGGCGGCGACAGCTCTTCGGGTTCGGGAAAGGTAAAGACCGTGCGCGCGGCATCCTCGGGCGCGCGGATCGTCTCCATCTTTTCCAGCATCTTGACCCGGCTCTGCGCCTGTTTCGCCTTGGAGGCCTTGGCCTTGAAGCGGTCGACAAAGCTTTGCAGATGCGCCCGGCGCGCGTCCTGCTTTTTGGCCTGCGCCGCCTGAATGGCCCGCTGCTGGGCCCGTTGGCGCGCAAATTGATCGTAAGTGCCGGTGTAATAGGCCAGCTTGCGTTCATCCAGATGCAAGATGCCGCCCACCGCCCGGTTCAGCAGACCCCGGTCGTGGCTGACAATCAGAACGGTATGGGGATAGCGCGCCAGATAGCTTTCCAGCCACAGCGCGCCTTCGAGGTCGAGATAGTTCGTCGGCTCGTCCAGCAGCAGCAGATCGGGCTGCGCGAAAAGGACACCCGCCAAAGCCACCCGCATCCGCCAGCCGCCCGAAAAGGCGCTGCACGGCATCCGCTGCTCGGCATCGGTAAAGCCAAGCCCCTTTAGGATGGCCGAGGCGCGCCCTTCGGCGGACCAGGCGTCGATATCGGTCAGCCGTGTCTGGATCTCGGCGATCCGCGCGGGATCCTCGGTGTGCTCGGCCAGCAGCGCGGCCCGCTCGGTGTCAGCCTCCAACACCGTGTCGATCAGCGACACCTCCGATCCCGGCACCTCCTGGCTGACACCGCCCATCCGCGCGCCGCGCGGCAGGGAGATCGATCCGCCTTCCAGCGTCAGCTCGGCCTTGATCAGGCGGAACAGCGTCGTCTTGCCTGTTCCGTTGCGCCCTACAAGGCCCACCTTGTGTCCCTCGGGGATCACGGCAGACGCGCCCTCGAACAGGGGGCGGCCTTCGACCGAATAGGTGATATCGTCAATGCGCAGCATGGCGGGTCAGTGCCGCAGGCGGCGGGGCGCGTCAATGTCTGGTCATCGATCCAGCCCCATGCTAGGCGGGCGCCGATTTCCACGGGGCGCGGCCCCGACATACGAAAGAGGCAAACATGGCTGTCGAACGCACGCTTTCCATCATCAAACCGGACGCCACTAAGCGGAACCTGACCGGCAAGATCAACACCAAATTCGAAGAGGCCGGCCTGCGCATCGTCGCGCAAAAGCGGATCCATCTGACACAGGATCAGGCCGGCGAGTTCTATGCTGTTCACAAGGAACGCCCGTTTTTCGGTGAGCTGACCGAATTCATGGCCTCCGGTCCGGTCGTCGTTCAGGTTCTTGAAGGAGAGAACGCCATCGCCAAGAACCGCGAAGTCATGGGCGCCACGAACCCTGCCGATGCGGCCGCCGGTACGATCCGCGCCGAATTCGCTGAAAGCGTCGGTGAAAACTCTGTCCACGGCTCGGATGCGCCCGACACCGCGAAAGAAGAAATCTCCTTCTTCTTCTCGGGCCTCGAACTGGTCGGCTAACGCGCGTCTGCCTCGCCAATGGCGGGGTGATGCGAGGATAGATGGCCTTCGCCTTGAACCGGGGTGGAGGCCATTTTCGTTTGCAGCATCTCTTCATGATGCTTACGTAGAAGCGCGACATTGCGCCGGTTGGCCTTGAAGCCGACATCGAACAAGTCTCCGACCACGGGGATCGCTCCGACGGCTACATCCAAGGCCACGTTCCCGGCCATCCGGGCCAGAACCGGCTTGGGCGTACCGCGCTGATGCGCGCGGTAAAGGATGTATCCCGCAGGGGCGAGCGCGGCTGCATCGCCGATCCCCGGAATCAGACCGAGGATACTGTCCCAACCGACGCGGATCCGCGTCAGAGGGATGCGAAACGCACTGTCCATCTGCGCCGCAAGACGCTCCAGCCGGTCGAGTTCGGGGTCATGTATCTGCTGTTCCATACCGGCCAAACGCCAAAGGGCAGGGGGCCGGTTCCCTAGCGCCGTCCGGTTCCGATCCGGTCGAGCTCCGCCTCTATGCCTATTGGAACCTGCGTCTGCTCGGCCTTGATGGCATCGAACCGGCGCCGCAGATCGACCTTTTCAGCAGCGGACGGGTCCTGCCAATCGCGCCCCTCAAGGCCCATGGCAAGGGCGCAGTAGGCGATGAAATGCGGCCGGATCCCCGCCGAGATCAAACGCGCGTAAGCGTCATCGGCACCCAGCGCGATCAGCTCTTCAGCTGTCGTCAGGCCACATTTCGCAAAGTCCCGCTCCATCGCGGGGCCAAGATTTCGTAAGGTTCCGATCGCAGCCATGACGCTGTAATACCGCGTCCTGCCAATCGGATGAAGGACTTTAGATGCTGGCGAAATCGGTGAACTTCACCGGCTTCGGCCGCTCTTTCTCCGAGCCGCGTGGCTTGGGAGGTTGATCCTTCGGGAGTTTAACTGTCGTAACCATAACCTTCTACTCCGATCCTGCCTCAACGGTGAGGCGGTCTGGCGCGCCCCATCCGCGATTTCATGTTAGCACCGGAACGGACCCATCGATGTCAAAGTTCCGTCAACGCGCCGGAATTAATCGTGATCCGGGGATTCCGTGCCACTGGTCATCAGCGCCTGAACCGCTTCGACACGGTTGCTGACATCGAGTTTGCGGTACAAGCTCTTGATGTAATCGGAAGCGGTATTGGGAGAAATCTGGCACAATCGGGCACATTCCTTGCGCGACAGACCGCGCGAGAGCAGGAACAGAATTTCACGTTCCCGTGGACTGAGCTGCGTCATCTGGTTGGCCCGCGCGATCATGGCCTTTTCGTCGCTCAGATCGGCCAGACCGCGCCCTTCGGCGCGGGCCCTGTTCTGCAATTCCTCGATCCGGCGGTGCATCAGAAGGCAAAAAAGCTGCACGGCCTCCGCATGGGGGGCGACCTGCTGCAGAAACCCCTCGCGGTCAAGCCGGGTCCCCAGATTGAACCCGCCGGTCAGATCCGAGCTTTCGATCCGCACCGGAATGGCGAGCCCCGACCGAAACCCAACCTCTCCCGCCTCGAGGATAAAGGCCCGATCTTCAGCGCTCATATCCGGATAGTCGTCAAGGAACGCCACGCCGGTATAGCTCGGCTCGTAGCTGGAGCAGCACCAGGTCAGAAAGGGATCGGCCGCTGCCGCAAAGCTCCGGTAGACCGACGGCATGTTGGTCTTGAGCACGGGCGGCAGATCGTTGGGCCGCTGGGTCAGATAGGTGAAAAATGAAAAGCCATAAGGGGCCAGCGCATCGGTGATCCCGCTCCAGAGCGCCTCGAGCGATTCGACCCGCTCCAGTCGACCAGCCGCCGCCACCAGCGTCATGCGCCACTCCCTCCCTTATACGTCTATCGCACTTAACGCGGATATCGCACGGGGACCAGTTACCGAAAGTGGAGGAATTCCAGACCCGCCATCACACGATATCCAGATCACGAGCCCGCCACGATGCCCTGAAAACCGAGCCGCGCCACAAAAGAGGGCGGCGTCTAAGTATTCGTTTAAATAAGATTTTTTGGCTCCGGCGGTAGGGATCGAACCTACGACCAATTGATTAACAGTCAACTGCTCTACCGCTGAGCTACGCCGGACCACGCCGGGCCGTATAGCAATGGCCGTCCGCCCCGTCCAGAGGGTTTCTGTGCGAAAAGACGCGGCCTCTCAGGCCAGCCGAAACCGCGCGTCCACCGCTAGTGATCCATCGCAGAGGGCGAGGTTTCTCTCAACCATATCAATGAGATGGGCAAAGACATTCCGCTCTGCCGCAGGCAGGAGAGCCGCAGGTGTATCGGTATAGACGGCACGCGCAATGTCTCTCACCGACTGTGCTCCACTGGACAAGGCGTTCCGGATCTGTGCCTCGCGAGCGCGCCGATGGGTGATCAGCCAGTCCAGTCGCGCCGCTGGATCCTCGATCGGCGCGCTATGGCCCGGCAGATAGAGCTTGTCGGACCGGCCGCGCAGCTTTTCGCAGGAGGCCATGAAGGCCGTCAGATCCCCATCCGGCGGCGAGACGAGCGAGCTGGCCCAGCCCATCACATGATCGCCCGTCAGCAGCACGTCGCCCACGGCAAAGCACAGATGATTGCTCAGATGCCCCGGCGTGTGCACCGCCTCGATCATCCAATCCGGCCCCGAAACCGTGTCGCCATCCGCGAGCCTCCGGTCCGGCTGAAACGCCGCATCGATCCCTTCGCCCCCGCCAGCAAGACCCGCTTCGGCGAGCCGCTCCATCACCGGGCGCCGCCCGGCCTCGCTCGGTCCGAAGGCCAGAACCGGCGCGCCTGTCCGGTCGGCTAGAGGGCGGGCGAGGGGGGAATGATCAAGATGCGAATGGGTCACCAAGATATGGCTGATCCTCTGCCCGGGCCCAACCGCCGCCAGCAGCGCCTCCAGATGCGCAGGATCCTCTGGCCCCGGATCGACAATTGCCAGATCCGTCCGTCCGATCAGATAGCTGTTCGTGCCCCAGAACGTCATCGGGGACGGGTTCGGCGCGATGATCCAGCGGATATCCTTGGCGACCTCCACGCTTTGGCCGATGCCGGGGTGCCCTGCGGTATCGCTCATCTGCATCTTCCCCCTTGCCGCAAGCCCGGCTAAGCCTGTGGCCATGTTTTTCGGCTGGCTCAAGCACTACATGCCCCGCAGCCTTTATGGCCGGGCCGCGCTTATCCTTGTCCTGCCGGTGCTGACGCTGCAACTGGCAATCTCTGTCGTGTTCATTCAGCGCCACTTCGCAGACGTCACCGAGCAGATGACCCGCTCCGTCGTGCTCGAGCTGCGCCATCTGACCGAGACGCTGGAAGGCGCGCCGCCAGGCCGCGCCTTGCCTGCGGCCCAATCCGTCGCCGAGCCGCTGAACTTCGACATCGTCCTGCCCGCGGGCGAGACACCGATGCAGGACCAGTTCCGCTCCCTCGATCTGTCGGGCCGCGCTGTCGTCGCCACTTTGCGCAACGGACTGCCCGATCTTCTTGCCGCCGATGTCACCGTGAACCGGCGCGTCTATGTCTGGCTCGACACGTCTCGCGGGCCGATGGAGGTTAGCTTTTCCCGCCGCCGCGTCTCGGCTTCGAACCCGCATCAGCTGCTCGTGGTCATGGTCGTGCTGGGCGCCCTGATGACGCTGATCTCCGCCATCTTCCTGCGCAACCAGCTCAGGCCGATCAACCGGCTGGCCAATGCGGCGACCGATTACGGGCGGGGCCGCCTGACCCGCTACAGCCCTTCGGGCGCCACCGAGGTGCGCGCCGCCGGCAACGCCTTTCTCGACATGCGCGGCCGGATCGAGCGGCAGATCCAGCAGCGCACGATGATGCTTTCGGGCGTCAGCCACGATCTGCGCACACCGCTCACGCGGCTCAAACTCGGCCTGTCGCTGCTCGATGACGAGGAAGCCAAACCGCTCAAACGTGACGTGCAAGAGATGCAGGACATGCTCGACGGCTATCTCGACTTCGCGCGCGGCGTCGCCGCCGATGGCCGCAAACCTGTCGATCCCCGCAGCTTTGTCGAGGCGATCTATGCCGATGCGACGCGGGCGGGGCGGCCTGTCACGCTGGGCACGATGGAAGGTGAGGGGCAGGTCCCGCTGAACGCTCTCGCCATCCGCCGAGCCCTCGGCAATCTCATCACCAATGCCGACCGGTTCGCGACCCGCATCCGGCTAAGCTACGCGCTCACCGACCGCGCGCTCCGCTTGACGGTCGAGGATGACGGCCCCGGCATCCCGGAGGCAGAGCGCGAAGAGGCCCTCAAGCCGTTTTCCCGCCTCGATCCGGCCCGCAACCAGAACGAAGGCGGCGGCGTCGGGCTGGGTCTGGCCATCGCCGCGGATGTCGCGCGATCCCATGGCGGGATGCTCCGTCTGGGTGACAGCGAGGATCTTGGCGGGCTCCGGGTGGACCTTGTTGTCGCAGTCTGAACTGATTTGGAACGATCGCCCGTTCCCTTGCATTTCCTGACTGAACACGAACTGCAAAGGAGAATTTCCATGGCGCTCAATTCGCTTCATGATGTCTATCACGACCAACTTCAGGATCTCTACAGCTCCTGCAAGCAGTCCAAGCCCATCACCTCCGATCTGGCCGAAGCCGCGACCAATTCGGAGTTGAAAGAGGCGCTCGAAGCAGGTGTCGAGGGCCTCGAGACCGGCATGAATGACATCGCCGAGCTGTGCAAACGGCACGACATCGATCCGGACGGAGAGTTCTGCAAAGGCACCGAAGGCCTCGTTAAAGAGGCGCGCGCCCACGGCATCGATGCCGACTTCGGCGACAACGACACGCGCGACGCGATGATCGCGAGCCAGTACCAGCGTCTCGCCCATTACGCGATCGCTGGCTACGGCACGCTTCTCGCCTTCGCCAAACGCATCGGCGCGACCGACGATGTCGCGACGCTGCAGAAATGCCTCGACAGTGCCTACGACGGCGACCGCCGCATGACGGAAATCGCGACTGGCGGCCTCAACCGCGCCGCTGCCGCGTAAACCGACGAAAGACTGCGCAAACTGGGGCGATCACCCGATCGCCCCTTTTTTCGTGCGATGACAAGCTGGTGCTGCGCCTTAGCCCTTGAGCCGGGCCCCTTTTATCGCAAGGTCACTTCAAATATATCCGGATACCCCCACTGGTCAGACGGGAACTCCCGCGGACCAATAGGAAATGTGATGGTCAGACCGCTGTTCGATCCGGGGAAACCTTGCCCAACGCGAGACGCTCGCAGATCTCTCTCAAAGGCTGACAGATTGATGGGTTGGAGCGTTTCCACGCCTCGTCTCCCATCAAGCTCGCAGGTCACTATTGCAAGGGGAGAGGTCTGCCCGTAGTCCGGCAAACGAACGTAAGCCGGGGTCGTGAACCGCGCCTCAAACAGATCGTTCTTAAGCAGACAGGACGCGCCTTTCACAGGCAATAGGCCAATGCTCGTGACGACAGTAATCATTCGCGGTCCGCGGAACAGTACATCACTGCGTCCCCGATAAACATCTATGCCATTATCGGTCCGCATCTTTGGTGTGATCGTCACTGCGGCAGAGGGATCTGCCTCAAGCGCTTCGTTGACGCATCCTGCCAGAAGAGCAAATGCCAAAGGGAAAAGCAGAAGTCGAACGGAGGGTCCAATTGCCGATGTCATATTCAAAGTCCTGTCTGAGAAATCTTTAACTTAAACATTGTTCATAAACATTGTTCAAACATAGTCAATGCTTCTCCCACGATGAACTGACACGGCGCAAGACTGCCCCGAGCCCGGACGGGAAGTCGGATCTTGATCGCCCATGTGCGTGAGCAGCGGTTGGATGGACTTCATCCCGCCATTGCCGTTTCTTCTCGGAAAGTCTGGCGGCGAAACTGACATATATCACGAGACCTGACGAGAGGCGCCCAAGCGAGCCTCATCTATATATAAAGAAACTGGTAGGCCCGGAGGGACTTGAACCCCCAACCAAAGCGTTATGAGCGCTCTGCTCTAACCAATTGAGCTACAGGCCCGACCGTACCTGTCCTCTATCAGGCAGGCCCGTCCGGTCAAGCCGGAGCGATCACTCTTCGACCGGAACGCCAAGCAGGACAGCGCCCAGAACACGGATCATCTCCGCCTCGTCGTCGGTCAAAACGGTCGGATCGCCATCGAGATCGGCCATCCTCACGATATCCTCGGGGGTCAGGGGGGCCATCAACGCCTCAATATCGGCATCGGCGGGGAGCAGGGTCCAAGGGCCGTCGAGATCCTCGGCCACCGGCATGTCTCCTTCTGCAACGGCAAAACCGGTCCAGAGAAGCGTTGAAAGGGCAAGTGCAGAAACGCGCATATCAAAATCCTCGCACAGAGGGGTAAACAAAAGAAAAACAGGAAAGATCCGCAGCAGCTGCGAATATCGCACCACCTCACACTGACGTTAGGTCGCGAGTCGATCAAGTCGGGGATACCGGACCTCGGCAAAAACAGCCTGTAAAGATAGAAATGCAACAAGATCCACCGGGTTTCGGCCCGGAAATCCGGCGCAGACCCGGTTCAAACGCCCTTTTCGCGTCACACATTGCGCCCCCGCACCCGCTGCGCTACGCCCCGCTCCAACCGAGCGGGGAGATGGACATGACCGGCAAGCCAAGCCTCACCTATGCCGATGCGGGCGTCGATATCGAGGCGGGCAACGCGCTTGTCGACCGTATCAAACCCGCCGCCAAACGCACGAACCGCCCCGGCGTGATGAACGGTCTGGGCGGCTTCGGCGGTCTCTTCGATCTCAAGGCGGCAGGCTTCAGCGATCCGATCCTCGTCGCCGCCACCGACGGCGTGGGCACCAAGCTCCGGATCGGGATCGAGACCGGCCAGATGGGCGGGCTCGGCATCGATCTGGTCGCCATGTGCGTCAACGATCTGATCTGCCAGGGCGCCGAGCCGCTCTTTTTCCTCGACTACTTCGCCACCGGCGCGCTCGATGTCGATCAGGCGGCGGCGCTGGTTGAGAGCATCGCGGCAGGCTGCGAGCGCTCCGGCTGCGCCCTGATCGGGGGCGAGACGGCTGAGATGCCGGGCCTTTACGCGCCCGGCGATTTCGATCTTGCAGGCTTTGCCATCGGCGCGATGGAGCGGGGCAGGGCGCTGCCCGACGGCGTCGCTCCCGGCGATGTCCTCCTCGGGCTCGCCTCCGACGGCCTCCATTCCAACGGTTTTTCGCTCGTCCGAAAAATCGTAGAGTGCACGGGCCTCGCCTGGGACGCCCCCGCGCCCTTCGCCGACCAGCCTCTGGGCGAAGCGCTCCTGACCCCCACGCGCCTCTACGTCAAACCGGCCCTCGCCGCGATCAAGGCAGGCGGCGTGCACGGCCTTGCCCATATCACCGGCGGCGGTATCACCGAGAACCTGCCGCGCCTCTTGCCGGACGGCACAGGCGCCATAGTTGATTTGGCCGCCTGGGATCTGCCGCCCGTCTTCGACTGGCTCAGCACCGAAGGCGGCCTCGACCGCGACGAGCGCCTCAAGACCTTCAACTGCGGCATCGGCATGATCCTCGCCGTCGCCGCATCAGAAGCGGACCGCATCGCGGCGCTCCTGCGAGCAGAAGGCGAGATCGTCCACCGCCTCGGCCACGTCACTGACACGCCGGGCCTCACCCTGACGTGAGCCTGCGCGTCGCGATCCTGATCTCGGGCGGCGGCTCCAACATGACGGCGCTCGCCCGCTCCATGACCGGCGATCACCCGGCCCGGCCTGTCCTCGTCCTGTCCAACGTGCCGGGGGCAGGGGGGCTGGCCCGCGCCGCCGCTATGGACATCCCCACCGTCACGCTCGATCACACCGCCTTCCGGGACCGCGAAAGCTTCGAGGCCGCGCTCCACGACACGCTCACAAAGGCACGCCCCGACCTGATCTGCCTCGCGGGCTTCATGCGCATCCTCACCCCCGCCTTCGTCGGCAAATGGCCCGGCCGGATCCTCAACATCCATCCGTCGCTGCTGCCGAAATATCCCGGCCTTCACACCCATGCCCGCGCGCTCGCCGGGGGCGACAGCCATCACGGCGCGACGGTCCACGAGGTGACAGCGGATCTCGACGAAGGCCCCATACTCGGCCAAATCCGCATGCCCATCGAACCCGGCGACACGCCTGGAACCCTCGCGTTCCGGCTCCTTCCGCTCGAACACAGGCTCTATCCAGAGGTGCTCCGCCGGGTCGCGCAAGGCGACCGCATCCGGCTCGATCTTCCCTAAACGCAATTCCCGCGCTAAAGGGGACGCCTTGCGTGAAAGGACCTGTATGCAGACGATTACCACGACCGACGCCCTCGCGACCTTCTGCGAGGCCGCCGCCCGGCACGACTATGTCACCGTTGATACCGAGTTCCTGCGCGAGCGTACCTACTATTCCAAACTCTGCCTGGTGCAGCTGGCCTATCCCGGAGAGGACGAGGACAGCGCCGTTCTGGTCGACCCGCTCTCCGAAGAGCTCTCTCTCGATCCGCTCTATGCGCTCTTCGAGGATGAAGGCGTCACCAAGGTCTTTCACGCCGCCCGCCAGGATCTCGAGATATTCCATGTCGATCGCGGCATCATTCCAAAGCCGCTTTTTGACACGCAGGTCGCCGCCATGGTCTGCGGCTTTGGCGAACAGGTCGGCTACGAGACGCTGGTGCGCAAGCTGGCGGGCGAAAGCCTCGACAAGTCCTCCCGCTTCACCGACTGGTCGCGCCGGCCTCTGTCGGACGCGCAAAAGATCTATGCGGTCGGCGATGTGACGCATCTGCGCGTGATCTACGAAAAGCTCCGCGATCAGCTGGCCGAGAACGGCCGCACCAAATGGGTCCGCGAAGAGATGGCCGTCCTGACCGATCCTGCGACCTACCATACCGACCCCTCCGATGCCTGGCGACGGGTCAAGACGCGCACCAACTCGCCGCGTTTTCTGGGTCTCGTGCGCGAACTCGCCCGTTTCCGCGAAGGCTATGCCCAAAGCCGCGACATCCCCCGCAACCGGGTCTACAAGGACGATGCCCTGATCGAACTGGCCTCGACCAAACCCAAAACCCATCAGGATCTCGGCCGCTCGCGCCTGCTGCTGCGCGAGGCCCGCAAGGGCGAGATCGCCGACGGCATCCTCGCCGCCATTGAGGCCGGGCTCGAGACCCCGAACGAGGATCTCCCCCAGCCCGACCGCTCCCGCGAAAAGCTGCAGGTGAACCCCGCACTCGCCGACCTGCTGCGCGTCCTGCTCAAGGCCAAATCCGAAGACGAAGGCGTCGCGCAAAAGCTCATCGCGACCGCCGCCGATCTCGACGCCATCGCCGGAGGCCTCCGCGACGTGCCCGCCCTTTCCGGCTGGCGCAAACAGGTCTTCGGAGAAGATGCCCTACGCCTGTGCAACGGAGAGATCGCTCTCGCCGCCAAGGGGCAGACGGTTCGGGTGGTAGACGTCACTGCAAAGCAGTGACGCGAGCCAACGTCACATGCTCCCGCATGTGATGCGTGCCGGTAAGCGGTTGCAAAGCAACTGCGACGGTCACCCGGTCGCAATCCTGGGTTCACGGCCCGCCTACGTCCCGGCCTTGAGCCGGGACCTCTCCCTCCACCCCAGAACAACCGCCTGACCCTCCGGGCTCCGCCCGTTCAACTCTCGATCCGTCTACTGGACGGCTCGCCCCCTTCGGTGACGAGAGCTTCACCCCAAACCCAGCCCTCTACCTCAGATAGTCACATCCTCGCCGCAAGGGGGTCACATCTTAACGTTTCATTAACCAAGATTTTTCAAGCGAAAGACTTTGAGATGATCCGTTATCTAACTGCCGCGCTCCTTGCGATGTCTGTACAGACAGGCCCGTCCTATGCCCATTCCGGAGGCCTGAATGCCGAAGGCTGTCATGCCGGATCGCGCCCCTATCACTGCCACCGCTCCTCAAGCCAGTCCTCCCGCTCCGCCGCCCCACGCAGCGGCCTTATCGACCGCAACTGCAGCGATTTCTCCTCCTGGGGCGAGGCGCAAAGGTTCTATGAGCAGAACGGAAACAGCGATCCACACGGCCTTGATCGCGACCGGGATGGCATTGCCTGCGAGGCGCTGCGCTAACGCCCCACCGTCGCGGCGTTCCGGCGCCCTTCGACGCGGATCGCGCCGACGCTGGCCAGCTCCTGATTGGTCAGCCGCGCGGCAACCGTGATCTGCCGCGACAAAGCCGATCCGACCTGCGTCTCCACCGGGCGGTCCACGCGGAACTGATAGACCCGCGTCGCGCCATCCTGGCCGATCAGGACCAGCTCCGCATCATAGGCGCCCTGCACCTCGGCCACCCCGGTTGCGCGCAGGATCGCACCGCCGGGCACCGGCTCCAGCGCCACGCGCGTGATCTGTTCGATCGCCCCGCGCGGATCGAGCGCCTCCAGTTGCGGGCCCTCCGGCAAAAGCGCATTGCGCCCCTCCACCGGCAAAGGTGGCGGCGGCGAAAAGACATTCAGCGGATTGAACCGTGATTCCTGAATACGCGCACAGCCCGACAGGGCCGCTCCCAGCATCACACACCAGATCAAACCGCGCATTCTCGTCCTCGCCCGTTTTTGCCCGACCGGGCTACCTCATCCGATCTGCGTTGAAAAGCGCAGGCGTGGTCAAACCGCCATATGGACGCCGACAGGGAAGCCTCCTACATCTGGCGCTCCAAAGGAGACGACCCCATGGCCACCGCCGCCTTCGAAGACATTGCCGAGACGTTCGACTTTCTGGATGACTGGGAGGATCGCTATCGCCACGTGATCGAACTGGGCAAAGCGATGCCGCCGCTCGACGATGCGCTCAAAGTGCCCGCGACCAAGGTCAATGGCTGCGCCTCGCAGGTCTGGATCGTCCCCCGGATCGAGGGGGAGGGACCCTCTGCCACCCTCGATTTCGAAGGCGAAAGCGATGCGATGATCGTCCGCGGCCTGATCGCGATCCTGCACGCCCTTTATGCGGGTCTGAGCGCCGAAGAGGCCCTGCGCGTCGACGCGCCCGCCGAACTGGCCCGTCTCGGCCTCAACGATCACTTGTCCGCCCAACGCTCGAACGGCCTGCGCGCCATGGTCGACCGCCTGCGCGGCCTGGCAAACATCACCGCGTCGGAGTGACAGGGCAACCTAGCTTCCTTGTCCCGTCCCGGGCCTGACACGGGAGCTCTACGTCACATGCTCCGCATGTGACGCGTGCCGGTAAGCGGTTGCGCTAGCAACTGCGGCGGTCACCCGGTTGCAATACTTGGCGCATCGCCAAACACCCCGCACCCCGCGTCCCGGCCTTGAGCCGGGACCTCCCGCTCTCAGCCTGCCGCGAACGCCTGTAGCTCGCGCGCCAGATCCCCATAACCCGTAAACCGTCGCTCGAACCGCAGTCCCAGCCGCGCTGCATGATCCTCCGCCAAGGCCGTCAAAGCCGGATCCTCCGTTTGCGCCTGATAGACGAGGCTCTCGTAATTCCCGAAATACATGTCCCGAAGCTCCGGATGCCGGTCCAGACCCAGCGGTTTCCACACGAAGGCATCGAACTGGCGCACCAGAAAATCGGTCAGATAGAACGCCGTCATCTCATCGCGGGCCGCAAATTCCGCATTGCCTTCGAAGAAACTGTAACAATGGGGCCCCTCGAGCATCTCGACCCCGAGCCTCTCGCACAGCGCCGCCAGCCCCCCTCCGGTCCCGCAATCGCCATAGGCCACGAAGACCGCCTCATAGGCCGCGCGATGCTCCGTCACAGCCGCCTCGACCGTCGGAGCGATCCGCTCTGGATGATTGTGCAGGATGGCAGGAAGACACTGTAAATCCACATGATCCCAGCCATTTACGCGCCGAAGCTCAACAATCTCTCGCGCCAGCGCTCCGCAGGCGATAATCAGGATCCGCCCCGCGCCCGACGGCGCCAGACCGGTCTCGCGCAACGTGCCATCTTCCGGAAGATCAAGCGGCGCGGGCCCGGCACCCCGGTTTGAAACATCCGTCACCATGCCGTCACAATGTCGCACCCCACGTTGCCGAACGGGCCGTCCCCGATCCATGTCTTGCACCGTACCCAACGCCACTCGCACTGCAAAGGACCTCGCCATGACCCCCCAGACCCGCACACCCGGAGCGTTCCCCGCTCTCGCCGGATCGACGCTGATGCTAATGATCATCGCCGGCTCGGTCGCCACCGTCGCCTTCGACATCTGGGGTCAGGTCATCGCGCCCTGGATCGGCCTCGGCAACCTGTCGCCCGATGGTCTCGCCCGCAGCCTTCTGGGCACATTCGGCCTTCCCAATGGCCGTCCCGAGGGGATCTTCATGCATCTCGTGATCGTCGGCCTGATCGGATACCCGGTCGGATATCTCTTCATCTTCAGACCGATCTGGGAGCGGGTCACCGGCCAGACCGGGTGGTTCCTTGCCTCTGCCGTCTACGGCTTCGGCCTCTGGGTCTTCGCCATCGGCGGGATCACCGCCATTGCGGACGGCGTGCCGTTCTTCCTGAACTTCACCCGCATCGCCTGGGTCGCTCTGGCCGGTCACGTCCTTTACGGGATCGTCGCGGGCTGGATCATCGCCTATCTCGAGGCGCCCAGAGCCTGATAACCCTGGCCTGTAGCGGAGCGGTCCCGCTGCAGGTCCTACCGCTCGACGGAGACCCGAACGGCCTGCCGATGGATCAGCCGATCGGCCCGATAAAGCAGAAATGCAATCGATCCGATGGCGAGAAGACCGCCGATGATGGCCGAGATCACACCGAAAAACAGGGCCACACCTGAAAAGGTCGACAGAAACGCAATGAACAGCATCATGAAAAAAGTCTGAAAAAACATGGCGATCCTTCCTCCTGCCTGATGCGTCACAAGACGCTCTCAATAGGAAAGATAGGTAGCAGCCTAAAAGTTGCAAAACTATTGCCGCATTTTCGCCTTATTCAGACAAATTGAATTAGTTTGCTGCCATCTGGTTGTGCTTGCGCCCCATGAACTCCTTGGCGGTCTCCACGGCAACGGCCGCATCCCGGCAATAGGCATCCGCCCCGATCGCGCGCCCGAACTCCTCGTTCAGCGGCGCGCCTCCAACCAGCACGATATACTCCTCGCGCAGACCTTTCTCGACCAGCGCATCGATCACCACCTTCATGTAAGGCATCGTCGTCGTCAGCAGCGCGCTCATCCCGAGGATATCGGCCCCCTCGGCTTCCAGTGCCTCCAGATAGGCCTCGACAGGATTGTTGATCCCCAGATCGACCACCTCGAACCCGGCGCCCTCCATCATCATCGAGACGAGGTTCTTGCCGATATCGTGAATATCGCCCTTCACAGTGCCGATCACCATCTTGCCGACACGCGGCGCGCCGGTCTCGGCCAGAAGCGGCTTGAGGATCGCCATGCCGCCCTTCATTGCGTTGGCCGCCAGAAGGACCTCCGGCACGAAAAGGATCCCGTCGCGGAAATCATTACCGACGATGGTCATGCCGCCGACCAGAGCCTCGGTCAGAACCCGGTAGGGCTCCCAGCCGCGCCCGAGCAGGATATTGACGCCTTCCTCGACCTCTTCCTTCAGGCCGTCATAGAGGTCGTCGAACATCTGCTGGACAAGCTCGTCATCCTCAAGTTCGCTCAGAACGATATCGTCGTCGTCTTCCGCCATCACGTTGTCCTCACCGATCCGGTCCAACACCCTACACCATCAGTCATGGGCGAGGGGCCCCTCCGCCACGCGACAAATTGCGACATGACCCGCTGCATCCCCGACTTTCGCTTGCAGATGTTCTCATTTCGTTCCAGTTTATCCCCATGTCTGATGCTGCCGCTCCCGTCCCCGTTCCCGCCGACCGCCGCAAAGGCCGCGGCGCGCTCACCAATCAAACCAACCGCTACGAGCGCATCGCGCGCGAAGCCGCCCATGACGGCTGGGACATCCCCGAAGACCTGCCGCCGCTCCGGACAGAGGTCACCGACGAGACGCCGCGCACGGTCATCACGCGCAATGCCTCGCCCGATATCTCCTTCGACCGGTCGATCAATCCCTACCGGGGCTGCGAGCATGGCTGCATCTATTGCTTTGCGCGCCCCACCCATGCCTATCTGGGCCTGTCGCCCGGGCTCGACTTCGAAACCCGCCTGATCGCGCGGCCCGACGCCCCCGACGTGCTGGAGCGCGAGCTGCGCAAACCCTCCTACCGGCCCGCCACGATCGCCATCGGCACCAATACAGACGCCTACCAGCCGATCGAACGCGATCGCGGCATCATGCGCGCCATTCTCGAAGTGCTCGAAGCCTACAACCACCCTGTCGCCATCGCGACCAAAGGCACACTTATCGAACGCGACGCCGACATCCTGGGCCGGATGGGCCGCAAGGGCCTTGCCCGCGTCGGCCTCTCGGTCACGACGCTCGACGCCAAAACCGCCCGCGCGATGGAGCCGCGCGTGCCGTCCCCCGCCCGCCGCCTGAAGGCGATGCGCACCCTGACCGAGGCGGGCTGCGACGTGCGCGTCATGGTCTCTCCGATCATTCCCGCGCTCACCGATCATGAGGTCGAGGCCATCCTCAAGGCCGCCGCTGCCCATGGCGCAATCGCCGCCAGTTCGATCCTGCTGCGCTTGCCGCAAGAGGTTGCGGGTCTCTTCTCCGACTGGCTGACCGAGCAATTCCCGGACCGTGCAAACCGCATCCTGAACCGCGTGTGCGAGCTTCACGGCGGCAAGCTCTACGATGCCGAATGGGGCAAGCGTTTCACGGGGCAGGGTCACTGGGCCCGCCTGATGACCCACCGCTTCGCCATCGCCGCGCGCCGCAACGGTCTGGCCAGCCAGCTGCCGCCGCTCAGAACGGATCTCTTCGCCTTGCCGCCGCGCGCCGGCGATCAGCTGAGCCTCTTCTGACAGGGCACCGCGCGGATCTCCCTTCATCTGGCCATAAATACTCAAGATCCGACCCTCGCCGATAGGCAGGAAAGTCAGGCCCGCGCCCGCCGCCGCGTTTTGCGGGCGGGTGGCCCGGCTCCATCCGTGCCGTCCGACGCCGAAGAGAATCCGCCCAGCCGCGCCTCGATCGTCGCAAGATCGGGCCTGGGACCCGTCGGCACCGTCTCCAAAGCAGCCCGCATCTTCCGCAGATGCTCTTGCGTCGTCCCGCAGCACCCGCCGATGATCCGCGCGCCGCAATCGCGCGCCAGCACCGCATAATCGGCCATCAGCTCGGGCGTGCCGTCGTAGTGAATATGCCCGTCCACGTATTTCGGAATGCCCGCATTGCCCTTGGCGATCACCGGCAGCTCGGCGCCATCGAAGCCCAGAACCGTCCTAAGAAGATCCGACGCGCCGACCCCGCAATTGGCTCCGAAACCGGCGGGCGGATTAGGCAGCCGCGCCATCATCCGCGCCATCTTGGCCGAGGTCAGACCCATCATTGTGCGGCCTGCCGTGTCAAAACTCATCGTGCCGCACCACGGCATCTCGGCCAGAGCAAACGCCTCGGCGGCCGCCTTCATCTCCTCGGCCGCGCTGATCGTCTCGACCCAAAGCACATCCGCGCCGCCTGCCTTCAGCCCCTCGGCCTGCTCATGGAAGATCTCGACCGCATCCTCATGGGTGAGCGTACCCATCGGCGCCATGATCTCTCCGGTCGGCCCCACTGAACCCGCCACGACAACCGGCCGCCCCGCCTTGTCCGCGACATCGCGGCCAATCTGGGCCCCCGCCCGGTTCAGCTCGCCCACGCGGCCCTCCGCACTGTGCAGCTTCAGCCGCGAGGCATTGGCGCCAAAGGTATTGGTCAGAAACAGATCGCTTCCCGCCTCGACGGCGCCGGAATAAAGCGCGGTGATCCGGTCCGGATGATCCACGTTCCAAAGCTCGGGCGCATCACCCGCCTCGAGCCCCATATTGAAGAGCGTGGTCCCCGTCGCGCCATCGGCCAGAAGCCAGTCGCGGTCGGTCAGAAGAGAAGTCAGAAGATCGGTCATGGCGCCCGGGTGACATGTCTGCGGGATCAAATCCAGCTCATAATTTTCAACACGAACATGAGGCTGGCAACAGGCGCCAAAATTCTTCGCAGAAGAATTTTGCCCCCCAAAGAAGAAAGAATTTTAGCTAAAATTCTTCACCCCGCTCAAAGCTCACGCCTCGGACAGGATCTGCGCCTTCGCTTCGGCCATCAGCTCTTTCATCTTCGCGCGGATTTCGGCCTCCGGGGCCTTGTCGCCCAGATCGCCCGACACCTTGCGATAGACATCCTCGTCGCCCGCTTCTTCGAAATCCGCCTTGATCACCTCGCGGGCATAGGCCTGCGCATCATCGCCCGATTTGCCAAGCTTCTCAGCGGCCCACAAACCCAAAAGCTTGTTGCGCCGCGCCTCGGCCTTGAACTGCATCTCGGCGTCATGGGCGTATTTGTTCTCGAACGCCTTTTCGCGGTCGCTGAAATTGGACATGTGGTCGGGCTCCCGGTCAGAACTGCTGCTATCCCCAGATATGACCCTCCGGGCGCTTGCCCGCAAGGGGACAAGCGCGTATCACGCAGCGGTTCGCGGCGGTCGCCCGCGACATCGAGGGAGCCCGGATGGCACGACGCAAGAAAGTCTATGAAGGCAAGGCAAAGATCCTATATGAAGGGCCCGAGCCCGGCACCTATGTCCAGTATTTCAAGGACGATGCGACGGCCTTCAACGCCGAAAAGCGCGACGTGATCGAAGGCAAGGGCGTCCTGAACAACCGTCTGTCCGAATTCTTCATGACCGGTCTCGGCGCCATCGGCGTGCCGACGCATTTTCTCAAGCGGCTGAACATGCGCGAGCAGCTTGTCCGCCAGGTCGAGATCATCCCGCTCGAGGTCATCGTGCGCAACCTGGCCGCCGGAACGCTTGCGACGCGGCTGGGACTGGAAGAGGGATCGACCCTGCCGCGTCCCATCGTGGAATTCTGCCTCAAGGACGACAAGCTGGGCGATCCTTTGGTCAGCGAAGAGCATATCTTCGCCTTCGGCTGGGCCTCCCAGCAGGATCTCGACGATATGGTGGCGCTGGCGCTGCGCGTGAACGACTTCATGTCTGGCCTGATGTATGGTGTCGGTATCAAGCTGGTCGACTTCAAGATCGAGATCGGACGGGTCTGGGACGGCGACTTCCAGCGCCTGATCGTCGCCGACGAAATCAGCCCCGACAGCTGCCGCCTGTGGGATATCGAGACCGGCCAGAAGCTCGACAAGGATGTCTTCCGCCGCGATCTGGGCGATCTGGCCGACGCCTATACCGAGGTCGCCCGCCGTCTGGGCGTGCTTCCGGCCAATGCCACTCCCATGACCCGGCCGACGCTGATCAATTGAGGCGTGGGATTTTGCATATTTATGACAAGATGAAAGGGCGGCGGTTCGCACCGCTGCAGGCGAAGGGGGCGAGATGAAGGCCAGAGTTCATGTAATGCTGAAAGACGGCGTGCTCGATCCGCAAGGGGAGGCGATCCGCCATGCGCTCGGATCGCTTGGCTTTGAAGGTGTGACCGGCGTGCGGCAGGGCAAGGTGATCGAGCTGGATCTGGCCCCGGGCACGACCGAGGCGCAGGTCGATGAGATGTGCCGCAAGCTGCTCGCCAATACCGTCATCGAGAGCTATCGGATCGAGCTGCCCGGCGCGCCCGTTCCAACCTCAGGCGCCGAAGAGCGCGGCGGGCCGGACGCCGCCTGATGCGCGCGGCGGTCCTGCGGGAGTATAACGCGCCGCTCTCGATCGAGGACGTGTCCGATCCGGACTGCCCGCCCGATGGCGTTGTCCTCAAGGTGCTGGCCTGCGGCATCTGCCGGTCCGACTGGCACGGCTGGACCGGAGAGCATCCGCGCGTCAAACCCGGCCAGATCGGCGGCCATGAATATTGCGGCGAGGTGGTCGAGGCCGGAGCGGATGCGCAGTTCGACAAGGGAGATGTGCTGATCGCGCCGTTCATCCTGGCCTGCGGAACCTGCCCTTCCTGCCGCGCAGGAGAGCAGACGACCTGTCCCGACCAGCGCCTTCCGGGGTTCATCGAGCCGGGCGCTTTTGCCGAATACATTGCCGTGCCGCGCGATCACAATCTATCGCGCCTGCCTGACAGCCTCGAGCCCAAGCTGGCCGCCGGTCTGGGCTGCCGCGTGACCACCGCCTGGCATGCGCTGACCGGGCGCGCGGCGCTTCAGGCGGGTGAGTGGCTCGCCGTTCACGGCACCGGCGGCATCGGCCTTTCGGCGCTGATCCTGGGCCAGGCGCTTGGCGCCCGCGTCGCTGTCGTCGATATCGTGCCCGAGAAGCTGGATCTGGCCCGCGCCCTTGGCGCCGAGGCGGCCTTTGACGCCCGGCAGGGCGATATCGCCGCCGAGATCCGCGAGGCGACCGGCGGCGGCGCCCATGTCAGCGTCGAGGCACTTGGCATCCCTGAGACCGTCAATGCCTCGCTGGAGTGCCTGCGCCCGCTGGGCCGCCACGTTCAAGTCGGCATGCCCGTTGGACACACCGCCCGGATGGAGGTCAACATGGCCGCCGTCTATGCGGGCAACCTCGCGCTTTACGGCACACGCGGCATGCCGCCTTGGCGCTATCCCAGCCTGCTGGGCCTGATTGAGGCGGGCCGCGTCGATATTACGCCGCTGATTGCCCGCGAAGTGCGACTGAGCGATGTCAGCGACGAACTGGCGCTGTTCAACGGGCCTGCACCGCCCGGCACTGCCGTTATCACCGATTTCCTCAACTGAAGAGACATCCCATGAAAGCCGCCGTCCTTGTCTTCCCGGGCTCCAACTGCGATCGCGACATGGCCGTCGCCCTGCATCAGGCGGGGGCCGATGTCACTATGGTCTGGCACAAGGACGACCGCATTCCGGAGGGCACCGATCTGGTGGCCGTCCCGGGTGGCTTTTCGTTCGGCGACTATCTGCGCTGCGGGGCCATCGCGGCCAATGCGCCGATCTGTTCGGCCCTGCGCGCCCATGCCGAGCGCGGAGGCTACGTGCTCGGCGTCTGCAACGGCTTTCAGATCCTGACCGAAACAGGGCTTTTGCCCGGCGTGCTGATGCGCAATGCGCGGCTCACTTTCCTGTGCCGGACCGAGCGGCTGACGGTCGCCACGACGGACAGCCCCTTTACCGCCCGTTACAAGGACGGGCAGGGGATCGACATCCCCATCGCCCATCACGACGGCAATTATCAGGCCGATCCCGAAACGCTCGCCCGGCTCGAGGGCGAGGCTCGCATCGCCTTCACCTATGCCGCCAATCCCAACGGATCGGTGCGCGACATCGCCGGGATCCTGTCTGAAAACCGCCGCATCCTGGGAATGATGCCCCATCCCGAACGCGCCGCCGATGCGGCCCTCGGCGGGCAGGACGGTGCGCTTCTTTTTGCCGCGCTGACCGCGCAGCTTGCCGACGCTTGAGCCAAAGGCCCCGCGGGCGTAGCATAGATCAATGTCGGAACTGCCTGCCCCCCGGCCTGGCCCTCGGGTCTGGCCTCAGCGGATTGCCCTTGTGGTGCTGCTTATCGCGGCAATCGCGGCGATCTGGTTCACCAATGTGATGCTGACCGAGCGCTTCACCGAGCGCACGCGCCAACGCGCCGAGATCGATCTGACGCTCTATGCGGGCAATCTGGTGGCCGAGCTGCGCAGCGCCCAGAACACGCCGCAGCTTCTGGCCCAGAACCCGACGCTGATCGGCGCGCTCAATTCCGGCGATTATTCCCAGACGACCCAGCGGCTGCTGTCCTTCACCGATGAAAGCGCGGCCGCCTCGCTGATGCTGCTCGACCGGGACGGGCAGGTCGTGGCCTCCACCGACCGCACCCGGCTGGGAGAGACCCACCGGCAGGCGCCCTTCTTCGTCAGCGCGCTGCGTGCCGAATGGACGGTCTTCAACGTCGCCGAGCGGGAGACACCGGGCTATGCCTTCATCTATTCGCGCCGGGTCGATTTCGCGGGCAACGCGGTCGGCGTTATCTATGTCGAGGTCGATCTCGCCCGGCTCGAGCGGTCCTGGGCCAGCACCAATGACGCAGTCCTCGTCACCGATAGCAGCGGCCGCATCATCCTTGCGACCGAAGGGCGCTGGCGCGGCTTGAGCGTCGATGAGGCGCTGAACCGCGCCTCGGCGCCATCGGCCATCGAACGGGCGATCCGCTCGACCGTCGACTGGTCCGTGCTCCCGCGAGAGGCCTATCTGCGCGGCGATGCGGTCATGCGCACCGAGGCGCGCGTGCCGTTCCAGGGCTGGAAGATCGCCTCCTTCAAGACCTATGCGGGCGTGCGCGAGCGGGTGAACTCGGTTCTCGCGCTCGAGATCATGGGCTTTGCGATTCTGCTCGCGCTGCTCTTCTGGATGACCAGCCGAAAGACCGCGTCCCGGCTCGCGATCTTCCAGCGCGAATCGGCAGAGCTTCGCCAGTTGAACATGCGGCTCCAGCGGGAAATCGCCGAACGTCAGAAGGTGGAAAAGGACCTCCAGACGGCGGAGCAAACGGTCGCCCAGACCTCGAAACTGGCGGCCCTGGGCGAGATGTCTGCCGCCGTCAGCCACGAGCTCAATCAGCCGCTCGCTGCGATGAAAACCTATCTCGCCGGTGCCAAGCTGCTGCTCCAGCGCAAGCGCAGTGACGAGGCGCTGTCCTCCTTCCAGCGGATCGACGATCTGATCGAACGGATGGGCGCGATCACACGGCAGCTCAAATCCTACGCGCGCAAGGGCGGCGAGGCGTTCGAGCCCATGGATACACGGGCCGCCATCTCTTCGGCGCTGGCGATGATGGAGCCGCAACTGCGCGAGCGGGACGTCGCGATCACCCGCACGTTACCCGATCATCCGGTCATTGTGCTGGGTGACAGGCTTCGGCTGGAACAGGTCATCATCAACCTTCTGCGCAATGCGCTGGATGCCACCAAGGGCCAGAAGGACGCCGCCATCGAAATCCTTCTGGCCGAAGGCGAGACGGTGACGCTTGGCATCCGCGATAACGGCACGGGGATCGAGGATCTCGATAGCCTCTTCGAGCCGTTCTACACCACCAAACAGCCCGGCGACGGCGTCGGACTTGGCCTTGCCATCTCCTCCGGCATCGTCAACGACTTCGGTGGACGACTGACCGCACGCAATGTCCCCGACGGCGGGGCGGTCTTTGAAGTTCGGCTCCCGGTCTATCAGGCCGGGGCACAAGCAGCGGAGTAACTCCAATGGCACAGGCTATGAAAATAGCGATTGTGGACGACGAACAGGACATGCGCCAATCGATCAGCCAATGGCTGGCGCTCTCCGGCTTCGACACCGAAACCTTTCCCTCCGCCGAAGATGCGCTCAAGGGGCTCGGCAACGATTATCCCGGCGTCGTGGTCTCGGATATCAAGATGCCCGGCATGGACGGAATGGCCTTCCTCAAGCGCATCATGAGCGTCGACAGCGCGCTCCCCGTCATCATGATCACCGGCCATGGCGATGTGCCCATGGCGGTCGAGGCGATGCGCGTCGGGGCCTACGATTTCCTCGAAAAGCCTTTCAATCCCGACCGGATGACCGAGCTGGCCAAAAAAGCCACGCAGGCCCGCCGCCTGACGCTCGACAACCGCGCGCTGCGCCGCGAGCTGTCCGATGGCAGCGCGATCATGAAAAAGCTGATCGGCGCGTCCCCCGTCATGCAGCGCCTCAAGGAGGATATCCTCGATCTTGGCCAGGCCGACGGCCATGTCTTGATCGACGGCGAGACGGGGACCGGCAAGACGCTCGTGGCCCACGCGCTTCATGCCGTCGGCGCGCGCGCCACCAAGAAGTTCCTGCTGCTCTCCTGCGGCGCCTATGAAGAAGAGCAACTCTCCAAAAAGCTCTTCGGCCCGGCCCAGGCCGACGATCCGCTCCCCCTCGTCGAAGAGGCGCGCGGCGGCACGCTGGTTCTCGAGGATATCGAGGCGCTCAGCCCCGCGCTTCAGGCGCGCCTTCTGCAGGTGATCAACGATCAGGGCACGCCTGCCGAAACCCGCATCGTCGCCATCTGCAACCTTCAGGACGAGGGCCGCACCTGCGAGGATGCGCTGCGCCCCGATCTCTACTACCGGCTCGCCGCGCTCAAGATCACCGTCCCGCCACTGCGCCAGCGCGGCGAGGATATCCTGTCGCTCTTCACCCGCCTGTCCGAGCAATTCTCGGACGAATATGGCTGCGATGCCCCTGAGGTTTCAGCGCAAGAAGCCGCCCAGCTTCTCCAGGCCCCGTGGCCCGGCAATGTCCGCCAGCTGATCAACGTCGCCGAACGCGCCGTCCTGCAAAACCGGCGCGGCACGGGCACCATCGCATCCCTGCTGATGGCCGACAACGAAGAGACCCAGCCGGTCATGACGACCGAGGGCAAACCGCTCAAGGAATATGTCGAAGCCTTCGAGCGTATGCTGATCGACAACACGATGCGCCGCCACCGCGGCTCCATCGTCAACGTCATGGAAGAGCTTCAACTGCCCCGCCGGACCCTGAACGAGAAGATGGCGAAATACGGCCTCCAGCGCGCCGATTATCTCTAGGGCAGGGCGCGCGGCCCTAAAAACGGCAGCGCACGTCTCATAGATGAAAGACAGGGTGGGACGTGGCTCCCGCCCTTTTTTTATCGGAGCCATTCATGCTGAAGCTAAATATATACGGCGCGGAATCCGCCCCTCCCGTTCTCTTCCTTCATCCCGGCAACGCGACCGGCAGAAACTGGGAGGGGCTCGCCAAGGCGCTTCCCGGCTACCGCGTCATCTGCCCGGATCTTCCCGGCTTCGGGGACAGCGCCCATATCCCGCTGACCACCATCGAGGCCGCCGCCGACGAGGTCGCCCGCGCGCTTGACGCAGCCGGGATCACCGACCCGCTTCCCGTGATGGGCTATTCGCTCGGCGCCTATACCGGCATGATGCTGCTTTTACGCCACCCGGACCGGGTCGAGCGGGCCTTGCTCACCAGCTTTCAGATCGAACCGCTCAAAGGCGCGTGGTGGATGATCCCGCTCGGCGATCTCATCGCGCCGCTCATGACCTTTGCCTGGCCGCGCCGGCAGGCCTTCAAGTCGCTCGGCATCCCCGAGACTTCCTCTTGGTGGCCCTCCGACGACGCCCCCTCCGACGCCGCAACCCTGCGCGCCATCAGCCGCATCGCCGTCCGCTTCGACATCCGCGACCGCCTGACCGAGATCGGCACGCCCTGCCTGATCATGGCCGGCGAAAAAGAGCAGAAGACGATCAAAAAGGCCGTCGCCCAGATCCCCCGGCAGGTGCCAGGCGCCATCGGCCTCATCGCACCGGGCGGTCACGGCTGGCCCGCCAGCCATGAGGCGCTTTTCACGCATACCGTCCGCGCCTGGCTCGACCAGACCCCGCTTCCGGCGGATCTGCATCCTCCCGAACAGGCCCGCTCCCAGGCGGCCTAGACCCGGATTTCGCAGCCCATAAGCCCCCGCTTATGAGTCGCTGGCCGCAAGCCGTCTGATCCAAATCGTTATCGCACCGTGCGCAGGATTAACCCCGGGAGGGCGCGTCACTGCCTCCTCCCATATGCCGACGTGATGCCGCCCGGATGCCGCAGGCCCGATTTCGGGCAAAAATCGCTGTTAACCTTCGAGTCGAAATCGCCACCGCCGCGCCCGGTCTCCGCCCATTCACACATTGCCCATTGTCATTTGCCATATCGCCCCCTTAAGTAGGCGAAGAGGCCGAACTCGGCCCGTATGAGTTTCGCCGGCGGCTGTGATGGATCTTTCGTCCCGCCCCGGACCGATTAGGCGGCTCCCCTGAACAGGGATTTTGCGCCGCTCACGAACCGCCTGATATTCCAAGGAAATCAGGTATTTAACTGGGCGCACCGCCAAAGGCCGGTCGCGTCGGAGAAGAACCGCGATGGAACGCGCGCAAAGACAGATCGACAGGGCAGGGGCCGCACCGGCCCCCTCCGTCGACGGCGCGTATCTCGCCCCAATCAGACATGCCCCTCCCTTTTTCTCGCCCCCATCGGGCAGGCGGGAGGCGTGTGCGAACGGACATCATGCCAAAGAAAATGCTAATCGACGCCACCCACGCGGAGGAAACCCGCGTCGTGGTGGTAGACGGGAACAAGCTCGAGGAGTTTGACTTCGAATCCCAACAAAAACGGCAACTTGCCGGCAATATCTACCTTGCCAAGGTCACCCGTGTAGAGCCGTCTTTGCAGGCCGCTTTCATCGAATATGGCGGCAATCGCCATGGCTTTCTGGCCTTCTCGGAAATCCATCCCGACTACTACCAGATCCCCGTCGCCGATCGCGAAGCGCTGATCGCCGAGGAACGCGCCTACGCCGAAAGCCAGCGCGAGGAGGAAGAGGAAAAACCCAAGCCCAAGCGCCGCCGCCGCAGTCGCACGAAAGCGGCTGAAACCAAGGCGGATGACGCGGTCACCACCGAAGACATCCACGGGATGGAAACCTTCGAAGAGCCCGATCCCGACAAGGTCAACGAGCCGCTCGAGCTAACCATGCCGCCCGAAGGCTTCGTTCCGATCAAGATCGAAAGCCGCGAGGAAAGCGAGGCCGCCGCCGAAAGCGCGAAGGCTGAAGAAACCTCCGAGAATCAAGAAGCTACGACTGAGGAGCCGTCTGAGAATGGTTCCCCGGCCGAGGCCAGGGAAGAGATCACCCAGCCGCCCTCCGAAGAGGACGCGGAAGACGACGACATCGAATCCGTCGCGGACGAGGATGACAGCGAGGACATCCGTCCGGTCCGCAAAGCCCGCCCGAAGCGATATAAGATTCAGGAGGTCGTCAAGGTTCGCCAGATCCTCCTTGTACAGGTCGTCAAGGAAGAGCGCGGTAACAAGGGCGCTGCCTTAACCACTTATTTGTCTCTTGCGGGCAGATATTGCGTTCTGATGCCGAACACCGCTCGTGGCGGCGGCATCTCTCGCAAGATCACGAATGCCGCTGACCGCAAGAAGCTGAAGGAAATTGCCAACGAAATCGAAGTGCCCGACGGCGCGGGCCTGATCGTCCGGACCGCAGGCGCCAAGCGCACCAAGTCCGAGATCAAGCGCGACTACGAATATCTCCAGCGGCTGTGGGAACAGATTCGCGAGCTGACGCTCAAATCCATCGCGCCCGCCAAGATTTACGAAGAGGGCAACCTGATCAAACGCTCGATCCGCGATCTTTATAATCGCGACATCGACGAGATCCATGTCGAGGGCGAGGAAGGCTACCGGACGGCCAAGGACTTCATGAAGATGATCATGCCGTCCCATGCCAAGAACGTGAAACGCTACGGCGACGGCCTGCCGCTTTTTGCGCGCTATCAGGTCGAAACCACGCTCGCGGCTATGTTCAACCCGACGGTGCAGCTCCCCTCGGGCGGCTACATCGTGATCGGCGTGACCGAGGCGCTCGTCGCCATCGACGTCAATTCGGGCCGCGCGACCAAAGAAGGTTCGATCGAACAGACGGCGCTCAAGACCAATCTGGAGGCCGCCGAAGAGGTTGCTCGCCAGCTGCGCCTGCGCGATCTGGCCGGTTTGATCGTCATCGATTTCATCGATATGGACGAGCGCCGTAACAACACGGCGGTCGAGAAACGTCTGAAAGATAAGCTGAAAACCGACCGCGCCCGCATTCAGGTGGGCCGCATCTCTGGCTTCGGTCTGCTGGAGATGTCGCGCCAGCGCCTGCGTCCCGGCATGCTCGAGGCGACGACACAGCCATGCCCCCATTGCCACGGCACCGGCCTTCTTCGCTCGGACGACAGCACCGCTCTCGCCATCCTGCGCCAGCTCGAAGAGGAAGGGGTGCGCGGCAAATGCAAGGAGGTCCTGGTCAAGGCGCCGGTTTCCATCGCGAACTATCTCATCAACGAAAAACGCGAGAACATCGCGCAGATCGAGGGCCGCTTTGGCCTGTCCGTCCGGATCGAGGGCGATCCTTCGATCATCTCGCCTGACTTCCAGCTCGAAAAGTTCAAGACCGCAACGCGCGTTGTCGCCGAAGCGCCGGTCAATTTCGTCTCGGGCGATGCATCGCTAATGTCGGATCTCGAGGAAGAGCCCGAGGTGGAGCAGGACGAAGAGGAACAGGTCGCCGAGACCGCTGAGACTTCTGACGAGGAAGAGCGGCCTAAGAAGCGCCGCCGCCGCCGTCGCCGTCGTCGCGGAAACGGCAACGCAGATGGGCCATCCTCAGAGCACCAGCAGGATGGAGCGGCTGAAGAGCAGGCTCCTGCGGACGCTGATGCAGAAGCCGAAACCGCTATGGAGGCTCAGGAGGCATCGCCTGCGACCGACGCAGAAGACGCACCGGCAGGCGAGGAAACCCCAGAAGAGAAACCCAAGCGCCGTCGCCGGACCCGCAAACCCAAGGCGGACAAGGTCGAGGCGGACGTCGCTCCCGAAGCCAGCGAAGCTCCGAAAGAGCCTGAGCCTGTAGCAGTCTCCGAAGAGCCAGCGACCATTCAGGATGCCACGCCACAAGAGGTCGTTGAGGCCGTGGACGAGGTCAAACCCGAGCCTGTCGCAGAGGAGGCCACGGCAGAGCCGCCCAAGCGCCGCCGAACCCGCGTTTCAAAGGCTAAACCTGCGCCTGAACCGGCTCCGGAGCCCGTCACAGCAGATGCCAGCGCCGAAGCGGATGCCGCGGACAAACCCAAGCGCCGCGGCTGGTGGTCCTTAGGTCGCTAAACGCCCCGTACAAAGTCGCCCCGGCCTTGAGCCGGGGCCTCTACCCCCCTTTGCGGATCAGGTAGATCTGCGGCTCCTGCTCAAGATCCTGCTCGAGCAACAGATGCCCGGCCTCACTGCAAAAATGCGGAATGTCGACCACGGCCGCCGGATCGTCAGCTCGGACGCGCAGGACCTGACCTTTCGCTAATCCGGCCAGCCGCTTGCGCGCCTTGAGAACCGGAAGCGGGCAGAGCAGACCCGCCGCATCGAGATCATCATCATAGGACATGACCCCTGATCTAGCCGGGATGTTACAGGCCGTCCACGCTCTCGTGACGGCCGGACGGGTGACGCCGCGCAAAATCCCGCGTAAGCGGATCTTATGCTCGACGCCAATACCCTTCTCGATGCCACGCTCCTGCCCGCGATCCTGATCGCGATGGCGGGGGGACTGCTGTCGTTCCTCAGCCCCTGCGTCTTGCCGATTGTGCCGCCTTATCTGGCCTATATGGGCGGGGTCAGCGTGACGGACATGGCCGAATCGCGCGCCGCGCGGCGCCGCGTTCTGATGGCGGCCGGTCTTTTTGTGCTGGGCCTGTCGACGGTCTTCCTACTGCTGGGTCTCGCGTTTTCAGCATTGGGGCGCATGTTCCTGCAATATCAGGATTATTTCGTTATCGGCGCAGGCATCATCATTATGATCTTCGGGGCGCATTTCCTCGGGATCTACCGGATCCGCTTTCTCGATCAGGAGGCCCGGATGGATGTCGAGGACAAAGGCGGATCTATCATCGGCGCTTATGTGCTGGGGCTGGCCTTCGCCTTTGGCTGGACACCGTGCCTCGGTCCGATCCTTGGCACGATCCTCAATCTCGCCGCCTCCGAAGCCAGCATCACCCGCGGAACGGCCCTTCTGGCCTTCTACGCGCTTGGCCTCGGTATCCCATTTTTGCTCGTCGCGGCCTTCTTTCCAAGGCTGACCGGAGCGATGTCCTGGATGAAGCGGCACATGGACCGGATCGAGCGGATCAGCGGCCTTCTTCTCTGGACGGTGGGTCTGATGATGGTCACCGGACAGTTCACCGCCTTCTCGTGGTGGTTGCTTGAACGCTTCCCTGCGCTCGCAACGTTCGGCTGACCCCTTTTCCCGAAGGCGAAGACCTGTCTATGCTGCGCCTGCAACAAGAGGCGTTCCGAACGACATGTCCAATCCCGTCCGTCGCCGCCGGGTCTTCTACATCCCCGGCTACGATCCATTCCCCGCCCGGCGATACCGCGAGCTTTATCGCACCGAAAGCGCTCTTCAGGCCAAGATCTCGGGCTACCAGATCGAGATGACCGAGCGAGCGCGCGAGGACGGCTATGGCTGGGGTGTCGCAGCACAGATGGAAGGTCAGACCTCACGCGCCGATATCGAGGTGCTGGTCTGGTCTGATATTGTCCGCAAATCCATGCCAGATACGATCTGGGCGACGTACAAACAACTTTTCCGTACCTCTTGGACCTACCTGTCCTCCGACGCGCTGCGCCGCATGATGTGGCTGCGCAAAGGGCCGGTGATTGCCGCTCTCTATCCGGTGGGCATGCTGTTGCTGCAGCTCGTCGTAGCCTGCCTGATCCCCTCAATCCTGCTCTCCATCGTCAGCGGGATCGGATCTTCGATCAACAGCTCCATGGGCATCGATTGGCCGATCTGGCTTCAGGGTGGCTGGGCCTGGATGACCTGGGTCGCAGGCTGGGGGCTCTTTATGGCTGGGGCCGCCCTGATCCTGCGCTGGTTCAAGTCGCAGGATCACCGCCTCTACGCCTATTACCTGATGCACGACTACGCCTATTCGGCCAGTCTCAAAGGCGCGACCCCGCCCGATCTGCAGGACCGGATGGACGCGTTTCGCGGGGTGATCGCAACCGCGCTGACCGACGAGGTCGACGAGGTTCTCGTGGTTGGCCACTCCTCCGGCGCGCATCTCGCGATCTCGATCCTCTCCGATCTGATCCGCAACGGGTCGGTTCCGGCCAACGGTCCAAAGCTGGCGCTTCTGACGCTGGGCGAGGTCGTGCCCATGATTACCTTTCTGCCGCGCGGCGGACAGCTTCGGGCAGATCTCGCCTTCCTGTCACAGCGCGAGGAGATCTTTTGGCTCGACGTCACCGCCCCCGGTGATGGCTGCTGCTTCGCGCTTTGCGATCCGGTCGCGGTCTCCGGCATGGCGTCCGAAAGTCAGAAATGGCCGATCGTCATGTCGGCTGCCTTCACCATGTCACTCAGCGAAGAGACTTGGTCCAAGCTGCGCTGGCGCTTCTTCCGGCTGCATTTCCAATACCTTTGCGCTTTCGACAAACCGCGCGACTACGATTACTTCAAGATCACCGCCGGACCTCAGACGCTTGCCGACCGCTATGTGGATCGCGAATCCTCAAGTTCCCGCATCGACGTCGCCGCTTCGAAATATACGTCCAAAGCCGCATGATCCCTCCAAAGCCGCCGGCGCGACCCGACCGTGTGTCGCTCTGGCGGTATCTGCAGCTTTTCCGGCAGGACATCCTCTCCGCCCAGCCCAAGCGTCTCTATCGGGCCTGGATGGCAGAGTTCAAAACTCCGTTCTTCCGCAGTTTTATGATCAATGATCCGTCGCTGGTTCGCCGCGTCCTCAAGGAGGCGCCTGAGGATTTTCCGAAATCGGAACGCATCGGCGAAGGGCTGCGCCCGCTTTTAGGAAACAGCGTCTTCCTGACGAACGGGGCAATCTGGGAACGCCAGCGCCGCCTCATCGATCCGGCTTTCGAGGGCGGGCGCCTTCGCGATACCTTCCCCGCGATGGTGGACGCCGCCCGTGCCGCCGTGAGCCGATTAGAGGGACAGGCAAACGGCACCCCGTTCGAGATCGAGGCCGAAACCAGTCATGCCGCCGCCGATGTGATCTTCCGCACGCTCTTTTCGATCCCCATCGATCATCAGATCGCCTCAGAAGTCTTCCATGAATTCAAGGCCTATCAGCGCAGCCAGCCTATCCTGAACCTCGCCGCCTTTGTGCCTGTCCCCAGATGGGTGCCGCGTTTCTTTAGCGGCAAGACCCGCGCGAGTGCCCGCAAGATCCGCCGGCTCATCACCGATCTGACCGCCGAGCGAGCGGCGGCGATCGAGGCTGGAGCCGCTCCCGACGATCTGGCCACCAAGATCATGACCGCGCGCGATCCGGAAACCGGCGATACCTTTTCGACCGAGGAGATGGTCGATCAGGTCGCGATCTTCTTTCTCGCAGGACATGAGACCAGCGCCTCCGCGCTGGCTTGGACGCTTTATCTTCTGGCCGAAGCGCCGGAGTGGCAGGACAAAATTGCCGCCGAAGGACAGGCGTTGGGAGGCGATCCTGCCTTTGCAGACCTCTCCAAGCTCAAGGTCACGCGTGACGTATTTCGAGAGGCGCTTCGCCTCTATCCGCCAGTGCCGATGATGGTGCGTGAGGCCTCCGGACCGGAGACTTTTCGAAACCGGACAGTGCCCACGGGATCGCAGATCGTCCTTTCTCCGTGGCATCTTCATCGTCAGAACCGCCTTTGGGAGGATCCGGACGCCTTCGATCCGGCCCGTTGGCAGACGGAGAATGGCAAGGAATGTCAGCGGAACGCCTACATCCCATTCTCAGCAGGCCGCCGGGTCTGTACGGGGGCGGGATTTGCCATGGCAGAAGGCGTGCTGCTTCTGGCGATGATCACCGCTAGGTTCAAGATCGAGGCTGTCGCGGATCGGATTCCGGTGCCTGTCGCCCATCTTACGGTCCGCGCGAAGGATGGTATCTGGCTGCGCCTGACACCGCGCGACTAGTGCGCCTGAGCATCTTTAAGGACGTAGATCCGGATCGCGGAGGCCAATCCGATATCGCCGCGTGCCGCATCAATCTCGGCCGCTAGCTCGTTGATCGCGCGTTCGTCTCGGGCGGCAATCTCGCGGAAGGCGCGCCAGAACTCATCTTCCAGTGAAACGCTTGTCCGGTGTCCGCGCAGCGTCAGGGATCGCTTGACGGGCCGCCCGCTCATTCCGGCTCGCGGCGATGCCCGTCGAGTTTGGCCTGCGCCGTTCGCTCTTGCGCGGTCTCAAGCTCCCGTTCGGCCTTGGTCCGGCCGAAGCGAACCGAATTCTCATCCGCCTTGGCTTTTCTGTCCACCCTGGCTTTCGCCGTACGGCGCTGGTTCAGACTGACGACGCTCATTTCGGCCCGATCATCTCTTCGGGCCGGACGACCTTGTCAAAGGTCTCTTCGTCGACAAAGCCCAGCTTCACCGCTTCTTCCTTCAACGTCGTGCCGTTTTTGTGGGCTGTCTTGGCCACCGTCGTTGCGTTGTCATAGCCAATCTCGGGCGCCAAGGCGGTCACGAGCATCAGGCTTTCGCGCATCAGCTTGTCGATCCGTGTCTCATCCGCCTCGATCCCGCTGACGCAATTGTCGGTAAAGGCCACAGCCGCATCGCCCAGAAGCTGCATGGATTGCAGCACGTTATAGGCCATCATCGGTTTATAGACGTTGAGCTCGAAATGCCCTTGCGATCCGGCAAAGCCCACAGCCGCATCATTGCCCAACACATGGGCGCAGACCTGAGTGAGTGCCTCACATTGCGTTGGGTTCACCTTACCCGGCATGATCGATGAGCCTGGTTCGTTCTCCGGCAGCCTCAGCTCCCCCAAACCGCAGCGCGGCCCGGACCCCAGAAGACGGATGTCGTTGGCGATTTTGAAGAGCGAGACCGCCACGACCTTAAGAGCACCCGATATCTCGACCATGGCGTCATGGGCGGCCAGCGCTTCGAACTTGTTGGGCGCGGTCACGAAGGGCAGGCCGGTGATCTCGGCCATCCGGTCCGCGACGTCCTCGCCCCAACCGATGGGCGTGTTCAGACCTGTGCCAACAGCCGTTCCGCCTTGTGCCAACTCGTAAATCCGGGGAAGCGCGGCTTTCACCCTTTCGATCCCCATGGCGACCTGATGGGCATAGCCCGAGAATTCCTGCGCCAGCGTGAGCGGCGTCGCATCCATCGTATGCGTGCGCCCGATCTTGATGATCCCCTCGAAGGCCGCGACCTTAGCTTCCAGCGCCTTATGGAGCGTCTCGAGCCCCGGTAGCAGGACATCGCGCGCCATCATCGCCACCCCGATATGCATCGCCGTCGGGAAGGTATCGTTCGAGGATTGCCCCATATTGCAGTGATCGTTCGGATGGACGGGATCCTTGGATCCAATCGTTCCTCCGAGGATCTCGATCGCCCGGTTCGCGATGACCTCGTTTGCGTTCATGTTCGACTGTGTGCCCGATCCCGTCTGCCAGACCACAAGCGGAAAATGCGCATCCAGCTTGCCGTCGACCACTTCGCCCGCCGCCTCGATCATGGCATCTGCGATGCGATCCTCAAGCTTTCCGCGGTCCTTGTTGGCTTGTGCGCAGGCCTTCTTGATCACGCCCAAAGCCCTGATGATCGCAACCGGCTGCTTCTCCCAACCGATGGGGAAATTCATCAAAGAACGTTGTGTCTGCGCGCCCCAATATTTGTCAGAGGGCACCTCCAGCGGGCCGAAGCTATCGGTCTCGGTGCGCGTGTCGGTCATCTGAAGGCTCCCCGGTCTTGAAAGGTCCCCTGCGATCTACGAGAGGGCAGGGCGGGGTGCAATCTATTTGCGGAAACTGTCGAGGCTGACAATCTCAGCGTCGCGCGGTTCGTCCGTTTCATCTGGATCGGGATCCGGGGCAGCCTCAATCATCGGCGCGGCCTCGACCTCGCCGTCTTCGCTGTCCTGCGTCTCGAACCGCAATCCGAACTCCACGGACGGATCCACGAAGGTCTTGATTGCGTCATAGGGGATGTAAAGTGGCTCCGGCTGGTCACCGAAGTTTAGCGTCACCGAAAACCCCTCATCCGTAACTTCGAGGCCGTCAAACCAGTGCTGCATGACAACCGTCATCTCGCCGGGATAGCGATCTGACAGCCAATCGGCGATTTCGACATCGGGATGCATGGTGTCGAAGGTTATGAAAAAGTGGTGATTTCCTGGAAGCCCTTCGGCAGCCACATTCTCCAGAACCTGCTGAATCAGACCGCGCATGGCGCGGTGCATTAGGTTTCCATAGTCGATCCGGCGAGACATGGGAGGGGCAGCTCCTCGTACAGTTGTATCAAGCATAGGGGATTCGGGATCGGATGGAAGAGGGCCGTCAGACAACGCCGATGATGACCCCAACGCCTGCCATCGCGGCCAAAGTAACCGGGATCGACCATTTCAACCGCAGCAGGAAAACTACGGCGAGCATGATCAGAACGAAGGCGGCGGGATCAAAGCTGGGCCATTCAGGCAAGAGCGTCCGGATCGGTCCAGCCTCGAGGATCACTGTGCGTGCGAAAAGGACATGAATGGCGAACCACAAGGAAAGATTGGCGATTACTCCGACAACCGCTGCCGTGATCATGCTCAAAGCGCCGGTAAGGCGAGGTCGGCCCGCCAACCAGTCGATGTAGGGAGCGCCTGCAAAGATCCAGATAAAGCAAGGTACGAAGGTGGCCCAAAGTGTAATCGCAGCCATCGCGAATGCGGTCGATACGCCGCCCTCCTTGAGTCCGGCGAGTGCTCCAACGAACTGGGTGACGAGAATAAGGGGGCCGGGTGTCGTTTCTGCCAGGCCCAAGGCGTCGATCATCTCTTCGGTGGTAAGCCAGCCGAGATTTTGAACCACTTCCTGCGTCATATAGGCAAGCACGGCATAGGCCCCCCCAAAGGTCACGATGGCCAGCTTCGAGAAAAACATCCAGGCACTGACCAGAAGATCCGCACCCATAAGGGCTGCGAGACCCAGAGGCGCTACCCAGATCAAGCCACCTATAGCGAACACCGACAGGGCGCGCCGGATCGGGACCGGACCGACCTGGGTGGTTTGTGTGTCGGTGGCCGTTGCAGCTCCGAGTGCGCCAGCGACGAGGATGATAAGGGGAAAGGGAAAAGCAAAGACGAAGAGTGCGACAAATGCCAGGACTGCTACCGCGCGCTGCAACCGTCCTGTGAGAGCCTTTCTTCCGATCTTGAGCAGCGCTTGCGCTACGATGACGACAACAGCCGCCTTAATCCCGAGGAAGGCTGCCTGCACGAGTGGCACATCGCCTAACTCGGCATAGAGCAGCGCCAGAGCCATGATGACTGCCGCACCGGGAAGCACAAACAGCCCACCGGCAATCAAGCCACCCGGGATCCCCTTGATGCGCCAGCCAGCATAAGTCGCGAGCTGCATAGCCTCAGGCCCTGGTAAGAGCATGCAAAAGGACAGCGCCCGCAGGAATTGGTCTTCGGTCAGCCACGAGCGGTCTTCGACCAACTCCTTGTGCATCAACGCGATTTGGGCAGTTGGCCCGCCGAAGGACAGAAGTCCGATACGAAGGCCGACCCGGGTGATGTCGCCAAGGCTTGGTTTCGCGCCCATTACAGGTCTCCCCCCGATCGAAGGGCACGATAGGCCGCATCGAGAACCCGTGACGGATCCCCTGCCTTTATGAGGCGCCCAAGTGAAAGTGGGGCGCAGTCATTCTGCGCAGCGTCGACCACGTGGAGCAGGGCGGGCGTTGCCAGTCCAATAGCGTCTAGGAATGATGGAAGATCTTCGATCAACGGAGCGTCCCATCGTTCGGCCACGGTTTCGGCCACCTCAGCTTCGACGCGCAAAAGAGTTTGCCCGTGCAGAAAGCCTTGCAAGATCCAGTCTGCGATATCGGCTATCGGACCATCCGCAACGGTCCAAAGGCCGCTTTGTGGTAAGTTTTCAACTGGTATCATGGGAAGGCCGCTTGCTGCCCAGCCAATGGCTCCACTGTCCAGGAACGTTGCATCGGCTCCGCGAGCGCAAAGAAGCGCTGCTGCTCCTTGGCTGATCTTCAGCCCACGCTGACAAACGGTGATGACCCGGCCGCTGGCCTCCAGAGCTGTCCAATCCATCCGAACGGAGGTTGGAATGAGGCGCGGATCAAGAGCGAAATCTTCCGGCAGGCAAAGATCTAGAATGGTGATACTAGCGCCGCCTGCGATTAGATCGGCAAGACGGGAAGGCGAGAGAGGGGACATGAAAGACATCCTTTTGGCACAACACCACGGATGCGACCCTTGGGCGTCCCGCCTGACGGGGTGATGTCGCGTCAAACCCCAAGCGCAGGGGTCGCAAAGTGTCCCGTTGCTGTCAAGAAAAACTGCTTCATCGAAAATTAAGACTGATGGGGTATGATCGTTCATCGAGCGCGCCCTAACCAAGTCTTCAAGGGAGGACTTCGAAAAATGCGTTCATTAACCTTAACAGACGGTTAAGCTGCGCTCTTGAGAAAAATATATCGGTGAAAGTGCAGGCTTCTGTTGCCAGGTGCCTGCGAACCCCGCCTAAAGCTGCAAAGCCTTAGGACTTAGGATTTCGATATTCCGCACAGCTTACGCTGCGAGGGCCATCGGAGCTTTGTTGTCATTTGCAACTAGCTTAAATGTACCGATAACGGTGGTAACTCACCGGGACAAAGCAAACCCCTTTAGACGTTCGTCGATCCTGTTTCGGCCCCATGATCCCCAAATGAAGGATATTGGTGGAGCCGCCGGGTACCGCCCCCGGGTCCGATCCGCTTATTACGAGCGCGTTTATGTCCATAGTCCCGAAGGACAGAAGACATATAGGCCGTTGGACCTGTGCTGAAAAGGGCTGGTTTGATTAGATCGTCTAGATATTGTTCCAGACGGCAACGACGAAGACGGCAGCTTCCACTGCAAAGAAAACCCACTTCTTCTTTGTGGTCCCGTCGAGGATCAGCGAAGTCGCCCGTCCGACAGCGCCGCCCCCCCAGGCAAATCCGATCATCATGTAGGCTGCTGGTGTGCCTAGAATCAGCGCACCCACACCAACCCCGACGAAAAGAGCGCCGGACGCGGCGCGCACTTCGGACCGGCCCATCGTCGAGCCGCCGTCGGACAGATCAACAACATCCATTGTGTAAGCAGGCGCGAGCCAGCCAAGGATCCCAAACCCGATGCTGAGCAATGCCAGCAGGTAGTTGATCATCTCCATCGTCGGCTCCAATCCTTGCCCGTCAGGGCCAGAGGTATCTCTTTCTCGAAGGAGGGCAAGATGCCCCGCCTTAATGCCCGCATGGTGTCATTCAGGTAAGACTGCCCGCTGAAACCTCTTGTCAGCGCGCATCGCTCCGATAACGGTGATGCGATCAGGAACGAGATGCGATGCAGACCATAGACACGTCCTCCCACTGGATCCGGCGAACAGTCAGCTGGGTCGTCTTTTTTGCCGCCATTCTATTGGCTTGGGTTTTAATGTTCATGTCCGCCCGGATGAGCGGCGTCGACTGGATTGGGCGGCCGGTTGGTCCGAACATGATGCCGATGACGGCGTTCGGCGCGCTTTTTCCGATGTGGTCGATCATGATGGCCGCGATGATGCTGCCAACAATGGTGCCGACGCTGAAGGCCTATGAGGATCTCATCAGAAGTGCGAATGGCAGCCGAGCTGGCTGGAGCGCTCTTCTGGTCGGATACATGGCGATCTGGATCGCGGGCGCTGCTGCTATCTCGGCCGTGCAGGTTGTGCTGATCAGTATCGGATGGATCGACGGGCTTGGCATTGCGCAACAGAAATGGTTTGCCGCCAGTCTGCTTGTGTTTGCAGGCGCTTTTCAGTTTTCCCGCACAAAAGAGATCTGCCACGGCGTTTGCCATGCTCCGATGACATTTTTTCTTGGTCATTGGCGGCCAGGGGCGGTCGGCGGCTTGCGCATGGGACTTGCGCTGGGGCTCTTTTGCGTTGGATGTTGCTGGGCTTTCATGATGCTGGGATTTGTCGGAGGCGTTATGAGCCTCTTGTGGATGGGGCTCGCGACGATGTTCATGGTTCTTGAAAAGCTGCCGCAGATCGGTCGCTACGTGACAAAGCCGCTGGGAGGCGTCTTGATCGCGGCGGGCCTTGCCGTAGTGGTCTTTTGAGTGAGAGAGAGGCTGATGGCTGACAAACAAAGAACTCCTGCTGATAAGCTCCCGGTGAGCCAGCGGATCGATCAGCGGATGGACAACCCGAAGCGCCGCAAGCTGCAGCCCACGGATTGGAAAATCGAGGGAGAGCTTTTCCTCAACTGCTCCTGCACCGTCTTTTGTCCCTGTGTGGTCTCACTCGGCGCCCATCCCCCCACCGAGGGCACGTGCCATGCCTGGATGGCTATCGCGATCGACGAGGGTCATTTCGAGGGTGAAAGCCTAGCTGGTCTCAACGTCGGTCTCCTTGTCGACATCCCAGGCCGGATGGCCGAGGGCAACTGGAAGGTGGCCGCCTATGTCGATGAGCGGGCGTCCCAGAAGGCCTATAACGGTCTGCTCAAGATCTTCTCGGGTGCTGCGGGAGGTACGACAGGCCTCTTTACGATGCTTGTTTCGGAAATCATCGGGGCCGAGCGCGAAAAGGTCGAGATCGTCCGAGAAGGAAACAAACGCGGGCTTTATATTGGCCGCAAGATCCAGGGGGAGATCGAGATGATCGCGGGCAAGGACGCCGATCACCCCGTGATGATCTCGAATTCGAAATACTGGATGGGGCCCGACATCATCGCGGCCAAGGGTCTGAAATCCAGAGTGCGGGACTATGGCCGCGTCTGGGACTTCGGCGGTCTCTCCGCCGAGATCTGCCCGATCTCCTGGCAAGGACCCAAGCCTTGATCGGGGCTGAGTATTGCCGGACGATGGCTGCCTATAATGCGTGGCAGAACAAGCAGTTGGTCGACGCGCTTGGGGGTTTGCCGCCCGGAGAGCTTGGACGTGACCGCGGAGCGTTTTTCGGGTCGATCTTTGCAACGATCAATCATCTGCTCTGGGCCGATGGCGTCTGGGTCGCCCGATTTGACGGGGGCGAGCGGCCCGCCGGTAGTATTGCCGACAGCCTGCGCCTGACCGGGCACCTGTCAGATTGGCTTCCCGCCCGGGACGCGATGGATCAGCGCATTAAGCGATGGGCCGCAAAACTTTCGGATCACGATCTCGAGGGCGATTTGACGTGGTATTCCGGCTCGATCGGGCGAGAGATTACGCGCACCAAGGCTCTTTGCGTCGTTCAGATCTTTAATCACCAAGCCCATCATCGGGGGCAGATCCACGCGATGCTGACGGCTTCCGGTGATGAGGGCTACGTCACAGATCTGCCCTTCATGCCTGACGGCGACTGACCATGGCGCTTCTTTCTCCCTCGCGCCGGTTGCGGCGGACGCCGTTCTCTGAAGGCGTCGAGGCCGCGGAAATTAAGGCATATACCGTCTATAATCACATGCTTCTCCCGACTGTCTTCGAAAGCGTTGAGGAGGATTATCGGCACCTTAAAGAGAACGTTCAGATCTGGGATGTTGCCGTCGAACGTCAGGTGGAATTGCGTGGACCCGATGCAGGCAAACTGATGCAGATGCTGACCCCACGCGATTTGCGCGGGATGCTTCCCGGAATGTGTTATTATCTGCCGATGGTCGACGAGACGGGCGGCATGCTGAATGATCCGGTCGGTCTGATGCTGGCTGATGATCGCTACTGGATCTCGGTGGCCGACAGCGATCTGCTCTACTGGGTAAAGGGCATCGCCTATGGCTACCGGCTCGACGTGTTGGTCGATGAACCTGACGTCTCCCCGCTCGCAGTGCAGGGGCCGAAGGCAGACGATCTTATGGCGCGGATTTTTGGCGATGCGGTCCGGGATATTCGCTTTTTTCGCTTTGGTATGTTCAACTTCCAAGGCCGCCAGATCCCCGTCGCCCGATCCGGTTACTCCAAGCAGGGCGGCTTTGAAGTTTATGTCGAAGGCTCCGATCTGGGCATGCCTCTTTGGAATGCTCTTATGGAAGCGGGCCGGGATCTAAACGTACGTGCCGGTTGCCCGAATGGGATCGAACGGATCGAAGGTGGTCTTCTGAGCTACGGCAATGACATGACGCGGGAAAATACGCCGCACGAATGTGGTCTTGGCCGGTTCTGTTCAACCCAGACGGCCATTGGCTGTGTCGGGCGCGACGCGCTGCTTAGGGTTGCGAAGGATGGCCCGTCCCGCCAGATCCGCCCGATCGAGATCAAGGGCGAGCTACCGCCTTGCGATCGGGTCTGGCCGCTGACGGCGGGAGATGAACGTGTTGGGCAGGTCACCTCGGCAGCCGTCTCGCCGGACTTCGGCACGGGTATCGCGATAGGGATGGTTCGGATGACCCACTGGACGCCCGGCACCACGCTCACCGCTCACACGCAAGACGGCCCGCGCGAGGCGAGCATTCGCGATGAATTCTGGATCTGAGGGAGAGAGACCTATGAAAGCACTGATCGTAGAGAAAGACGACGACGGCAAAACCTCTGCCTCCGTCCAGCAGATCGGCGAAAGCCGCCTTCCCGAGGGCGATGTGACCGTGCAGGTCGAATACTCAACCGTGAATTACAAAGATGGTCTGTGCATAGGGACGGGCGGAGGCCTCGTCCGCAATTACCCGCATGTGCCGGGCATTGATTTCGCAGGGACGGTCGAACACTCGTCTGATGACAGATACTCCGCAGGCGACAAGGTGGTGTTGACAGGCTGGCGCGTCGGCGAGGCTCATTGGGGCGGTTACGCAGAGAAGGCCAGCGTTAAGGCCGACTGGTTGGTTCCGCTCCCGAACGGGCTAACGACCCGTCAGGCGATGGCGGTTGGAACAGCCGGGTTTACTGCAATGCTGGCGGTAATAGCGCTCGAGGATCACGGCCTGACCCCTGATGGCCCTGAGCCGGTTCTGGTTACGGGCGCCTCCGGCGGTGTCGGCTCTGTCGCGACCGCTATCTTGGCCAATCTGGGCTACAAGGTTGCTGCCGTCACCGGGCGCCCGGACAATGCGGATTACCTCAAGGATCTCGGGGCAAACCAGATCGTCGCGCGGGACGAGCTGAACGAGACCACTAAACGCCCGCTTGAAAGCGAAAATTGGTCCGGCTGCATCGATGCGGTGGGCGGCACAATGCTGGCCCGGGTTCTGGGACAAATGCGTTATGGTGCAAGTGTCGCTGCCGTGGGACTGGCGGGCGGTCCACAGTTGCCCGCGACGGTGATCCCGTTTCTCTTGAGAGGGGTCAACCTTCTAGGGATCGACAGCGTCATGCAGCCTTACGAGAACCGCCTGCGCGCATGGGAGCGGATCGCAACCGACCTGGCGATGGAGAAACTCGAAGCAATGATTCAGCCAGCCACGCTGGAAGACCTGCCCGCATTGGGGGCTGATATCCTGAAAGGTCAGGTAAAGGGGCGTGTCGTCGTTGAGATCTGAGCTGTCGCTTTTGTCCGGTTTAGGCGGTATCGCGCTCTCCACCCTTCTGTTAAGCTGCCCGATACTGCGCCCAGAGGCTTCCGCAAGAGAAGCCATCCTGCCCGGGTAAGACGACGCTCGGTGCCAATAAAGGGAGATCTCGATGACCGACGCTACCGACCAAGGGATACCGCCACCGACAGATACTGCACTGCTGGTCGAAACCGACTACGAGATCGGGCAGGACAATGTGGAAGGAAGCGTCGGCCCGTTCGGCTTCGACATTCACAATCCGGTCTTCCTGATCTCTGGTGTCTCAATCGTGGCTTTTGTGTTCTACACACTAGCCTTGCCAGAGCAGTCTGGGGCGCTTTTCACATGGCTTTTCGATAGCGTCACGAAGGGGTTTGACTGGTTTTTCCTGGGTTCGGCGAACATCTTCGTTTTGTTCTGCCTTTTCTTAATCGTGACACCTTGGGGCAGCGTGCGCCTCGGGGGCGCGGCGGCGACACCCGATTACACCTATCTTGGCTGGTTCGCGATGCTCTTTGCCGCGGGCATGGGCATCGGGCTGATGTTCTATGGTGTGTCCGAGCCGATGAGCCATTTCTCCACGGCGATGGGTGGAGCCGCGGTAGATGAAGCGGGCTTGCGTACGGACTGGTCTCCACTGGCCGGCGCCGCGGATAATCAGGCTGAGGCCATGCGTCTTGGCATGGCTGCTACGATTTTTCACTGGGGTCTGCACCCGTGGGCGATCTATGCGATCGTGGCTCTCGCGTTGGCGCTATTCACTTACAACAAGGGTCTGCCGCTGACGATCCGGTCTGCGTTCTATCCGCTTCTTGGCGACCGCGTCTGGGGCTGGCCGGGTCACATCATTGATACGCTCGCTGTCTTTGCGACGCTCTTCGGACTTGCAACTTCGCTTGGCTTCGGTGCGACGCAGGCAAATGCAGGCCTGAACGAACTTTTTGGTATCCCTACAGGTCCGACAACGGAGGTCATCCTGATTTCTGTGATTACGGCTGTCGCTCTGGTGTCTGTCGTTCGCGGTCTCGACGGCGGGGTGAAGGTCCTGTCAGAGTTAAATATGGGGCTCGCTTTCCTGCTCCTCTTTTTCGTTCTGCTCGTTGGCCCGACCCTCGCCTTGTTGGCGATCTTCTGGGACTCGCTTGTCGCTTACGTTCAGTATCTTCCGGCTCTTTCCAATCCGATTGGGCGTGAGGATGTGAACTTCAGTCAGGGTTGGACCTCGTTCTACTGGGCCTGGTGGATCAGCTGGTCGCCTTTTGTCGGCATGTTCATCGCCCGCGTCAGCCGGGGCCGGACAGTCCGCGAATTCGTCACCTGTGTGCTGCTGATCCCAAGTCTGGTCTGCGTTCTCTGGATGAGCGTCTTCGGTGGAACGGCAATCCTTCAGGTTGCGAATGACGGATACACGGCTGCGCAAGATGCCGATCTACCGCTCCAGCTCTTCAAGATGCTCGATCAGCTACCGCTTGCGCAAATTACCTCGTTCATCGGCATCGTTCTGGTCATCGTCTTTTTCGTGACCTCCTCCGATAGCGGATCGCTCGTCATCGATACGATTACCGCAGGTGGCAAGATTGATGCTCCGGTGGCACAGCGTGTGTTCTGGTGCATTTTCGAAGGAGCGGTCGCGATCGTTCTGCTTCTTTCCGTGGGCGGATTGAAGTCGCTTCAATCTATGGTCATCTCGACAGGGTTGCCGTTCACGCTGGTTCTACTTGTCATGTGTTACGCGATCTTCAAAGGTCTGGTCAGCGAAAGGCGTGGCACCGGTTGACGCGCCTTGTCTCGCACTAGGTGTTCGGCGACGCGTTCGCTGAGGATCTGAATGACCGACAAAAAACCTGTTTTGACGTGGTTTCGCCGGGACCTGCGTCTCGGCGACCACCCTGCATTGACAGCCGCCTGCGAAAGCGGCCGGCCTGTCATACCGATTTTCTTGTACGACGAGGTTGCTGAAGGGCAGGGGGCGGCCCCGCGCTTCCGATTGGGGCTTGGCCTGAAGGTCCTGAACAAAAGTCTCGAGAGCAAGGCGTCACGCCTCATATTTAGACGCGGCGAGGCTCTTCAGTGCTTGCGGGATCTGATCAAAGAAACGGATGCAGGTGCCGTCTACTGGTCACGCCTCTACGATCCCGCTTCGAAGGCTCGCGATATCAAGGTGAAGGAGGCGCTCAAACAGGATGGGATCGACGCCCGGAGCTTCTCAGGCCATCTGTTGTTCGAGCCATGGCAGGTCGAAACAAAGTCCGGGGGGTTCTATAAAGTCTACTCTCCCATGTGGCGCGCGGTCAAAGACACGGAGATTGGCAGCACGCTCCCTACGCCTTCACGAATACCCGCGCCGCAGACTTGGCCGTCGAGCGAAATCCTAGCGAGCTGGGAGATGTCCGCTGATATGCAAAGAGGCGCAGATATCGTGCGCTCCCATTGCATGGTTGGGGAAAGCGCGGCCGCTTCGCGCCTAGGCGCCTTCATCGTAAATGGTATTTCGAACTACGCTGAGGCCCGCAATCTCCCCGCACAAAACGGGACATCGAACCTAAGCGAGAACCTCGCCTACGGAGAGATCTCTCCGCGCAGCTGCTGGCACGCTGGAATGCAGGCGCGACAAGAGGGCAAGGCAGGCGCCGAAACCTGGCTGAAAGAGCTGGTCTGGCGCGAGTTTGCCTATCACCTCATCCATCACACACCCCATATCGTTCACAGCAGCTGGCGTGAGGAGTGGGGGGCCTTCCCATGGAAAACCGATGAGCGCCTCAGGGAAGTTAAGGCTTGGAAGCAAGGACGCACCGGAATCCGGTTCGTCGATGCGGCAATGCGTGAAATGTACGTGACCGGCAGGATGCACAATCGTGCTCGAATGATTGTCGCCTCATACCTGACAAAACATCTGCTGTGTCACTGGAAGATCGGTCTCGACTGGTTCGAAGAGCACCTTATCGACTGGGATCCGGCTTCAAATGCGCTTGGCTGGCAGTGGTCGGCAGGTTCGGGTCCAGACGCGACCCCTTATTTCCGTGTTTTCAACCCGGTTACCCAGCTCGATAAGTTCGACAAGGATCGCGCTTATGTGTCTGCCTGGATCGCCGAAGAACAGGGTGATCCACCACAGACCGCTCTCGACTACTTTCATGCTATTCCAGAGCAATGGTCTATGAGTGCGTCCGACCCGTATCCTGATCCTATCGTCACGGCGGAAGACGGGCGCAAACGTGCATTGAATGCCTATGAAAATCGCGACTTTTGATGCACGGGTCGTTATGAAAAGAGCAAGACCTGTTCATAGCGAAAAGCAGGTCAAAGACGTCCAAGGGAGCAGTAATGATTTTGACCACAACGCGCGGGCAGCGAGACCTGCCACGATACTTCGGGCTTGTCTTCGACGTCCTGAAGACGCTCAAGAAGGGGCGTCTTGATATCGTGCTGGAAGACGGTCGCAGGTTCCGCATCGAAGGCGAAGCGCCGGGACCGATTGCTGAATTTACGGTCCACAATCGCGAGCTTTTCGCGAGGACGATCCGGGATGGGGATCTTGGCTTTTGCGAAGCCTATCTGGATGAGTGGTGGTCCACGCCAGATCTGCTTGCGTTTCAAGACTTGGTGCATGCGGCGGGAGATGACGTCTATGACGGCTTTCCGGGACAACGGATCGCACGGGCAGTTGAGCAGATCCGCTTCTGGCTGAACTCCAATACAAAGAGGCAGGCAAAGAAGAACATCAGCCGCCATTACGATCTTGGAAACGACTTTTATTCGCTTTGGCTGGATCCGACGATGACGTATTCGTCGGCGAAATTCGACACCGGTCAGGAAAGCCTCGAAGCCGCGCAGCGGGCAAAATATGTCTCGATGGTCGACGAGATGGGGGCGCAGCCGGGCGATCATGTCCTCGAGATCGGATGCGGTTGGGGGGGCTTTGCGGAATACGCGGCCGCCGAACGTGGCCTTAAAGTTACCGGGCTGACTATCAGCAAGGAACAGTACGATTTCTCACGCGATCGTATTCGAAAGGCTGGCTTGGAGGATCAAGTTGAAATTCGAATGCAGGACTATCGCGACGAGCAGGGGAAGTACGATGGTATCGCGTCAATCGAGATGTTCGAAGCCGTCGGGGAAAAGTACTGGCCGACCTATTTCAGCAAAGTGAACGATTGTCTTAAGCCCGGCGGCCGCGCGACGCTGCAGATCATCACTGTTCAAGATGCCCGTTGGGAGGTGTATCGCAAAGGTGTTGATTTTGTGCAGAAGTATATCTTCCCGGGCGGAATGCTCCCGTCTCGGGGTGCGCTTCTTGATCAGGTCGAGGCTGCCGGTCTCAAGCTCGCTCACTCGGTCGAGTTTGGAGAAAGTTACAGTCAGACGCTGCGCCGCTGGCACGATACGTTCAACGAACGCTGGGATCAGATCGCTGATATGGGGTTCGACGGGCGCTTTCGGCGCATGTGGAACTTTTATCTCTGCTCTTGCGCAGCGACCTTTCATAGCGGTAATTGCGATGTGACACAGATCACACTGACCCGCTCCGCCTGATTTTCAACAGATTTCGGTCAAAGTTCAGGTTTACCGAATTGGGCAGTCGTCGACGAGGGGAGCAGTCCGATGCCTACCGCTGGCCGTCTTACCGGAGCCATCTGCTTTGGTGCCTTGGCATATTACCTATCCGTTCTTTACGTTCCGCTTCTGCCGGAAGGTGCCGCGCCGGGTGCGATGATACCAATCAACACGTTCATCGGAGTTGTCATGGGCTGGGTCGTCGCCGGCAAACGGGCCGGTGGAGGTTTGACTGCCGCCATAAGCTACGGTCTGACCACGCTTGTCACGATCATCTTCTGGGCACTTTTTGTCCACAGCGGAACGGATATGTACCATGAATCCCTTCGCCTTCGCTACGATAACGCGACCGAGGCTGTCGTTGCGGTTTTTGAACAGATGATGGAATACGCTCAACCGATGCTGATTTCGGAATACATCATTCCTGCCATTGTTGGATGTCTCATCGCTGGCCTGGTGACCGAAGCTATTGGCAGCCGCTTCCCCTAAACCTCTCTTCCTTTTTGGAACGCTGAGATATCGCCCGCTTCTGGAGGTGATCATCGGCAGCGATCACTATCGTCTTGTTGACTGTGAATTCGTCGATCACGCGGTCCAGCCTGCTTCAGGCGAGGCTCATCCTATCCTTATGACTCAGCCCGGGGCGCGAGCCTTGGGAGCCCTCTGTTACAACCTGACTACTGCGCAGCGGCAGGCTCTCGACTTCTACGAAGCGCTTTTTGACTACCGGATCGAAGATGTGGACGTTGTGGCCGATACAGGATCTGCCGCGGCCTGCGTCTACCGGCCTGCCGGACCCGAATTGGCTTCTTCTGAAACATGGTCGCTGAACGAATGGGTGGAAATGTGGGGAGAAACCACGGTTCATGCTGCGCGGGAGGTTATGGAACTTCGCGATAAGATCTCGTCCGATGAGCTGAAGAAACGGTTTTCAACGATCCGCGCTCGCGCCTGGTCGGCTTATCTCGGACAAAGGTCTTCGCAACAGTCTGGCCGTATGCTTGGGCCATTGATCAGGACCAACCGACATTTGGGGTTTTATCGGCTCGATGAGTATAGATTCCGGCATGAGACAGTCCGAGGGACTTTATCTGATGAGATCACCAGAGAGGTTTTTGTTGGCTTCGACGCGGCCCTCGTCCTTCCCTAGGACCCGGTCAATGACAGGTTGATCTTGATAGACCAGGTGCGCGTTGGACCCATCGCTCGCATCGACCCCAATCCGTGGCTTCTGGAGCCGATTGCCGGTCTAGTAGACCCAGCCGAAGATCCACAGGAAACCGCCCACAGAGAGGCGCGCGAAGAAGCCGGCATCGAACTGACGGACCTCGTACCAATTGCACAAGTCTATCCATCTCCAGGCGGATCAAGCGACTTCTTTCACTGTTTTCTCGGGCACTGCACGCTGGAAAAGCTTGATAGTTGGACGGGTGGATTGGCCGAGGAGGGCGAGGATATTCGCGTTCACGTTCTTTCAACGGATGATGCGTTGGACAAGCTTGATCAAGGAGAGATCCGGGTCGCTCCGCTTGCGATGATGCTGCTCTGGCTGGCGCGGCATCGGGCGCGGCTTCAAGCCTCGGCTTGAAGAACACGGGGCCGCCGCCTACACCGGAGTGCATATCGCGAAAGGCACCGACATGACCTTGCTTCCTGACCTCGCTGCAGCCATCGGAAACACGCCTCTTATTCGTCTAAACGGACCTTCTGAGGCGACCGGCTGCGATATCTACGGGAAGGCCGAATTCATGAATCCTGGCCAGTCGGTCAAAGATCGCGCTGCGCTTTATATCATCAAGGATGCCGTCGCGCGCGGCGAACTCAAACCTGGCGGAACGATAGTTGAAGGCACGGCAGGAAATACAGGAATCGGCCTCGCGCTTGTCGGCGCTTCGATGGGCTTCAAGACTGTAATCGTTATTCCGGAGACCCAAAGCCAAGAGAAAAAGGACATGATACGGCTTGCGGGGGCCGAACTTGTGCAAGTTCCCGCCGCGCCTTATCGCAACCCCAATAACTATGTTCGATATTCTGGTCGCTTGGCGAAGGAGCTGGCGAAACGCGAGCCTAACGGCGCGATTTGGGCCAACCAATTTGACAACACAGCCAATCGCCAGGCCCATATCGAAACAACCGCGCCCGAAATCTGGGAGCAGACCAATGGTCAGGTCGACGGATTCATCTGTGCCGTCGGGTCTGGTGGCACGCTCGCGGGTGTCGCCTCGCTTCTTCAGCCAAAGGGCGTCAAAATTGGCCTCGCTGATCCTGATGGGGCTGCACTTCATAGTTTTTACACGGAGGGAGAGCTAAAGTCTGACGGGTCTTCGATCTCTGAAGGGATCGGGCAGGGGCGTATAACGGCTAACCTTGAAGGGTTCACTCCCGATATGAGCTTTCGTATTTCCGACGCTGAGGCATTGCCAGTTATCTTTGATCTGCTGCGAGAAGAGGGTATTTGCCTCGGCGGCTCATCCGGTGTGAACGTAGCTGGCGCAATGCGCATGGCCCGCGAGATGGGCCCGGGGCACCGAATCGTGACGATCTTGTGCGATTACGGAACCCGCTATCAATCTAAGGTCTACAACCCAGAATTCCTGCGCAACAAAGGTCTTCCGGTGCCTGACTGGCTCGATCAAGGGCCTTCGGCTTTGCCAGAGGTCTTTGAGGACGCATGAGACGGCTTCTGACGCTTTTCTGCGTCGTTCTTCATTTTTCAGGCAGCTTGGCTTGGGCTCAGGACGGCGACGATGTCGATCTGCTTGCGAGCTGGGATAGCACTGCCGCGGAAGCCGAAGCGATCATTCAAGAAGACGAGGCGTCGACGACCGCGCTCGAGACGTTGCGCGCCGAGCTGGCACGGCAAAGGGATCTCTTTCTTCAGGCGCAGAGCACGAATGCTGCGCGGATCGATACGGTTAGAAGTCAAATTCGCGCTCTCGGCCCCGCACCGGCGGACGGAGAAACCGAGCCAGAAGATGTGGCGGCCCGCCGCAACGATCTAGAACGTCAGCTTGTCTCGCTCAGGCGCCCCGTCATCGAGGCTGAGGAAGCATTCATTCGAGCAGACGGTCTTATCGGCGAAATCGATAGCATCATCCGCGATCGTCAGACCGAAGCCCTGCTTGAAGTTGGGCCTTCCCCGCTTAACCCGGTTCACTGGCCGGAGGCGTTTGGTGCTCTCGGTAGTTATCTATCTGGCATCGCGTCAGAAGTCCGTGCTTCGCTTGCAGCACCGGCAACGCGGCAGTTGTTTCGCGACAGGCTTCCACTGACCTTCGCATATCTTGCGGCAGCCCTTGTTCTCCTAATGCGCGGGAGGATTTGGATGGAGAGGCTTGCCGGTCTCGTTGTGGCGCGCAGCTCACGCGGGCGCGGCGTCTGGCGGTTTGTACTTTCCTTAGGGCAGATCATTCTTCCGATGGCAGGATTATTTGCCGTTACCAACGCGCTTGAGGCCATGTCATTATTCGGCCCTCGAGGAGCGGCACTGATTGATGAGATCCCGGCCTTGGGATTTCTAATCATCATCGCGCGGTGGTTCAGCAACGCTCTTTTCCCAAAGCGCCCACTTGATCCTTCTGAGCAGCCCGCGTTCGAGATGACCCGTCCGCAGACGCGGGAAATGCGCAGCTATCTACTCATTCTATCACTGCTTCTTTTCGGTGCTGGCACCTTGGCTATCATGGCGGATCGAGCCGACTTTTCGCCGGAAACGGTTGCCGTTCTGCAATTTCCTCTTCTGGTCATGATCGGCGTCATTCTGTTCCGGATTGGTCAGATCATCGTCCAGCTCTCGCGCCAAGCCTCCACGTCCGAGGAGGAGCCGTCCGAGGGAAATCTGCGTGACAGCATCAAACGGTTCATCGGACGTGCTGCGATGGCGATCGCGGTTATTGCACCCGTTTTAGCCGGTCTCGGTTATGGAACTGCAGCGGATGCAATCCTTCCGCCAACCGTCCTGTCGCTTGCGTTGGTCGGCCTTCTCGTCGTTCTGATCCGCCTTGTCTATGATGTTTACGCCCTCGTAACTGGAGCAGATAATGGCGCCCGCGATGCGCTTATGCCCGTCCTGATAGGGTTCTTGATTGTACTTGGCTGCCTGCCGATCTTCGCTCTGATCTGGGGTGCGCGGATCGCTGATCTAACCGAACTCTGGGCGCAAATCAGGGAAGGTTTCGCGCTTGGAGAGACCCGCATCCGTCCAAGCGATTTTCTTTGGTTCGCGGTCGTCTTCGGAATTGGCTACGCTGCAACTCGCCTGCTTCAAAGTGCGTTACGCACAACTGTCCTTCCCAGAACGAGGCTCGATATCGGTGGCTCCAATGCCATCGTCGCCGGAACCGGATATGTGGGGATTTTTCTTGCCGCTCTCGTCGCAATCACAAGCGCCGGTATCGATCTATCAAATATCGCCATTGTCGCGGGAGCTCTTTCCGTTGGAATCGGGTTCGGTCTGCAAACTGTCGTTTCCAACTTCGTTTCAGGAATAATCCTTCTGATCGAACGGCCAATCAGCGAAGGCGATTGGATTCAGGTCGGCACTCAAATGGGTTATGTTCGGCGGATCTCGGTCCGGTCAACACGAATTGAGACCTTTGATCGAACGGATGTGATCGTGCCTAACGCTGATCTCGTGTCCGGTACGGTTACGAACTTCACGCATGGAAACAATGTTGGACGTGTTATCATTCCGGTCGGGGTAGCCTATGGGACTGACACGAAAAAGGTGGAAGCTGTCCTTCGCGAGATTGCCGAAGCTCATCCAATGGTGATCCTGAATCCGCCTCCCGCTATTCTCATGCGCGGTTTTGGAGCTGACTCCCTCGATTTTGAGATTAGGGCCATTCTTCGGGACGTAAACTGGCTCCTGAGCGTCCAGTCCGACCTCTGCCATGAAATTGCGCGCAGATTTGCGGAAGAAGCGATAGAAATCCCCTTCGCGCAGCGCGATCTGTGGATCCGCAATCCCGAAACGCTGACATCCGCCTCGGACTAGTCATCTCTCTGCAAAGACGGTCGAACGGGACATGAGCAGGGACGAGTAAAGACGAAACAGGACGCCAAGTCCGGCTTGTATCCTCTCAAAGAACGCTGCTACACCCTCCAGCGGAGCGGTGGCCGAGTGGTCGAAGGCGCACGCCTGGAAAGTGTGTAGGCGGGAAACCGTCTCGAGGGTTCGAATCCCTTCCGCTCCGCCATTTGCATCATTCAACATAGCAGTGTGTCTGTCTTTATCAGCGATAGCTTCGGCCATTTCACTGCGAATTGCTGCTGAGGATACAGAGACAGGCACAGTGAGCATTCACCTATAAGATAAGTCGGATCTCAGGTCGTCTTCGCCCAGACGGTGCCGATCAGATAGAGTACGCTGATAGTGGCAATCAGCTCGTTAGTCTATTTGAGCTCTCTTATTGGGATGACGAGTTTCGGGCTCTTCTTTGCCGACGGGACCGATCTCCTCCAGCTTGAAAGCGAGGTTCGGGCAGGGCAACGCGAGCTCTTGTGAGAGCGAACGAATCGGCCGAATTCGGAATTGCGGAGGCCGCAACAAAGTGTTCCTGAAAACGGGGTTCGATCGCTGTTTCGATCTTCTCGATCTGACGGACCAGACGCTCTATTTTTGGACGAGAGGATTTATCAAGAAGGGCAATTCGAGCACCTGTGCCAGCTGCATTGCCAGCCGACGTGATTTTGGAGGGATCGGTGTCGGGGATCATGCCAAGGATGAGTGCATGTTCGGGAGAAATGTGTGCGCCAAAGGCACCAGCGAGCACGATCCGATCCACGGTGTCGGTCTCGAACTTATTCATGAGCAAACGTGCGCCAGCATAAAGAGCAGCCTTGGCCATTTGGATCGCACGAATATCGCTGTTCGTAATGATGATCTGCGGCTCTCCGTCATGAAGAAGGAATGCATGGGTCCGTCCGTCTGGCAGGATCTGGTCCGAGCCGGTTCGCTCACGGCTACCGATGAGACCGGAGGCGTCGAGAAGTCCGACCCTACGCATTTCGGCAATGACTTCGATAATGCCGGAGCCGCAAATACCGGTCACGGGGTGATCGAACGCTGGATCAGTCGACCAAAGCTCCGATCCGATGACTTGGAAGCGAGGCTTCTTACTGGCTGTGTCAATCTCGACCCGCTCGATTGCACCCGGCGCCGCGCGTTGACCGCCAGAGATCTGCGCTCCTTCGAAGGCAGGGCCAGTGGGCGAGGAACACGCAAGAACCCGTCCCTTGTGGCCAAGCAGAATTTCCGCATTCGTGCCGACGTCAACGATCAGCGTGAGTTCTTGGGCCTGATCCGGTGCTTCGGAGAGTGCAACTGCAGCCGCATCCGCACCCACATGGCCCGCGATACAAGGGAGAATATAAACACCAGCAGTCGGAGCTGTTGGCAGATCGAGATCGCCTCCGGTAAGGGTAAGCGCATCGGCGGTGGCAAGAGCGAAAGGAGCTTGACCCAGCTCATACGGGTCGATCCCCAGCAGAAGGTGATGCATGACGGGATTGCAGACCAAAGTGACGTCGAGGATGACCTCGGGCGGAATGCCTACTTCTGCCGCTAAGGCACGAACGAGATCGCCAAGGCCTTCCCGGACAGCACGGGTCATCTCGTCTGCGCCGTTCTCCGTCATCATTGCGTAGCTGACACGAGACATGAGATCTTCGCCAAACCGGATCTGAGGATTCATCAAACCTGATGAAGCTAGAACGCTGCCGGAGCGTAGATCGCATAGATGACCGGCTATCGTGGTAGAGCCCAGATCAATAGCAATTCCTGCAACCGGGCCCTCGTAGAGACCTGGCCAAAGGGCAACGAGGCGAGGCGGGCCCTCGGTCTGATAGAGAGCTGCGGTAACGGTCCAATTGCCTTTCCGCAAAGTTGTCTGGAGCGTTTTGAGAAGGGTCAGATCAATTCGAAGGTCCTCAATCTGCCATTGATCTTGAAGTGCGGATTTCAAGCGCTCTAGGTCGCCGGACGGATCATGCATGTCCGGTTGCGCGACTTCCACATAAACAAGCCGAATCGCCGGATCGAGCCGGATGTCCTTCTGTGTTGCCGCTTTTCGTACGACCTGCTTATGCAACTGGCTTTCTGGAGGAACGTCGAGCAGAACGTCAGACTGAATGCAGGCCTGACATCCGAGGCGGCGGCCCGGTTTTAGGCCGCGTTTTTCGTCATAGCGCTGTTCGACTGCGTTGACGTCCGACAGGGCATCGTCCGCGACGGCAATACCGTGTTTCGGGAACGAACCTATACCGGGTTGAACCTGGCATTTCGAACAAATGCCGCGCCCTCCGCAAACGCTATCTAGATCGACGCCAAGCTGGCGAGCCGCGTCAAGGACGGTCGTACCGGCGGCAACATGGCCACGCTTTCCAGATGGAGTGAAGATAACAAGAGGGTCGGTCATGTGCTGATCTATGCCGTGTTGGGAGAACGGAGGCTAGAGGGGCGCGACATTAGGTGCGAGACATATCCTCCCGGGTGAAGAAGGTGCATGGGATGAAGCAAGACCCGGCGTTTTCTTCTGCGAGTTAGAGACAGGCGGTGGGTGCGTTTAGCACCCCGCTGAAGATGGCAAGTGTTATGCGGACCGGTCTACAACAGCGTTCTGTCTAGCAGGTGCATCTTGTCGAAGGTAGCGCGTCCAGATTGTCAGATTGTGGATTATATGGCGAGAGCTTCCGATCCCCCTTTCCGGCAGCAGGTATTCGTGAGATAGGGACGCGCCAAACGTAGCATGCCGGGAGACAGAGCATGGAGATTCGTGAGGCGCTTACCTTTGATGATGTCCTACTGGTGCCCGCGGCATCGTCGGTTTTGCCGGCGACGGCGGATACTCGTACGCGGGTGACCCGGGACATCAGCATGAACATCCCTCTTCTCTCCTCGGCGATGGACACAGTGACGGAAGGCCGTATGGCAATCGCCATGGCGCAGTCCGGTGGAATAGGTGTCATCCATCGTAACCTGGATATCGACGTGCAGGCCCGAGAAGTCAGGCGTGTGAAACGGTTCGTCAGTGGGATCGTCTACAATCCGATCACGTTGCGTGCCGATCAAACTTTGGCAGATGCGAAGGCGCTGCAGGAGCGGTATCGCGTCACTGGATTTCCAGTGGTCAACGGCGATGGAAAAGTTGTCGGGATCGTGACCAATCGCGATATGCGGTTCGCTGAGGACGATGCAACACCGGTTTCGGCGATGATGACATCGAACAATTTGGCGATGCTTCACGAGCCGGCAGATCTGGACGAAGCTCGATCCTTGATGAAGGCACGTCGGATCGAGAAACTTCTGGTCGTGGATGGCGCTGGTAAGCTCACTGGGCTTTTGACGCTCAAGGATAGCGAGCAGGCGGTCCTGAACCCGGTCGCATGCAAGGATGGACTAGGGCGCCTGCGCGTTGCCGCCGCGACCACGGTCGGGGATGCCGGGTTCGAGCGGTCGGAGGCTCTGGTCGATGCAGGGGTCGATATGATCGTGATCGATACCGCTCATGGTCACTCGGAGGGTGTGGCACGGGCAGTGGAGCGCGCCAAACGACTTTCCAACGAGGTACAAGTCGTCGCTGGAAACGTCGCTACGGAGGAGGGTGCACGGGCCCTAATTGACGCGGGCGCTGATGCGGTAAAAGTCGGGATCGGACCTGGATCAATCTGCACGACGCGAATGGTCGCGGGTGTGGGTGTTCCTCAGCTCACTGCGATTATCGATGCCGCTCGTGGCGCGGGTGAAATCCCTGTGATTGCGGATGGGGGAATTAAATTCTCTGGTGATTTTGCAAAAGCAATTGCCGCTGGAGCGTCCTGCGCGATGGTCGGATCGATGATCGCAGGAACCGATGAAAGTCCTGGGGAAGTTATTCTCTATCAGGGACGATCCTTCAAATCGTATCGCGGAATGGGATCGCTGGGCGCCATGGCGCGGGGGTCCGCAGACCGGTACTTCCAGAAAGATGCAGCGAGTGACAAGCTTGTGCCAGAAGGGATCGAAGGGCAGGTGCCTTACAAAGGATCTGCCGGTGCCGTGATCCATCAGCTCGTTGGCGGCTTGCGCGCGGCGATGGGCTATACCGGATGCGCAACGGTTGAGGATATGCGGACCCGGTGCCAGTTTGTGAAAATTACGGGTGCCGGCCTTCGGGAAAGCCATGTCCATGATGTTCAGATCACGCGTGAGGCACCGAATTATCGAGCAATGTAGATGACGCCCGGCGCGCATGTTGCAGCGGCGATCGAGATCATTGATCGAATTCTGGCAGGCGAGACAGCAGATCGAGCTTTGATCGGCTGGACGAGAAGGAGCCGCTTTGCCGGATCAAAGGATCGTGCTGCAATCCGCGATTTGGTTTTCTCGGTTTTACGGCGGCGGCGGTCTGCTGCTGCGATGGGCGGAGCCTGTACCTGTCGTGGGCTCTTGATCGGTTTGATGCGCCAAGATGGGGTTGATCTGGGTGCTGTTTTTAGCGGTCAAGGATACGCACCGGCGCCAGTATCACCCGAAGAGTTCGGCGCTCCATGGGAGGCGCTTTCCCCGGCCGTTCAGGCGGATGTGCCTGATTGGGTTTACGACAAGATCGAACCGTCACGACGCGACGCGGTCTGGTCCGTTCTAAGACAGAGGGCACCGGTTTTCGCTCGGGTCAATCGGCGAGCGGGAAGCCCGGAGGATGCGATACGTATGTTGGCGGATGACGGGGTTCAGGCAGTGCCTCATCAGAAGGTCATGAACGCTCTCGAAGTGGTTGGAAATGCGCGCCGTTTGAAGCAGTCCGCTGCCTATCTAGATGGGCTGATCGAATTACAGGACGCCTCTTCGCAAGCTCTAAGCGATTTGGTTCCGATACCCGAGGGTGGGCGGATCCTTGATTTCTGCGCGGGCGGAGGGGGCAAGACCTTGGCAATGGCCGCCCGAGTGGAGGCATCATTTTTCGCCCATGATATAGCGCCGGGCCGTATGGTTGATCTGCCCTCGCGAGCTAAACGGGCGGGGGTCGAAGTGACCGTCGTGAATGACGTTATCGGAAAATTTGACACCGTGGTTTGCGACGTTCCCTGTTCTGGCAGTGGATCGTGGAGGCGCAATCCCGAAGGCAAGTGGACGCTAACGCCGGAACAATTGGCTGAGCTGGTATCGACACAAGCGAATATTCTTGATGAGGCAGCTGATCTGACGGCGCCGGGAGGGACGTTGGCCTACGCAACCTGTTCAATCTTCGCTGAAGAGAACGGAGCGCAGATTGCCGCCTTTCTATCTCGCAATCCTTCGTTTGTGTTGCGAGAAGAGCATTATTTTGAACCGTCATCCAAAGGCGACGGCTTCTACCTCGCTATTTTGGGGGAGGCAGAACCGGCGGTTGCGTGATTTAACTAAGCGGTTCATGCTTGGTTGTGTAAGGCGGATCGTCAGGTTTGGGGGCAAACAGGGCACCGTTGTTTTGTGAGTGGAGTGCCCCCGTGTCCCAAGATCTTTCTTCTATTGCTGGTCAGACGAATTCGCGTAACTCGATGGTATCGTTTGCCCTAGCTGCCGGGATCACCCTTCTGCTGGGAGCTGTCCTTATGTCGGATCCCGCGGCGGCACTTACGTTGATTGGTGTCGGGGCATTGACCTGCTTTCTTGGCCTCTGGTTTCTCCTCCGAGATCGGAGAAACAAGTTACGGCAGAAGGATCTAGTTACCTCCGCCGCGCAGATCGCCGAGGCCGATCCAGCTCCGTGTATCGTCACTGATGCGCATACGACGGTCGTCTATCGAAACGCGGCAGCGCAGATGCTTTTCGGCGCTGAGGGCCAGAAAACGCTACTCGACGCGTTCAGTTCCTTTTTCGCAGATCCAGCAGCCAGCCTGTTCCAGTTGCAAAGCCGAGCGCGAGCCGATGGCAATGCCGTCGAAGAAATCATGACGCAGGACGGGTCTGCACGGTTGAGTGTCCACCGTGCAGGGGAGGCCGGTTTACTCTGGCGCTTAACAGATTCGCGACAGTTGTCCCGTACCGCACAGGAAGAGGGAGCTCTGCCGGCGCTCCGTCTTAATTCGGCAGGCGATATCATCCATGTGAATGCAGCGATGAAGAGTCGTTTCCCAAACCCTACGTATAGTCCTAATCGTGTTTTTGCGGACATGCCGCTGGCGCATGGGCGGTTGAACGCGATCCGGACACCAAGCGGACATGTCCCTTGTGTTATCGCCTTAAATGATCGGGATGATGGAGGACAGGACGTCCATATCATCGAAGTCTCTAAGTCCGATAGCGGGCCATCCGATTGGGCGGGGATAGAAGCGTTGCCCGTGCCGCTTCTGAAGTTGGATACGACAGGTCTGGTTCTTGCATCGAACCGGGAGGCCCGAACTCTCCTGCGTAGCGAGATATCTTCGGGCATGCGGTTTTCCGATCTGGTCGAGGGCCTCGGTCGTCCATTGCAAGACTGGGTGGAGCAGGCAGCTCGCGGACAGGGTGCGAACCAGACGGAATTTCTGCGGGCAAGCTGCGACGAAGCGGAAACCTTCGTCCAGGTGGCATTGAGCCCTATGGTTGAGCTAGGCGAAACGGTTCTTATCGCCGTTATGAAAGACGTAACCGAGCTAAAGACGCTAGAGGCACAGTTCGTTCAGAGTCAAAAGATGCAAGCGATCGGCCAGCTTGCGGGTGGCGTGGCACATGATTTCAACAATCTTCTGACTGCGATTTCAGGACATTGCGATCTTCTTCTGTTGCGTCACGATCAGGGCGACCCAGACTACGGCGACCTCATCCAGATCAATCAAAATGCCAACCGAGCAGCAAGCCTCGTGGGGCAGCTCTTGGCATTCTCTCGCAAACAGAACTTGCGGCTCGAGGTTCTGGATATCCGCGACACGATGTCGGATCTGACACATCTTCTCAACAGGCTGGTGGGGGAGCGGATTAGGCTCTCGCTCAGCCATGACCCTGGGCTCCAGCCGATCCGTGCTGACAAAAGGCAATTGGAGCAGGTCATGATGAACCTTGTTGTCAACGCGCGGGACGCGATGGCAAATGGTGGTGAGATCCGCATTGAGACCGAGAGTGTAACCCTCGCAACACCTCTCGAACGAGATCGCGCGATTGTTCCGGTTGGGAACTATGTCGCGGTGAAAGTTCATGATGAAGGCACCGGGATAGCGCCCGAGAAATTGCCGAAGATCTTCGAGCCCTTCTACACCACGAAAAGAGTAGGAGAGGGGACTGGGCTTGGCCTGTCGACGGTCTACGGCATTGTGAAGCAAACCGGTGGATTTATCTTTGTGGATTCCCCTGCGGGCGGAGGAACAACCTTCACTATGCTCTTGCCGGCCTATGATAAGCCTGCGCCGAAGAGTAATCCCGCGCCGGAACTCACGCTGCCTCCTATGGGTATGGCGACTGATGGTGTCGTATTATTAGTTGAGGATGAGGCGCCCGTTCGGGCCTTTGCCTCCCGCGCGCTGCGAATGCGCGGCTATACCGTGCTTGAGGCTGATTGCGCGGAAACGGCATTGGAGATGTTGTCGGATCCAGAGCTGCGTGTCGACGTCTTTGTCAGCGATGTAATAATGCCCGGCCTTGATGGACCCAGTTGGGTGCGGGAAGCACTGAAGACACGCCCCAGAACGCGAGTTGTTTTTGTATCTGGTTACGCAGAAGACGCGTTTAGCGATGCCAATGAGGCAATTCCACACTCAGTCTTCTTGCCAAAACCGTTCTCGCTCAACGATCTGACGGTTACGGTAGAACAGCAGCTCTGCTGAATTGCCTACTCTTCGTCAGAGGAGAGACCTGCAGTTTCCCAGGTCGTGAACTCCTCTGGCCTGGCCCGACGAAGCTCCGCCTCCACCTCAGTTGAGAGCGAGAGGTCCAACTTGGGGGACACATTCTTGATCGGCAGCTCGATCTCTGTGTCTAAGCGGCGTTTCAGGAAGGACAGGAAGCGAGATTGGTCCTCGTACTGGAAAAGAAATGTCACGCCGACTTCATCTTCGCTATTTCGTACGAATTGATATTGTGATCCGACCTGTGCGAAAGGCTTTCGATCCTCTGTTTTAGCGTATTCAAGAACAAATTCATCGAAGCTGATTCCTCGAGTACTGTTTTTCTTGCCTACGAGATCATCTCGATAGCGATAGCGATACCAGCTGCTCAGCCAGTCCACCGGATGACGGATTACAGCTGCTGTCTCCATTGTTTTGCCACCCGCCTGTTTGAAGTAGGGATGGAGGAACCGCTGGTAGCGATAGAATGGTGCATGTTTGAGATGGGGCGGGTTCGTGACCATCATCGTCACATGCTTTCGCAACCCGGACATCAGCGCCGTTGATCCGGTCTTTGGGACCGCAAGAAGAACAAGGTTTTGTTCCCAAAAAACAAGCATTTGGCGAAGTCTCCTTCACAGAGGGTGGATCTACTAGCTCCAGGTAAGAAGTCTTTAACCAAAAGCTCGGAAACTGGAAGGCGTGGATTTTCGCTTGATATGATCTTCTTTTGTTCTCATAAGCAGCAGAACAAGAGCAGAACAAACCAGCGATTGTCGGTCCACCGACAGCGTGAAATAAGGAAACAGGACATGGCAGTAGCGGACCTCCTTCAAATGACGGACAAAAAGAGCGCGGACAAGCAAAAGGCGTTGGATTCCGCACTTGCACAGATCGAGCGGCAGTTCGGCAAAGGCTCGATCATGAAGCTCGGCGACGGCAACGCCATTCAGGAGATTGAAGCGACGTCCACAGGATCGCTCGGTCTCGATATTGCTTTGGGGATTGGCGGTGTTCCGAAGGGGCGGATCGTCGAAATCTATGGTCCTGAATCGTCAGGCAAGACGACACTGACCCTGCATTGTGTTGCTGAGGAACAAAAGAAGGGCGGTGTTTGCGCATTTGTGGATGCAGAGCATGCGTTGGATCCGCAATATGCGCGTAAGCTCGGTGTCAATCTTGATGAACTGCTGATTTCTCAGCCTGACACGGGTGAACAGGCGCTCGAAATCGTCGATACTCTCGTGCGGTCCGGTGCGGTCAGCATGATTGTCGTCGACTCGGTCGCTGCGCTGACCCCGAAATCCGAGCTTGAAGGCGATATGGGCGATAGCAGCGTGGGTGTTCATGCCCGCCTGATGAGCCAGGCCATGCGCAAACTGACCGGGTCGATCCACCGCACGAATTGCACCGTTGTGTTCATCAACCAGATTCGGATGAAGATTGGCGTCATGTTCGGTAGCCCGGAGACAACGACAGGTGGAAATGCGCTGAAATTCTATAGCTCGGTGCGTCTGGATATTCGCCGGATCGGGGCCCTCAAGGATCGTGACGAGGTGGTCGGCAACGCGACGCGTGTAAAGGTCGTCAAGAACAAGGTGGCGCCGCCTTTCAAGCAGGTCGAATTCGACATCATGTACGGCGAAGGCATTTCGAAGATGGGCGAATTGCTCGATCTTGGGGTTAAAGCCGGTGTCGTCGAGAAGTCGGGAGCTTGGTTCAGCTATGGTGATGAGCGGATCGGGCAGGGGCGAGAGAACGCCAAGACATTCTTAAAAGAGAATAGTCAGATTGCGCTGGCGATCGAAGATAAGATCCGCGCAGCTCATGGGCTGGATTTCGACGTGCCGCCAGGTGAGCGAAATGAGGATGACGCCCTAATCGAGGGTTAACCGATTGGAGATGGCCAACTCCCGAAAGGGCCGACGCAAACTGACAAGGATGCGGAGAATATTGCCGGAAGGGGCGGCCGACGGGCTGCCTCTTTCTAGTTTTACGACGCGGGATTGGGCAATCGATGATCTGGCTGGTTTAGGGAACGTTCAGCTCAACGCGCGATCGAGGAGCGACGCATCTCGAGCGTCGACCAAGCCTTCAGCGGCGTCCTAGTCCATCCGGCGATAGACGAGAATGACCGGGACGATGATGAGATACATCACAATACCATAAACGGCAGACGGAAGTGCGTAAGCACTGAACCCGGCCTCTTCGCCTATGAGAAGGCTCGCGATAGCGATACCAAGAGTGCCATTCTGAACCCCGGTCTCGATCGAGATCGTCTTCGCCTCGGTTTTCGTTCGCCCCGCAAATCGGGGAAGAGCGAATCCGATTGCCGTGAGAAGCGTAAGGAGAAGCACAAGGACGGGTCCAAGACGAGGAATGTTCGCGACAAAGAGCGACCAGCTTGCGGCAAGTGCCGAAGAGATGATCAGAACGAAGAGAATCGTGGCGGCCCGCGCCAGATAAGGTTCCGCTTTAACAATCTGCGTTGGAGCAATGTGGCGCGCACTCAGACCGAGCAGAACCGGAACGACGGTCAATGCAAACATCGTGAGCGCCGTTGCCGCGATGTTCACCGGCGGCGCATCGGCCCCCATGAATGTCGAGAGCGCAAAGGCAAGAATGAGCGGGACCGTCACCACGCTGGCTAAGCTGATAACAGCGGTGAGTGAGACCGAAAGGGCGACATCGCCTTTGGCCAGCCGGGTAATGATGTTGCTGGTCACTCCTCCGGGGCAAGCCGACAGGATCATGACACCTACGGCCAGCTCGTCGGTGAGAACGAAAAGACGAATGCAGAAAAACGCAATCAGCGGCAGCAGGATCATCTGATTGAGCCCGCCGACAAAAAAGGCGCCAGGCCTTTGGCTGACCCGGACAAAGTCACCGACAGTCAGCCCCACGCCAAGCGAAAACATGATGAAGGCAAGGCCAAGGGGCAGACCGACCGAGATCAAAATGTCCAACGGAGTTCCTTTCTTGTAGGAATGACTTACCTGGTTTGACGGGCTGCCCGTCCTGCCGCCTTTACGAAAGGCCTGGGGGTGGCTATTCCGTGCAAGCTCATTTTTTCCATTTCGTGCGAGACCGTCCATATGCCGTCGCTGAACGATATCCGTAGCACATTTCTAGGCTATTTCGAGGCGCAGGATCACGCGGTGGTTCCCTCTTCTCCGCTTGTGCCGCGCAACGATCCCACATTGATGTTCGCAAATTCGGGCATGGTGCAGTTCAAAAATCTATTCACCGGCGCCGAGACACGGGATTACAAACGTGCGACGACCTCGCAGAAATGCGTGCGTGCGGGCGGCAAGCACAATGACCTCGACAATGTGGGCTACACGGCGCGGCATCTGACATTCTTTGAGATGCTCGGGAATTTCTCATTTGGGGATTACTTCAAGGAAACCGCTATTCCCTATGCTTGGGAGGTCTTAACTAAGGAGCTTGAAATCCCGGCAGAAAAGCTGCTGGTGACCGTCTATCATACTGACGACGAAGCGGCGGATCTTTGGAAGAAGGTGGCGGGTCTTCCGGACGATCGGATTATCCGGATCGCAACAGACGATAATTTCTGGATGATGGGTCCAACGGGGCCGTGTGGGCCGTCATCCGAGATCTTCTTTGACCATGGCGATCAAATCTGGGGCGGCCCTCCAGGATCAAGAGAGGAGGATGGCGACCGCTTTATCGAGATCTGGAACCTCGTTTTCATGCAATACGAGCAGTTCGAGGACGGCAGCCGAACCGAGTTGCCCAATCAGTCGATCGATACGGGGATGGGACTCGAGCGCATCTCGTCGCTCTTGCAGGGAACGAACAACGTTTTCGAAACCGATCTGATGCGAGCGTTAGTCGACGCCTCGGCCCATGCCACAAGCACGGATATCAGCGAGGCGTATATCAGCCATCATCGGGTGATAGCGGATCATCTGCGCTCTACATCATTTTTGCTTGCCGAAGGTGTCATGCCGTCCAATGAGGGACGTGGCTATGTCCTGCGTCGCATCATGCGTCGGGCGATGCGCCATGCGCATCTGCTTGGAGCGGCTGACCCGCTCATGCATCGCTTGGTGCCGGACCTTGTCCGACTCATGGGGGCCGCCTATCCAGAACTGGGGCAGGCGCAAACGGTCATCGAAGAAACGCTCAAGGCAGAAGAAACGCGATTTCGCCAGACGCTCGAGCGCGGCTTGAGGTTGCTGGAAGACGAATTGAGCGACTTGCCGGACGGGGCGACCTTGCCGGGTGCGGCGGCGTTCAAGCTTTATGATACCTACGGGTTTCCTTTGGATCTGACGCAGGATGCGCTGCGCGAGCAGGGGCGCGAGGTCGATGTGGAGGGGTTCGAGACGGCGATGGCCGCGCAGAAAGCGCAGGCGCGGGCCGGATGGAAGGGCACGGGCGCGGCTGCGGATGAAAGCGTGTGGTTCGATGTGCGTGATGCCGCGGGCCCGACGGAATTTCTGGGCTATCAGACGCTGACTGCCGAGGCTGTGGTGCAGGCGCTCGTCAAGGATGGTGCGCAGGTCGAGAGCGCGGGCGCGGGCAAGACGGTGGCCATCGTCGTCAACCAGACGCCGTTTTACGCCGAAGCGGGCGGTCAGGTTGGCGATACCGGCCTAATGACGAGCGGGTCGGGTGTGGCCGTGCAGATTGCGGATGTGCAGAACCATGCGAATGGGGTGTTCGTGCATCACGGCAAGGTCGGGGGCGCCCTCTCTGTGGGCGATACGGTGACGCTGACGGTTGATAGCGCGCGCCGGGCGGATGTCTGCGGCACCCATTCGGCGACGCATCTGCTGAACGAGGCGCTGCGGCGGCAGCTTGGGGATCATGTGGCGCAGCGGGGGTCGCTAAACGCGCCGGACAGGCTGCGGTTCGATTTCAGCCATGGAACGGCGTTGACGCTGGGCGAGATCGCAGAGGTCGAGACCGAGGTGAATGCGATGATCCGGCAGAACACGCCGGTCGAGACGCGGCTGATGACCCCGGACGAGGCGCGCGATCTTGGGGCGCAGGCGCTCTTTGGCGAGAAATATGGCGATGAGGTTCGGGTCGTGTCGATGGGCACGCTTGGCGGCTCTGACAAGGGCGTGGACGGCCAGAGCTATTCGATCGAGCTGTGCGGGGGCACGCATGTCGGGCGGACGGGCGAGATCGGGCTTTTCGTAATGCTGGGCGATAGCGCGTCGTCCTCGGGCGTTCGGCGCGTGGAGGCGCTGACCGGGGAGGCGGCGCGCGTTTACCTGGCCGATCAGGACCGGCGGCTGGCCGAGACCGCGCTGGCGCTGAAGGCGCAGGCCAGCGACGTGCCGGAGCGGGTGAAAACGTTGCTCGATGAGCGCAAGGCGTTGACGTCCGAGGTTGCACAACTGCGGCGGCAGCTTGCAATGTCAGGCGGCGCTGTCGAAGCGCCTGCACCGAAGGATATCGGAGGTGTCTCCTTCCGCGGGCAGGTTATGGATGGCGTAACAGGAAAAGACCTGCCTGCCCTCGTGGATGAATACAAAGCACAGATCGGCTCGGGTGCGGTTCTGCTGATCGCCGATAGCGGTGGAAAAGCTGCCGTCGCCGCCGGTGTGACGTCGGATCTGACCGGGCAGCTTTCGGCGGTGGACCTGGTGCGCGCGGCCGTTGCCGAGCTGGGCGGAAAGGGCGGCGGCGGGCGCCCGGATCTGGCGCAGGGAGGTGGCAAGGATGTCAGCCGGTCGGCTGAAGCGATCGCGGCGGCAGAGCGGATCGTCGCTGGGGAAGCTGTGGAGGGCTAAGAAATGGCGGCGTTATGGATCGCGCGGGTCGATGTGACCGATGCGGACACCTACAGGAAATATATAAAGGTTGCATCGGAGGTGATCCCCGACCACGGCGGGACGTTCATTGCACGCGGCGGACGGGTAGAGCAGCTTGAAGGGCAGGGCCGCGCGCGCAATGTCGTGGCGCGGTTCCCATCGGTCGAGGCGGCAATGGCCGCCTATAACGATCCACGGTATCAAGAAGCGCTCGGATGGGCGCGGGCGGCGTCGGAGCGCGAGATTGTGGTGGTCGAGACCGACGACTGAGGGACGGCAGGGACGACGCTCGTGGGCGATGCCCGCATCGCCCCGCCCACCGTCCTCTAAAGCGAGGGCGCTCTGGCCGCAGAGGTGCCGCCAGAGCGTTGAGTTTAGGCGCTGATCGTCTGGGCCGCGAGGTGAGTGCGGTAGAAGATCACGATGTTCCGGATCTGGAAATCATCATAGCGATCGCTTGTGTTGGAGTCGCGCCAGCCGGGAGCCGTTATCTCAAGCGTGTTGCGTCCGTTGATGACGCGGCTGGCCGGAACGATAAGGCTTTGGTGGAGCCAGAAATGGTTCTCTCCATCACTTCCCTTGCTGCGGAGATGGAAGCGGTCGATCTCTCCGACTTTGCGATTGTTTATCTCGACAACCGGGTTCTCGGTTGCAACGACCAGACCGCGTACCTCGAAATGCAGGATGCAAGGCTGATTGGTCTGGATGTCATGCATATTAAAGGGAATCTCGCGCTCTTCGCGGTCGCCGGCAGGGGCGCCGTCGCCGATCAGAAGAGGGGTTTCGCGGATGATCTGAAAGTCTTGAACAAAAGAAGCCATTGGGTTTCTCCACTGGTACAAACGCGTCCAACATCGGACGTGGAGAGACTTTGGCTCTTCTCGTTGCGGTCGAATAGTCCGGAATACCGGACTACCTTAGATGTAGTTTAGCTTGCAGCTCGCGCGGCACGCTTGCGCTCATGCGGATCAAGATGGCGCTTGCGCAGGCGGATCGCATTCGGCGTGACCTCGACAAGTTCATCATCGTCGATATAGGCGATGGCCTGTTCCAGGCTCATTGTGATCGGCGTGGTCAAACGAACGGCCTCGTCCGTGCCCGAGGCGCGGACATTGGTCAGCTTCTTGCCTTTGAGCGGGTTTACCTCGAGATCGTTGTCGCGGCTATGCTCGCCGATGATCATTCCGGTATAGATTGGCTCTTGCGCGCCGATGAACATCTTACCGCGATCTTCAAGATTCCAAAGCGCATAGGCGACCGAAGTGCCATTCTCCATCGAGATCAGAACACCCTGGCGACGGCCGGGAATTGAACCCTTATGCGGCGCCCAGTCGTGGAAGACACGGTTCAACACGCCGGAGCCACGCGTATCGGTCAGGAATTCGCCGTGATAGCCGATCAGGCCGCGTGAGGGGACATGGGCAATGATGCGGGTCTTACCGCCTTGCTGCTTCATCTCCACCAGATCCCCCTTGCGGGGACCGGTGAGCTTTTCAATTACCGCACCGGAATATTCGTCGTCGACGTCGATCGTAACTTCCTCGATCGGTTCGAGCTGGGCGCCGTTTTCTTCCCGGAACAGGACCTGAGGGCGTGAGATCGAGAGCTCGAAGCCTTCGCGGCGCATATTTTCGATCAGAACGCCCATCTGAAGCTCGCCGCGGCCCGCGACTTCGAAGGCCTCGCCGCCGGGTGTGTCGGTGACCTTGATGGCAACGTTCGACTCCGCCTCTTTCATCAGGCGTTCGCGAATGACGCGGGACTGAACCTTCTTGCCGTCGCGACCCGCGAGCGGGCTGTCATTGATACCGAAGCTGACGGTAATGGTCGGCGGATCGATGGGCTGGGCGGGGAGCGGCACGTCGATAGATGGATCGCAGATTGTGTCAGCAACCGTCGCCTTGGTCATGCCCGCAAGAGAGACGATGTCTCCGGCCTGCGCTTCGTCGATAGGGGTTTGGGCAAGACCGCGGAAGGCCAGGATCTTGGTCACGCGGAACTGTTCGATCTTGTCCCCGGTGCGTGACAGAGCCTTTACGGTCGCCCCTGCCTTGAGCGTTCCACTTTCTACACGCCCCGTCAGCAGGCGACCGATGAAGGGATCAGAACCGAGGGTTGTGGCCAGCATTCGGAAAGGTTCATTCTGAGCGGCTTGCTGGCGGGGCGCAGGGATGTGGGCCACGATTAGATCGAACAGCGCGGTCAGGTCCTTACGCGGACCCTCAAGACTGTCATCGGCCCAGCCCGCACGTCCCGACGCGTAGAGTGTCGGAAAATCAAGTTGGTCGTCATCAGCGCCAAGATTGGCGAAAAGGTCAAAAACTTCATCCAGCGCACGGTCCGGTTCGGCATCTGGCTTGTCGACCTTGTTGAGCACGACGATCGGACGCAGGCCGAGGGCGAGGGCCTTCGAGGTTACGAACTTGGTTTGTGGCATCGGACCTTCGGCTGCATCAACCAGCAAGACCACGCCGTCAACCATGGAGAGGATACGCTCCACCTCGCCGCCGAAATCGGCGTGACCGGGTGTGTCGACGATATTTATGCGCGTGCCGTTCCATTCGACCGATGTCGCCTTTGCGAGAATGGTAATGCCGCGTTCGCGTTCGAGATCATTACTGTCCATAGCGCGCTCGGCCACAGCCTGATTCTCGCGGAAGGCCCCGGACTGCTTGAGAAGTTCGTCGACAAGGGTGGTTTTGCCGTGGTCGACATGAGCAATAATCGCAACGTTGCGGAGATCCATGGGGCGCCTTGATAATCGGAAAAAAGAGGAGAGTTGGCGGCCTCCTATCGCGCTGCGATGCAGAAAGCTAGAGGGAGCGCATCGCGACGTTACGATGCGTCAAGACTGAGGAAGGTGGGAAGGTCGACATCGCCTCGGTCGAGGCGATGTCGCGTGTATAAGTTAGGCGACCGACGGAGCCGTTACCTCAAGACCGTCCGCATAAATGATCTCATCTGCGGTGAAGCGGAGGTTGAACATACGCCAGCGCATGGGTGACAGCTTGCGGATCTGTTCGCCGTCGGCGATCCGACTGGCGCAAATCGTCGTGTCTTGCGTCCCAAAGAGCGCTTTGGTTCGCCAGTCGCCCAGACTGATCCTGGCATCGGCCGCCAAAAGAATGTCGCCTTCGGGCTTGCCCTTGCCAAGTGCCTCGTTCGACACGGCGAGCGCGGGCTTTTCGATCTCGGTCACCTCGATGTCGACCAGCGTGGCGGTGCCGCCGTCAAGGGTTAGGATACGATCGCCGGGGGCCAAATCCTCGACGGGAATCGCCCCGTCGACAGTGAGCACGATGGCTCCTTCAAGAAGACCGTCTTCGAGTTTCGTTTCTGCACCGCTGGGGAAGGGCGCGTTTTGACTGCTTTGGAGCCTGTCCGTTTTCGGATTCATGGCGTTTCCTGTCTACTGCCTACGACTTTCACTTTATTAGAGATCTGGTCAGGATTGAGGCCTCTGGATGAGGAAGTTTTGAAGTGAGTCTTTTCTGCCATTCCCACCGAAAAGACACTCGCATCCGGCAGTCTGCTTTGTTAGATACCCCGCAATTCGGGCTTGCCCTGTTGGGGCTGGCCTCTAGCGACATGCGGATGTGGCGGAATTGGTAGACGCACCAGATTTAGGTTCTGGCGCCTCACGGCGTGGGGGTTCGAGTCCCTTCATCCGCACCAAGACAACGAAAAGGAACAAAGATGCAGGTCACCGAGACCCTCAATGACGGCCTCAAGCGCGGCTATGCGATCACCGTGACCGCAGGCGAGCTCGACGCGAAAGTGAATGAAAAGCTGGAAGAGGCCCAGCCGACGATCGAGATGAAGGGGTTTCGGAAGGGTAAGGTGCCTATGGCGCTGCTGAAAAAGCAGTTCGGCCAGCGTCTGATGGGCGAGGCGATGCAGGAGAGCATCGATGGCGCCATGTCCAAGCATTTCGAGGATAGCGGCGATCGCCCTGCGATGCAGCCGAAGGTCGAGATGACCAATGAAGACTGGAAGGAGGGCGACGATGTCGAGGTCGCCCTGTCTTATGAGGCGCTTCCCGATGTTCCGGAGCTGGATTTCTCGGATATCGAGATCGAGCGCATGGTTGTGAAGGCTGATGACACTTCCTTAGACGAGGCACTCGCGAATCTGGCCGAGACGGCACAGAACTTCGAGGCTCGTAAGAAGGGCTCTAAAGCCAAGGATGGCGATCAGGTTGTAATCGACTTTGTCGGGAAGAAGGACGGTGAGCCTTTTGAGGGCGGAACTGCTGAGGACTATCCCCTCGTGCTTGGATCAAATTCATTCATTCCCGGCTTCGAGGAACAGCTTATCGGCTTGAAAACAGGCGAGGAGAAGGCGGTCGAGCTCTCGTTTCCCGAGGATTACCAAGCTGCCGACCTCGCCGGGCAGGCGGTCGTGTTCGACGTAACCGTAAAAGAGGTCAAGGCGCCTAAAGCTGCCGAAATCAACGATGAGTTGGCCAAGCAGTTCGGCGCAGAGGATTTGGTCTCGCTCAAGGCGCAGATCTCGGAGCGGCTTGAAGCTGAGTACCAAGGCGCGGCGCGAGCCGTATCCAAACGTAAACTGCTCGATGTGCTTGACGAGAAGGTTTCGTTCGAGCTTCCGCCGTCACTCGTTGATGCCGAAGCTGGACAGATCGCGCATCAGCTGTGGCATGAGGAGAATCCCGAAGTCGAAGGGCACGACCATCCGGAGATCGAAGCGACCGACGAACACAAAGAGCTGGCAGAGCGCCGCGTGAAGCTGGGACTTTTCCTTGCCGATGTAGGGCAGAAGGCCAAGGTGGAAGTATCCGACGCCGAGATGACGCAAGCGGTGATGAACCAAGCGCGTCAATATCCCGGTCAGGAGCGTCAGTTCTTCGAATTTGTTCAGAACAATCCGCAAATGCAACAGCAGCTTCGTGCACCACTTTTCGAGGACAAGGTGGTGGACCATATCTTTGAGGGAGCAAAAGTGACGGAGAAGGAAGTCTCGAAAGAGGACCTTCAGAAAGCTGTCGAGGAGATGGAAGCAGAAGACGAGGCGTAAGCCTTTCCCTTCTTGCGATTTGAAAGGCCGCCTGTCTGGGCGGCCTTTTCTTTTACGATAACTCTGTGGACGCGAGGGTAGGGGCACCCCGCATGGTGTCACGCCATGCAGTTTGTTCAAAGCAAGAGGGCGCTGTGGAACTTCGCTCGAAGGGTGCGAATGCATTTTTCCAACTGCACTAGGTAGATGCGACTTGGCCCTGATTTTCTTGGATCAAACGGACCTTTGACGCTCTTTCGTCAGAATTTGCCATTCGATTGACGGAGTATTCACGCGCAATCCCGCTCATCCTAGGTTAATGTTTACGTATGGTCAGGAGAGTTTAACGGCCATCGGTAGGATCGGATGAGTGGGTAGGCGAATTAGTAGCCTAGTATGGTGCTACCGCAGTGTTTACGGAACGGTAACGGTTTTTTGGAAGGTAACGATTTTAGCGTGTTCGGCCACTGTTACGGCCAAACAAGCGGCGCATGTTGAATGGTGATTGGGTGATCCCTTGCGGACTATCTGGTATGAGTGCGCGCCGTCTTTTTAAGAGTATGCGAGTATTCTGTCGCAAAAAAAGGCGCGCCTTGTTGGCGCGCCTTTTCGTTTTCTAACAGAGTGTTAGGAGGTTAATCCTCGAGTTTCTCATCGAGTTCTGACTTCTCAAGAACAGCGGGCTGGTCCGTCTGCTGTTCGACCTCGGTCTCAAGCTCATCAAGCTGGGCTGCTCCGATATCGTCAAAAAGCTGCTCGATCTCGAATTCCGCAGCGGCTTCCTCTTCGGCGGCCAGCTCCTGGATCGATTTGCCCTGCGCTTGAAGCTCGGCTTCTTCGGCAGAACGGGCAACGTTCAGCTTGATCGTCGCATCAACCTCGGGGTGAAGGTTCACGAGAACATCGTGAATGCCAAGCTCCTTGATCGGAGCGTTCAGGGCGACCTGCTTACGATCGACAGAAAAGCCCGCTTCGGTCGCGGCATCGGCCGCGTCCCGGGTTGAAACGGAGCCATAGAGCGCGCCGCTGTCCGAGGCAGAGCGGATCACGATGAACGTCTCACCATCGAGCTTGGCGGCGAGGCTTTCGGCTTCTTTCTTGGTCTCGAGGTTGGTCGCCTCAAGTTGGGCCTTGTCGCTCTCAAAGCGCTTGATGTTCGCCTCGTTGGCACGAAGAGCCTTGCCCTGCGGCAGAAGAAAGTTGCGTGCGTAGCCTTCCTTGACAGTGACGACTTCGCCCATCTGGCCAAGCTTGGCGACGCGTTCGAGTAGGATGATATCCATGATCTGTCCTTACTTTACAGCGTATGGCAGCAAGGCGAGGAACCGGGCGCGCTTGATGGCCTGGGCGAGCCTGCGCTGGTTCTTGGCGCCAACGGCGGTGATGCGGGAGGGCACGATTTTGCCGCGCTCCGAGATGTAGCGCTGCAGAAGCTTCGTGTCCTTATAGTCGATCGTCGGAGCGTTATCGCCCTCGAACGGGTCGGACTTACGGCGGCGGAAGAAAGGTTTCGTAGCCATCTGTTCAGTCTCCCTTAGCGGTCACGGTCGCGGCGGCGGCTGTCACGCTCGTCACGCTTTTGCATCTGGATCGAGGGGCCTTCGTCATGTTCGTCGACCTTAATCGTCAGAACACGCATAACATCGTCATGCAGGCGCATCAGACGCTCCATCTCCTGAACGGCGGGCGCCGGCGCGTCCGATCGCAGGAAGGCGTAGTGCCCTTTGCGGTTCTTGTTGATCTTGTAGGCCATCGTCTTGACGCCCCAGTATTCATTTTCGACGACCTTGCCGCCGTTATCCGCGAGGACGGTCCCGAAATGTTCAATGAGGCCTTCAGCTTGCGTGTTGGACAAATCCTGACGCGCAATGAAGACATGCTCGTAAAGAGGCATGAGCAGTGTTCCGTTTTTCAAGCGCATTTCAAAGGGTCGGGGATGATAACTTCCGCTCCCGAACCCACGAGAGACTGCGCAGCAAAGAAATCTCGCGGAAGAAGATGCGCTTATAGCCAAGATCGCGAAGCGCGCAACCCCGTCGTGACTTTGCCCCTCCTGTGGCGATGCGGTCCCGAAAGAGGCCCCTTAATACCTCGCAGCCGTCATGTTTCCGCCACCGTAAACTCCGACCTCTGTTGCCACGGTGTATGAAGAACGACCCATCAAGGAGCGGAAGCCATGACTGCCCTGCCTGCATTCGGAAATCCCGAACAGACCATCAATATGACACCAGACCCGGCTGTCATGTCAGGGTTCACGGTCTTGGAAAAGGAGTGGGGCTATACCATCCGCTCAATTGATGCCGCTCCTGTCGTCGCCCATATCGTACAGTCCATCGCTTCACTCATAGGGCTTAGTCTGGCCGTTGCAGCTATCGGACTTTGGACAGTACCCGGTTCCGCTCTTGGTGCGGAGATGGCGGTTATGAAGGTCGGGGCTTCCCTGATGCTGGCATCCATCGCGGCATTCCTCTTTTACTTCGCCACGCGCGGATCTCTGCCCGAACTTCAGATCGACGTCGTGAATTCCGAAATCCGCGAAGTTCTACGGACGAAACGAGGGAGCTCAACAGTTGCAGATCGCTACGGGTTTTGCGCGATGAGCCAAGTCTTTATTGACCGCTCCGAACGGCGGGATGGTCAAGTGCGGCTGTTAATGCGGTATCGGAACACGAACCAGACGCTTCTCGTTGCGTCGGGCCAGGAATATCACCTCGCAGAATTGCGCGATCGGATTGGTGCGGACCTCATGGGCGGCTGGGCCCGGGCCCGTAAAGCTGAACGCGCGCAGCTGCGAGTAGCCGCTTAAAGGCGGGATCTCCGGATCGTTCCGTGGGGAAGCGGAACAGGTTCGTGAGACGTCCTCTCCGCTTTGCTCACGCAAGCGGGGAGGATTGTCGTTTTAAGGGCAGCTTTCCTTTGAGCTAGGCGCGTTTTCGCCCAACTGCGCTATATCGCTAGAGAATAGATTTCTGACATCTTTTGTCAGACAATACAGATCCCATCTATAAAGTATTGCAACTCATTAGAGAAGGATCTCATCACCATGCACCTCCGTCTCGTTTCAACTCTTGCACTGTGTTCTCTGCCAATCGCCACTTTTGCCGCGAGCGACATCACCTCGATCGAGGATGTAAAGCGAGGGCAGACTGTGACGGTCCAAGGCACAGTTGACCGTGTCATGGATACTGATGAGTTTCGGATCCGGGACTCCACTGGCAGTCTGCGGGTCTATGTCGGCCCCAACTGGGTTCCCGCTGACGTCGGAGAGCAGGTGACGGTTACAGGCATTATGGACGATGATCTTCTGCCGCGTCCGGAACTTTACGCCCGCGAAATCACTGTTGGCGACGAACCTCCGATCACAATTGAGCATCGCTACGAATAAAGCGTAAGGCGAGCTGCCCGGTTTGAAGCCCTGAAGCCGGGCAGACATCGGCAGAGCGGTGTGCTTTGACGAACATGTTATGCGCGCATCCGGGGGTTTGCCTTGTCAGAGAATTGACCGACATCACATCTATGACATTGCCCCAGCTTCCTGAAAGGAGTTCTTCATGATCCGCACCGCTTTGGCTGCCGCCGCTACGCTGGTATTCACGTCACCCGCCTTTGCTGAGCCCGAGGCCTACACACTCGACTCGAGCCATAGTCAGGTTGTTTTCAGCTACAACCATCTCGGTTTCTCGACGACCTACGGCATGTTCTCAGGTTTCGAGGGCGAAATCATGTTCGATGAGGAAAATCCCGAGAACTCAAGCGTCAACGTTTCGATGCCGGTGACGATGATGTTCACAGGATGGGAGCAGCGCGACCAACACTTTATGAGCGAGGATTTCTTTAACGCCTCGGCTCAAGCGGAAAGCGGAAATGATATGGTCTCTTTCGAGAGCACATCGATTACTGTGACCGGCGACGACACTGCTGACATCACTGGTAACCTGACGATGAACGGGATCACGAACGAGGTCGTTCTGGCCACGACACTCAACAAAGCGGATGTGAACCCGATGGCCGAAAAGCCTTGGCTCGGCTTTGATGCGACGACGACGTTGAGCCGCGAAGCCTTTGGCGTTGGTGCGTTTGCCCCTGCTGTCAGTGATGAGGTCGAAGTGATTATCTCACTTGAGGCGGAAAAAGCCGAGTAACCCATCCATCTTTTGAAATCGAAGAAGCCGTCTTATCGCGAGGCGGCTTTTTCTTTGGCTCAGGTAGCGCCGCGTTGCGCTGTCAGTGTGATGACAACTGGAACTTCATACCCGGGATCAGGATCATCTCCGCCTATACTGAACTCACGTCGGTCAAGCGTTAGAGAGCCTTCCATCTGCGCGGTGTCGCCATCGATTATCAATGTGAAGGGCAGGGAGGTTGGTATCTCGCTTCCTTTCAGGGTCAACGTCCCGTTGGCAAGATAGGCGTTGTCTGTCTCGGCCGGGGAAATATCAGCTCTAAAGGTGGCTTCTGGATGCGCCTGAGCGTCGAAATAGGATGGCCCCATTGCCTGATCTGTCACGGATCCAAGGGATAGGGAGGAGATGTCGATATCGACCTCAACCGTTCCGCTTCCAGTCGTTTCGTCGAAGTCAATCTCGGCCGACCATTCGCCGAACTGTCCTTCGACCGGAGATCCGAATTGCTGGACGGTTATGTTGATCGCGCCGCCTTGTACTTGCCAGTTGCCTTGTCCATTGGTGCGTGATGCTTCGCTGGGTGTCGCGACTGCGCTGACAGGTGCGGCTTCGACTCTATAAAGCCCCATTCCTGCGCCAACGCCGAGCGCGATGAGATAGACCGCGACAGCGGCTAGACCGGTACTACGCCTCGATATGTGACGGGATAGAGATAGATCAGGCACCTCGATTTTTCCGAACCACATCCGGCGCAGCGTTGCGTCCTTGTCGATGAAGTGATGCTTCAGAGCCCCTGCGATGTGGAGAAAAAGGGCGATCACCAAGACCCTCTCAAAGATGATGTGAAGGTTGCCTGCAATCTCCTTGACGGCGGTGGATTGCGGAACAAGCGGAAGCCCTTGGCCAGCGGGCCACCAAATCGGAGCAAAACCGGCGGAGGCCGCGTGGCTAACCCAGCCTGCCAACGGGACAAGAATGAGAGAAGCGTAGAGAAGCCAATGAACTGTTCCGGCAAGAAAGGTTTCGACCTTTCGCTCGGAATGGAGCGGGGCTGGTTTGGTCTGTGTCAACGTCCACAGAATTCGTAAAATTGCGAGCGCGAGTAACGTAACGCCAAGTGTTTTATGGAGCGAAAACCAAAACGCAGCTTGACGACCGTAGGCCGCTGGATCGGTCTCGGCGGCATGGGCCAGCCGATTGGCAAAGATGCCCAATGGGATCAGCGTAAAAATCAGCAGCATGACCGACCAATGAAAGAGCTTCGAGATGCTGCCATAGCGGTCTTCAGTATTATTGAGTGGCATGACGAGATCTCCGGTAGCTGTTTCCCGCGCTAGCCTAGTCCGCTGACGCAAGGACGCAAAGGCTCCCTAGCGCAAGCGCCGTGTTCATTTCTGTGAAAGGCGCGCCATGAGGGCTGTTAGAATGAAGCAAATCAAGGCTGTGCAGACTATTGTGGGGCCTGCCGGAAAATTCTGAATTGCCGCAATCTGGAGGCCTCCGACAATAGAGACAAGCCCGATTGCAAAAGCGCCCAAAACCATCTGCTCTGGCGTTTTGACGAGGGGCCGCGCAGCTGCGGCAGGTATGACGAGAAGTGCCCCGATCAGCAGGACACCAATCACCTCGATCGAGATCGCAATGACTACAGCAAGCGCGAAGGTCAGACCCATCTGTTCTCTTTCCGGACGAAGTCCCGACGCCCTGGCCAGATCAGGATCAAGGGTCGCGGTCAAAAGTGCATTCCAGCGCCAAACGAAGAAAGGAAGAACCAAAGCCGCGCCTATCCAGATCAACGCCAGATCGAAACGCGAAACAGTAAGAATATCGCCGAATAGAAGCGCCTCGAGATCAATGCGACGGCCAGGCAGAAGCGTGGTGGCGATTATTCCTGCGGCAAGCGCGCCATGAGCGAAAACCCCAAGAACTGTATCCGAAGCGATTGTGCGTCCTGAAAAGACGGTAAGCGCCATAGCGATTGCAAGAGCGGTCAACAACGCGCCCCAGGCGGGGCTGACCTGAAGAGCAACGGCGATTGCAATGCCAAGCATGGCGGAATGGGCCGTCGCATCGCTGAAATAAGCCATTCGACGCCAGACGACAAAGCAGCCAAGCGGCGCGGCGACAAGCGCTGTGCCAATCCCTGCGAGGAAGGCGCGGATTAGAAAGTCATCGAGCATCCTAGTGTTGGGAATGGTCGTGAAAATGATCATGATCGTGACGATAGAGAGCTAAAGCACCACCGGTGCCGCTGCCGAAAAGCGCTCTGTACTCTGGCGCAGATGCCACGGCATCAGGTTGCCCCTCGCAGCAGACATGCCCATTCAAACAAATCACGCGATCTGAGGCGCTCATCACGACATGGAGTTCGTGGCTCACAAGTAAGACGGCGCATCCAATCTCTTGCCGCAGGCTTTCGATCCGACGGTAAAATGCAGCAGATCCCGGTTGATCGAGGCCGGTTGTGGGCTCGTCCAGAAGTAGGAGTTGCGGACGGCCTAGGAGCGCGCGCGCGAGCAAAACACGCTGAAGTTGCCCTCCGGAAAGTTCGGAAAGGGCGCGATTCTGAAGACCATCTGCGCCCGACTGAGAAAGAACTTCCTTTATTGTCCCGGCATCATGACGACGAGGCAAGGACAAAAACCGCGCAACGGTGATGGGGAGAGCCGGATCGACATGAAGACCTTGCGGAACATAGCCAGTACGAAGATTGGATGCCCGTCGAATGCTCCCTTGCGTCAAAGGTTGCGATCCAATCAATGCGCGTAGGAGTGTTGTTTTCCCAGAACCATTCGGACCAACGATAGTAACGATCTCACGTTCGCTGATCGACATGCTCACATCTTTCAACACAATGCGCGCGCCATGACGGATCGTGATATTTTCAGCGGCAATGATGCTCATGGTTAAGACGTCCGGCACTTAGGGCAGAGGCCAGTCGCTTCTATGACGGTCTTCTTGATATCGAAACCCGTCCCTTCAGCAATTCCGACTACTCCTGGCGGAACAGTAGTCTCCGCCACATGATCGCAATCTGTACAGATTAAGAAGGCAGGGTCGTGCCGTTTATCGGGGGACGGACACGCGATATAGGCATTCAGGCGCTCGACTCTATGTGCCAGTCCATGGCGTGTCAGAAAGTCCAACGCCCGATAAGCTGTAGGTGGCTTGGCGGAAAGGCCATCTTTCGTGAGTTGTTCGAGGATCTCGTAGGCCCCAAGCGCTCTATGCTCGGTCAGTAGAATCTCGAACACTCGCCGCCGGATAGGAGTGAGCCAAATATCTTTCTTCAAACAAAGATGTTCAGCCACCGTAAGCCCCGATGCAATACAATTGCGATGATCGTGTTCTACAAAACTGAGTTGCGACATTTGGCTTGCCCGGTCGGGAACGAGAAGATACGGACGCTATGTTATATCATAACATGGAGCAAGTCTGATGAACCGGTTGGGTCTAATTTTGTGTGCGTTTGCGGGGAATGCAGCCGCGGATACTCCACGAATCGTTACGGATATCGCACCGGTTCAATCCCTTGTGGCTATGGTTACAAATGGGGTTACAACACCGGAACTATTGCTAGAAGGATCGCAGGACGTTCATCACGCCGCGCTCACACCCGCTCAGGCAAATGCCTTGCAAGATGCAGATCTGGTATTCTGGATCGGGCCGGACCTTACACCGTGGCTGTCTGACGCGCTGACAAATGTCGCCTCTAACGCCACTGTTCGAAGCCTCGGGGGACGCGAGGGAGATCTCGTCCTCGAGAGCCGGACCCATCATGGAGACCACGATCATTCACATGAAGGAGTAGATCCTCACGGTTGGCTTGATCCAGCAAATGCCATCTCTTGGCTTAACACGATCACGGAAGAGCTTTCGTCGTTAGATCCCGAGAATGCTGAAATCTATCAAACGAACCTCGAGCGTGCCAAAAGCCGGATTACTGAGGTCGATGCAGAAGTACAGGTCATGATCGGAGCATCTGACTTAAAGATCATGGTCGGCCACGACAATCTTCAGTACTTTGAAAATGCGTATGGTCTCTCTTTTGCAGGCGGTTTGAGCGATAGCGAAGACATCGCACCAACATCCGATGAAATTCGCGAGCTGCGCGAGGCCGCCGCAAGAGACGATGTTGCTTGTCTGCTAGTCGACCAGGAAACATCGATGGCCATGGTTGAGACGGTTACAGAAGGCACTGACCTAAAGATCGTGACTGTGGATCCAATCGGAAGAACGCTTACCCCCGGACTAGATCTCTATGCAGATCTTCTCGTTTCTGTGGGCGAAAGCGTTGCCGCGTGCATGGAATAGATCTCATTCGGCAGCTTGCGGCATCTGCTCACCCGGCGCGGTTCGGATGGGAAGAGGCTCTTTAAACGTGAGCGTTCGGTAAGGGAACGGAATTTCAATTCCGGCATCATCGAGCGCTCGTTTTACGGCAGAAACGACTGCGTCGCGGCTCTGGCGGATATCAAGCGGGGTAGATCCAGTCCACCAGGTCACCTCAAAATTGATAGAGGACGCGCCGAACTCCTGTGCGAAGATTTGGACATCCTTGATATCATCGCGAACACTATCCACAGCTTTCACGGCATCTTCGATAATCGTGCGAGCCTTATCCACGTCTTCACCGTAGGCGACACCGCAGATGACGGTCGTACGGCGCAATTCGCCAGCCGTCAGGATGGTGACCGGGTTCTTGAAGAACATCGAGTTGGGAGCGACAACAACCTGACCGTCCGTCTGGCGCACATGGGTTTCGCGTATGGTGATATCCTCGACCTGGCCTTCAAAGCCTTCGCAATCAATGAAGTCCCCCTTCGAGAATGGCTCGCGGATCAAAAGCATGAGGCCGGCAAAGAAATTCTCAAGCGTGTCCTTCGCCGCAAAAGCGATGGCGAGGCCGCCGACCCCTGCGGCCGTAAAGATCTTGCCTACAGTGATGGTCGGGAACGCGATGGTTGCTGCGATAAGGACCCCGAAGAGCCAAATCGCTACAGTTGCAACCATGACAGCGACGTCGATCAGGGCGCGGCGGAACCGGGCGCGTGCCATCAAACGCGGTATCGCCCATCGAACCAGCTTTGCGATGAGCCAGACAACGATCAAAAAGATCAGGGCCATCACGATTTGAGGCAGGACCTTCCAAAAACCTGTAACGTAGCCTTCAAGTTGGGTACGCATAGGGCCAGGAAGAAAAGCCCAGATTTGATCGAAAAAGTCGGTCATCGTTACTCCTTGTCAGGAGCAAGTCAGATCGGCCGCCTTGGGTTCCCAAGGCCGCCGGTCTCTTTCATTCATGGTTAGAGCGCGAAGTCAGCGCTCTACATCGCTTTGTTGAGGTTTTCGTCGATCTTCTCGAGGAAGCCTTCAGTCGTAAGCCACTTCTGGTCTGGACCGACAAGAAGAGCGAGATCCTTCGTCATATATCCGCTTTCGACCGTATCGACGATAACCTTTTCCAGAGTTTCAGCGAAGGTCTGAAGCTGGGCGTTATCATCGAGTTTGGCGCGGTGCTTGAGCCCGCCGGTCCAAGCATAGATCGAGGCGATTGAGTTGGTCGAAGTTGCCTCTCCCTTTTGGTGCTGGCGGTAGTGGCGGGTCACGGTACCGTGAGCGGCTTCGGCTTCCACGATCTTGCCATCGGGCGTCATCAGCTGCGAGGTCATCAGGCCGAGCGAGCCAAAGCCCTGTGCCACGGTATCGGACTGCACATCGCCGTCGTAGTTCTTGCAAGCCCAGACGAAGCCGCCGGACCATTTCATGGCCGCCGCAACCATATCGTCGATCAAGCGGTGCTCGTAGGTGATCCCCGCCGTCTTGAATTTGTCCTCGAATTCTTCTTCGTAGACCTTCTGGAAGATGTCTTTGAAGCGCCCGTCATAGGCTTTGAGGATTGTGTTCTTTGTCGAGAGGTAAACGGGCCATCCAAGGTTCAGACCATAGTTCAACGACGCGCGTGCAAAGTCGTGGATGCTGTCGTCCAGGTTATACATCCCCATATAAACTCCGGAGGAGGGGGCTTTGAAGACCTCGTGCTCGATCACTTCGCCGTCTTCGCCCACGAACTTCATCGACAGCGTTCCTTTACCAGGAAAGAGCATGTCGGTCGCACGATATTGATCGCCGAATGCGTGACGGCCAATCACGATGGGCTGCGTCCAGCCGGGAACGAGGCGCGGAACGTTCTTGCAGATGATCGGAGCCCGAAAAACCACGCCGCCGAGGATGTTCCGGATCGTGCCATTGGGCGACCGCCACATCTTTTTGAGGCCGAACTCTTCGACCCGCGCTTCGTCAGGAGTGATCGTGGCGCATTTTACGCCAACGCCGACTTCCTTGATCTTCTCGGCTGCATCGATGGTGATCTGATCGTCCGTGCGATCCCGCTCTTCCATGCCGAGATCGTAGTAAAGCAGATCAACATCAAGATACGGCAGAATCAGCTTTTTCTTGATGAAATTCCAGATGATGCGGGTCATCTCATCGCCGTCGAGCTCGACGACAGGGTTGTCTACTTTGATCTTGGACATGGGTTCCGTCCCCTTTTTGCGGTGGCGTTGGCGCCGTCTAGCGTATCTCGTTCAGCAGGGAAAGACGGTATGCCGCAGTATACGCAAGATGACGATACAGGGTCATGAGGGCGAAAGAGAAAGCGTGATGGAGCCAACTGGCTGCGACGACGTTCATGAACGAATGGATAACGCCCGACTACCCAATCTAAGGAGCTATCATGGCACATGTCGCTATCGTCTATCATTCCGGATACGGACATACGAAGAAGCAGGCAGAGGCCGTTCAGGCCGGCGCGCTATCAGGCGGGGCAACTGTCGATTTGCTAAAGGCGGACGATCTGACGGATAGCGAAAGCGGGCCATGGGAGACCTTGGAGAAAGCAGACGCGATTATCTTCGGATCGCCGACCTATATGGGCAGCGTCTCTGGCATATTCGAGAGCTTTGCTGATGCAACTTCCAAGGTCTGGTTTGATGGCAAGTGGAAAGACAAACTGGCTGCCGGATTCTCCTGTTCGTCAAGCCTTCACGGAGACAAGTCAGGCGCTTTGATCCGGATGGTTACACTTGCCTGCCAGCACTCGATGATCTGGGTCAGCCTTGGTTTGCCGCCCGGTAAGCCGGAGCATCCGAGCGATGATGCAGGCAATTTGAACCGCCTGGGGTTTTACATGGGGGCAGGCGCGCAGGCCGGGAACGTGCCGCCTGAGGAAGAGCCAATGGCCTCAGATTTGGCAACCGCCGAGCATCTTGGTCACCGTGTCGCGGAAATTGCAGCCAGGCATGTAAAAGGAGCGACATCATGAGAGTGATTGTGGTGTTCTCCACTGTGCTGCTGGCCGCCTGCACGGGTAACCTGAGTACAGATCCTTTAGCGGAGGAACCCGAGGACATTCAGCTCGATACAGCAGGGGAACAGGCAATGGATGACGAATTGCCCGAGCCACGTGTGACAGGCAATCCCTTGATTCTCGAATGACCTGATCAGGCGTCGGTCTTTTCGGCGAGCATTTCCTCAAGGTGGCTTTTGATCGTCGGCCATTCGCTGGCTGTGATCGAATAAACCGCGGAGTCGCGCAGAGAGCCGTCGGGCATCTTCATGTGAGCGCGTAAAATACCGTCAAGGCGCGCGCCGAGCCGCTCAATCGCCGAGCGACTCTGCCGATTCCGGCGATCCGTTCGAAGTTCAACCGCGATGCAGTCGAGATCCTCAAAAGCATGAGAGAGAAGGAGTTTTTTAGCCTCGGTGTTCAAAGCCGTCCTCTGCAAGGACTTCCGGATGAAGGTGGCCCCGATCTCGAGGCGGGCATTTTCTTCTTCAATATTGAGATAAGTGGTCATACCCGCTGGCCGGTCGTCCGGTGTCATCAGCGTAAAGGGGAGCATCTTCCCCTTGCGCTGTAGTGTGAGGCGGCGGGCGATCTCTTCCTCGACGTCCTCAGGTTCCGGGATCGTCGTGTAAGATAGCTTGTTTAGCTCTCCATCCTTGATCGCCTCTGCAAGGCCTTCGGCATGACCGACAGATAGCGGAACAAGTTTGACATGCGTTCCTTCGAGCGTGATCTCTTCGGGCCAGGTCGGCGCTCCGCCAAAGTTGGACATCGTCGGCAAGCCTGCCTGCGCGGGAGCGGATGTGCCTGCGACAACGACCGCCCCCCCGGAAGGCAACATGCCGGGATCGCCAAGCATGGTCCGAACCCGCAATTCGGCCCGGCGGACGCGAATGGACGTCTTGTAGGCTTCCTCGAGCGTCTGTGACGAGGCGCCGAGAAGCTTTGTGATTTCATCCACGAGCTTTTCCTCGTCAGACTCCTCTGACGCCATAAGCGACCTGATAGCCAGATCGTCTGCGATATCCTCGAGAATACCCATGTGACTACCGTGTCGTTTCCGTCAATCGCCGCGTGACGTAGTCGGTCACTGTGTCAATCATAGGGTCCATATGAGGATCTTCGAAGAAATGACCCGCACCCTCGACCTCGGTATGGGTAATCGTGATGCCTTTCTGTTCGTGCAGCTTACCCACAAGCGCATGGGTGTCCTGCGGCGGCGCGACCCGGTCCGCAGTGCCTGACAGGATCAGGCCGGAGGATGGACAAGGCGCCAGGAACGAGAAGTCGTACATGTTGGCCGGCGGAGAGACCGAGATAAAGCCCGTGATCTCGGGGCGGCGCATCAGAAGCTGCATCCCGATCCATGCTCCAAAGGAAAATCCCGCGACCCAGCAATGTTTTGAATTGTTGTTCATCGACTGCAGGTAGTCGAGAGCCGAAGCGGCATCCGAGAGCTCGCCGACACCCTGATCGTATTCGCCCTGCGACCGGCCGACCCCGCGAAAATTGAAACGCAGGACTGTAAAGCCCATTTTATGAAAGGCGTAGTGCAGGTTGTAGACAACGCGGTTATTCATCGTTCCGCCGAATTGCGGATGAGGATGCAGTACAATGGCGATCGGCGCGTCGCGGTCCTTTTGCGGATGATAGCGGCCTTCGAGGCGGCCTTCGGGGCCGGGAAAGATGACTTCGGGCATGGGCGTCCTTCGCGTGTGGAGCCGGGCAGGGCGATTATTGACGACTTCACTCAGGTTCTTTAGAACGGTTCTAAGAAGCGGTCTGCCCTGCCTAGGCTGCATCGAGTTAATGGCGGGGTGGGCGCACGTCAATATGCGCCGATTTTGTGGGACGATTTGGGGTTTTGGTAGAATGAAGCTCAGCACCAAGGGACGATATGCGATGGTGGCTCTGACGGATCTGGCAATCCGTCCGAATGGTCAATTGGTTTCGCTTGGAGAGATCGCGAAAGGACAGGACATTTCCCTCCCCTACCTTGAGCAGCTTTTCGTCAAATTGCGCAAAGCCGGTTTGGTCGAAAGCGTGCGCGGACCAGGTGGTGGATACCGTTTGGCAAAGGGGCCATCCGAGATCCGTGTTGTCGATATCCTAGGCGCAGTGGATGAGACCGTAAGTGCGATGCATAAGGGTGCTGGCGCCTCCGGTGCCGCCTCGGGATCCAAAGCACAGTCTCTTACAAACCGTCTGTGGGAGGGGCTGTCCGCGCATGTCTATGTGTTCTTGCACCAGACGCGTCTGTCAGACGTCGTCGCGAACGAGTTGACACCATGCCCTGCTGTTCCAGCTCTTCTGGAAGTGGTCGATGGCTGACTTTATCGGAGCGCCTTCGGCGCATCAGATGCTTTTGCGCTCGCCGCGCGGGCATGAGGGGCGCTGCCCCTCATCCTCCCCGAGGTATTTCTCGCAAAGTGAGAATAGGACGTGAGGGAACGGGTCTATCTTGACTGGAATGCGACGGCGCCTTTGCGGCCAGAGGCGCGGGAGGCAATGATCGTGGCCATGGAGGCAGTGGGCAATCCGTCATCTGTGCATGCTGAAGGGCGGACGGCGAAGGCGATTGTCGAGCTTGCGCGCCGGCAGGTGGCGGAACTCGTCGGGTGCGAGGCGACCCAGGTGGTCTTTACAAGTTCGGCGACCGAGGCAGCGGCTTTGGCCGTCGCGCAAAAGGACCTTCATGGCGGCGTGTTTGCTGCTTTGCCGACTGAGCACGACTGCCTCGAAGTTTGGAGCGAGACCGTGCTTCCGGCCTTTCACCGCGCGGACGGAACATGGAATACGTCTGGTATCTCTGAATTTCTTAATTGGATCGCGGGGTTGGCTGGACCAGAGTGGTCGGCTGATCGAAATCCAGTTGCCTTGGTTGCCATCTCGGCCGCAAACAGCGAGACCGGCTTGATGGCGCATAACGGCGAAGTCACCTCCAATAACAAAGTCAATGCGGCTCGTGCAGGGACGGTCCCCTACTCGGTCGTCTGCGACATCACGCAAATGGCCGGTAAGGTTCCAGTCAACTACCCGGAACGCGCGCGTCCGTCCTATGTGATCTTATCTGCACATAAACTTGGCGGTCCCAAGGGAGTTGGAGCGCTCATCAACTTCACCGGGGACGATGCTAAGGCCGTCATTCGCGGTGGCGGTCAAGAGATGGGGCGGCGGTCTGGAACCGAGAATGTGGTCGGCATCGCTGGATTTGGAGCTGCCGCCAACGCGGCAGTGCAAGATCTTGAGGCGGGGGTATGGGACCGGGTCGCGAAACTTAGAAATATTCTAGAAACTACTATTGAGGCCCGCATACCCGGTACTATTTTTATAGGACGGGATGTGGAGCGGCTACCGAACACAACCTGTCTCATCGCGCCCGGTTGGCGCGGAGAGACCCAGGTGATGACAATGGATCTTGCCGGGTTTGCAATTAGTGCGGGATCGGCGTGTTCGTCCGGAAAAGTGAAGGCGAGCCGGGTATTGCAAGCCATGGGATATGATGAGGCCGAAGCCGCGAGCGCGATACGCGTGTCGCTAGGTCCAACGACGACCGAAGAGGATGTTATGCGGTTCGCGCAGGCGTGGATCGGGGGATACGAGAAGCACAGGTCAAAGGCGGCCTGAGAGGAGAACGAAATGGCGATCATGGATGTGGATGTCAAAGAAGGTGTCGATCAAGATACCGTGGATGCGGTCGCCAAGCTTTCGGGTGCGTACAAGCACGGCTGGGAGACAGAGATTGAAATGGAGTTCGCTCCCAAGGGGCTGAACGAGGATATCGTCCGTCTGATCTCGGAGAAGAATGAAGAGCCCGAATGGATGCTGGACTGGCGTCTTGAGGCTTATCGGCGCTGGGTTAAGCTGGACGAGCCGGAATGGGCAATGGTTCATTATCCGAAGATCGATTTTCAGGATCAGTACTATTACGCACGCCCCAAGAGCATGGAGGTCAAGCCCAAGTCTTTGGACGAAGTGGACCCAAAGCTCCTGGAGACCTATGCCAAGCTTGGGATCCCTCTCAAAGAACAGGCGATCCTGGCCGGCGTGGAGCCTGCGCCTGAGGACCGAAAGGTCGCCGTGGATGCGGTCTTTGATAGCGTATCAGTAGGCACGACCTTCCAGGCCGAGCTGAAGAAAGCGGGTGTAATCTTCTGTTCGATAAGCGAAGCGGTTCGAGAATACCCGGAGTTGGTCAAGCAGTATCTGGGCAGTGTCATCCCGCAGTCCGACAATTATTACGCCACGCTCAACGCTGCTGTCTTCTCGGATGGATCCTTTGTCTATATCCCGCCAGGCGTGAAATGCCCAATGGAGCTATCGACGTATTTCCGGATTAATGCCGAGAATACCGGACAGTTCGAACGAACGCTGATCATCGCGGATAAGGGCTCTTACGTGTCTTACCTTGAAGGGTGCACCGCGCCCCAACGCGACACTGCGCAATTGCACGCCGCTTGTGTTGAACTCGTGGCTTTGGACGACGCCGAGATCAAGTACTCCACTGTCCAGAACTGGTATCCAGGCGATGAAGAGGGACGGGGTGGCATATACAATTTCGTAACCAAGCGCGCCGACTGCCGTGGAGCGCGCTCTAAGGTGATGTGGACGCAGGTCGAGACCGGTTCGGCCGTGACCTGGAAATATCCATCCTGCATTCTGCGGGGTGATGACAGCCAAGGTGAGTTCTACTCAATCGCAATCACTAACAACATGCAGCAGGCCGATACCGGTACGAAGATGGTTCATTTGGGCAAAAATACGAAATCCAGGATTGTCTCCAAAGGGATCAGCGCGGGCAAGGCCCAGAATACATATCGCGGGCTCGTCTCGATGCATCCGAAGGCGAAAAGCTCTCGCAATTATACCCAATGCGATAGTCTGTTGATCGGAGACAAATGCGGGGCGCATACGGTTCCCTATATCGAAGTGAAGAATAACTCGAGCCGGGTGGAGCACGAGGCGACGACATCCAAAGTGGATGACGACCAACTGTTCTATTGCCGGTCACGAGGAATGGATGAGGAAGAGGCCGTGGCGCTGGTGGTGAACGGGTTCTGCAAGGAGGTCCTTCAGGCTCTTCCCATGGAGTTCGCAATGGAAGCGCAGCAGTTGGTTGCCATCTCATTGGAAGGCTCGGTCGGGTAGTCCAAACAAGCGGAGCGCTACATTGATGCAGCCCAGCGGCGGCATCAGTGTCAGGTCTTGAAAGCAGACGGAGATCTGTCATGAACCCGATTGTTATAGGTTTCGTTTGGGGAGGCGTTTTTTCTTCAGTCTTGGCTTTCCTAAACCTCCATTATGACGCAATCGCTGAGGCCAATGGCGGCACCCCATTTGAAAGTCCAATCTTTCTTGGATCACTCGGTTTTTTGGCGCTGACCGCTCTGCTAATCGTTGTGATGTTGCTAAGTGGTATCCTGCTTGCCCTTGTTGGCAGGGGAAGCCCACGCCGTTGGCGCATCTTGGCCAGCTTCTTTGTTGGTCTCGCGGTTGGCCCTATGGCTGCAAGGCTTATCGAAGCTGGTGCGGTTCAACTGTGATCCCGGCACAGCGGCCCGAGGAGCATGAGGAAGATGATGCGATGATTGTAACAACGACACCATCAATCGAAGGTCAAACCATTCTATCTTATCACGGCGTGGTGGTTGGAGAGGCTATTCTTGGTGCGAATGTCTTTCGCGATGTCTTTGCCCAGATCACCGATATCGTCGGAGGCCGCTCAGGCGCGTATGAGCGATCCCTGGGGGAGGCGCGCGATACGGCAATGCGCGAGCTTGAAGAGCGTGCAGCTGAAAAAGGCGCGAATGCGGTCGTGGGCGTGGATCTCGATTACGAGGTTATCAATAACATGCTAATGGTCTCTGCCTCCGGGACGGCGGTCCGGGTTAGACGGGAGTGACCTTGTGATCCTCGCCAGTTCAGCCGACCACCGTAATCGCGTGACGCGCTGCCGTGCGTGCGCCTTGTCGCTGCCCCTTTTTCGCCACGACCGCGGATTAATCGGTACGAGACAGGTCGACGGACGGGCGCATCATGACATCAACCACCTTTGCAACTCAGCAGAAAGTTTTTGCAAAGCGCATGAAGCGCATCGAGAGTGGTCGAAATCGTCGTTGGAAAGATCCCAATACCGGCTTCACCGTCACCAAGAAGGCCGGAGCGAAGAAGTCGATGCCGTCTCCGCCGTCTTTCGTTCGGTCCGTCATCGTCGGAGTCGCGGTTCTTCTGATCGCGCGTTACGCGCTTTTTCAGGCGGAAATTTACGCACCCGAAGATGTCTTGGCCTACGCGGCGGGTTATATGCCCATCATTGTGGTGGCTTTCCCGCTCTTCTTGCTTCTGACCGTGCGGATGATGTTTGGGCGGCGTGGGTTTCTGTCCCTTTTGATGCAGGCCGGAACCGTCATTCTGGGCGCGGCCGCCTTGCACAACGCGGTCTGGCTTGCGCCGGACGTCTTCCTTCAAGTCTTTTCTCCCGAATGGGTGAGCAGCGTGAAGGCAAGCGCGGAGCCTGGCACGCTGGTTCTGGGATCGCTGACCTACCGGCTTTGACCCTCGCCGCATCCGCGGCATTCCCCTATATCCAACACAACACGCTCTGCACGGATCCCAGTCCGTATGCGGAGCGATTTCTTTTGGCGCGACGCCGTTCGATGACAAGCAGGAGAGCACTATGCTGACGATCAAGGACCTTCACGTTCGACTTGAAGAGGAGGAGAAGCAAATCCTCAAGGGCGTCGATCTCGAGATAGAGCCGGGCAAAGTCCACGCGATCATGGGTCCGAATGGATCGGGTAAGTCTACGCTCAGCTACGTTTTATCCGGCCGCGATGGCTATGAGGTTACGGCGGGATCTGCCACGCTAGACGGCGAGGATGTCCTTGAAATGGAGCCGGAGGAGCGGGCTGCAGCTGGTCTGTTCCTCGCCTTTCAATACCCGGTGGAAATCCCAGGCGTCGGGAACATGACCTTCCTGCGCACAGCGGTAAATTCACAGCGAGCCGCCCGCGGGGAAGACGAGGTATCGGCAGCCGATTTTCTGAAGCTGATCCGCGAGAAGGCCAAAGCGTTGAAGATCGACGCCGATATGCTCAAACGACCGGTCAATGTTGGCTTTTCCGGGGGAGAAAAGAAGCGCAACGAGATCCTGCAGATGGCGGTTCTAGAGCCAAAGATGTGTATTCTCGACGAGACAGATTCCGGGCTCGATGTCGATGCGATGAAGCTTGTGTCGGACGGGGTCAATGCGCTTCGGGATGCAGGTCGCTCTTTCCTGGTTATCACTCATTATCAAAGACTTCTTGACCATATCAAACCTGATGTCGTGCACATCATGGCAGATGGTCGGATCGTGCAAAGCGGTGGTCCCGAGCTTGCGCTCGAGGTTGAAAACAATGGCTACGGCGATCTTCTAGCGGAGAGTGCGTGATGCAGGCTTTGCGTGAATTGAAGCAATCGACGACCCAGACACGTCTTTCGGGCCTCAAGTTCGAGAATGGCTCGGTCTGGGCCAACCAAAGCCGCTCTGCCGCGCGCGACAGGGTTTTAGATATGGGCCTTCCACATAAACGCGATGAATACTGGAAGTTCAGTGATCCAGCTTCGTTGGTAGATATGTCTGTTAAACCCGCGGCTCTCCTCGAAACGGATGAGACAGCCGTCTTTGGAGAGATCGATCGTCTTAAGGTTGTGTTTGTCGACGGGGTTTTTGACGCCGACGCTTCGGACCCGCTCGAGATGGAGAATTTAGAAATTCTTCGGCTATCAGATGTCTTTAACCATGACATCCATTGGGCGAAGGATCTCTACGGCGTTCTTGAAGCTCGCGGTCAGTCCCCGGTCGAGCGGCCTCTGGCGGCGCTCAATACGGCCTTTGCTACCGACGGTATCGTGATACGAGCGACAGGTCAGGTCTCAAAGCCGATCAATTTGATCTATCACCATAAGAACAAGCAGTCAGACGCAATTCTGCATCATGTCGTCAAGGTTGAGGAAGGAGCAGAGCTTACCATCCTGGAAACCGGTCCAGCCGCCGCCCGGTTTAACAAGGTGATGGAAGCCGATATCGCCGATAGCGGCAAGTTTCACCATGTGCGTGCACAGGGTCGAGATCATGAGCGTCGCGCCATTACAGGCATGTTCGCGCGTCTTGGGACGAAGAGCTCTTTCAAGTCTTTCACGTTAACGGCGAATGGAGTGCTGACGCGAAACGAATGCGTGATCGAACTGACCGGTGACGACGCGATTGCACATGTCGCTGGCGCTGCAGTCGGTGATGGCAACGATTTTCATCACGACGACACCATTTTCATCACTCATGATGCTGTCAACTGCGAGAGCCGCCAGGTTTTCAAGAAAGTTCTGCGAAATGGGGCGGTTGGTGTCTTTCAGGGCAAGATTCTAGTTAAGGAAGGCGCTCAAAAGACGGATGGCTACCAGATTAGTCAATCGCTTCTACTAGACGGCGACAGCCAGTTTCTGGCTAAGCCAGAACTCGAAATCTATGCAGATGACGTCATTTGTTCCCACGGATCGACCTCTGGAGCGATTGATGAAGAGGCGTTGTTTTATCTTCGTTCACGAGGCATTGAGACGGCAAAGGCAACCGATCTCCTAACCTTGGCTTTCCTGGCGGAAGCGCTGGATGAAATCGAGGATGAGGCCCTCGCAGACGATCTGCGTTTCCGCCTCGAATCTTGGCTCGCCCGTCGTAGCAGCTAGTGTCTGTCTTCCGCGATATATTCAGAAGCTGGAGATCGCCTCGGACAATCGTCCGGGGCCTTCTTGCCCGTGGACATCGGGAAGACAGGGCGATCGCCTACCTCATGATCAGTTGCTTCTTGATCTTTATCGCGCAGCTCCCCCGCCTCGCGAGGACCGCCCATTTGGATAGCATCGATCTAGATAGACTGGTCGCATACGAGTTCATGGCATGGCTCATCATCTGGCCGCTTGCATTCTATGGCCTTGCCGGTTTGTCGCACATCGCCGCAAGGATGCTCGGCGGTCGTGGAAATTGGTTCTCCGCACGTCTTGCATTGTTCTGGGCGCTTCTAGCCGCCACCCCAGCGGCCCTGCTTTATGGTTTGACGATGGGACTTATTGGACCCGGCCCACAAGCCTCACTGACCGGCTTTATCTGGTTGTTGGGTCTCGCTTGGATCTGGTTGTCGGGACTAGTCGAGGCTGAAACGCAGGAGGCTACCATCTAATGCTGCTAAGCTCGCCTGTTGTAGGACAGCTCCTACGAGAAACGGTTATAAGACCATCGTACGCGGCGCGACGGCTGATTGACCTACGTCTTTCCGGCGAGGCGATTTGGACAGCTCTGGCGCTTGTCGCTGTCTTGAGTGTGCTTGCGGTTGCCGTTTGGCAATTGGTTCTCCCGGTTACATCCCAAGAGGGAATGATCGCAGCTGGTCCAATGGTCATGGGGGTCATCGTTGCATCAGTGACAATCGCGCTGGCTTTTGTAATCTACTATCTTGGTCTTGCGATGGGAGGATCTGGCGGCTTTGCCGCAGCCCTGACACTTGTTGTCTGGTTCCAGTTCTTCACGACTGTTCTTCAGATGTTGCAGCTTCCAATTGCCTTGGTTACGCCAACCCTGGCGAGCGGGATCACCGTGCTCGCTATGGGCGTGGCAATCTGGGTCATGGTTAATTTCGTGAATGTCCTACATGGATTTCAGAGTTTGGCGCAGGCAGGTGTCTTATTGATCCTTGCCTTCGTCGGCATGGCGCTTGGACTTGGCTTTATTTTGACCCTGATAGGGGTTTCTGTTCCCGGAGGGGCCCCATGAGTTACGACGTTGAAGCGATCCGAGCAGACTTCCCTATCCTGAGCCGGATGGTGAATGACAAGCCGCTTGTCTATCTCGATAATGGCGCATCCGCTCAGAAACCGCAGGTTGTGATCGACGCTATCAACACTGCGTATTCGATGGAATATTCCAATGTGCATCGCGGTTTGCACTACCTCTCAAATCTCGCGACCGAAAATTATGAGGCGGTCCGGGGAAAGATTGCCAGATTCCTGAATGCACCTTCCGAAGTAGAGATCGTACTCACTACTGGAACGACCGAGGCCATCAATCTCATCTCGTATGGTTGGGCTGCCCCGCGGATGAAGACGGGCGATGAGATCATTCTCACCGTTATGGAGCATCATGCGAATATAGTACCTTGGCATCTGCTTCGAGAGCGGAACGGCGTGAAGTTGGTTTGGGTGGACGTGGATGCGGCCGGAGCACTTGATCCACAAAGGGTCCTAGATGCCATTACGCCGCGCACAAAATTGATCGCTATTTCTCATCTGTCGAATGTTCTAGGCACCAAGGTCGACGTGAAGGCGATTTGCGATGGCGCAAGAGAAAAGGGTGTCCCTGTATTGGTCGACGGTTCGCAGGCGGCCGTCCATCATAAGGTCGATGTGACAGATCTTGGCTGCGATTTCTATGCAATTACAGGCCACAAGCTCTACGGTCCCTCCGGATCCGGCGCAATTTACATTCGCAAAGAGCGGCAGGACGAAATGCAGCCCTTCATGGGCGGCGGCGATATGATTCACGAGGTGACAAAAGAAGACGTGAGCTGGAATGATCCGCCGATGAAGTTCGAAGCGGGCACTCCAGGCATCGTTCAGACAATCGGGTTTGGCGTAGCGCTTGATTACATGACATCTCTTGGAATGGACCGGATCGCGGCCCACGAGGACAACCTTCGGGACTACGCGACAGAGAGGCTCTCTGGCCTCAACTGGCTAAACGTTCAAGGAACGACACCTGACAAGGGCGCGATCTTCTCCTTCACACTTGATGGTGCGGCTCATGCGCATGATATCTCGACGGTTCTTGACAAGAAGGGGATCGCAGTTCGGGCTGGACATCACTGCGCTCAGCCTTTGATGGATCACCTCGGGGTTCCAGCAACCTGCAGAGCAAGCTTTGGTCTCTACAACACCCGAGAAGAAGTCGATGTCCTGGTGGAAGCGCTGGAGCTTTGCCACGAGCTTTTCGCCTAACCGGATTGGCCGGGTATAGGGCGTCGTCTTGAATTTGCGATTGTCGACTTTGGCTCTATCCCATATAGCGATGCGAGTGCACCCGTAGCTCAGCTGGATAGAGCGCTGCCCTCCGAAGGCAGAGGCCAGAGGTTCGAATCCTCTCGGGTGCGCCACTTGCTTGAGCGAACTGCGTGCAAGGTCTTGGCTCCCGATCAGATCATCTCAGGACTTTTGTCGATATCTTGATTTCAGACACATTAATCGCGCAGTAGCTATCGAAGATCCGCTTATCTCGCAAAGATCTCGCACTATATAGCAAATCTTGAGCCTGACGCATCGAAGACTTTAACCTTTATCGAAAGCCCAGGATCCAAATGGTGATCGTAGCCGATCCTACCATTCATAAATTTCCATCTCATCAGCTGTGATCGCATAGCCCGTCTGACCCAGGTCCGTTGACTGAAGCTGGGTCCGCATCGTGCCGATCACCCATACCGCGTCCCATAATCGATCTCCCGGCCAAGGCTGCTCCGTATGAGCGAGGACAAGCTGATTTGCGGGGGGGGGAGGAACATGGATACAAGCCCCAATATACGGAACTAGCATAAAATCGGTTACGCCTTCAGAACTGAGATCCAGCGGAATGATGAATCCTGGCATCTTGATGTAGGCCCCATCCAGCTCTTCGTTCAACTTCACCCCATTCGCATCATAAATCGGGTTCCAGGTATCATTGATCTCGTCAAGCTCGCCTTCACCGATGATTTCGGAATAGGGCACACCGGGCGGGATTAGGTCCTCCCACATGATCTCTCGCGGGCTTGCCGCACGCACCAAGCTTGGCGTCATAAACGAGGCAGAGAGTAGTGTTAAAAGGGTTCTGCGAGTCGGCATCCGGGGTACTTCGCTCCAGTCATCAGTTCTTTACCATCATGCCATCAGCGACGGACATTCTGTAGGCCCTAAGCGCAGGAGCGAGGCTCACGATTGCGCCAGCGAAGATTACTGCGAGGATCGCTACAATCTCGTAGCTCCCAGGTGCTTCTATCGGCAGCCAAAGACCGAAGGCTTGGTCGACAAGAGGTTGCGCGATTATCAGTCCGATATAGAGAAACCCCAGACCAAGAAGAGCGCCGATAGCCGCTGTCATCATCGCTTCAAAAACAAGCATACTCATAATAGTGCGGGGGCGCGCGCCCATAGCCCTAAAGATTGCCATCTCGCGCCGTCGCTCATTCAGGCTGGAAAAAATCGTTGCCATCATTCCGATAAGCGCCGTGACAACCACCATGGCCGAGACAGCAAGAAGCGCTGTTTCGGCAATCCCCACAATGCTCCAGAGTTCTTGCAGTGCAACACCTGGCAAGATCGCCAGCAAGGGCTCCTCAGGGTACTCATTTATGCTTCGCTGGAGCGCAAAGGTCTGTAGCGGGCTCTCGACGCCGACCAGAGCTGCTGTCACAGCTTTTGGCGTTAAATCCATTTGTCGAATGACATCAACTGGTGTGGATTGGCCTGGAATTTGGGATCCGCTTCGCCAGTCAACGTGAATAGCTTCTATGGCCTCCAGACTTACGATCAACGTTCGATCTACCGGTGTCCCGGTTCTCTCAAGAATTCCGGAAATCTGAAACGGCTGATCCTTGTGTTCAGTAAACGAGGCCAGACCATGGGCGACTACAATCGGATCTCCGATACTGTAGTTCAAAGTCGCGGCCACTTCGGCTCCGATGACAGTATCGAAAAGATCCTCCATGATCTTCCCTTGAGCAAAAGCGAGCGATCTGCCCTGCCGATACTTGTAATGCTCAAAAAAGGCCGGATCCGTACCCATGACGCGAAATTGCCTGTGACTATCACCTAAGGAAATCGGAACGATCCAGTCAACTTCGCGCCGAGATGCGATGTCTTGATAGCTTTGCCACGTCACATTATTTGTGGCATTGCCAATTCGGAAGACAGAATAAAGCAAAAGCTGAACCGATCCGGATCTTGCGCCAACGATCAGATCGGTTCCCGATATCGTATCGGCAAAGCTCGCCTTCGCGCCAGTGCGTACCTTTTCGACACCCAGAAACAGGGCAACTGAAAGAGCAATGGCAAGAATAGTCATTCCCACAGTCATTGACCGAGCAATAAGAGAGGCAAGAGCAAGCCTTGCAATCACGCGGGCACCCGCCCGACTTTGGCAATATCTTCCATGTTAATAACGCGGTCGAAAAACTCACCTAGACGAGGATCGTGGCTTACCATCAAAAGAGAGGTGCCGTGTTCCTTGATCTGTTGAAATAGCAGATCCAGGAAGCCAGCCTGACTATCAACATCAAGCGCAGATGTTGGTTCATCGGCGACAATCAAGGGAGGGTAGCCAATCAAAGCGCGTGCGACAGCAACACGCTGCTGCTGACCGACACTAAGCTTTTCCGCTGATAAATGTTCGATGCCGTCAGGGAGACCAAGTGCAGAGCAAAATCGCAAAGCTTCGTTTGCGATGTTACCCGCTCGTTTTCGACGCTCTGGGGCGAAACGAAGGGGCAACAAGATATTGTCCATCACGCTTCCAAAAGGGAGCAGATTGAACTGCTGAAAAATGACCCCGATATACTCTGCGCGAAGCCGGTCCCGTGCTCCACGAGACAAAGCTGTCAACTCAGTCTCCGCAATCTCTATGCTGCCACTGCTTGGTAAAACAATACCACAGATCAATGACAGAAGCGTCGACTTTCCCGACCCGCTTCGACCTAGTAGTAAAATCGTCTCACCCTTATTTGCCTCTAAGCGAGGCACCTCAATGGAAAAGCCGCCCGAACCCTTCCACTGATAGGCGACGTCTGACAGCTTCAGTACCGTTTCGGTCACACGTCCTGGCGCCCGAGACTGAGCTGGGGTTCGGCAGATTCCACATTGTAAGCTTGCGCGCCTGACGCCGTAATAAGCTGCACATTCACCTCCTTCGCATTTGGGAAGACCTCAAAGAAGGCAAAGTCAATCTCTGTCAGTGCAGAAGAGTTCTCACAATCGAACACGTAACTGGCATGAAATTCGGTATGACCGGCTTCCTCAGCATGCGCTTCGTGATCTGCATCTGCATGATCATGCGCGTCATGATCGTGATCGTGTCCATGATCTTCATGGTCGTCGTGTTCGCTCTCCAAATCAACGCGAGCTTCCGTCACGGTACAAGCTGCTGAACTTGGAAAGACAAACAGATCAAGCGGTGTCTTGAGCGTTTCGAGCGTCGTCTCAATTGCAGCAAGATCCGCGTCACTCTCGGCGGCATATTCAAAGCCGACTATGTCCGCGCCGGGTGCATGGAAGTCTACAGTAACGGTGCTGCCATCGATCGCCATGTCGAAGGTGCTGGTGCCGTGTTCATGAGCATCGAGTTGACGTGTGTCTTCGGCCAGAACTGGGCTGGTTGCGAAAAAGACGATGGCGGTAAGGGTATGTTTTTTCATGGGATCCAGACTGCATTTATGTAGATGATCAATCTCTGCAACTCGCACATTGCCCTCGAATTTCGACAATATGTCGATCAGCCCGAAAGGCACTTTTCCTCGTGAGTTCTTGAAGTTTCGCCACAAGCTCACCTCCGTCATGTTCTTCGACCGATCCGCAATCTCCGCAGACGGCAAGAACCGGAACACCATCCTCATGATGACATTGGCAACACACGAAAGCCCTACTAGACTCAAGCCGATGAACGCGGCCCTGATCGGTCAGGGCAGAGAGGGCGCGATAGACTGTCGGCGGCGCAATGCCGGGCTCATGCATCTGAAGCTTTTCAAGGATTTGATAGGCAGTCATTGGCGTCTTGCCATCCTTCAAAAGGGTCAAAACATCATCTTGCCGAACGACAGCCTGCTTCCTCAATCGAACATCTCCCTACATGCTCTGGATGTATCTTATAATATAACAAAAGAAAAACCATACAGATAGGAGGCATGCGCGTCTTCTCGCCTCTTCTCAATCCGATTGGTCGAAAACTTGCGCAGATGGCCAGATACATCGCGGAAAGAATATACCACTAAGATGGCAGCTCATAGACGTAGCTTGTCTCGCTACGAACTCTCAAGTGGGCTCATCGACTAGGCAGCGGGCTTCAGAGCTATGCAGCTTTTGCGCGCTTTGCGACTGCCATCTTTGGGAAGCGCGCAAGGATAAGAGACCTGCCGGTGACCGAATGATCTTTCAAGGCGCTTTCAAGGTCTTTCAGTTTGCATTCTATGAGATGCTCAGTTGGCAGGGATACATCGCAGGCAATGTCGACAGGGGTATCGCAGTGAGCTCCGCGATCCCTAAGAGCTTTCGAGATCGTGCCTGCGGTGCGCACGCCCATATAAATCGCAAGCGTTGTGCCGGGCCGCATGTGCTCGGCCCAATCGGGGGCCGGATCGCCTGGGCGACAGGCCCCCGTTGCGATGACAACCGTGTCGGTCTCGCCGCGCTCCGTAAGGCTCCGGGAGAGACTTGCGGCAGCAGCGCTTGCCGCAGTGATGCCCGGGACGATTTCGACAGGGATACCAGTCGCGCGGGCAGCCTCCATCTCTTCGGTCGCACGACCAAAGATCGACGGATCACCTGACTTCAGCCGAACAACGCGGCGACCTTTGCGGGCTTCAGCAATGATGAGGGAGCAGATCCGGTCCTGAGGCCATTTCGAGGCACCTACCTCTTTGCCGACGAAGACACGTTCCGCATCGCGCCGGGCCAGTTCCAGCACATCCGGATCAACAAGGCGATCGTAGTAGATGATGTCTGCCTCCTGCAGACGCTCAACAGCCCGGAGCGTCAAGAGATCGCGCGCGCCTGGGCCAGCCCCGACAAGCGAGATATGACCCTTGCCCGCATCCTCGGGCACGCGCCGCATTGCGATTGCGGATTTGATAAGTTCGGCTGCGTCGGCTTCTGCTCCCGCACGATGAAGCTGCGTCGGCGCGCCGCCAAAGACCCAGGCCCAGAAGGCGCGGCGGGTGTTTTCCGGCAGTTGCTCGGCCACGGCGCCGCGCAGCCGTCCGGCCAAGGCGGCAAGCCCGCCGATGCGGGGCGGCAGGAGCGTTTCAATCCGCGTTTTCAGCGTACGGCCAAGCACCGGGGCGGTTCCTTCCGTCCCGATGGCGACGACGACGGGGTCGCGGTCCACGATAGAGGGCGTAGTAGCGTCGCAAAGTTCGGGCCGGTCGACGACATTGACAGTCGCGCCGCCCGCCTTGGCAAGCGCATGGAGCGCGGCATCGGCTCCGGCGCATCCTGTGGCGATAAAGGTGAGCGCGCTGCCCGCGAAGGTCTCCGGAGCGATGGGGCAGGCGTCGTGGGTGGCCCGGTTCTGAGCAACGAGGCCGCGCAGCTCGGCGTCAAGTTCGGGTGCGGCGAGGACAATCTGGGCGTCGGTCTTGAGGATCAGGCGGGCTTTCTGGGCCGCCTGTTCGCCGCCCCCGGCAATGACCACGCGGCGGCCGGTGGTGCGAATGAACATGGGAAAGGATTTCATTTGCGGTCCCTCGCTATTCGGCGGCGTCGCGCAGGGCGAAGCGGCTGATAAGGCTGGTGATTTCAGAGCGGCAAGAGCCGCAGGTCTGGCCTGCGCCAGTGGCGGCGCAGACCCTGTCCAGATCGGTTCCGCATTCACTAGCTGCCGCCAGAAGCGTGTTGGCGCCGACCCCCATGCACGAGCAGATCGTCGGTCCGGGATCGGGGGAGGCGCCGCTGGGGCGGGCGGCCAGAACGCTGCCGAGGGGCTGGCCGATCAGCCCGGCGACGTAATCGCGGGCGACGGCGACAGGCTCTGGCGAAACGAAGAGGGCGGCGGTCAGGCGGCCATGAGGATCGGCAAAGGCGAGACGGGAGAGGCCGCTTGCCCTGTCGGTGAGGATCTGAGGATCGCTTTGAAGGCCGAAGAGGCGGCAGGCGAGGGCAGGCCAGTCGGTCTCGGGGGTGGCTCCTGCCAGCTCTAGCCGCCAACCGAGATCGGTGCGGACCCGCGCCCAGTAGGCGGCATCCGGGTTTGGCTTGTTGGCGGCGACGGCAAAACCGTACCAAGCGGCGTCGAAACGCTCGATCGCGATGACGCTGGCCTTGCTTTCAGGTTGGCCCGAGATGGGGTCGCAGGCCGGTGCGATCAGCGTGTCGATCCGGGCGGCGGGCGCTGTTTCGCCGGTCCAATGTATCGGGGCGAAGGGCGCGCCGAGGGTAGCGTCGTCGCTGATGAGAACGCGCAGGAGGGCGGTGCCGTGCGGGCTTTGGACCTGGGCGATGTCGGCTGGGTGCAGGTTGAGCGCGGTGGCGTCCTGTGGGTGGAGTTGCAGGAAGGGCTCGGCGAGGTGACGCGCGAGACGCGACGCGAGGCCTGTGCGCGTCATCGTATGCCATTGGTCGCGGGTGCGCCCGGTATTGAGGCGGAAGGGATAGCGGGCCGTGCGCTTGGCGGCGGGGGCGCGCTGGCGGACCGGTAGGATCCGGGCGCGGCCATCCGGGGTGAAAAACCGCCCGTCACCAAAGAACCGTCCGCCTGCACGCGCGGCGGTGACAGGCCAGCGCGTCGGGGCGAGCGCGTCGTAATCGGCGTCGGTCAGATCGGCGAGGCCCGAGATGTCGAAGTCGCGGCCCAGTCGTGCGGCGATGCCGGAGAGCGCGGCATGCTCGCGAAAGATCTCGGACGGGGCGGCGTAGTCGAAAGCGTCTTGCCAGCCCATGCGGCGACCGACCTCGGTGAAGATGGCCCAGTCGGGGCGGGCGAGGCCCGGCGCGGGCAGGGCGGCGCGCTGGCGGCTGATGGTCCGGTCGGAATTAGTGACGGTGCCGTCCTTCTCGCCCCAGCCGGTGGCGGGCAGCAGGACATGGGCAAGGCGCGCGGTGTCGGTTTGGCCGGTGATGTCGGAGACGACGGTGAAGTCGCAGCCTTTGATCGCCGCGCGCACGGCATCTGCGTCGGGCATCGAGACGGCGGGGTTGGTGCAGGCGATCCAGAGCGCCTTGATCCGGCCCTCAGCGACCGCCTGAAACATGTCGACCGCCTTGAGCCCGGGGCGTTTGGCGATGCGGGGCGCGGACCAGAACGTCTGGACGGCCGTGCGGTGCTCTGCCGTTTCGAGATCGAGATGAACGGCGAGCATGTTGGAGAGGCCGCCGGTCTCGCGTCCGCCCATCGCATTGGGCTGGCCGGTGACGCTGAAAGGGCCCATGCCGGGCTTGCCGATGCGGCCTGTGGCAAGGTGGCAGTTGAGGATCGCGTTCACCTTGTCGGTGCCACTGGTCGACTGGTTCACGCCTTGGCTGAACACGGTAACGGTGCGCTCGGTTGCCGCGAACATGGCGTAAAAGCGGGCGATGTCGGCTGGGTCGAGACCCGTCGTTGCGGGGTCGTCTGCGGAGGCTGCGGTGATGGCCTCGTCGATGCCGGAGGTGTGGGTCTTGAGGAATTGGGCGTCGAGCGCACCGGTTTTGCCGAGATGCGCGAGGAGGCCGTTGAAGAGCGCGACGTCGGTGCCGAGTTTTAGCTTGAGATGCAGATCGGCGATGTCGCAGGTCGCGGTGCGGCGGGGGTCGATGACGACGATCTTGGTGCCGCGCTCTTTGCGGGCGGCGGCGAGCCGTTGGTAGAGGACCGGATGGCACCAGGCGAGGTTGGAGCCGGTGAGAACGACGAGATCGGCCTGCTCGAGATCCTCGTAGGTTCCGGGGACCGTATCGGTGCCGAAGGCGCGCTTGTGGCCCGCGACGGTCGAGGCCATGCAGAGACGCGAATTGGTGTCGATATTGGCCGAGCCGATGAAGCCCTTCATCAGCTTGTTGGCGACGTAGTAATCCTCGGTCAGAAGCTGTCCGGAGACGTAGAAGGCGACGCTGTCCGGGCCATGTTTGGCGATGGTGTCCGAGAAGCGCTGGGCCACCAGCGTGAGGGCCTCGTCCCAGCTGGCTTTGGTGCCGTGGACGTGCGGGGTCAGGAGGCGGTCCTCGAGACCCACGGTCTGGCCGAGCGCGTGGCCTTTGGAGCAGAGCCGCCCGCGATTGGCTGGATGATCGGGGTCGCCCTTGACGCTGAGCCCGCCTGCGCCGTCCGCACGCAGTTTTACGCCGCAGCCGACGCCGCAATAGGGGCAGGTGGAGCGTACCGACGGGTGGCTCGCGCCGTCCATCAGGCGGCTTTCTGGCCGAGCAGGGCGGCGTCGATCAGGATGCGGCCCTCCTCGACCTTGGCGGGGTAGGTGGCGATCCGGCCGTCGTCCGGGCCTTGCGCCTCGCCGGTTTCCAGATCGAAGACCCAGTTGTGAAGCGGGCAGGTCACGCTTGTGCCGTGGACGATGCCTTCTTCGAGGGGGCCACCCTTGTGCGGGCAGGTGCTGGAGGTCGCGAAGATGGTCGTCTCATCGGTGCGGAAGATGGCGATGCAGCCCGCGCGGGTCTTGACCTTGCGCGCACCCCGGATGGGGATGTCGCCGAGCGCGCCGATATCGATCCAGCTCATTCCGCGGCCTCCAGCGTGAGATCGGCGAGAGGCGCGAATTTATGCGCTTCCTCGGCGCGGGCGCGTTCGGCCCAGGGATCTTTTTGGTAGATCGTTTGGCTAAGCTCGAAGGCTGCGATGAGCCGGGCGCGTTCGGCCTCGTCGGCGAGGCGCTCCTGCACCCAATCGAGGCCGACCTTTGCGATCCATTTATAGGGCCGGTCGAGATATTTGGCGTTTTCGCGGTAGATCTGGACGAAGGCGATGGTCCACTCCATGGCTTCGGCTTCGGTGGCGACTTTGACCAGCGGCTGGATCTCCCTCAGATCCATGCCTGCCGCGCCGCCGACGCCGATCTCGAAACCGCTGTCGACGCAGACGATGCCAACATCCTTGCAGGTCGCCTCGGCGCAGTTGCGGGGGCAGCCGGAGACGCCCATCTTGACCTTGTGCGGCGTCCAGGAGCCCCAGAGCTTTTTCTCGAGCCGGACGCCGAGGCCGGTCGAATTCTGGGTGCCGAACCGGCAGTGATCGGTGCCGACGCAAGTTTTCACGGTGCGCAGGCCCTTGGCATAGGCATGGCCCGAGACAAGCCCGGCGCGGCCCAGATCGGCCCACATAGCGGGCAGGTCTTCTCCACGAACGCCTAGAAGGTCGATGCGCTGACCGCCGGTCACCTTGACGGTCGGCACGTTGTATTTGTCGGCGGCATCGGCGATGGCGCGCAGTTCCTGCGCATTGGTCAGACCGCCCCACATGCGCGGGACGACCGAGAAGGTGCCGTCTTTTTGGATGTTGGCGTGCTTGCGTTCGTTGACGAAGCGCGATTGCGGGTCGTCCTGATATTCCACCGGCCAGTCGGCGAGCAGGTAGTAGTTGATCGCGGGGCGGCAGACATGGCAGCCATTTGGCGTGGTCCAGCCAAGCTCTTGCCAGACGGCGGCCTGGCTTTTGAGCTCGCGCGATTTGATAAGCCGCCGGACATCCTCGTGAGTGAGGTCCGTGCAGCCGCAGACAGGTTGGGCGGTGGGCAGCTTGAACTCGTCCCCCAGTGTCACAGAAAGAAGCTGCTCCACCAGCCCCGTACAGGTCCCGCAGGACCCGGACGCCTTGGTCGTCGCGCGCACCGCGTCGAGCGATCCTGCGCCGTCTTCGATAGCTTCAACGATCTGACCTTTACACACGCCGTTGCAGCCGCAGATTTCTGCGTCAGCCGGTAAGGCTGCAACGGCCGCCATAGGGTCCAGCGCGGCCCCCCCTTGATAGGCAGGCCCGAAGATGAGCGTCTCGCGCATGTCGGTGATGTCGGTCTTGTTCTTGATCAGGCCGTGAAACCAGCCGCCATCGGCGGTGTCGCCGTACATGACCGCGCCGATAACGCGGCTTTCGTGCAGAACGAGGCGCTTGTAGACGCCGCGCGCCGGGTCGCGAAAGACGATGTCCTCTCGGTCCTCGCCTTCTGCGAAGTCGCCCGCCGAGAAAAGATCGCAGCCGGTGACCTTGAGCTTTGTTGCTGTCTCGCGGTTCTCGAAGGCGGCGGGTTTGCTTGTCAGCGTGGCAGCGGCGACTTTTGCCTGATCATAAAGCGGCGCGACAAGGCCGAAGATTTGCCCCTCATGTTCGACGCATTCGCCGATGGCGAGGATATCTTCGTCGCTGGTGATCATCTGGTCGTCGACATGGATGCCTTTTCCCGTGGCCAGGCCGGCCTCTGCGGCGAGCGCGGTGGAGGGTCGGATGCCGACGGCCATGACCAGCAGATCACAGGGGATCTCGGTGCCGTTCTCGAGCCGCAGGGCGGTGACTTTGCCGTCCCGTCCGAGGATCTCTTTTGAGTTGGTTGAGACGAGGACATTGATGCCGCGTCCGACAAGCTCCTTGCGGAGCAGGTAGCCTGCGGCCTCGTCAAGCTGCCGCTCCATGAGGTGGCCCATCAGGTGCACGACGGTCACGTCGATGCCGCGCGTATGCATCCCCGCCGCAGCCTCAAGCCCGAGAAGGCCGCCGCCGATGACGACCGCTTTGGTGCCGCCTACAAGCGCCATCATCCGCTCGGTATCCTCGAGGTCGCGGTAGGCGATCACCCCGTCCAAATCGTGGCCGGGAAGGGGAATGATGAAGGGGTTCGAACCTGTGGCGATGATGAGCTTGTCATAGGGCACGTTGCCGCCCGGTGCGCGGACAATCTTTGCGCTGCGGTCGATGCCATCGACACGCTCGCCGAAGCGGCAGGTGACGCCGTGCTCTTGGTAGAACGGAGCGTCGTGGGTGACGATGTCGTCATAGGTCTTCTCTCCGGACAGGACCGGAGAGAGCATGATGCGGTTATAGGTGCCGCGCGGTTCGGCATTGAAGAGGGTGATGTCCCAACCGGCGTTTTTATCTTGTCCTATCGCTTCGCTGCTTGAGGACATGTCGGTGAGATTTTCGACGAGGCGGCCTGCGGCCATGCCAGCGCCGATTATGACGAGTTTCTGGGTCATGGTGCGGTCTCCTTAGGGCCGTAGGCGGCGTCGATCATAACGCCAGACAAGGCGCTATAGGTTTCGGTCCAGGCGGTTTTGACGTCTGGGGTGAAGGCCTCTCTCAGCCCCTTTTCGAGGGTCCGAAGCAGTGAAGCGCCGACCTTGCCGTAGTCTTCCGCTTGCACGCCATACCCGACATGGCGAATGGCGAGGTCGCGGGCCGCGGGCAGGACGGCTGGCAGGTTATCGAGGCTGCGCACGACGACACCGAGGGTTGTCATGAGCTTTTGGCCCTGTGCGCGCATATCGGAATTTGCGAAGTAGGGTTTCACCTCTGGGGAGGTTTCGAAGAGGTCTGCATAGAAGATCTCGGCTGCGGTATCGGCGATTGGGACGACTTTCTCGAAGCTGTCTTTGACGAGGGCGATCTGGTGCGTTTCCATTGGGTCTACTCCGCCGCGATTGCGGTCTGACTGGGTTTCGGTTTGGGAGTTGCACCGTTTTCATATTCTTCGAGGAAATCGAGCACCTCCTGCCGGTATGCGTAGTAGTCGGGATGCTCGAGGAGCGCCTTGCGGGTCCGGGGGCGCGGCAGGTCGACCTTGGTGATCTTGCCAATCGTGGCCTGCGGTCCGTTCGTCATCATCACCACACGGTCGGCCAGCAGGATCGCCTCATCCACGTCATGGGTGACGCAGATCGCCGTGACCTTGGTGCGGGACCAGACCTCCATCAGGACCTCCTGAAGCTCCCAGCGGGTGAGGCTGTCGAGCATGCCGAAGGGTTCGTCCAGCAGGAGCAGCTTGGGCGAGAGGGCGAAGGCGCGGGCGATGCCGACGCGCTGTTTCATGCCGTTCGACAGATCGAGGGCGGGCTTGTCCATTGCGTCGGCCAGCCCCACCCGTTCGAGGTAGTATTCGACGACATCCTGCCGTTCCTGGCGGGAGGCGCGGGGATAGACGCGGTCCACGCCCACGGCCACGTTCTCCTTGGCGGTGAGCCATGGGAAGAGCGACGGCGACTGGAAGACCACGGCGCGTTCGGGATCGGCGCCTTCCACGTGGCGGCCATCCAGCTTGATGGCGCCCTTGGAGATGTCGTTCAAACCGGCCGCCATGGTCAGCACCGTGGACTTGCCGCAGCCCGAATGGCCGATAAGGGAGATGAATTCGCCCCGGTCGATCTTGAGGTCAAAATCCTCGACCACGGTGAGCGGGCCCTTGGGCGTTGGATAGACCTTGTGAAGCTGGCTGAAATCGAGAAAGCGGGTCTCGATCATGCCTTTTTGCGCGTCCGCCACGGCTGTGGGGATCCCGTGGATGGGCGTGACGCTGGGCAGAATGCGTGTGCCTTCGACCTTGGCCTCGATGCCGACATCCATGAGGTATTTCGTGACGTCGCCGCGTAGCGTCTTGAATGTCTCGTCATGGTTCATGGCGCTGCGGTCACGCGGTCGCGGGATGGTGACCTTGAACTCTTCGCCCAGAGAGCCGTCCGGGTTGATTGCGATGATCCGGTCGGCCAGCAGGATCGCCTCGTCCACATCGTTGGTGATGAGAACGCAGGTCTTCTTGTCGGCCTCCCAGATGCTCTCGATCTCGGAGGCGAGATTGGCCCGGGTGAGCGCGTCGAGCGCCGAGAGCGGCTCGTCGAGAAGCAGGACCTCGGGGTTCATCGCCAGAGCACGCGCAACATTTACTCGCTGACGCATGCCGCCCGAGAGCTCTGCCGGGCGGCGGGTAGCGGCGTGGGAGAGGCCAACCATCTGGACGTAATGGGCGACCTTCTCGGCACGCTCCTTGCGGGAGAGGCCGGGGAAGATTGTGTCGACGGCCAGACCGACATTTCCACTGACCGTCAGCCACGGCATGAGCGAGTAACTTTGGAAGATCACGCCGCGCTCTGGGCCCGGGCCGGTGACGGGCGCGCCCTTGAACGTGACGCGTCCGGTGGTCGGGGTTTCGAGCCCGGCGAGCAAGTTGATCAGCGTCGTCTTGCCGGTGCCGGAGAAGCCGAGGAGGACGAGGAATTCGCCTTCCGCAACTTCGAGGTCGATGCTTGTGAGGACATCGGTGCGGCCGGTGCCATGGCCGTAGCTTTTCGAGACGCTGTCCAGTTTCAGGAGGCTCATGACATTTCCCTTTCTGCGCTACCGTTTCGCGGCTTGAGCGCGGGTCACCTGTGGTTCGTGAAGGTGAAGGCGGCCTGGATCGCGTACATGAGCCGGTCGAGGAGGAAGCCGATCACGCCGATGGTCAGAACCGCGACCATGATCTTGGCGAGCGACTGGCTGGAGCCGTTCTGGAACTCGTCCCAGACGAATTTGCCCAGACCGGGGTTCTGCGCCAGCATCTCGGCGGCGATCAGGACCATCCAGCCGACCCCCAGCGACAGGCGCAGGCCGGTGAAGATCAGCGGCAGGGCAGAGGGCAGGACCAGCTTGGTGATCTTGGTCCATGTGCCCATCTTTAGGACCTTGGAGACGTTGACGAGGTCCTTGTCGATACTGGCCACCCCGAGCGCAGTGTTGATTAGCGTCGGCCAGAGCGAGCAGAGCGTGACGGTGATAGCAGAGATCAGGAAGGATTTGGCGAAGAGCCCGTCATTGGTTGCGTAGACCGCCGAGACGATCATGGTGACGATCGGCAGCCAAGCGAGAGGGCTGACCGGTTTGAAAATCTGGATCAGCGGATTGAGGGCGGCATTTGCTGTTCTTGAAAGACCGGCTGCGATCCCCAATGGCACAGCCACCACCGTCGCGATGAGAAAGCCGAAGAAGACGGTCGCGATAGAGGTCCTGATCTGCTGGTAATAGGTCGGTGCGCCCGTATAGGCCCGTTCGACCGGCTCCTGACCATTGGCCACGCGCCGTTCATTGAGCGTGACAACCTGCTCTTGAAATCTCTCGCGGCTTTCGCCTTTTCTGACGGCATCTTCGTGAAGATTCACGGCCTGCTCCCAGACCTGCATAGGACCGGGGACGGCCCCCAGGGAGGTCTGGACCTGCGGGGCGAGAATAGCCCAAAGAGAGAGGAACCCTACGATAGCCACGAGAGGGACCCCAAGAAGGCGCCAGATTTCTCCGACCTGGGCTTTGGGATTGTCACCGGCGGCGGCCTTGAAGACCGGTGTGAGCCATCCGAGGCCGAGCACGGTAAACCACTTGTCAGCCTTGTTTATGCGGGTGAACCAGATAGCACGACGGGCGTCGCGGGCCTGCTCATCTAGAATATTGGGGTCAATTGCGGTCATGGTTTGCCCTGCCTGTGATGCAATCCGTGCGGTTGGTTCGGCCGCCCCGCGAGAGGGCGCAAGGCGGCCGGATCGCGATGCCTAGCCCTGAACTTCGGAACCGACGACGATTTGCTCGCCCTTCAGCCCGATCGGCAGACTGTCGAGATAAGCGTTGGGACTCCGGCCATCATAGGGGATGCCGTCGATGATATCCTCGGACGGCGTGGCGGCCTTGTAGCCGTCGCTGTCCCAAGGGAAGTCGGCTTCGTTGGCGAGGCCTTCGTCAACCAAAAGACGCGCGGCTTCGAGGTAGATCTCCGGCTTGTATACATCGCGGGCAACCTCATTGTACCAAGCGTCGGATTTAGGCTCGGCGATCTGGCCCCAGCGGCGCATCTGCGTGAGATACCAGACGGCGTCCGAATAGAACGGATAGGTGGCGTTGTAGCGGAAGAAGACATTGAAGTCCGGGATCTCGCGAACGTCTCCCTTCTCGAACTCGAAGGTGCCGGTCATGGAATTGGCAATCACCTCGGCATCGGCGCCCACATATTCGGGCCGGGACAGCATCTCGACCGCGTCCTCGCGATTGGCATTGTCATTCTCGTCCAGCCAGATCGCAGCACGGATCAGCGCCTTGGTCACCGCAAGCGTGGTATTGGGGTACTCCTCAGCGAACTCTGCCGTGATGCCGAAGACCTTTTCGGGATTGTTCTTCCAGATCTGGTAATCGGTGATAACCGGCACGCCGATCCCCTTGAAGACGGCCTGCTGGTTCCAGGGCTCGCCCACACAATAGCCGTGGATCGTGCCAGCCTCGAGCGTGGCTGGCATCTGCGGTGGTGGTGTTACTGAAAGGAGCACATCGGCGCCGATTTGACCGGTGATGTCCTGGGGACTGTAAAACCCGGGATGCAGACCACCAGCAGCAAGCCAGTAGCGCAGCTCGTAATTGTGGGTCGAGACCGGGAAGACCATGCCCATGTTGAAGGACTTGCCCTCCGAGTTGAACTGCTCGACCACTGGTACCAATGCTTCGGCGGAAATCGGGTGTTGTGGGCGGCCATCTTCCATCGTCGGGATGCTCGGCTTCATCATCGCCCAGACCTCATTGGAAACGGTGATACCGTTGCCATTCAGATCCATTGAGAAAGGCGTAATTATATGCGCCTCGGTGCCGAAGCCGATCGTGGCAGCCAACGGCTGTCCGGCCAGCATATGCGCGCCATCAAGTTGGCCGTCGATGACGCCGTCAAGCAGGACCTTCCAGTTCGCCTGCGCCTCAAGCGTCACGAAAAGGCCTTCGTCGAGAAAATAGCCCTGCTCGTACGCCACGGCCAGCGGAGCCATGTCGGTCAGTTTGATGAAGCCGAAGGTCAGCTCGTCCTTTTCAAGCTCGAGCATCTGCGCAGAGGCGCTGGTGCCTGTGACAACCGCGAATGCGGCGCTCAATAGATATCTCATTGGGTCTGTTCCCCTGGCTGGATCGCGCCGTAGCGCAACAACAAAAAAGCCGCCTGACCATCCTGCGCCTGATTGGCGTCGGAAGGGTCGAGCGGCTTTGCTCGGTCTGCCCTGTAATGGGTATGGAAAGGAGAACGCCGTTGCTCTCTACTCTGAATTTGAGAAGGCACGCCGCGGAAGTGCAAGCGTCTCCGCGTCTGCCCTGATAAATTTCTGCGCTGCGGCACCTTTGAGGGCAGTGAATGCCCTAATTTTAGTCAGTCTGATGTGACTGGATCAAAAACTCGACCGTCGAAGAACCGGTTTTCACCAAGGAGAAGACGGCCGCTTTGAGCGGCGACGGCGGTTCCTTCGGCGATTCCCCCCTCAATTTTTTCGGAGGCGCCAGGCAATACTGCACCTGCTCCTGCCAAAGCGCGCCGGTAAAGATCGGTTCGGAACACAGCGCGGGCCGGGTCGCTCACTCCGTCCCGGTCCAGGCCAAGCCGGGCCGCCATCTGGCGGGCGATCCAAGCGCCTTGGCTCTTCCACGGGAAATTCGCAGCACCGTGATAGAACTCGACGAAGCCAGCGCAATCGCGCGTGTCTCCGCGTGCATTGATCGTAAGGCGCCCGGTGAGCGCGCGATCGATGATATACGCATCCAAATCAAGATAGGCGGGACGGGCAAGCATTTCGGCCGCCGTGGTCTCACCGCCTCCGGTTCCAAGCCAACGGCAGGCTTTCCAGACCGCACGCATCAGGCGAGCCGAAAGACCGGGCTCGGAATGAGCCCAGTCAGTGCGTACCGCAAGAACCTTCTCCGGCGCCGCCGACCAGATCGCCCGCCCAGGTAGAAGAAGTTCGCCTGAGCCAGCCTCGACGCTTTTGGAGCCCCAAGGCTCTCCGACACAAAATGCGTCGATTTCATCAGCTGCAAGAGCGTCTGCCATAAGGGGAGGGGGAACCGTCCTGATCTCGACACCTTGCGGCGCAGGCAGGCCCGAAGCTGATAGCCAGTAATAGAGTAACTCGGCCTGCATCGAGAACGGAAAGGGCACGCCAATGCGAAGCCGTCCCTTCGATGCCGCTATAATGGCCTTGCCCGCGCGCGCGGTGTTCTTGAAATCGAAGTCATGTCCACCCTGTGCCATCGCGTCTGCGAGCGGGCGGCTGACGCCTATGACTGTGCCGTTCATCGACAGGACCATCAGCGCAGAGATTGGCGAAGCAACCCCCCCAAGCCCAAGTGCCATGGCGACGGGGACAGGCGAGAGAAGATGTGCCGCTTCGACGCTGCCGAACGTCAACATATCACGCAATGAAGACCACGACGGCGCACGAACCAGATTGAAGGCGAGCCCTTCCTCACGGGCAAAGCCCATCTCCTCGGCAGCAATGATCGGGGCGGCATCCGTGAGCGGAATAAAGGCGATGGAGAGCCGCGTAAGGGTCACGAGAGCAAATCCATAGCAGTCACAAGAGCGGCGGCGATCTCCGGGATCTTCTTGCCCTTATCCATGGCTGATTTGCGTAGGATTGCGTAGGCTTCATCCTCGCTGATATCTCGGGCCTTCATCAAAAGCCCTTTGGCCCGATCGATCACCTTGCGCTCTTCAAGAGCGCGTTTCGTCTCGGCCAATTCCTCACGCATTCGGCGGAACATGTTGAATCGCGTAATCGCGGCCGAGATGATAGGTTTGAGCCGATCAGGGCGCAGATCATCTACGACATATGCCGACACGCCTGCTTCAATCGCCGCCTTTGTCAAACTGTCATCGCTTTGATCCACAAACATCGCGACAGGCCGTTCAAGCGGAGAGGATGCAAGCGTCAGCTCTTCCAGCATGTCCCGTGTTGGGTTGGTTAGATCAACTATCACCACGTCTGGAGACAGCTCCGATATCCTGCGTGGCAGACTGGAGATCTCGGAAATGACGTGGATATCATTATCTCCAGCCTCACGAAGGCTATCGACAATCATGAGCGCGCGATGACGATCCGGTTCGACAACGATGATCGAAAGTCTGTCAGGCATGGACAGATAATGCGTTGATTTTGCAGATGCAGCAATTGCTTTCTGCGCAAGCGAAAGGGAGTCGTTAATTGGAGCCATCGCGGCCGTCGTGGGAACACGGATACTCCCGTTCACAACGGGGTTCGTGCAGATGAGATAATCGCCTATCGAAACTGGATCCTGGATCCATCTGTCCGACCAGCGGCATCGATAACTGTCAGCGACAAAAACCCTTCTTCACGCTGATCGATTTCGAACTGGTTCCGGTGGGTGCGCCCGACAGGTCGTCCATCCGCCAGCCAGACATAAGGCGCCTGACCACCCTCCACCTTAGCTATCAGGAAATCGCCATCCACGATTGCTCCATTTGGAGGAAACGAAATAGCCGGGCCGCTTGACCTTAGATGATGCGAGCCGTCGAAGCGCCGAAGATGCTGTGGCAGTTGTGATGTTTCGACTGTGAGCGTTTCGGGGGGCGCCGCAGCAATCGGATCGACGCTCGGTTTAAGGCGCGCAAATGCCGCGAAAAGAACCGGCGCCGCGAGATCTCCTCCAAACGCGCCGGGTACCGGCGTTCCATCGGCGCGCCCCATCCAGACACCGACCACGTGCCGGCCGTCAAATCCGATCGCCCAAGCATCGCGATGCCCGTAAGAGGTTCCTGTCTTGTAGGCGATCCCGGCAGACCGCACTCCGACGGGTCGCGGCACATCAAGCAGAATATCTGAGATCTGCCAAGCCGACGCCCGCTTCAGAACCCGGTGAGCGATAAAGCCTGGAGTAGGCTCGTCACGCCAGCGCAGATCGACAGCCCGACCTTCATTGCCAATCGCTCCATAAAGCCGAACAAGGTCCGTGAGGCTCAGCCCGACACCGCCAAGCGCTACAGCCAAGCCCGGCTCTCCACCCGGAACGACCGCATCGGCACCGGCGCGCCTCAGACCGGCCGTCAGATGTTGTGGACCCATCGCATGCGTCACTGCAACGGCGGGAATGTTTAACGAGTGTTGCAGGGCCTTCCGAACCCGCAGTTCTCCTCGATAACGACCGTCGAAATTCTGCGGCCGATATCCATCGAAGTCCGTTGGGCGATCCGCGATCAACGTCTCCGGATGGATTAAGCCCTGATCAAATCCTAAACCGTAGGTTAGAGGCTTCAGGGTGGATCCAGGAGATCGTACGGCCATCGCCAGATCAATGAAACCGGAGCGTCCATCAGCCCGATAGGCCGCCGAACCGACATGACCCAGCACATGTCCACTCTGGTGATCCATCGCCAGAATGGCAACCTGCACCCGATCGGACCGCCCCGTCACGGCTTGGGACGCAAGCGCTTCGAGACTAATCTGAAAATCCCTGTCTATCGTCAAATGATGCTTTTGCGCATGGGTATCCTCTCCAATCGCCCGATCGGAAAGATGGGGCGCGATCGTCGGAAAAGGATGCCGCACCCCGTCAACGGGCAGGCGGATGCCTTCGGCCAATGCGCTTTCATCAAGAAGACCAGCATCGTGCAGGCGAGAAAGGACCGCATCGCGGGCGTGTGTTGCCGAAAGGGCGGCGCGGTCCGGACGGCGCGCCTCGGGCGATTGCGGAAGCGCGACGAGCAAGGCCGACTGCGCAACGGTCAGCCGTTTGGGCGGTTTGTCGAAATAGGCACGAGACGCGGCGCGTACCCCCTCGATGTTTCCACCGAACGGGGCATGGTTCAGATAGAGCGTCAGGATCTCATCCTTGCTCATCACCCGCTCGAGCGCCAAGGCGACGCGGATCTGTCGGAGCTTTCCCTCCCATCGCCCGGTGCTGCCATCCTCGAGAAGCCGGGCCACCTGCATGGTCAACGTCGAGCCGCCAGAGGTGATCTCTCGATGGCGCAGAGCAAGAACGCCGGATCGAAGCATCGCAATCGGATCCACTCCCTGATGAGCGTAAAACCGTTTGTCTTCGTATCGGATCAGCATCTCGAGATAACCCGAATCGACGTCTTCTAACCGAACCGGCAAACGCCACCGCCCATCCTGCATCGTATAGGCTCGCAGAAGCTGCCCCTCCCGATCCAGAACCTCAACGCTTGACGATGCCTCAAGCGGCGGCAGCACCGTGGCGTCGATCCACCGATCCAGCCCATCGCGTACGGCGGCGATCGCAAACAGGGCGATCGCCAGGCTGAAGATCCACCGTCTCACGGCAGGATGGTTACCCGGCCTGCCGCAGTGCGCGCGCGCATTTGCGGCCGGTACATATCCTCGACCGACGAGGCGGGGTGATGAAACTCTCCGGGTGAGACAGCGCGCACGATATAGGCAAGCTGGAAACGTTTGTCGGATCTCCAATCAACCGCCGCAAGGAACCTGTCCGTGCGGAACTCTGTGTTTCGCGCGGAGGTCAGATCGAGCCAGTCCAGCGCCTCAATATCTCCGCCGCGCAGTAGGTTCGGATTATCGATCTCGAAACCGGCGGGCAGGGAATCGTCGATCATTAAACGTGCTTCCTGCCGTCCAAACGGTTGAATGGTTAGTATGGTAACCAGTCGCGTGCCGACTTCCACATCCGAAAGATCCACCTGCTGCCCATCGAGCGTCGTGTAAGCGCGGTCAATGGAGTAGCCGTTTCCGCCTGCCGGCTCGGGCTCAACGGGCACACCGAAGGTTGTGACAGTCAGCTCAGTCGATTCTGGCCCGGTGTTCGAAATCAGCACCGGATCTTCCTGGGTCTGATCGTCGCGCAGTTGCACGATAGGCCCGTCAGGAACCTCACCGTCAACTGTGATCGCGGTCGCGCTGAGCGTATCGGCCAGAGCATTCGCCGCTAAGAGGGTCCAGACCGCCTCCTGAGTGGAAGCGCGAGCAGTCGAAAGACCGATCCTGTTGGTCATCACATCGCGATCGACCGCAAGGGTTCCCGCCTCTACCGCGAGGGTCAGAACCGCAGCAGTATCTCGCCGAACCGTTCCGTAATCGCTCCGCCAGTCGCGGCGCTCCTGTCTGGCGATTTCGCGTTCAATCTGGGCGCCCGCTCGTCCGAACAGCAGATCCGCCCGGGGCTGGTCCCCGTATTGCGCAAGCGCCGCACCAAGTTGCGCAACGGCAAGAGGCGAGCCAAACGCTGCGACCTTCTGATCCGCATAATATCTCAGATCCCCGACAGACGCGTTCCCCTCACGCGCTAGTACCATCAGCGCATAAGCCAGATCTTGGCCGCCGCTGTCGAAGTCGGGATAGTAGTTTACCGAATTGCGTAGATTATCGATCGCATTGCGGAATGCGACATCTGGCACCTCGTGACCGGCGGTCCGGGCGCGAGACAGAAAATCCGTAACATAGGCATCGAGCCACAGATCCCCGCGGGAGGGCCTCCAAAGACCGAAGGATCCGTTCGCGGCCTGATTGGCCGTCACCTCGGCAATTGCCTCTTGAATCCGGACTTCGATCTGATCGCGTGTCGCAAGCCCCATCGTCGTTGCAACACGGTCCAGGTACAAAAGGGGCATCGCGCGAGACGTGATCTGCTCTGTACATCCATAGGGATATCGATCGAGCGCATTCAGAAGACCGGGGGCGTCGAACCTCGCGAGCGGTCCGACCGACAGCGTTGCCTTGCCGGTTCCAGTTGCCAGTCCGGCGAAGACCTCGTCGTCAAAGGTAAACGTTTGTCCGGCAGCCAAGGTAAATCGGCTGATCCGGCTGACTTCCGGATCATTAACGACCACAGGCATACGGATCGTCTTCGTGAGAACGCGGTTCTCGGGCGTTGTAAGCGTCACGGTCAGTTCGTGTGTGCCGGGATCGAGAGCTGTAATCGGAATCTCGAAGACTTGCGTGCCTTTCTCTTCAAGCAAGAAGGTGCCAGGAAGATCATCGCCGAGGGCGACACCCATCGCATCAACTGCAAGGCCCATCTCTCCATGGGGTCCTTCGGCATGGACGATTTCAAGCAGCATTCTGCTCTCGTCACCCGGCGCGAGAAAATGTGGAACACTAGCCGTCACCACAACCGGATCGCGAACCAGCACATCGTGCTGAGCCTGCCCAACCCCTGTTGGCGTCCAGGCAACCGCCATAAGACGGATCGTGCCATTGAATGCCGGAAGATCGAAGCTAACGCTGGCCTGCCCATTGCTATCAATTACGACAGGCCCCTTGAAAAAAGTGACCAGATCCTCGGTGGGCGGCGGACTTTGCAGACCAGCTTGGGACATCGCGTCGCCCCCGGATCTTACGGTTCCCATCCCTCCATTCAGACCGTCAATCAGACGCCCATACATATCCCTGAGCTCCACACCCAGTTTGCGCTGTCCAAAATAATGCTCCTGCGGGTCGGGTGCCTCGAACCGCGTCAGGTTCAGGATCCCCAGATCCACGGCTGCAAGCGTGACGTAGGCGGTCTCTCCCTCTGCGATCCCATCGATATTGATACCGATTTCGAGCGGACCGCGCGGCTCCATCACATCTGGCGCTGTCAACGACACGGCCAGGGCCTTGGCGCCAGGCTCTATCGCGGCATAGCCCAAGCCAAGCGCTCGGGCGGGGTTTCGCTTTGCCGCCGCATCCATCGGACGGATGACCGACGCGCTTACATAGGCGCCAGCCCCCCATTCTTCGGTAACGGGAAGGTCGATGATCGTCTCGCCTTCGTCCACGTCGACACTCGTCATCGAGATGACGCGATCCGACATGACGGTCACCACAGCTGTTCCGGCATATCGCGGCACGATGCGGAACTTCGCCGTATCGCCAATGGCATATCTTTCCGCATCGAGTGAGGCCTGCAGCAGATCCGGCGTATCGCCAGCCGACGCGGGAGCATACCAGCCGGCATAAAAGTCGCTCGAGGCCATGCTGTAGCTATCACCGATTGCCTCGACCACAATCTCGTGCTGGCCCCAATCGACAACGCCGCCGATCTGGATCGGCAGACTGCCCAAGGTTGCACGCCCGCTCGCAACGCGGGTTCGGGTTGTCACCGGATCCCAATTCCAACGCCCATTCAGGGAATACCACTGATAGCGCGTCATCACCTTGTTGATGGACCATTGAACATCGATATCCGCAGCCTGCAAATCCGGAGTGAGGGCGATGAGATCGAACCGGGCCTCCGTTTCCTCTTCGATCACATCGTCGAAGAGCGGCTGGATACCGATCATGACCTGATCAGGCAGAACCTGTACGATCTCCTGCCGCTCGACTGGCCTGCCGGACCCTTCGGTGACCCGCGCAGTTACGCGCATCTCCAGTGGCTGCGATGCGCCGACATCGGGTAGCTCAACAGGAAGCGTGGCGATCCCGGCGGAGTTAGTCTTTGCACCCTCAAGATAGCTCAACTGTGCATCGAAGGCAGCGTCATACTGTCCGAACCGATATCCGGGATAGCCCTCAAGACGTTCGGTCGGTCGCAAAAGGACGTCACCCTCGATGCCAAGATCCGCTCCCGGTGCGCCGAAAAGATAGCGCGCCTCGATCTTCAGCTCCGGGACGTCGCCGATCCGAACCCGGTCGGGCAGGCTCATCTCAAAATCGATCCGCTCCGGCAGGAAATCTTCGACCAGGACGGTCGCGCGGGCCAGTGGTGGTGCATCCTCATCCGCAAGAAAATCGATCCGCCACGTCCCGCGTGGCGCGGTGCTCGCGACGGGCAGGCCAAAAACGTGACCGCCCGCGGCATCCTCGGTTGCCGTCACGCGCGAATATTCCACGCCATCTGGGCGGGTCAGGATCGCAGTGAGCGGGATACCAGGAAGCGCTTTGGTCGTCTCGTCCCGCATGAGTGCGGTCACATGGATTGTATCACCCGCCCTATAGGCACCCCGGTCGGTCGCGACAAAGACATCGATCGGCGGGCTCGGCTCGCGTCCTTCGACTCCGCGATCCGATAGATCAAACGCCGCCTCCGAAAGCGACAGGTAGGTCAGGTCATTGCCTCGCTCGACAGTGACCAGAGCGGGGGCATTGCCTCCCACCCCCCGTGTCAGACCGTTTGCAAAACGGGCCACACCATCCGCATCGGTCTCGACCGAGCGAAGCACCGAGTTGCTTTGCGAAATCAGCGTGACACGCGCCGCTTCTACAGTCTTCGCGGTAGCAAGAGAACGGACCATCACGGTCAGGCCGTCATTGCCCAGATAGGTCGCAACGCCAAGATCGGACAGAACGAACCACTGGGTTGCAGCAAGATCCTCCTCGCTCGCATCAATGGTCGATGCTGTGAGGACATAGAGACCCGCAGGCTCGGTCTCGAGCGCTTCACCAAATGGGATCCGCGTGAGGATATCGCGATTGAGATCCATCTCGACCGCCGCCGTCCCCGACCACACATCCACGCCGATCCGGTCCGAGAGATAGCTGTCCGGTTGGGCTGAAACCGGACGTCCAAGAAGACCATCCTGCATTGCACGGATGATATTGCGATCATCGACCCGCCGAAGCGTCAGATTGATCTCGTCTGCGTTCACGGTCTCGATCGGGATCGCGACGTCGTCCATCCGCGGCAAAACGTAGGCTCGACTTAGAAAGCGCACGGAGGGACTACGGTCCCTCACATAAAGGGCAAGCTCGACCGGTCGCACCAGCGTCTCCCCGCTGGCAGCAGGCAGACCCTCCCGCAAAACCACACGGTAGCGCCCTCCATGCGAAACACCATCGACGCAAAGTTGACCGTCGTTCACCGACACGACCAAGTTCGGTTCGGGCAACTGCACAAAAGGGGTATAGTCCGTTCCCGCCCGAATAAGATCCTCGTTGAAGACCACGCAGATCCGGGGCGTTGCCGTATCGCTCTCGACCTGCGTATCGGCGACACGAAAGCCGTATTTCCCGATTGCGAGATCAAGCTCGTTCTCGGTTGGCTGGGTAAACGTGATGCTTTGTGCAAGGCGCAGGGCAGGGATCATATCGCGCCCGCGCCCGCGATCTTCGAGAACCGACGCCATGAGGACAAGGATCTCGCGACGGCTTTCAGGCGAGCCAGCGCGCAGATAAGCGACAATCGTCGCCGGCAAGACGGCGCTTTTGATATCGCTTCCGGTACGGTTCGCCGCTCGCGCAAAGGAAAGCCAAGCCTCAGCCTGATCCGTCCGCAACGCCGTCAGCGCGGCAGCCCTTTGCTGAGCGCTCGACCGTCGAAGCGGCCAGCTCAAGCCGCTCACAAAGCTCCGCGCACCTTCCAGATCTCCCGGCTGGAGAAAGGACAACTCCGCGACGCGGGCATCCAAATTGGCCAGAACCTCGGGGGAGGCCTTTATCATTCGCCCCGAAACAGCTCCCTCGTAGGGAACGGCATCGATGACGTCGCTTTTGGGGAAACAGGCATTGGACCGGCGATTGAACGTGAAGGCGGTGCACTCTGCATCCGCGGTGCAAGCCGCTTCGCAGGCCTCCAGGGTCGTGTCGAAGATATTCGCGAGATCCCGCCCGACCAGATCAACACCGCGATCATAGACGGCACGCACATCCGGCACCGGACTTTCGGCTTTAAGAAGACTGCTCGAGACGAGGAGGAAGAGAGTCGAAAGCCAGAAAGCAAGAAAGCGGGTCATCGAAAAGCTCCGTGTCAAATATGGAGCTAGGCTGACATGACGACCTTACCCGCGGCAAGGCCGCGTTTGCGCCGGCGCAAAAAAACTCATGTCCTACTATGGTCGAAGGAAGTTCAGACAATGCTGCCGCCTCGCGATATCATTCCCACTCAATCGTGCCGGGCGGCTTGGACGTGATGTCATATGTCACCCTGTTGATCCCAGGGACCTCATTGATGATCCGGGTCGCCGTCTCGCCAAGAAACTCATGACTGAACGGGTAGTAGTCCGCCGTCATGCCGTCGACCGAGGTGACCGCCCGCAAGGCGCAGGCAAAATCATAGGTACGGCCATCTCCCATAACCCCAACGGTCCGCACGGGAAGGATCGCGACGAAGGCCTGCCAGATTTCGTCATAAAGACCGTGTTTTCGGATCTGATCTATATAGACCGCATCCGCCCGCCGCAGGATCGAAAGCTTCTCGCGGGTGATTTCCCCGGGGCACCGAATGGCAAGGCCCGGCCCTGGAAAGGGGTGCCGCTCAATAAAGCTGTCGGGCAGGCCGAGCTCCCGCCCAAGTGCCCGTACCTCGTCCTTAAAGAGATCACGCAATGGCTCAACCAGCTTGAGCCCCATCTTTTCTGGCAGCCCGCCGACGTTATGATGCGATTTGATTGTAACGGACGGTCCGCCCGAGACACTCACACTTTCAATGACATCCGGATAAAGCGTTCCCTGCGCCAAGAATTCCGCTCCGCCAACCTCGGTTGCGTGCTTTTGAAAAACGTCGATGAAGAGACGCCCAATAATTTTCCTTTTGGTTTCCGGATCGGACACGCCATCAAGCTCTCCCAGGAAAAGATCGCTCTCGTCCGCATGGATAAGCGGCATGTTGTAGTGATCTCGGAACATCGCCACGACCTCGTCGGCCTCGTTCTGGCGCAACAAACCGTGGTCGACGAACACGCAGGTCAGTTGATCGCCGATTGCCTCATGGATCAAAACGGCGGCAACCGATGAATCTACCCCGCCTGACAGACCGCAGATGACCTTCGCATCACCGACCCGCTCTCGGATCCGGGCAATTGCCTCGTCGCGATAACCGGCCATCGTCCAATCGCCGGTGAAACCCGCCAGACGGACAAAGTTCTCATAAAGCGTTCGACCGTTCGGCGTATGATGGACTTCCGGATGGAACTGCACCGCAAAGAAATTGCGGCTTAGGTCAGCGGTGATCGCGTAAGGCGCGTTTGGCGACGTGCCATAGACCTCAAATCCGGGCGCGATCTCCGACACGTGATCTCCATGAGACATCCAAACCTGTTCGCGCGTATCCAGAAACCAGCCCGTCAGCAGATCGATCCGGTCCTCCATCGGCGTCACATAAGCTCGGCCAAACTCCGCTGTGCCATCTCCGCGTTCCACCCGACCGCCCAGCATGTCCATCATGACCTGCTGGCCATAGCAGATGCCCAGGACCGGAACGCCAAGATCGAAGACCTCCGAAGGGGGGCGAGGCGCATCCTTATCGGTGACGCTGGCGGGCCCGCCAGAGAGGATCACCGCCCGCGGCTCGAACGCTTTCAGAAATGCGGCGGTCACGTCGTGAAAAGGATGAATTTCGCAGTAGATATTCAGCTCTCGCAGGCGGCGCGCAATAAGCTGCGTCACTTGGCTGCCGAAATCGATGATAAGAAGGCGCTGGTGCTCTGATCTGGACATGATGCCTCATAGAGGCGGGGCGGCAGTCGTGCAATCAGGACAGCTCCGAGACATCCAACTTTCTGAATGGCCCGCAAATCGAAGAGAAGCGAGGAAGATGTCGCTTTCGCGCGCGAACCGCCGCAAACCCCCGGTCATTTAAGCATCCCGCTGCTTAGCCTTGGCTTGGACGAGGGGAGACGGTTAAATGAGCCAGGCACTCAAACGACGCAGTGGAGGAGGCGCCGCACGCCGTGCCGCCCGAAGCGGCATCCGGATCGAGGCAGCACCCGTCCCTCAAAGGCAAATCCCGCTGAACGAGATGCTTTCTGCGCAAACGCTCGATCTTATCGAGGCCAATGCGGACACGGTCCTCGAAGAGATCGGAGTGACCTTCGCCGACAACCCGGCAGCTCTCGAGCGATGGCGCGCGGCTGGCGCCTCCGTCGATGGAGAACGGGTGCGGCTTCCCAAGGGCCTTGCGCGCAAACTATGCGCAACCGCGCCCGAGCGCTTTACCCAGATCGCCCGCAATCCGGAACGAAACGTGGAAATCGGCGGCGATGGGTTCGTTATGGCGCCGGTCTATGGCCCGCCTTTCGTGCGCGATGCCACGGGAGAGCGGCGATATGCACAGATGGAGGATTTCCGCACCTTCGTGAAATTGGCCTATATGTCGAAATGGCTCCATCACTCCGGCGGCACGGTCTGCGAGCCGACCGATATCGCTGTGAACGAACGTCATCTGGATATGTTGATGGCCCATGCGACGCTGTCGGACAAACCCTTCATGGGATCCGTGACCGATCCATCGCGGGCTCAGGACAGCGTTGATCTATGCGATATCCTCTTTGGCGGGCTGAACGACCGGACGGCGCTGACCTCTCTCATTAATATCAATTCCCCACTTACTTTCGACGCCACGATGATGGGCGCCCTCGAGGTTTATGCCGCGGCCAATCAAGCCTGCATCATCTCCCCCTTCATCGTCGGCGGGGCGATGGCCCCGGTCAGCGTCGTAGGAACACTCACGCAGGTCTTGGCAGAGGTTATGGCGGGCATCGCCTATTCCCAGCTTGTCCGCCCGGGCGCGCCCGTGATCTTCGGCACCTTCGTTACATCGATCGACATGAACAGCGGCGCGCCAACCTTCGGCACGCCAGAGGCCACGCAGATCCTTTGCGGGGCAGGGCAGCTGGCCCGCCGTATGAACCTGCCCTTCCGATCCGGCGGCGGGCTCTGCGGATCCAAACTGCCCGACGCTCAAGCGGCTTACGAAAGCGCGAACACATTGAATGCCGCGCTGATGGGAGGCGTGAACTTCATGCTGCATTCTTGCGGATGGCTCGAAGGCGGCCTCGTCGCGTCTTTCGAGAAGTTCGTTATGGACGCCGACCAGCTTGGAGCCCTTCACAAACTGGCCGCAGGCGTCTCGGCCGACGAAGAGGCGCAGGCGATGGATGCCATCCGCGAAGTCGGACCAGGCGGCCACTATCTTGGCTGCGCTCACACTCAGGCTCACTTCCAGGATGCGTTCTGGCGCAGCGATCTTTTTGACCACCGTCCTTACGAGACCTGGGCCGAAGATGGGGCACCCGATACCAGAAGTCTGGCAGCGACCCGGGTCCAGACGCTGCTCAACGCCTACACACCTCCACCTCTTGATCCCGAGATTGAAGCGCGCCTCGTTGCCTTCGTCGAGGATCGCAAAGCGGTTCTCCGATCCGAGCACTGATCCTCAACCCTCTGCGCTGCCCTGAAGCAGGCGAGCCTCGCCCATGATCGCGATCAGAACGTCGACATGCGCCGCTACGCCGTAGGATGCATCCGCGCCGCGCCGTAGGTCGTTCAGATCCCGCTCTATCTCCATCAGATCCATTAATGCCTCGCCGGGCGAGGGCACCACATCCACACCGAGCAAACGACGCAAGTCGATGTTGCGTGCATAGCAATCGACACCGCATCGCGCGGCCCGGACAATCAGAGCCGGTCGTTTAAGTCCCCGGATCATCGTCAGTATATCAAGCATTCTGGTCCCCTATTGCGATCGTTGAACGGATCCACTCTCGCATGGTCCGACCCCCCGTTGCGCCCGCGATGAGCAGAGAACGGTCGGTTCAGAATTGTTTATACTTTGGCCACCAGTCTGCATTCATGAACGCTTTGTTAACCGTTCTAAAGAGATACAATTTTCAGTTGAGCTACTGCAGTCGCGGGGATCCGGTGGGGGCATCGGGCGAGTGTAGGGGGATGGGAGACTACAATGACTTCTGCTGCATTGACGAATGATCCGTCATACTTTCCGGCATGGGTGCCAGACGCAGCCCGGCACTATCTGTGTCATACCGAAAACGGCCAGTCGATCCGTGCGCTTGCACGTGATGCAGGCTGTCATGCGTCGACCGTCTTGCGGCAAATCAGACGCTTCGAGACCCGCCGCGATGACCCATTGATCGACGATGCGCTGCGCAAGCTTGGCAAGCAGCATCTGGAACGGGTCAAATCCGCCAGAAGCGCAGCAAACCGCTTTGAGTTGTCGGTTGAGACCAACGACGCAGCCGAGGCCCAGAAGCTTGTGCAGGAGGAAATGACCGTTCTACGCACGCTCTGCGACAGCGGTGCCGTCCTCGCTGTCGCCCGTGAGATGGAGAAGGCTGTCGTCCTAAAGGAGACGGCCAAGGGAATGACCCAACGCACAGCGATTGTGGACCGCAGTGTGGCCGAATCCCTGGCGTTGAAAGACTGGATCGCCGTCTCTGGAGGTCACGACTCGGCAGCTCGCGTGTCGCGGTATCAAATCACGCCCACCGGCCGGCAGGGTTATCGCAAACAGCTGGCGGAAAAAGAGAACCGCGCCCAGGGGTTCGAAGACGCTGCGGTCGAGTTTGAGGGCGCAAGCGAAAGGAAACCGCATAGAAGTCGGCAGATCCCACTCGAAAGTCCACTGGTCGGCCTGTCCCGCCGACGCGATAAGGATGGCAAGCCGTTTCTTGGTGAAGATCTCGTCCGGACGGGAGAACGTCTTCGGGAGGACTACGAACTCGCGCAGCTTGGCCAGTCCGGGGCGGAAGGACTCGATCAAGCCATCCTGGGTAAGAAAGAGGGGACCGATCCCGCTCAAGGTGAAAACGCCAGCTTGGCAGCCCGCCGCAGGGTCCGCTCCGCGCTCGAAGATCTTGGACCCGGTCTCGGCGACGTCGTCCTGCGATGCTGCTGCATGATGGAAGGCATGGAGGAGGCAGAGCGCCGTATGGGATGGTCTGCGCGCTCCGGTAAAGTCGTACTTCGGATCGCGCTACAGCGTCTCAAGCTGCACTACGCCGAGGCAGGCGAAAGCGCTCAGATGATTGGATGATCTGGCGAAAAACGATGTCCATTCCAAACGTCGATCAGACGAAACGATGAAATACGGACAGAGATAACCGGTTGGGTGGCGGGCGATATCAACGCCCGCCATCAAGGAAGCTTACTCGGCCGCTTCGATCTGTGTGTCATCCGTAATCGGCACAGCATTTACATCGGTATCGAGCCGATCGTTTGCGGCGCGAACCCCAGCGGCGTAGTCGGGATGAACGCGCTCCAGAACGGCATACCAGCGCTCCTTCACGTCCTTCGAGCAGGGGCCCATCGCAGCGGCATAGTTCTCGTACATCCGCTCCTTCTCATCCTCCTCGAGGACATTCAGGTACAATTCACGCGCCTGAACGAAATCTTCGTCCGTGACCTCCTGAGGATAGCGGAAAGCATCGGCATCGATCTTGAGCGGCGGTTCCATCACTGAAGGATCAGCAACCGGGCCGCCGTACTGATTTGGCTCATAATATGCATCGGCATTGCCAAAATCATTCGTGAAGAACCGCATCGGGCCGTCTTTGTGATAGTGCTGGACATTCGCGGCATGGGGCGCGTTGGCGGGCAACGCTTCATAGTGGGTGCCAAGACGATAGCGGTGCGCATCGGCATAGGACCACACCCGCGCCTGCAGCATCTTATCCGGGCTGTAGCCGATCCCCGGAACGACGTTCGAGGGGCTGTAGGCCGCGTTCTCAATCATCTGGAAATAGTTCTCAGGGTTCTTGTTCATCTCGACTTCACCCACTTCGATCAGCGGATAGTCCTCATGCGGCCAGACCTTAGTCAGATCGAATGGATTGTAGGACTGCTGACCGGCCTCTGCCTCTGGCATGACCTGAATAAACATCGTCCATTTCGGGAAATCTCCGCGGTCGATCGCGTTGAAAAGATCTTCCTGATAGCTCTCGCGGGTCTTCCCGATCAGAGCCTCCGCCTCGGCATTGGTGTAGTGCTTGTGCCCTTGCTGGGTTTTGAAGTGGAACTTCACCCAGAACCGTTCTCCATCTGCATTCCACATGGAAAACGTATGCGATCCATAACCGTTCATATGCATCGGATTTGTCGGAATGCCGCGATCAGACATCAGGATCGTGACCTGATGAACCGATTCCGGTTGCGCCGCCCAGAAATCGAACATCGCTTCCGGCGAGCGAAGGTTGGTCTTGGGATGCCTCTTCTGGGTACGGATGAAATCGGGGAACTTGTAGGCGTCCCGCACGAAAAAGATCGGGGTATTGTTCCCGACCATGTCCCAGTTGCCGTCCTCTGTGTAGAACTTCAGCGAAAAGCCCCGCACGTCGCGTTCGGTATCGGCCGCGCCCGACTCGCCCGCAACTGTGGACCAGCGGGACAGGACGTCGCAGCTATTGCCAACCTTCGAGAAGATCTTCGCACAACTGTATTTCGAGATGTCATGCGTGACCTTAAATATGCCTTGCGCACCCCATCCTTTCGCGTGAACAACCCGCTCGGGGATCCGCTCGCGGTTCTGATGCGCAAGCTTCTCGATCAGCTGATAATCCTCAAGAAGGACAGGACCCCGCGGTCCGGCTGTCTTCGACGTGTCATTGGACGGAACCGGTGCTCCACCAGTTGTTGTCAGGATGGGTTTGTCAGTCATATGAGCCTCTCCTCAACCTAAGAATTCTAGAATCGATCTAAGTAAAAATCCCATAGCGGGAGGATAAAGGAAAGTTGCATTTTCCTCTAGTTGCGATAACCTTTTCTTATGGCTCTTTCTCTCAAGCAATTGCGTTACTTCACTGCCTTGGCCGAGGCCGGCCATTTTGGTCGCGCCGCCGATAAGGTGCATGTCAGTCAGCCCGCTTTGTCGACTCAGATCAAGGAACTGGAGGTCTTTCTCGGCGTCGATCTCGTAGAGCGGATGCCGCGCGAAATTCGCCTCACGCGCGCAGGGCAGGACGTTCTGGACCGGTCCCGCCGCATTCTGGCCGAAGTGGGCGATCTTGAACAGGCCGTCCGCTGGCGCAACGGCCTCGCCGGACGGCTCCAGATCGGCATGATCCCGACAATCGCGCCATACCTTCTCCCGCCCGCACTTGCACTCCTGCGAGCGAGAGATCTGACGCTCGATATCCGCATCCGCGAAGCGCAGACCGATGCTCTCATTCATGCCTTAAGGCGCGGTCAGCTCGACGCAGCGGTTCTGGCTCTCCCAGTCGCTGAGCCTGGATTGGCTGCAACGGATATCCTCGAAGATCACTTCGTATTGGCGGGATCTCGGGCGGCACTGTCAGGATGGGGAGCCAGAGCCGAGGCTTTACGTCCAACTGCTATCGATCCCGATCGGCTTTTGTTGCTGGATGAAGGCCATTGCCTTGCCGATCAGGCCCTTGAGATCTGCAAGCTCCCCTCAAGACGGCAGGTCGATCTGGGCGCATCCTCTCTTTCGACCCTTTGCGGTCTGGTCGCGGGCGGCTTCGGCCTGACACTTTTGCCCGAACTGGCGCTACGCACCGAATTGGCAGCCGCGCCCGACCTCATGGTTCTGCGGTTCCGCAAACCTCAGCCGTCGCGCAGGATCGCACTGGTCTATCGGACTGGAAGCTCCGCGACAGAGTGGGCCGCCGATCTCGCCGGATTGATGGCCGATGCAGGAGCGGAGCTGATCTCTCATGCAAGAAAGGTATGCCAGGGTCCCGCGGGCGGCATTGGCAAAAAAGCCAAGTCTGGCTAGATAGAAGCTAGGTGACAAAAGGATCTCCCATGGCGCCCCGCGATTTGACCATTCCCGCCCAGCGGCATCCGGAAAAGCAGCGGCGCCCCGATGCGGCGCAGCCCAAAAAGCCGGACTGGATTCGCGTCAAGGCACCGACATCCGAAGGCTACAAGGCGACCCGAGATATCATGCGCGAGCATCGCCTCGTCACTGTCTGCGAAGAAGCAGGCTGCCCCAATGTTGGCGAATGCTGGAGCCAAGGCCATGCGACCATGATGATCATGGGCGAGGTCTGCACGCGGGCCTGTACCTTCTGCAACATTGCCACCGGCAAGCCGCCCGAGGCGCTCGATGTGTTCGAACCGGGCCGCGTCGCCGATGCGGTCAAAAAGCTGGGCCTGAACCACGTCGTCGTCACCTCCGTCGACCGCGACGATGTCGAGGATGGCGGCGCAGAGCATTTCGCCCAGACCATCCGCGCCATTCGCCGCCAATCGCCCGGCACCACGATCGAGATCCTGACGCCGGATTTCATCAAATGCGCTCCTGAAGCCCTCGAAGTCGTTGTCGAGGCGAAACCGGATGTCTTCAACCACAACCTCGAAACCGTCCCAGGTCTCTATCCCGAGGTCCGCCCCGGCGCGCGCTACTTCCATTCCCTGCGGCTCCTCCAGCGCGTCAAGGAATTGGACCCGAGCATGTTCACCAAATCCGGCATCATGGTCGGCCTCGGCGAGGACCGTCAGGCGGTCATGCAGGTGATGGATGACATGCGCGCCGCCGATATCGATTTCCTGACCATTGGCCAATATCTGCAACCGACGCCCAAGCACCATGCCGTCGACCGATTCGTGACGCCAGAAGAGTTCGCAGCTTATGAGAAAGCGGCCTATGGAAAGGGGTTCCTAATGGTCTCCGCCACACCGCTCACCCGGTCAAGCTACCACGCCGGGGAGGATTTCGCCCGCCTGCGCGAGGCACGTCTGAAGGCGCTCGGCTAGCGCGGAATACGCGCGCCGCGTTCGGCCTGCATCCAGTCCGGCAAAGCGCCGGCCTGTTCAAGTCCATAAAGGCAGGCGCAAAAGGCGATGATGCCAAGCACCGCATAGACCTTCTTGCGGGATGGCGGATTTTGCACCCACCGTTTGGCCGACATGAGCCATCGCGGATCCATCAGAGCCGAACCTTGCCGATGAATGGCAGATTGCGATCCCGCTGCGCATAATCGATCCCGTAGCCAACGACGAACTCGTCGGGGATCTCGAATCCGGTCCAGTCCGCCGTAATCTCGACCTCCCGGCGCGATGGCTTGTCGAGCAAGGCGATGGTCTTGAGCCGCGCGGGATTGCGGCTTTCCAGCAATCCGCAAACATGGTGCAGTGTGAACCCGGTATCGACGATATCCTCAACGACAAGCACGTCCCGGCCTTCAATAGCGCCCCGCAAATCCTTGAGAATACGCACTTCCCGGCTCGTTTCCATCGCATCTCCATAAGACGAGGCTTCGAGGAAATCGACCTCAACCGGCAACGCCAGCTCGCGCACAAGATCCGCGATGAACACAAAGGACCCTCGCAAAAGCCCAACAACGACCAGCTGATCTGTCCCTTTGAACTCCGCATTGATCTCGCCCGCCAGGGCCTCGACCCGCGCCGCGATCTCCTTGGCCGAGATCATCTGATCGATGGCATAGTTTGTCTCTGGCATCGGTCGGTCCGTCCCGCCCCTTGGATTCGCAGGCCATCACTCTATGACAAAAGGACTATCCTTTGACCACCGACAAGGCCGCCCATGCCCAGCCATTCAGAGACGCGCGTTCTGCCCTATACGCCTGAACAGATGTACGATCTGGTCGCCGATGTCGGCGACTACCCGGAATTTTTGCCCTGGACCGCCGCCGCGCGGATCCGCTCGACCGAGGACAAAGGGGATCACGAGGTCATGCTGGCCGATCTGGTCATCTCCTTCAAAGTCTTCCGCGAACGGTTCGGCTCCAAGGTGACGCTCTGGCCTGAAAGAAAGCAGATCGACACCGAATATATCGACGGTCCCTTTCGTTATCTCGAATCGACCTGGAAGTTTCGCGAGGCTGAAAAAGGCTGCGAGGTCAGCTTTGACGTGGATTTCGAATTCAAGAATAGGCTTTTACAAGGCGCAGCTGGCATCTTCTTCAACGAAGCGATGCAGCGCGTGGTCCGCGCCTTCGAACGCCGCGCCCACAAGCTTTACGGACAGGCGTGACCACTGCATCTGGGCAGGGTGTCACCGATCAGCTGGTCCGGTTCACACTTGAAAGCACGCCGACCGAGGCGGCCCTTTCGATCCTGCGGCTCTCGCTGTTTGATTGGGCCGTTGTCGGCCTTGCCGGCATCGACGAGCCTGTCGCGCGGCAGCTGCGCGATTTGACCGGGCAGGAGCGGACCCAAGGGCGCGCCTCGATCCTCGGCGGCGGTCAGGTCAGCCCCCGGGCCGCCGCGCTCGTCAACGGCACGACGTCTCACGCGCTCGACTTCGACGACACACATTTCGGCCATATCGGTCATCCCAGCGCCGTCATCATCCCCGCAACGCTCGCCGTGGCCGAACACACCAACGCGACCGGCACCGAGGCGCTCGAGGCTGCGCTAATCGGAGCTGAAGCCTCCATCCGCATTGGCGAGTGGCTCGGCCGCGCGCATTACCAGGCCGGATTTCACCAGACCGCCACCTCCGGCACATTCGGCGCCGCGCTCGCTGTCGCTCGGCTTCTCAAACTGGACGAGACACGGACCCGCTGGGCGCTAGGCCATGCCGCAAGTCGCGCGGCCGGCCTCAAGGCGCAGTTCGGAACGATGGCCAAACCGCTGCAGGGGGGGCAGGCGGCCTCCGCCGGAGTCGAGGCCGCGCTCATGGCCAAAGCTGGCTTGACCGCCCATTCCAACGCGCTGGAGACCGATCAAGGCTTCGGCCCCACCCATCACGGCGAGGCCAATCCATCCGCCCTCGAGGCCCTTGGATCGCTCTGGCGCTTCGAGACAGTCAGTCACAAACTCTATGCCTGTTGCCACGGCACGCATGCGCCGATCGAAGCGGCTCGCGCGCTTTCAAAGGACGCCCCCATCCCCGAAGCGGAGCCAATCAAGCTATCCGTTCATCCTCGCTGGCTGACCGTCTGCAACATCGCTTGCCCGCAGACCCGGCTGGAAGCCAAGTTCAGCCTCACGCTTACAGTTGCCATGGCGCTGACGGGCCATGATCTGGCAGGGCTAGACGCCTTCGAGCCTGAGATCATCCAAGCTCCAAATCTCGTCGCCTTGCGCGATCGAGTCGAGGTGACGGGCGATGACACTCTTTCCGAAACCGAGGCAGATCTTCGCATCGGAACTCTCGAAGCCCGGCACGACCTGCTGACCTTACGCCCGCTCGAGCAGCGCCAGGCAGACGTCCGCGCTAAGGCCGAAGCTCTTATCGGAGAGGCGAAAGCAAGCGTCCTATGGTCCATCACGTCGGCGACGGAACTCGATCTCGATGCCCTGACGGCAATCCTCAGATCGCCTGAAGGACCTCGCGCAACCGGGTAAGCGCATGCTCCACAGACCGCAGCCGCACTTCGGCCCGCCCGACAGCGCCGAATTCCACCGTTTCCGTGCCAGTTCCCGCGGGCGCGGCAATGCCAAAGCAGACTCGCCCCTCAGGCTTGTGCTCCGATCCGCCCGGACCTGCGATCCCTGTCGTTGAGATCGCGATATCGGCCTCGGTCAAATAGCGCGCCCGCACCGCCATCGCTTCGGCGACCTCTTCGGACACTGCGCCCATCTGCTTGATGAGCTCGGCCTTGACCCCGAGCAGATCCGACTTGGCTGCATTCGAATAGGTCACAAACCCCGTCCGGAACACGGCGGAGCTTCCTGGAACCGCCGTGATCGCCCCCGAGAGCAGCCCTCCTGTGCAGCTTTCTGCTGTCGTCACGCAGACATTCTTCTCCTTGGCCAGCTGAACGACCTCTGCCCGCAACGCTTCGATTTCCTTCATAAAACCATCCCATGCCAGATCCCCGCGAGGATCGTCACTCCGATCGCGGCAAACACACCCGCGATCACATCATCCATCATCACGCCAAGCGCGTCTCCGCGCCGGTCCGCCCATCCAACGGGACCGGGCTTCCAGATGTCGAACAACCGGAACAACGCGAAGGCCGCGATCCATCCCGGCCAAAGCGCCATAGCAGGCGCCCCGGCAGCGGCTGCTCCGAACAAAATCGGCAGCACAGCGATCCACTGCCCGACCAGCTCGTCAATGACAATCTCCGACGGGTCGTGATCCGTCATCCCTTTGGTCATCTCGCCGGTTGCCCAAAGACCCAACCCAAAGGCCACGATCGCGCCAATCAGAACGCCCCAGGGTCCGGTAATTGCGTAAAGGAGCGCCGCCAAAGGCAGAGCGACCAGCGAACCCCAGGTCCCCGGCGCGGGTCTGAGATACCCGGCTCCTCCGACAGTGGCGATCATGCGGATCATCCGGCCACCAGTGTCGCGGTGGCCAGCGCCGCGATCCCTTCCTCGCGCCCGGTGAACCCAAGCCGTTCCGAGGTCGTCGCCTTCACGCTGACCCGTTCCATGTCGATCCCCGCAATCTCGGCCACGCGCCCGCGCATCGTCTCTGCATGGGGTCCAATCTTGGGCTGCTCGCAAATCAGCGTGCAATCCAGATGCGTGATCGCAAACCCGCGTTCGCGCGCAAGATCGGCCGCATGGCTGAGGAAAATCCGGCTCTCCGCACCCTTCCAGGTCGGATCCGATGGCGGGAAATGCTGACCGATATCGCCTGCGGCCAGCGCCCCGTAGATCGCATCGCTCAAAGCATGCAGGCCGACATCGGCGTCCGAATGCCCCGCCAGCCCGCGCGCATGAGGCACTGCGACGCCGCAAAGAACCACCCGGTCGCCGTCGCCGAACCTGTGAACGTCAAAGCCGTTGCCCGTGCGGATATCCATTCCGGATCCCATCAATTGCCGGGCCAGCTCGAAATCGGCGGCCTCGGTGATCTTTCGGTTGCGCTCATCCCCCGGCACAATCGCAACTTCAAGACCTGACGCGAGGGCGACCTCCACATCGTCTGCCGCCTGTGTCGTCGCTGCGCGATGCGCGGCCAGAATCGCCTCCAAGTGAAAGCCCTGTGGGGTCTGTGCGCGCCAAAGCCCGTCTCGCGCCTGAACTCCCGCAACCCGGCCTTCGGTCCCGCGCCAAAGCGCATCCGTCACCGCCAAGGCAGGCGCCGCCCCTGGCGCCGTTTCAAGCGCATCGATCACCGCATCGACAATCTCGGCCGTCAGCCCGGGCCGCGCCGCATCATGGATCAGCACATTCTGCGCCTGACCCTCCAGCGCCTCGAGGCCCGCGCGCACCGATGCGCTCCGGCTGTCTCCACCCGGCACGATCTCAAGCCCCAGATCCGTCGCCCAGGGCGCTGCCTCCAGATCGTCCGGATGCACCACAAGAACGACACGCGACAAGCGCGGGTGATCTGCTAAAAGCTGCGCCGAATGCGCCGCCACCGGACGATCCCCAAGCAATCGCCACTGCTTGGGCACGCCGCCTCCCGCGCGGAGTCCCCGGCCGGCGGCGACGAGCACAGCTGCCGTGACGGGAGAGGCGGTCGAAGTCATGTCCGCTGTCTAAGGCGGGAAATCCAGACGTGCAAACATCCGGCGCATCGGCGCTGGTTCGCCTAAAATTTAGGCATATATACTTTTCCAAAAGCGAGGTCGGTCCCACGCGTTGCTGGCGGATCCCCCCCGCGATACATCCGGGCGAAAGCGCTTAGGGATTAGGCACCTGACCATTCGAGTGGCAGATACAACCAAGGGTCCGTTCGTGGCCCTCGCTCCGCTTGCGGGGATCACCGATCTGCCGTTCCGGCGGCTGGTCAGCCGCTTTGGCGCCGATCTGGTCGTCTCCGAGATGGTCGCGAGCCAAGAGATGGTGCAGGCCAGACCCGGCACCCGCGAACGGGCCGAGCTGGATCTGGGCGGGCAGACGACCGCCGTACAGCTGGCTGGCCGCGAGGCGCATTGGATGGCCGAGGCCGCCCGCATGGTCGAAGGGCAGGGGGCCCGCCTTATCGATATCAACATGGGTTGCCCGGCCAAGAAGGTCACGAACGGCTATTCAGGATCGGCCCTGATGCGCGATCTCGACCATGCACTCGGCCTGATCGACGCTGTCGTCAGCGCGGTCTCGATCCCGGTCACGCTCAAGACCCGGCTCGGCTGGGATGACGCGACGCTCAACGCCCCGGACCTGGCCCGCCGGGCCGAGGCCGCCGGGATCGCGATGATCACGATCCATGGCCGCACGCGATGCCAGTTCTACAAGGGCCGCGCCAACTGGCCTGCGATCCGCGCCGTCCGCGAGGCGGTGCAGATCCCCGTTCTGGCCAATGGCGATATCGATGGGGCGGCGTCGGCACGCCGCGCCCTCGACGCGTCCGGGGCCGCCGGCGTCATGGTCGGACGCGGCGCGCAGGGCCGCCCCTGGCTGATCGCCCAGATCTCGGCGGCCCTCAATAACGAACCCGCGCCCGCGATCCCGCAAGGCGCCGCGCTCGTCGATATGGTCGCCTCCCATTACGAGGATATGCTGTCGTTCTACGGCAGCACGCTGGGGCGCCGGGTCGCCCGCAAACATCTGGGATGGTACATGGATCAGGCCGCCACGCCCGCCCCGCTCCGTCGCGCTGTGCTGACAGAAACCGATCCCGCCGCTGTTCTGCGCGATCTGCCCGACGCCCTGCATCAGACCAAAGAGGTCGCGGCATGATCGCAGAGGATCTTTGGTCATCCTTGCCGGTCCCGGGGATCGTCGTCGATCGCGAGGATATCATCGTCGATATCAATGCCGCGGCCGAGGATTTCTTCAACCAGTCCCGCAAGGGTCTCAAGGGCCGCCCCGTCTGGGCGCAGCTTTACGTCAAAACCGATCTTTCCGAGCCGATGGCCCGCGCCCGCGACAACCTCGCCTCACTTCATATCAACGACATCGATGTGGGCGCGCCGCAGCGTGAGGCGATGCTCTGCAACATTCGGATCGCGCCCTTGCAGAACTCCGACGGACAAATGCTGGTGCTCTTTGCCCCACGCGAGGTGACGTCGTTCCTGTCGGGTCGCACTTCGGCCACAACCTCCGTCAAGACGGCCATCGGCATGTCTGAAATGCTCGCCCACGAGATCAAGAATCCCCTCGCAGGCATCACCGGCGCGGCGCAGCTCCTCTCAATGAACCTGGAGCCTGAAGACCGCGAGCTGACCGATCTAATCGTCACGGAAAGCCGGCGCATCGTGAAGCTGCTCGATCAGGTCGAGCAATTCGGCAATCTCAGACCGCCAGCTTGCACCGTGGTCAACATTCATGACGTTCTCGACCGCGCCCGACGCTCCGCCATCGTCGGGTTCGCCTCGCATATGATGCTGATCGAGGATTACGACCCGTCGCTACCCTCCACCTGGGCCGATGGAGACATGCTGCTTCAGGTCTTTCTCAACCTTCTCAAGAACGCCTCCGAAGCTCAGCCTGAAGGCGGGAAGATCCGTCTCCACACCTATTTTGACATGTCGCTTCGGATGCGCAAACCCGACGGTTCCTCGGCCAAGCTGCCGCTCCAGATCGAGATCATCGACGATGGCCCGGGACTTCCCGCCGAGATTGCCGAGAACATCTTCGACCCCTTCGTCTCCGGAAAAGAGAACGGGACAGGCCTCGGGCTCGCGCTCGTCTCCAAGATCATCGCCGATCACGGCGGCTGGATCAGCGTCGACAGCCATCCCGGACGCACCGTCTTTCGTATCGCATTGCCACTCGCCCCGCCGGGCGCCACTCCCTAGGAGGAATCCCCATGGACGGAACTGTCCTTGTCGCCGACGACGACCGCACGATCCGCACCGTTCTCACCCAGGCGCTGACCCGCGCGGGCTGCAAGGTGCATGCGACCTCCTCTCTGGTCACGCTCATGCGGTGGGTGGATGAAGGGAAGGGCGATCTCGTTATCTCGGACGTGGTCATGCCCGACGGCAACGGGCTCGACCAGCTCCCCAAGATCTCCGAGGCGCGCCCGGGCCTGCCTGTCATCGTCATTTCGGCCCAGAACACGATCATGACGGCCATTCAGGCGGCCGAGGCCGAAGCCTACGACTACCTGCCCAAACCCTTCGATCTGCCCGATCTGATGAAACGCGCCGCCCGCGCGCTCGAGGTCAAGCGCGTCGCCACGCCCCCGCGCGCAGAGCCTGCGCCGAACGACTCTCAGGACCTCCCCCTCGTGGGCCGCACCCCTGCCATGCAGGCTCTTTACCGTCTCGTGGCACGCGTGATGAATACCGACCTTGCGGTTCTGATCACCGGCGAAAGCGGAACCGGCAAATCCTTAATCGCCCGCGCCATTCACGACTTCTCGGACCGTCGCTCGATGCCGTTCATCACCGTGTCGGGCGTGGATCTGGAAGGGGCGGACGGCCCCTCATCGCTGATGGCCCGCGCCAAGGGTGGCTCGGTCCTCTTTGATGAGGTGAGCGATCTCGACGACGAGGCGCAGGCACGCATCGTGCGCATGCTCGATGCGTTAGGCGACAGCGCGCCTCGGATCATGGCAACATCGCAGACCGACCTGATGGACCGCATGGAGGAAGGCCGCTTCCGACAGGATCTCTTCTACCGTCTCGGCGGCGTGACGATCGAGGTACCGTCCTTGCGCGAACGCGTCGACGATATCCCGCTTCTTGCCGATCACTTTCTGGCCCGTGCCGAAAAAGACCGCTCAGCACCGCGCACTCTGTCCTCCGATGCGCTGACGCTGATGCGCCGCTACAGCTGGCCCGGCAATGTCCGCCAGCTTGAAAACGCCGTGCGCCGCCTTGTCGTGACCGCCACTGAAGGAGAGATCACCCGCACCGAGGTCGAGGCCGTTCTCGGCTCGCAGCCCGCGATGGAGCCGCTGCGCAGCGGCGACAGCGAAAAGCTCTCCGCCTCCGTCGCGCGCCATTTGCGGCGCTACTTCGATCTGCATGGCGGAGTGCTGCCGCCACCCGGCCTTTACCAGCGGATTTTGCGCGAGGTAGAGCTTCCGCTCCTCGAAATTGCTCTTGATGCAACCGGCGGAAATCAGGCGAAATGCGCCGATCTGCTCGGAATTAACCGAAATACCCTCAGAAAGAAGATCACAGACCTCGATATCCGCGTGACACGGCGCCGTAAGTTGATGTAAAACCGCAACAGCAAAGTGGCACGGGAAGCATGTCTCTCCGAAGCCACAGATCGGCGGCACCGGGGGCAATGGCTCCCATCGAGGAAAGCGGGCAAGACGCGTGCAACGCGCCCTACAGGGATTTTCACTGACCGGGTTCAACCGGTGGCGGCGCCGGCGCTCCGTCCAGACCGTGTTGACGCTCGGTTTTATCCTCTTGGGTCCGATCCTCGCGGTCCTGACATTCTCCGTCTTCTATCCGCTCGATCCAGGTGTGTCCCGGGATGGCTTGCTTATCATCCTACTGGCCGATCTCATCTATGTCCTTGTTATCACAGCGCTTCTAACGCGGCGTGTGGTGCGCATGGTTGCCGCCCGCCGGGCGCGTTCGGCGGGATCCCGTCTTCATCTCAGGCTGACGGGTGTCTTCGCTGTCGTAGCTCTCATCCCGACCGTGCTTGTCGCGGTCTTCTCCGTCGTCACCATCACGATCGGCCTCGAGGGCTGGTTCTCCGACCGCGTCAGCCTCGTTCTCAGCAATTCCCGCGCTGCCGCCGAAGCCTATGAACAAGAGCAACGGGCGGGCCTTCGCGAAGATGCCATCCGGCTCGTCCTCGCCTTGGATGAAGAGCTAAGATCGCAGCAGAATCTCACTGCGGGCCAGTTCCGTCAGTTCCTTGAAACCTATCAAGGCCGCATCCAGCGCGGCCTCAGCGAAGCTTTCGTCATCGACGAGAATGCCGCCATCCGCTTTCGCGGCGAAGGATCGTACCTCTTCTATTACGAACCCCCAACGCCCGAACAGCTGGCCGAAGCGCGCGCGCAAGGCGGCATCATCATAGAGGACTGGGACAACAATGAATTTCGTGCGCTCGTCCCCCTTAGATCGCTCGGCCAGAGCTACCTCTACATCAGCCGCGACGTGGACGGGAACATCCTCAAGCTGGTCGATGAGACGCGTGAAACCGTTGCCGAATACCGCCAGCTCGAATCGGATCGCGGCGCGCTTCTTTTCCAGTTCGGTCTTCTCTATCTCGGCTTTGCCGCTCTTCTGATTCTTGCGGCCACATGGCTCGGCCTCTGGTTCGCTGAACGCCTCTCGCGCCCGGTGGGTCGCCTGGCCAGCGCCGCGCAGCGCGTCGGCGGCGGCGATCTGAACGTCCGCGTCCGGGAAGAAGAGGGCGACGACGAGATCGCGATGCTCGGTCGTCTCTTCAATCAGATGACGACCCAGCTCAAAGGGCAGCGAGAAGCCCTTTTGGAGAATACCCGCCAGATTGAGGAGCGCGGGCGCCTCTTCGATAGCGTGCTGTCCTCCGTTACCTCTGGCGTCGTCGGTCTTGATGCAAAAGGGCGCGTCGCTTTCGTGAACCGATCCGCTGAAAGCCTGCTGGGCGTGGGGACCGCGCAGGAAGCCATGTCGCTGGCAGATGCTGTCCCCGAATTCGCGCCGCTCTTTGCCAAAGTCCGCCGCAAAGGCGTCGAGGTGGCGCAGGACCAGATCAATCTGACACGGCGCGGCATGCAGGAAACGCTGCTTGTCCGAATGGGCAAGCGGCGCTCCGAGGATCGCAGGCTGGAAGGCTTCGTTGTGGCCTTCGACGACGTCACCGATCTGGTCAGCGCCCAGCGCATGGCCGCCTGGGGCGACGTGGCCCGCCGCATTGCACACGAGATCAAAAACCCGCTCACCCCAATCCAGCTTTCGGCCGAGCGCATCAAACGCAAGTTCCGCGCCTCGGCCGGTGAAGATGCGGACAAGCTCGACCAGATGACCGACGTCATCGTTCGCCAGACCGGCGATCTGCGCCGCATCGTTGACGAGTTTTCCAAATTCGCCCGCATGCCCGAACCCGACCGCGCGCGCCACGACGTGGTTAAGATCCTCCGCGACGCCGTCACCTTGCAGGAATCCGGGCAGCCAGGCGTCACCTTTGATCTGCAGATCACCGATCCCGAGGCCTTTGCCCAGATCGACGCCACAATGATCTCCCAGGCGCTCACCAATCTTATAAAGAATGCCGGGGAAGCCATTGAAACCCTGGAGAAAAAAGGCGCGCCTGACGGCTACCGCCCTGAGATCCGCATCGCCTTCACGCGCGAAGACGACACCGCGACACTCACGATAGACGACAACGGCACCGGCCTTCCGGAGGACCGCGCCCGCCTGTTCGAACCCTACGTGACCACCCGCGACAAGGGTACCGGCCTTGGCCTCTCCATCGTCAAGAAAATCATCGAAGAACACGGGGGCCAGCTGACGCTCAGCGACGCCCCCCAATTCGGCGGCTCCGACCGCCCCGGGGCGCGGGCGACCATTCGTCTCCCGCTGATCCCCGACATCCCCCAGATAGAGCAGAGTGAGGACAAAGTATGGGCGACATCCTGATTACCGACGACGAGCGGGATATCCGCGAGCTGATTTCCGAGATCCTGATCGACGAAGGCTATTCAACGCGTCTGGCCGGCACATCGAACGAATGTATGGCGGAAATCGACAAAGAACCGCCCGCGCTGATGATCCTCGACATCTGGCTCAAGGACAGCGACATGGACGGGATCGATATCCTTAAATCGGTCAAGCGCGACCACCCCGGCATCCCGATCGTCATCATATCGGGCCACGGCAATATCGAGATTGCTGTCGCCGCGATCAAGCAAGGCGCCTACGACTTCATCGAAAAGCCCTTCAACATCGACCAGCTTCTCGTAGTCATACGCCGCGCGATGGAAACTTCCCGCCTGCGCCGCGAAAATGTCGAGCTCAAGCGCGGAGAGACGCATGCCGCCGAAATGCTGGGCGAAAGCGCTGCGTTCAAGGCTCTGAGATCCCAGCTCGACAAGGTCACCAAGTCCAACGGCCGCGTTATGCTCACTGGTGCTGCCGGTACGGGCAAGGAAATCGCGGCCCGCTATATCCATAACAACTCCCTGCGCGCGACCGAGCCCTTCATCTCGGTCAATTCCGCTTCCATCGAACCCGACCGGATGGAAGAGGTGCTCTTTGGCCGCGAAAGCCCCGAACGCGGCATCGAGAAGGGTCTCCTCGAAGAGGCGAACGGAGGCGTGCTCTATTTCGACGAAATCGCCGACATGCCCTCCGGCACCCAGTCCAAGATCCTGCGCGTCTTGGTCGAACAGCAATTTCAACGCGTTGGCGGCTCCGAACAGGTCCGCGTCGATCTGCGCGTTATTTCCAGCACGACCAAGGACTTGCCATCCGAGATTGATGCAGGCCGCTTCCGCCAGGAACTCTACCACCGTCTCAATGTCGTGCCGATCCATGTTCCGGCCCTCGAGGACCGGCGCGAGGATATTCCACTGCTGGCGGAGCATTTTGTCGATTGGTTCAACACGACCCAAGGCCTGCCGCAACGCCCCCTGGCCGAAGACGCTCGTGCGCTTCTTCAAACCATGGTCTGGCCCGGCAACGTCCGGCAGCTCAAGAACATCGTCGAACGTGTTCTGATCCTTGGCGAAAATGGCGGCGATATCACGGCCAAAGAGCTTCCCTCCACCGAAGAACGCGCGCCCGATGAGGACCGCGTCGTGCTTTCCGGCAGCCTGGCGACCCTGCCGCTGCGCGAAGCCCGTGAGCTCTTTGAGCGGGAATACCTGCTCACCCAGATCAACCGCTTTGGCGGCAATATCAGCCGCACCGCCTCTTTTGTGGGAATGGAGCGCTCGGCCCTTCACCGCAAACTCAAGTCCCTTGGCGTCGTCACCTCCAACAAGGCCGGCGCCCGCGTCGCCCATGTCGAAAGCTAGATGCCCTTCGCCGACCACTTTTGCGAAGTAGACGGACGCCGGGTCGGATATGTCGATCAGGGCGAGGGTGGCGTTCCGCTCGTCTTGCTCCACGGCGCGGGTTTCGATCATGCCGAACTGACATGGCGGCTGACATTCCCGATCCTCGCCAAGACCCGCCGGGTGATCGTCCCCGATCTACCCGGCTACGGCGAAAGCGAAGGCTTCGACGGCCCCTACGATCTGGCTGACCTGACCCGCTGGCTCATCGCTTTTCTCGATGAGATCGGCGTGGAGCAATGCGACATCTCCGGTGTCTCCATGGGCGGCGGAGCTGCCCTCAGGCTTGCGCTCGATGCGCCGGAAAAGGTGCGCAAACTCGTTCCGGTCTGCGCTTACGGCCTGATGGACAAAGCCCCATTTCACGAACTAGCCTGGGCCGTTTCCCGCTCTCCAGCCGCCGGGCTTATCTATCAGGCCGCCGCCGCCAGCCCGTTCCTCACACGTATCGGCCTGGGCGCCAGCTACGCTGATCCCGCCCGCGTCACCCCCGACACGATCGCAGCCGTTCAGGATGTTGCTCGCGATCAGGGCCAGCGCCGCAGCGCCGACGCCTTTTTCGCGCGCGAAATCACCCCGACCGAACTCACCGGCTCGCTCATTCGCAGGCTCCCCGAAATCCGGCAACCGACCCTTTTCATCCACGGCACCCGTGACCGCATCGTGCCGGTGCGCCACGCCAAAGAGGCGGTGACCTTGGTTCCGAACAGCAGATTGCACCTAATGGAAACCGGTCACTGGCCGATGCGCGAACAGCCCGAAGCCTTCACCGAGCGGCTGATCCGCTTCCTTGACGGCGAGGACGGCGATGATTGACCCGGCAGGCCCGCTCTGGCACCACGGTCGAACGGTGCCGCCTCGGGAGCGTTCATGAAAGTTATCATCTGCGGCGCCGGACAGGTCGGCTGGCAGATCGCCCGCCATCTCGCCAGTGAACAAAACGACGTCACGGTGGTCGACAACAACGCCGACCTCGTCCGTCGCGCGACCGATACGCTCGACGTGCAGGGCATTGCCGGGTTCGCCAGCTATCCCGATATCCTCGACCGGGCCGGGGCCCGCGACGCCGATATGATCATCGCCGCGACCCATTCGGACGAGGTCAATATGGTGACCTGCCAGGTCGCCCATTCGGTCTTCGCCATCCCGCGCAAGATCGCCCGCCTGCGCGCGCAAAGCTATCTAACGGCCATCTATTCCGACCTCTATCGACGCGATCACATGCCCATCGACGTGGTCATCTCCCCGGAAAAGGAGGTGGCCGAGGCTGCCTTGCAACGTCTCGCAGCCCCCGCCGCCTTCGACACCGAAAGCTTCTTCGAGGGCCAGGCGACGCTCATGGGGATCACCATCGATCCCGATTGCCCCGTTACCAACACGCCGCTGCGCCAGCTGACCGATCTCTTCTCGACCCTGCGCGCCGTGGTCGTCGGCATCCGCCGCAAAGGGCGCCTCTTCGCTCCGGAGGCGGGCGATCAGATCTTCGAAGGCGACGACTGCTACATCTTCACCGACAGCCGCGATGTCTCGCGCACGCTCGAGATCTTCGGCAAGACCCAGCGCAAGCAGGAGCGTATCCTCATTATCGGCGGCGGCAATGTCGGCCTCGCCGTCGCCCGCGCGCTTGAGGGCCGCGAGGATCGTATCCGCGCCAAGGTGATCGAGAAAAACCGCCGCTGCGCCGAACTCGCCGCCGACGCGCTCGAACGAACCATCGTGCTCAACGGCGACGGCCTCGACGTGGCGCTGCTGGACGAGGCCAATATCAAAAAGGCCGACGCAGTCCTCTGCGTGACCGATGACGACAAGACGAACCTTCTGACTGCCGTGCGCGCCAAAGGGCAGGGCTGCCCGATGACCATCGCGTTGATCAATGATCCGACGCTGATCCCGCTCATGTCCCAGCTCGAGATCGACGCCTATATCAACCCCCGCGCCACCACCGTCAGCTCGATCCTGCGCCATATCCGCCATGGCCGTGTGCGTGCCGTCTACTCCATCGGTGATGCCGAGGCCGAACTGCTCGAGGCGCAGGTTCTTTCGACCTCGCCCATCTCCGGCCAGCGCCTGCGCGACGTGGACTTCCCCGAAGGCGTGCTTGTCGGCGGGGTTATGAAAGGCGAGACCTTCGTTAAACCGACCGGATCCACCCGCATTGACGAAGGCGACGTCATCGCGATCTTCGCCATGGCCGCTGACGTCCCCGAGGTCGAGCGCCTGCTTCAGGTCTCGATCGACTTCTTCTGACGCCGATGCAACGCATGCTCCGCCTGCCGTTCTTTGTGCTCCTGATGGGGTTGGCGGCGATCGCCATGATGATCCCCGCGATCCATGCCTATGGCTTGCGCGACTACGACACCTCCCGCAGCTTTCTCTATGCGGCGATCCTTCTGGGGCTCCTGACAAGCCTAATCGGCGTCGCCATGTCGAACTATGCGCCCCCTAATGTGGCGCGCTCACAGCTTCTGTCGCTTCTGGCGGCGTTCATCGCACTGCCGGTCTTTCTGGCGGTCCCTTTCTACGAAGCCCTTGGAAACACGCGCTTTCTCAATGCGTGGTTCGAAATGGTCTCCTCGATCACCACGACGGGCGCGACGCTCTACGACGCGCCCGGCCGCCTACCGCCGTCCCTGCACCTCTGGCGCGCGCTCGTCGGCTGGCTCGGCGGCTTTCTGATCTGGAGCACCGCCATTGCCATCTTCGCCCCGATGAATCTCGGCGGATTCGAGATCCGCGCCACTGCCGAAGTGGGCGAGGGCGCCCGCCGCTACGAGCAGATCGCCCGCATCGCCGACCCGTCCGAGCGCCTGACCCGTTATTCCATCAAGCTCGCCCCGATCTACGGTCTGCTGACCCTCGCGCTCTGCATCTCGCTTCTTCTGTCCGGAGAACGCCCGCTCGTCGCGATTTGCCACGCCATGTCCACGCTCGCGACCTCTGGCATCTCCCCCACCGGCGGCCTGATCCGCGCCGAAGCAGGCCTTCCGGGAGAGATCGCGATCTTCTGCTTCATGATCTTTGCCCTGTCCCGGCTGACCTTCAGTCGCGGCCTGCTGGGTGAGGATCAGACCCCCGTCTTTCAGGACCCTGAATTCCGGCTCGGCATGGGCCTTGTTCTTCTCCTCCCGACAGTCCTCTTCTTGCGCCACTGGCTTGGCTCGATCGAAGGCGTCACCCAAGGGGGCTTCGTCGCAGCACTCCAGGCGCTTTGGGGCAGTCTGTTCACCGTCCTGTCCTTCCTGACGACGACCGGTTTTGAAAGCGCCTCCTGGGATACCGCCCGGTTCTGGTCCGGGCTGGAAACGCCGGGCCTCATCCTCGTCGGCCTCGCCCTGATCGGCGGCGGCGTCGCGACCACCGCAGGCGGCGTAAAGCTCCTGCGGATCTACGCGCTTTTGCGCCATGGCCGCCGCGAGATCGACCGCCTGGTGCACCCGTCCTCCATCGGCGGGGCAGGGGTCACAGGCCGCCGCATCCGGCGGCAGGGCGCCTATATCGCGTGGATCTTCTTCATGCTTTTCGCTCTCTCGGTCGCCGCCGTGATGATCGCGCTATCTCTCTTCGGAGTGCAATTCGAAACCGCTCTCGTCCTCACCGTTTCGGCCCTCTCGACCACTGGCCCGCTCGCCTCTGTCGCCGGAGAGGTCCCGATTTCCTATACCGGCATACCCGATCCGGCCAAGATCGTGCTCGCCGTCGCCATGGTGCTTGGACGGCTCGAAACCCTTGCGATCATAGCGCTCCTGAACCCTCAGGTCTGGCGGGCGTGACTATCCGCTCCAACATGCGGATAGCATTTGCTTTTTTGGCTGGAATCTCATTTGACCCCACGACATAGTGCCCGAGTTGTCGACGTTCGGCCGATCCGCGGCCCGCAAGAGCAAAAGACTGAATAAAACGGGGGTTTTTCAGACATGGCGAGTGATAAACAGAACCTGCAGGACGCGTTTTTGAACCATGTCAGGAAGGTTAAGGTCCCGGTCACCATCTTCCTGATCAACGGGGTGAAACTTCAGGGAGTGATCACATGGTTCGACAACTTTTGCGTGCTTTTGCGCCGGGACGGGCAGTCCCAGCTCGTCTATAAACATGCAATCTCCACGATCATGCCCTCCCAGCCAATCAACCTCTATGACGGGGAAGAATAGGTCCTGACGGAAGATCCAAGGGACAGACGCGCGCAGCCCACCCGGGCCGTCGTACTCCATCCCGATATCCGAACCGATGAGCGCAGGCGTCCCCCGGGACCCGCGCTTGAAGAGGCCGTTGCGCTCGCGGCCGCCTTGCCCGATCTCGTCGTGGCCGGGGCCGAAGTCGTGCGCCTGCCCAAACCCCATCCCGGCCTGCTTTTCGGGACCGGCAAGATCGAAGAGCTCAAGCAGGCTCTCTATGACGCCGAGGCAGAGCTTGTCCTGATCGACGGCCCCGTGAGCCCGGTCCAGCAGCGCAATCTAGAACGCGAATGGAAGGTCAAACTCCTCGACCGGACGGGCCTCATCCTCGAGATCTTCTCGGATCGCGCCCGCACCCGCGAAGGTGTCCTGCAGGTCGAAATGGCCGCGCTCTCCTATCAACGCACCCGTCTTGTTCGCGCGTGGACCCATCTTGAACGCCAGCGCGGCGGCCTCGGTTTCGTCGGCGGCCCCGGCGAAACCCAGATCGAGGCGGACCGCCGCGCCATCGATGATCAGCTGGGTCGCCTGCGCAAGCAGCTGGCCAAGGTCGAAAAGACCCGCGCGCTGCACCGCGCCGCCCGCGCCAAGGTGCCGTTCCCGATCGTTGCCCTTGTCGGTTACACGAATGCAGGCAAATCCACGCTCTTCAACCGGCTGACAGGGGCCGAGGTGATGGCCAAGGACATGCTCTTTGCCACGCTCGACCCCACCATGCGCCGGATCGAGCTGCCCAACTCGGACGAGGTGATCCTTTCTGACACGGTAGGCTTCATCTCTGACCTGCCGACCGAGCTTGTCGCCGCCTTCCGCGCCACTCTCGAAGAGGTCACCGCCGCCGATCTCATCCTGCATGTCCGCGATATTAGCCACGACGAAACAGAGGCGCAGGCAAGGGATGTCGCAGGCATTCTCTCTAGTCTCGGCATCGCCGAGGGCACCCCGCAGATCGAGGTTTGGAACAAGATCGATCTGCTGGATGCCGAAGATCGCGCCATTCTCGAAACCCGAGCAGAGCGCTCCGAAGATGTCGCTCTCCTGTCGGCCGTCACCGGCGAAGGACTGGATGCGCTGCTTTCCGATATCTCCGCTAAGTTGCGGGCACCCGAGATGGCTGAAACTTTGCATCTGACCTATCCGGAAGGCCGGGCGCTGGCTTGGCTTCACGAAGAGGGCGTCGTGCTTGAAGAACGGGCAGGCGAAGCGGGTTGGGATATCGATGTGCGCTGGACCCAGCGCCAGAAAGACCGCTTCGACACGCTCTAGGCGATCCGCTCCATGGCCGCCGGTGCAAACTCGTCCTGATTGGCGGCCCTCAACAGACCCGCATCCCACATCGCGAGTTGCGCGCGTCCTTCTTCCTTGGCCCTGTAAAGCGCCAGATCGGCCCGGTGCATCACATCCGTGAACGAGACATCGGGCGTCTTTTGCACGCCGCCGATCGACAGCGTGACCTGAATGGGGTGCGCCTCGTCCCCGTGAGTGACATAAATCGGGTCGGTCAGACGCTCTCCAATGCCAGAGGCTTCGATCGCGGAAAGACCGGGCAGAAACAGCGCGAATTCCTCCCCGCCGATCCGGCCCACGACATCGGTCTTTCGCAAAACGGATCTAAGCCGGTCCGCAATCGCAACCAGCGCATCGTCCCCGATCTGGTGTCCATGCGTGTCGTTGATCGCCTTGAAATGATCCGCATCGATGATGAACAGCACGCCGCTGCGGTTCGCCTCGAACGCCTTTTCCACCTTCTTGAAAAACGAGCGTCGATTGGGCAGCTCCGTCAGCATATCGGTCGCTGCGATCACCTTCATCTCTCTTTGAAGCTTGTCGAGATAGGTGATCACGTAGAATGCGAGGATGATAAACGGCAGCGACGCGGTCAGCGTCAGTAAGGACCGTTTCCAGATCGGCATGTAGAACGGACCATGCAGCGTGATCTCAACAAGCAGCGCCACCCCGTTGATCTGCATAAAGAAAAAGAGGCCTTTCCAGACAGCCTCGAACGGCGTGCGGACAGCTAGGAGAAAGATCAAGATGCGCACTGAACAAAACCCGAACAACTGGTCAGCTCGGGTTACGCGAGAAGTGTTAACAATCTGCTAACGATCATCCGCGACGGGCCGTAAAATCGTCGTTCCCACCGATGCGGCCCGCGCCAGATCCGGGTCGAGCGACATCGGGATATATTCGCCCCGGCGCCAAAGCTCCCCGAGATCGTCGTAATGGCGGCTCAGCGGATGCCCCGACTGCCCGGTTGAGATGATAAAGACCGAACTGTCGGGATCGGCAAAGTCATAAACCCCCCGATACCCCGCCCCATGCACATTGTAGAACGGATGCTCGCCGCTCCCCGCCGTCCGGCCGCGCAGCAGCGTATTGTCCCCGCCCGAAGTGCTTTGCCGGATATTAACGAACCACCGTAGGATCGGCGTCTCACCCAAAACCGGGTGGTCGTGCGTCGCGGTATGCGCATCCCCCCAGCGCAGGCTCTCCAGCGAGGTGCCATAGGTCTCGCCAACCCAAATCAGCGCATCGTCGAGCGCCTGCCGCGCGATCTCCGGGCAGGTCTCGACCCGCGCGGATTGCACGACATCGCACCAGGCCGATGCACCTCCGGTGTCGCGAAAGACCCGCTCGATGAAAAGCGGCTGAACATGCGTGTATTCGCGCGCGACAGGGCCCAGCTCGTCCCGGATCAGCCGCTCCTGCAGGAACCGGATCCAGGCCGCATAGAGCAGCGGCTCAGGCAAATGCTCGTTCATCTCGCCGTTCCAGTTGCCCAAAAGCTCAAGCGCCCTCTGGCGCATGCGCTCGGGCGTTCCGTCTGGTGCGGCATCTCCTGTAAACCACAAATCCGCCCCGATCAGCGGAAGCAGCGACCGCGCGGTGAAGCTGACCGTATCCAGCTGCGCCTCGATAAAGCTCTCGCGCGTATGAACCCGCCGCATCTGCATCAAACGGGACCAGCGATTAACCCTCTGCGTATCGCCGTACCGAAAGCTGATATGGTTGGGAAACGGACGGTTCACGACCATGTTGTTGGTATTCCCGAGAATCCCCTCCTCGGGATCGACGAATTCCGGGGCATCGGCGTAGTCAAGCATCCCGTCCCACCGGTTCTGCTCCAGCCAGCCCCGGGACGGAATCCGGCCCTGGCTTTGATGATCCTCGCGCCGCCGCGGCATGATCCCGATGGTCTTGAGCGCGATGCCGCCCGGATCCGACAGGGTGAGATTTTGGGACGGCGCAATATAAAGCTCAGACGCCGCCACGCCGTCCTCGACGCTTCGAGCCGACATCAAACGGCGGGCGGCGGTCAGCGACGTGTCGTCCGGCGACAAAGCTGTCCAGGCCATCGACATCACATGCCCTTCAGGCGTCACGAGACCGCTATCGTAGGTCTCCGCAGGCAGAACGGGTCCGTTCTCCGTCCAACGCAACCGCAAAGTGCGCGCCGGAGCATCCTTTATCTGGACGATGCTGTCGCGGGTGACGAAGGGCTTGAACCCGTCGGGGGTGAGATATTCGTTCGGATTATCGGGATTGAGCCGTTCGATATACAGATCCTGATCGTCGAGATAACTTGTCGTCAGACCCCAGCCCAGGTTCGCGCTGCGGCCGCTCAGAACGACCGGAACGCCGGGGATAGTGCCTCCGATGACCCCGCCCGTCTCGAGCTCGAGCCGCGCCAGGAACCAGAAGGACGGCGCCGTCAGCTGAAGGTGAGGATCGTTTGCAAGAAGGGTCGCCCCCGCCGCCGATCGGTCAGGCGCGGCTGTCCAGGCATTCGAGGCGCCCGCCAGCTCCAAGGGCCGAACAGGAGACAAGGCATCGACAGGATCCGAAGCGGCGGCTGCGTAGCGGGGCAGGGACGTCATCCAGTCCGTTCTCTCCGGCGGGGGCGGGGCTGCGACAATCCCGTCGCCAGGCATTTCAGGAAGAATATCGTGGAGCCGTTCCGGCGGCACCAAAAGCTGAGTGCGCGCCCGCAGAACCTCATGGCTGCCATGGCTGGCCAACTGCAGGGCCATCAGCTTGATGATGGCGATGCTATCCGCGTCCTGCCAGGGCGAAATCGGATGGCTGAAAAGCCACATCTCCGGCGCGCCGCGACCTCTTGCGCCTGCATTGACCTCGCCGATCCAGGCATTCACCCCAGCGGCATAGGCGCTCAGCATATCGCGCGTCTCGGGGCTTTGATCTTCGACCGAAGCCACTGAAATGCGGTAAAGATCAAGCCGTCGCAGCAGATTGTCGATCTCGAACGTCCGCTCTCCGAAGAGCTCGCTCAGACGCCCCTGCGCGGTGCGCCGCAGCATCGTCATCTGCCAAAGCCGGTCCTGCGCATGGGCAAAGCCTAGTGCAAAGAACACATCCGCATCCGAGGCGCCGAAGATATGCGGCACATTCGCGTTGTCGCGAACGATCTCGACCTCAGCTCCGATCCCCGCCACCTCCAGATCCGCGCTGTAATCGGGAAGGGACCGGGAGGCGAAGAAGTAGACCAGCGCGAGCGCTCCGACCGCCAGGACGACCAGACCGGTGGCAAAACGTAGAAGCCAGCGGAAAAGCGTGACCATGGGCAGGACCTTTGATTGATTAGACAGGCGGTTGACCGCAAGAGCGGGGCCGATAGGGTCGCTTTCTAATTTCGGACGGAGCAAGGAGCAACCGCATGGCACGCATCGCATTTCTGGGACTTGGCGTCATGGGCGCCCCTATGGCGGGCCATCTTGCGGCTGCCGGTCACGAGGTCACCGTTTACAACCGAACGACAGAGAAAGCGCTCGATTGGACGAAGGCGCATGAGGGAGAGATGGCGCACAGCCCGGCCGACGCCGCCAAGGGCAAGGATTTCGTCATGGCCTGCGTTGGAAACGACGACGATCTGCGCTCGGTCTGCCTAGGCGAGACTGGCGCCTTCAGTGCGATGTCTCCGGGAACGGTCTTTGTCGATCACACCACGGTTTCGGCAGCCGTCACGCGTGAGCTTTATGCTGCGGCCGATGAACGACAGATCAGCTTTGTCGACGCCCCGATCTCGGGCGGGCAGGCTGGGGCGGAGACCGCGCAGCTTTCGGTCATGTGTGGAGGCGACCAAGGGGCCTATGACCGCGCAGAAGCTATCATAGGGACCTATGCAAAGATCTGCCGACGCCTTGGTCCCAGCGGCGCAGGGCAGATGACGAAGATGTGCAACCAGATCGCGATAGCCGGTCTGGTCCAAGGCCTCTCCGAAGCGTTGGCGTTTGCAGAGGTCGCCGGCCTTGACGGCCGCGCAGTGGTTGAAGTCATCTCCCAGGGCGCCGCTGGCAGTTGGCAAATGGTAAATCGGCACGAGACAATGCTGGACGGTAAGTTCGATCATGGCTTTGCGGTCGACTGGATGCGCAAGGATCTCGGGATTTGCTTGGACGCGGCGGATGAACTCGGTGCCTCGCTCCCGGTCACGGCGCTAGTCGATCAGTTCTACAAGGACGTCCAACGCATGGATGGCGGCCGATGGGACACATCCTCCCTGATCGAGCGGTTGCGCAAGCCCGATTGATCTAAAGGAGCGGCTGCGCCGCATTTCATCTTTTGTCGGCGCCCAGTCGATCTGGACTTCATAACCTGTCCGCTCGCCGCTTTTTCGATCTGACTGGGGCGCCACCCCAGACCCCGAGGTATTTTCAGCAAGATGAGGTAAGAACTTATTAAGATTAATACCCGAACGTTAAATCACGGAACAGGCTGAGGAGCCGATGGCCGTGCAAGGTGAGGACGATGGCACTTCGCGACCGCTCTCCCCGGGCAAGATGGGGCATATATCCTCATCTTGCCCTAAATACCTCCGCCGGAGGCAAGGGGGCAGCGCCCCCTTCCGGACCAGCCCGGTCAACGCTCCGGGATCAGGCCCCTGGGTGCAAATCTCAGCACGAAGATCAGAACAAGTCCCATCGTAAGATATCGCATATGCGGCGCTCCAGCGAGCAATCGCTCCTGAACGAGGCTTCCGTCGGGCAATCCGGCGCTGACGACACTTAGAAGCCAGCCCCCAATCGGTTCCACCTGAACCCAAAGCCACCAGATCAGGATGCCGCCCAGCACCGCTCCGAAGTTATTCCCCGAGCCACCGACGATCACCATCACCCAGATCAGAAAGGTAAACCTGAGCGGCTGATAGGTCCCTGGGGTCAACTGCCCGTCCAGCGTCGTCATCATCGCGCCCGCCAGTCCGCAAATAGCCGAGCCGAGGATGAAGATTTGCAGATGCCGCCCCTTCACGTCCTTCCCCATCGCCTCGGCAGCGACTTCGTTGTCGCGGATCGCCCGCATCATCCGGCCCCAGGGCGATTTCAGCGCCGCCTGCGCCAGCACGAGCAAAACGATCAGGACCGCCGCAAAGAGCATCGTATAGCTCAGCTTGACCCAAAGGGAGGAGGCCAGGATCGGCGTCAGCCCAAAGCCTTCCGCAGTCGCCACGAAGTCGGGATTGGCCTGTAATTCGACCTCGTATGGCACAGGCCTCGGAATTCCGATGACGTTCTTGACGCCCCGGCTCAACCAGTCCTCGTTCTTGAGCACAGCAATGATGATCTCTGCGATCCCAAGCGTCGCGATGGCCAGGTAATCCGCCCGCAGCCCCAGCGCCGTCTTGCCGATGATCCAGGCCGCCCCGGCTGCCAGCAGCCCGCCCGCAGGCCAGGCTATAAGAACCGGCAGCCCCAGACCGCCCAGATACCCCGTTCCCGCCGGGTTCACGGCCTCCACCGCCGCCATTCCGCCCGGCATCACTTGCCGGTAAAGGACGAACCCCGCGATCACCACGGCCACCGTTCCCCAGATCCTCCACTGCGCAGGCGCCCGTTTCCAAACGAACACCGCAGCAACGACCGTTGCCGCGCCCATGGCAAGTCCGCCCACAATCTGCCAGCCCCCAGCCGCCCAGGCCTCTGTCGTTGGCGGCATCGAGACGATCACCGCCGCCAGACCGCCCAAAGCCACGAATCCCATCACGCCGATATTGAAGAGCCCTGCGATCCCCCATTGAAGGTTCACCCCAAGCGCCATGATCGCCGAGACGAGCCCCATATTCAGGATCAGCAGCGCCGTGTTCCAGCCCTGCATCAAGCCGGTCCCGACGATCAACGCTCCGACCAGCAGATAAAGCCCCACGCCCCTCATGCCGTCTGCCCCTTCATGAGGCCCGTCGGCTTGATCAGCAGAACCACGATCAGGATCACAAAGCTCACCGCGAATTTGTAGTCGGTCGACAGAAGCTGCACCAATCCGTCCGGCTCAAGGCTCTCGGGCATCAGATAGCCGAGCACTTTCTTAAGAGGATAGGTGATCGTCACTTCGGCAAAGGCGATAACGAACCCGCCAAGGATCGCACCAACTGGATTGCCCAGCCCGCCTACGATGGCGGCGGCAAAGATCGGGAGGAGCAGCTGGAAATAGGTGAAGGGCTTGAACGACTTGTCCAGCCCATAGAGCACTCCCGCCACTGTCGCCAGCACCGCCACGATCAGCCAGGTGACCCGCACGACCCTCTCGGGATTGATCCCCGACAGCAGCGCCAAATCCTCATTGTCCGAATAGGCTCGCATTGACTTGCCGGTTCGCGTCTTCTGCAGGAACCAGAACAAAGCCGCCACGCAGATCGCCGCAACCACGAGCGTCAGAACCTGCGTCGTCTTGATCGCAAGTCCTTCATCCAGCCCTGTCATCTCGCGGAACTCGCGTGCCCTGATGACGAACCGCTCCCCGTCGGCGAACCGCTGGTCGTCCACGCCGATGATGAACCGCACGATCGCGTTCATCACGAAGGTCACGCCCAACGAGACAATCACGAACATTGTCGGAGGCGATCCCGCCGCCCGGTGAAATCGGTAGACGAACCGGTCCGTTGCCAGAAGCAGCAGTACTGTTGCAGCGATCCCCAGCGGCAACGCAATCAAAGCGGTCGGCAGCGGCCCACCCGTGATGCCGGCCGATTGCAGCCCCCAGGTCCCCAGGATCGTGACCATTGCCCCGAACGCCATCGTGTCGCCATGGGCGAAATTCGAAAACCGCAGGATCCCATAGATCAGCGTGACCCCCAGCGCACCAAGCGCCAGCTGAGCGCCATAGGCCGTCGCCGGGATCAGGACGAAATTCGCCAAAACGACGAGCGCGTTGAGAATGTCCGTCATGCCCGCACCTTAAGAAAAACTGCGCAGCTCGACTGCGGCCACGAGCTCATTGCGAAGATCTGAACCCGATGTTCCCGCGTGAAGAACAAGGAAGGCAATGCTTTAAGGCGGACTACGGAGTATCGGACAGACTTGGTCAATCTTTACAATATCCTTTGACAGAGTTGGAAGTGGGTCCGGTCTCGGACTTCAGTCCAAAGACCGTCCTCAGTGCTCGATATCCACGATCCTCGTCGAAATCAGGTGGGCCAAGCCTCTCAACGGTAACGACGGTAAAGTGCCCTCGAAACATTCGTTCTGACACATACGCGCTTTGTGCAGTGACGGGGGTTAGTTCAGAGATATTCATGCTGTGCATGACAGAGAGCCTATCTCCACGTTTCAAAGCATCGAGCGACGGATCATTACTCAAACCCCCCTCACCTGATGCATCGGAGACTTCAACCACTCCTCCGTCTTCGAAAGTACAGGTCAGCGCGGACGCCGCACCCGCACATGAAACAAGTGCCGCAAGCAACCCGGCATTCCAAAGCGTCTCACCCACCCAAAAAACTCCGTCTGACCTCGTCATCGGCCATCAACTCCGCCCCTGTGCCGGTATAAGCGTTCCGCCCTTGCACTAGCACATATCCCTTATCCGCAATCTCCAGCGCCTGCCGCGCATTCTGTTCGACCATCAGGATCGAGATCCCGGTGCGCGCCACCTCGATAATCCGGTCGAACAGCTCGTCCATCACGATCGGCGACACACCCGCCGTTGGCTCGTCCAGCATCAAGACCCGCGGCTCTGTCATCAGCGCCCGGCCCACCGCAACCTGCTGGCGCTGCCCGCCGGACAGCTCGCCCGCCGCCTGCCGTCGTTTCTCCCGTAGGATGGGGAACAGCTCATAGATCTGCTCCATCGTCTGCGCGATCCCGTCCCGGCGCAGGAAGGCACCCATCTCAAGGTTTTCCTCGACCGTCATCGAGGTGAAGATATTCGAGGTCTGCGGCACGAAAGCCATGCCTTTGGCGACCCGGTCCTGCGGCGTCAGCGCGGTGATATCCTCGCCGTCCAGCCGAACCGCCCCCTCCCGGACGGTCAGCATCCCGAAGACAGCCTTCATCGCCGTCGATTTGCCCGCGCCATTCGGACCAACGATCACCGCGATCTGCCCGGCATCGACGGCGATTGTGCACTCGTGAAGGATATCGGCGCCTTTGCCATAGCCGCCCGTCATCATATCGCCGATCAGCATCGGCTCCGCCTCGTCTCCAGTCATGTCAGTTCCGCACAAGTCGTGAGGAGGATGGATCATACCCCTCAGCGGTCTTGCAGATCGCGGGTCGGCGACTGGAGCGCTTCAACATTTCAACGGCTACAGCGCCACATTTCTGCCTTATTCGCACCGACGGAATACAGACGTAATACCGACCGGATACCGAACCCCCGTTTTTCATGCCTGAGCCGCCACCTTGTTCTTGAGCCCGGTGCCCAGATAGGCCTCGATCACGTCCTCGTTCTGCATGATCTCAGACGCCTTGCCCTCGGCCAGCACATGCCCCTCGGCCATAACGATAACCGGATCGCAGAGCTTTCCGATGAAATCCATATCGTGTTCGATCACGCAAAACGTATATCCACGCTCCCGGTTAAGCCGTTGAATCGCATCGGAAATCGTTCCCAGAAGCGTTCGGTTCACCCCCGCTCCGACCTCGTCCAGAAAGACAATCCGGGCATCGACCATCATCGTCCGGCCCAGCTCCAACAGCTTTTTCTGCCCGCCTGATAGGTTGCCCGCCTTCTCCTCCGCAAGATGAGAAATCGTCAGGAAATCAAGCACTTCATCAGCCTTTTGCGCCAGAGCACGCTCTTCCTCACGGATCCGGCCCCGGCTCAGCCACGCCTTCCAGATCGTCTCTCCGGTCTGCGCGGCAGGCACCATCATCAGGTTCTCGCGCACGCTCATCGAGCTGAACTCATGGGCGATCTGGAACGTCCTGAGCAGCCCCTTGTGAAACAATTCATGCGGCGGCAGCCCAGTGATGTCCTCACCCTGCATCAAAACGCGTCCGCTAGTCGGTTTCAGATTGCCCGCGATCACATTGAAAAGTGTGGTTTTTCCGGCGCCGTTAGGCCCAATCAATCCGGTGATTGACCCCTCGGCAATGGTCAGGGATGCCCCGTCGACGGCTTTGAAACCGCCAAAGCTTTTCACGAGGGTCTCAACAGTGATCATACTTGACAAATAGTCCCTATCACACTGAAACAGCCCGGAGATCCCCGGGCTGCCTCGATGGTATTTCGCCTTTGATCAGCGGAAGCCGACAGTCTCGATCGCGCCGTCCTTGACCTCGATCTCGCGATAAGTGCCCGCGCTTTCACCCGGTCCGATCAGTTCCACGGCAGAGCCGCCAACATAGTCGATCTCGCCGCCATCTGCGAGGATTTGCAACGCCTTCGCCAACTCTCCGGGATAGATTTCTTCGCCCGGCGCATTGGCAACAGAGGTGATCATGGGGCCGTAATCCGCCGGATCCATCGAACCTGCAGCCTGCATGGCCAACATGATCAGCGCCGCCGCATCATAGCTTTCGGGCGTATAAGGCGACGTGCCGTCATAGCCGCCAGCTTCACCAAGCTCCGTCATCTTCGCCGCGCCATCACCGCCGGACCCTGCGATCTGACCGAACGAGCCGTTAAGATCTGCTCCAACATTCTCGACGATGCTGTCACCGACCATACCGCCGGGCAGAACAAACTGATCGTAAGCCCCGGTATCCAGCGCCGCCCGAATGATCCCAAGACCGCCCTGATCAAGATAACCAGCCACAACGAGGATATCACCACCCGCCGCCGACAGCGCACCGACCTCAGCTGAATAATCGGCCTTTCCGTCCTCGTGCGCCGTTGAAATGGTCACCTCGCCACCCGCCGCTTCAAAGGCGGTCTGGAAGGCATCGGCCAAGCCTTTGCCGTAGTCGTTGTTCGTATAGGTTAACGCAACGCTTTCGATCCCGCGATCCATTAACACTTCGGTCATAACTTCGCCCTCACGCGCATCGGACGGAGCGGTGCGGAAGAAAAGATCGTTATCCTCGACCGTCGTCAGGGCAGGGGAGGTGGCCGATGGTGAAACCATTACCATCCCGTTGGGGATTGCTACATTCTGCAGCATCGCACCCGTCACGCCAGAGCAGTCACCGCCGACGATCCCGGAAATCCCTTCCGCGATAAGACGTTCCGTGTTCGAGGTGGCCAGAGCATTGTCGATGCAGCCGGTATCGGCACGGACGGGCGTCACCGTGGCGCCGCCCAGGAGAAGCCCGCTTTCAGTCACTTCCGACATCGCCTCTTCGGCTCCGTCCGCCATGTGGCCGGCCAAGGATTCAATCGGCCCCGTGTAGCCCAGAATGATCCCGAGTTTGACCTCCTCAGCATGACCTTCAGCCAATGCCGCACCGGCCACCAGAACGCTTGCCGCGCTTCCCAGTAGTATCCGCTTCATCCCTCGTCTCCCTGTCTGAGGTGTTATTTATGGAATGGAGATTAAGCAGACGGTCTACAAATGAAAAGCATCAACGAATGCTTGCTTTTACATCCGATTCTTTAGGGGCCAACCTTTCAAATCGAAAGCCGACCTGCCTGCGCGCCCCGTTCCCGATAAGGGGTGATCTCGTAATGCGCCCGGTAACATTTCGAGAAATGCGATGGGGAGGCAAATCCGCAGGCAAGCGCGACATTAATCACGCTCATGTCGGTTTGCATCAGCAGGTTACGCGCCTTTTGCAGCCTCAGATCCATGTAATATCGTTTGGGCGATCGGTTCAGGTAGCGCCGAAAGAGCCGCTCAAGCTGACGGGTCGACATGCCGACATCGCGCGCCAGGATCGAAGGACTGATCGGCTCTTCGATATTGGCTTCCATCATCTGGATCACGCGGCTCAGCTTCGGATGCCGCACGCCGATCCGTGTTGGAACGGAAAGCCTTTGGGTGTCCTGATCCGTTCGAATGGATGAATAGATAAGCTGATCGGCAACGGATGCGGCAAGATCCTCTCCGTGATCTTCCGCAATCAGCTTCAGCATCAGGTCGATGGACGCCGTTCCCCCGGCGGTCGTATACCGATTGTCGTCGACGACAAAAACCGACTTGGTCAGCGTCACATCCTCGAACTCTTCGGTGAAGCTGTCCTGATTTTCCCAATGAATCGTGGCCCTTCGCCGGTTCAGCAGCCCGGCCTGCGCCATTGCATAAGCGGCGGTACACAACCCGGCGATAGTGATGCCGCGCCGGGCCTCTCTCCTGAGCCAGCTCAGGATCTTCTTGGTCGTCGCATTTTGTATGTTGACCCCGCCGCACAGGATCACGACATCGTCGCGGCTCAGCTCGATAAGCTCATCATCTGCCAGGATTTCAGTGCCTGCCGAGCATCGGATACCGGCTCCTTCCTCAGTCAGAAAAATCCACTGATACAGGTCCTTCTGGGAGACCCGGTTTGCTATTCTGATGCAATCCAGCGCCGAGGCGAAGGACAAAAGGGAGAAGCCCTCGAAGAGAACGAATACGAACCGTTTCGGGGTGGGCGGGTCGAAAACGACCCCGGCGGCAATCGGTCCGGCCATCGTCCTTATCCTACTTAAAGTGTCTCGCAGGGCAGCCTGACCTGCTTTTGAAAAAATCCACAAGTGAAACGAGCAGGTGGTGTCGTTTTTTCCGCGTTGGAATACCTCTCAGTGCGAGATATACCGACATGTCGAAACCGTTATGTATCTTGAAGGGGAGGGCCGATGGCAGATTGGCACAAGAGCGACTGGCGCAAGAAACCCAGGGTGCAGATGCCCGATTACACGGATGCACAGGCTCTGGCCGCTGTTGAAGCACGTCTGTCGACCTATCCTCCGCTCGTTTTTGCAGGAGAGGCGCGTACGCTTCGCCAAAGGCTCGCTGCCGCCAGCCGGGGAGACGCGTTCCTTCTGCAGGGCGGCGATTGTGCTGAGAGCTTCGCCGAATTCTCCGCGGATAATATTCGCGATACATTCAAAGTCATGCTTCAGATGGCGATGGTTCTGACCTATGGCGCCAAAGTGCCGGTGGTAAAGATCGGACGGATGGCCGGGCAATTTGCCAAACCCCGCTCGGCACCGACGGAGGTCAAGGATGGGACCGAGCTTCCCAGCTACCGAGGCGATATCATCAACGAGCTGCCGTTCACGTCAGAAGCCCGAATCCCCAACCCTGACAAAATGTTGCGGGCCTATACTCAAGCTGCGGCTTCGCTCAACCTGCTGAGGGCCTTTTCGACAGGCGGTTTTGCGGACGTACACCGGGTTCACTCCTGGACGCTCGGCTTTACCGATGGTGAAGAAGCCGGCCGCTATCGCGAGATGGCGTCGCGCATTCAGGATACGCTGGATTTCATGGCCTCTGCTGGCCTTTCGGCGGAGACCAATAGCGAGCTGTCGACTGTCGAATTCTATACCTCCCACGAAGCGCTCCTGCTCGAATACGAGGAAGCTTTAACGCGTGTGGACAGCACTTCAGGTCAGTGGCTTGCTGGGTCAGGCCATATGATCTGGATCGGAGATCGGACCCGGCAGCCCGATGGCGCCCATGTGGAATTCGCCAGGGGCGTAATGAACCCGATCGGGTTGAAATGCGGACCGTCCATGACGACGGATGATCTCAAGCAACTGCTGGCAACGCTCAATCCGAAGAATGAGGCCGGCCGACTCACACTGATTGCTCGGTTCGGGGCAGGATCGGTCGGCGATCATCTTCCCCGTCTGATCAAGGCGGTCGAGGAGGAAGGTGCCAACGTCGTCTGGTCGTGTGACCCGATGCATGGCAACACGATCAAATCCGCATCCGGGTATAAAACCCGCCCGTTCGAAAGCGTGTTGAGAGAAGTTCAAGAGTTTTTCTCCGTTCATACATCCGAGGGCACCATCCCGGGAGGCGTTCATTTCGAGATGACAGGACAGGACGTCACTGAATGCACGGGCGGTGTCAGGGCTGTTTCGGACGAGGATCTATCCGACCGCTATCATACGGCCTGTGATCCACGGTTGAATGCGTCCCAGTCACTCGAACTCGCCTTTTTGGTAGCAGAAGAGCTTTCAGCTTCGCGCAATACCAGATTGGCACTGACCGGATCCTGACTCAGGCATCTTCTGAACTCAGACCAATCTCAACTTCGGCGTGTCGGTTTCCGACTGAGACGCCGAAGGTGTGAATTCCGAACGATCCTCCGCAAAGCCGCGGTGCTCGATTGAGATATACCGACCGTCTTCAATTAGATCACATGTCACTTTACCACTGCTCAACCTAAGACGATGAGGGGCTTGCGGGACGGCCTGACATGGCTCAAGCCCGCCTAAAATCCGATCCGCAGTCCCATTCTCGCCCTGAAGCGGAAGCAATAGCATCTTCATCGATACGGAGCGGCCGCGTCGTAGAGGAACTGCCTTGATCGGAAGAACTGCCTTTGACGGGCCGCGCAACACATCCTCGAAATAGGCGGAAATCGGACTTCTGGAGCTCGTATCGAAAAGGCTCGTGAGAGGCATGCCTCTGACTTCCATTCCAATAATGGACCAGACTTTCTGCCCGGCAACGCGAAACCGGCCGACCCCGGGGGCGATCCGCTCCAGAATGAACGAGGATTCAAGAGCCCCACCTAATTCCCGCGGATCGATGTCACTCCGCTGTGGAAGGTGGCTTCCGGTGCGAAGACTGCTCCAGTATTCCTCGATCTGATTGAGAACCGGCAATGAGTCTGGATCGCGATAACGCTCGAGGTCCACGACATTTGTCGCGGAGGATTTAGCATGGTTCATGATATCGTCCCTTACCGTCGAAACACTTTGTACGAGGCCCGACCCCCGATGTTCGACATGCCGAAGGTGCGTCCCAAATCCTTACTCAAGCGTTAATATGTCCCGGTTTGTCTAAAATTTCTCCTGTTTTTGCATCAAGTGGTTAATCGGAGCAGACTTGCGGTCCTCCCGATTTTGCCGATACCTCAATGACACCAACGGGGAGTCTTTCGTTCAGTGATCCATTCTATGACGGCCTATGCGACGCACCGAGATGAGACATCGCATCTCGAATGGTCTTGGGAGTTGCGAGGCGTCAACGCGAAAGGGCTCGATCTGCGGTTACGCTTTCCGGACGGTCTGGAGGTTCTCGATCCCGCCGCGCGAAAATACGTCGCGTCTCGGCTTCATCGCGGATCGATCTCGCTTTCATTGAAAGTCTCGCGCCTTGTCAATGTTGAGCCGACACGGCTGAACGACCCCGCATTGGACGTGCTTATTTCGCACGCATCCGATGTATCTAAGCGACTGGAGAAGGCCGGGCTGCCTGTCGCACCCATCGACCCCGTTGAGTTACTATCACGACGAGGCGTCCTCGTCGTGGACGACCAGGAAAGCGCCATCGAAGCTGATACTGATGCTATCCTAAGCAGCCTGTCACCTCTTCTGGATAGCTTTCTCGAGATGCGGGCTCGTGAGGGTGCAGCCCTTAAAGGGGTGATCGCAGATCAAGCAGAACAGATGAAAGCCTACATTCTTGAGGCGAGGCGAATTGCCGATGACAGTCGAGACACCAGCCGACAGATCCTACAGGATGCCCTGCAAAGGGTGATGAGCGCGAGCGATGTCGTCGACCCTGATCGACTGGCTCAGGAAGCTGCACTTCTGGCCATCAAAGGGGATATTACCGAGGAGCTTGATCGCCTGGATGCCCACGTGAAGGCTGTCGAAGATTTGCTTGAAATGTCCGGTCCTGTCGGTCGAAAGCTCGATTTCCTGATGCAGGAATTCAACCGCGAAGCCAACACGCTTTGCTCGAAGTCGAACAGGACCTCGCTGACGCAAGTCGGCCTTGATCTCAAGGCAGCTATCGAGCAGATGCGTGAGCAAATCCAGAATGTGGAATAGAGAATGGCTAGACGCGGACTTCTGATCGTTTTGTCATCGCCGTCCGGGGCAGGAAAATCGACGCTCACCAAACGTCTGCGGGAATGGGACCCTTCCCTGACCTTCTCGATCTCCGCGACCACTCGTAATCCGCGCCCTCGGGAAATGGATGGGCGGGACTACCATTTCATCGATGATACCGCCTTTCGCAAGCTTGTGAGCGACGGTCAGATGCTTGAACATGCGCATGTCTTCGGCAACTTTTATGGATCCCCGAAGGCGCCCGTTGAAGAGGCAATCAACAACGGTCGAGACGTCATTTTCGACATTGACTGGCAGGGCGCTCAACAGATTGCGAACTCAGCGCTGAACCAGCATGTTCTGTCCATCTTCGTGCTACCGCCATCAATTGAAGAGCTGCGGCGACGACTGATCGCTCGGGGACAGGACAGCGCGGACGTTATCGCCAAACGGATGCAGAAAAGCTGGGACGAGATAAGCCATTGGGACGGCTACGATTACGTTCTCATAAACGACGATCTGGATCTGACGCAGCAGAAGTTGGAGACGATCGTCAGTGCCGAACGGCTAAGACGAAGCCAGCAACCGGATCTTCTCGCTCATGTTCGAGATCTCCAGTCCCAGTTCGAGGAGGAGTCGGCTTGACCGTTTACGCCCTAGGAGACAAGCGTCCCCAGATTGTGGAAGACGTCTGGATTGCACCGGATGCCAATGTCATCGGGGATGTCCAACTTGAGAAGGACGTCTCGGTCTGGTTCGGGTCGACCTTGCGGGGGGATAACGAACTGATCCACGTTGGAGCAGGCACAAATATTCAGGAAAACTGCGTTCTTCACACGGATATGGGCTTTCCCATCGAGATCGGTCCGGGATGTACCATCGGGCACAAGGCGATGTTGCACGGGTGCGTGATCGGGCCGAACAGCCTCGTCGGCATGGGCGCGACGATCCTGAATGGTGCCCGGATCGGTCAGAATTGCCTCATCGGCGCTGGTGCGTTGATTACGGAGGGAAAGGAAATCGCGGATGGCTCGCTTGTTCTGGGCGCACCTGGAAAGATCATTCGCTCTCTCGACGATCAAGCTATTCAGGCGCTCAAAGCCTCGGCTCTTCACTATCAGGAACGAATGCGTTTGTTCCGGCAGAAACTCGAGGTCATCGAATGAGGAAAAAGCAGTCTATTGTCCGCCGAACGCCTGTTCCTCATTCGAGTTCAGTCCCTCTGGTGACGCCGCTCATGCCATCGGTCGTCTACCGGAGCGCCTCTCCGGATGCGATTGACGCGCAGTACGACGGAACGGCCCCGGGATACGTATATGCCAGAGAGGGGCATCCCAATGCCGACGTCTTGGCGCACAAGATTGATATGCTGGAAGGAGCCGAAGGCGGTCTGATTTTTGGATCCGGCATGGCTGCTATCACGGGTGCCCTCCTAGGTTGCGTGAAGGCTGGCGACCATGTGCTAGGCGGCAATCAACTATACGGACGCTGCTTGAGGATGATGGCGCAGGAACTGCCAGCGCTCGGGATTGAAACCGGTCTTGCCGATCCGACCGATGCTCAGGCGATGAGGGCGGCGGTAAAACCCAATACCAAAGCAATCCTCATCGAAGTGGTCTCGAACCCGACATTAAGAATTGCAGATATCTCTGGGATCTCGCAACTTGCAAAAGACATCGGCGCACTGCTGATCGTCGACAATACGTTCACAACGCCGCGAAGCTTCAGGCCTTTCGAGTATGGCGCGGATGTGGTCGTCCATTCTGTGACAAAGCTGCTGGCGGGGCATTCGGATGTGACGCTCGGCTACGTCGCCGCGAAGGATCCCGAACGGCTGGAGGCAATCGAAGGCATCTGGGCCACGTTTGGGCTGACGCCGAGCCCTTTTGATTGCTGGCTTGCAGAGCGCGGTCTTCACTCTTTCGAATTGCGCTTCGATCGCGCTCAGGAGAATGCGGCGCGGCTCGCCGATGCATTGGCAGGACATCGCCATGTCACGAAAGTTCTCTATCCGGGTCGGCCTGATCATCCTGACTTCGACAGAGCTGAGAAGCTGCTGAAGGGGCAGGGGGGAAATATGGTAAGTTTCATCATCGATGGAGGCAGGACTCAGGCCAACGCACTGACCAAAGCCGCGCCGAACATCGCCTTTGCCCCAACCCTCGGCGATATCGGAACCACGCTGTCCCATCCGCCAAGCTCCTCTCACCGCGCCCTTAGCGAAAGCGAGCGAGCCGCTCTTGGAATTTCGGAGGGGTTCTTTCGGGTCTCGGTCGGAATCGAAGATCCCGACCTCCTGATCGAAGAACTGTCGGCAGCGATCGATGCAAGCGTTTAGGCTTGTTCTCTGACCCGGAGATCGTCGTTGAGAACGAGGATGTCGAAATCAATGCCGGGAACCTGCTGGCGAACCTCGGTGACAATTATGTCGACTGACGGAACATCGTCGCAAAGAGCGCGGTAGCGACCTGTGAACTCAAACATCTCAAGCTTTGTCGCAACATCGATCACATCAAAGCCGGGGCCAAGCAGTCCAGATAGCACAATATCTGGCTGCTTTTCCTCAAGGCACGCCTCGTCTAGCGCTTGGAAACCCACGAAATGAATTCCAGACGCCTCAGGAAGTCGCCGGCCATCACGGCGCCACCTGTTCATGTCCCCAATGACGAGCATGACGGGGGGATCTTGAGTGTCGGACACGTCGCGCAAACTCCAGTTAAACAGCGGTTTCATCTTTCTGCTTGAACCCCGCGGCTACGATATGGCGTAAGCGGGGCAATACAAATAGCTGAAACATGCCCCTCACCTATAGAGAGGCGAGCTGTACAATCTGATGCGACGCCACGACGCATCGCGACAGGACTGTGTTCTCGATGGATACATTGATGGGCTTTGCGGAGGCTATTCCCCTCCCTGTCGTTATCATCGGTGATGATGAGCGGATCGTAGTCGCTAACGATCCCGCGATGAAGCTTCTTGGTTCGGTCGAAATCGGACGACATTACATCACCGCGTTGCGCCAACCGGCACTTCTCGATGCCATTGAACAGACTTTCAAGGACCGCAAACCCACGGCTTCGCGCTATCTTGGTGGTGAGGCCGGGCGGGATACCACATGGGCCGTTTCTGTCGCGCCGACCTCCGCGAAGGATCGACTCTCGATCGTGCTGACCTTCGAAGATGTGACGGCGATGGAGACCGCCGGGCAAATGCGCCGCGATTTCGTGGCGAATGTCAGTCATGAATTGCGAACTCCACTCACAGCTCTCCTCGGCTTTATCGAGACGCTCGGAGGGGCCGCAAAGGACGATCCTCAAGCTCAGAGAAAATTCCTGGGTATAATGGAGAAGGAAGCGAGCCGTATGTCGCGGCTGGTCGAGGATCTTTTGTCCTTAAGCCGGGTGGAGCAGGACGAACGTCTCCGGCCAACCGAAACTGTCGACTTGTGCTCAGTTGTCAGATCGTCCGCTGCAGCTCTTGAGCCGGTCGCTCGCGCACGGGATAGCACCATCAACATGTTGCTGCCTGACGAGCAGATGATGATACCCGGAGACACGGATCAACTAAGACAGGTTTTCACAAATCTGATCGAGAACGCCGTCAAATACGGGAAGGATTGCGGACACGTAACGGTACGACTTTCGGTGTCAGATGAGGAATCGGTCCTATTGGGGCCGGGCGTCCGGGTCGATGTGATTGACGATGGCGAGGGGATCCCGTCGTTTCACATTCCCCGTCTGACAGAGCGCTTCTACCGTGCCGACAGCCATCGCTCCCGTGCACTTGGCGGAACGGGGCTTGGATTGGCTATCGTCAAGCATATCGTGAACAGACACAGGGGCCGACTTCGCATCAAGAGTGAGAAAGGCAAGGGCAGTCAGTTCTCTATTATCCTGCCAGTAACACCTTGAGGATCAAGAGCGACCGCCTGTCATAAAACTCTTACAATACTGTCACAAAAGAGAATCTGCGCAGACCTATTCCACGATCTGACGGCTAACTGCCTAGCCGCAATCTGACACAACAGGAGTTCTTCATGTCCTTCACGAAGCTTACCGTTTCGTCGCTGGCGATTGTTGCGTGTGCCACTATGGCCTCTGCTCAATCGCGCGAGAATGTCCAGATCGCTGGATCCTCGACTGTGCTACCTTACGCCTCGATCGTCGCCGAGGCATTTGGCGAGAACTTCGACTTCCCCACTCCGGTCGTTGAATCAGGTGGCTCCTCCGCGGGTCTCAAGCGCTTCTGTGAAGGTGTCGGTGAAAACACGATCGATATCGCGAACGCGTCCCGGCCGATCCGCGAAGGCGAGATTGAGGTATGCGCCGCATCGGGCGTGACCGACATCATCGAAGTTCGCATCGGCTATGACGGTATCGTCTTTGCCAGCCAAACCGATGGTCCCGCCTTCACCGAATTCCAGCCCGCGCAGTGGTATCGGGCGATGGCCGCCGAGATCCCTCAGGACGGCGCGATGGTTGCGAACCCGAACGCGAACTGGAGCCAGATCGACGACAGTTTGCCCGATGCGGAAATCATCGCCTTCATTCCGGGAACCAAGCACGGCACACGCGAAGTCTTCGAAGAGCAGGTGATCCTGCAGGGCTGCGAAGACAGCGGCGCGATGGAACAGATCATGGAGATCAATGGCGGCGACGAAGATGCAACCGAAGAAGCTTGCATGGCAGTCCGCTCTGACGGCGTCGCCGTCGATATTGATGGCGACTATACTGAGACACTCGCTCGGATCGACAGCAACCCGAACGGCGTCGGCGTGTTCGGTCTCGCATTCTACGAGAACAACACCGACAAGCTGAAAGTCGCGACCATGGGCGGCGTCGAGCCGACGACTGAAACCATTGCTGCCGGCGACTATCCGGTGTCTCGCCCGCTCTACTTCTATATCAAAAAGGCCCATATCGGCGTGATCCCCGGCCTGAAGGAATTCGCGGCCTTCTTCGTATCGGACGAGATTGCAGGACCGTCCGGACCTCTTGCTCAATATGGGCTGGTCGCTGATCCGGAACTAGCCGAGACCCAAGGCAAGATCGACAGCGAGACGACAATGTCGGAATCGATGTAAGACTTAACTGGGCGGACGCGTCTGACGCATCCGCCCAGCTCCAAACGACGATGACGACGCAGATTTGACCGGATCCGAGGCGCCTTGATGTCCACACCGACCCTTGTTCTGGTCCTTCTCGCCATCGGGATCGCTGGCTTCTTCGTCGTTCGGCGCAGGGCGCTTCTGTCGGCCGATGGCGATGCGAGAAACCTACACTCCCTTCCATTCTACTACGGCTCCAACGCGTTCATCTTCGCGTGCATCCCAGCCTTCCTATTGATGATCGTTTGGCTTGTTCTACAGCCAATCCTCATCAATACCGCTGTCTCGCGCTCCATTTCCGACGATGCCATTTCGGCGGGTTCATCGCGTACATTGATGATGAGCGATATCAGGCGGGTTGCCGATGGACTGACAACGGCGGTCGACGAAGGTCAGATGACCGAAGAGACAGCTCGCGATATGCGGGTCGAGCTTACAAACGTCCGCGACCTGTTGGGAGAAGTCGGCGTCGCTCTTGGTTCAAACGTGACAGAGACCACCTTGACCGCCGCTCAGCAGTATCGGTTGCTTGATGCGCGGTACAACTTGATCATGACGTTGGTCGTTCTGACCCTCGCAGCTAGCGGTTTGACATTTGCCTATCTACGGACCGACAGAGATTTCAGAGCGCGAAATACAGTTGAGACAACGGTCAGGGGGATCCTGATCTTTGCGTCGACCATTGCGATCCTGACGACAGTCGGCATCATCCTCTCCTTGCTGTTCGAGACGATCAACTTTTTCCGGCAATATAGCTGGACAGATTTCTTTTTCTCAGCGACGTGGTCGCCCAACTTTCGCGGCAACTCCGATCTTGGGATCCTCCCCCTGTTGTGGGGCACTCTTTACATCTCTTTCATCGCTTTGCTCGTCGCGGTTCCAGTCGGGCTCTTTGCTGCGATCTATCTGTCGGAATACGCAGGGCCACGACTTAGATCGATCGCAAAGCCGGCGATTGAGATCCTCGCGGGTATTCCCACAATCGTATATGGCCTCTTTGCGCTCGTGACTGTCGGCCCGTTTCTCCGCGACTACTTTGCGCAGCCAACCGGTTTCGGCGACAGCGCTTCCTCTGTGCTGACGGCCGGTTTGGTGATGGGGATCATGCTCATTCCATTCGTATCCTCCTTGTCGGACGATATCATCAACGCCGTCCCGCAATCCTTGCGCGATGGATCTTTGGGGTTGGGTGCGACCCAATCCGAAACGATCCGGCAGGTGATCATACCGGCTGCCCTGCCTGGTATCGTCGGGGCGATCCTTCTTGCCGCGTCCCGGGCAATCGGCGAGACGATGATTGTGGTTCTCGGGGCGGGCGCGGCTGCAAGGCTCTCGCTCAATCCGTTCGAAGCGATGACCACCGTGACGGTCAAGATCGTCAGCCAGCTGACAGGGGACACCGATTTCGCCTCGCCTGAGACGCTGGTTGCATTCGCGCTTGGCCTGACGCTCTTCGTAATGACGCTTGGCCTGAACGTCATCGCTCTCGTGATCGTGCGCAAATACCGGGAGCAGTATGAATGACCGACACCGCATCATCGGCGCCCGAGAGCAGGGGATCACTGCTCACCGAAGACAAGCGAACAAAGCGCCGGAACGCCGCCGAGGCCCGCTTTAAGGCCTATGGTCTTGGCGCCATAGGCATAGCATTCGCGGCTCTTGTACTTCTTCTGACATCCATCCTGCTGAATGGCCTCTCGTCCTTTCAGCAGGCGTTTATCACGATCGATGTCCCCTTATCTGCAGAGGCGCTAGATAAGGACGGAGATGGGCAACTGGACTCGATCACGACGTTCACTGTCAAACCCATACTCGAGCAGGCCCTCCTCGCAGAGGTCGACGCGTTGAACCTCCGCCCGGTGGATATGCCTGATGCGGATATCGGTCGGATGATATCGGGCGAGGCTCCTGCGACCTTTCTCGATTTCGTCAGAAGCAATCAGGATCTCATCGGCGAGAGTGTGACGTTCAATCTTCTCGCAAACGGTCGGATCGATGGATTTCTGAAGGACCGCGTCTCGATGGAAAGTGCGACACGTGATTCAAACGTGACGCCGGATCAGCTCATTCTCACAAATCTGCTCGTCGAAAACGACGTCATCGAAAAGCGGTTCAACTGGGACTTCCTCACCAACCCGGACGCCTCGGAAAACCGGCCCGAAGCGGCCGGGCTTGGTGTTGCGATCATCGGGTCGCTTTACATGATGATCGTCGTGCTGGTGTTGGCACTACCAATCGGCGTCGCTGCCTCGATCTATCTCGAGGAGTTCGCGCCCAAGAACAGGTTCACCGACATCATCGAGGTGAATATCGCCAACCTCGCCGCCGTTCCGTCCATTGTCTACGGTATCCTGGGGCTTGCCATTTTCATCAACTTCGCTGGTCTGCCGCAATCCTCTCCTTTGGTCGGCGGTTTGGTCCTCACACTGATGACGCTCCCAACGATCATCATTGCAACTCGTGCTGCACTAAAGTCGGTCCCACCTTCGATCAGGGACGCTGCCCTAGGCGTGGGCGCTTCGAAGATGCAGACCGTATTCCATCATGTCCTGCCGCTTGCGGCGCCTGGTATCCTGACAGGGACGATCATAGGTCTTGCGCAGGCGTTGGGCGAAACAGCGCCGCTTTTGCTGATCGGTATGGTTGCCTTCGTGCGCGAATATCCTGACTTGGGGCTGGAAGGCTTTACTGACCCGGCAACCGCGCTCCCGGTTCAGGTCTACAACTTCACCCAGCGCGCGGATCCAGCGTTTGTCGAACGCGCTTCAGGAGCAATCATAACGCTCCTTGTCTTTCTCGTCTTCATGAACGCCGTGGCGATCTTCCTCCGCCGCCGCTTTGAACGCCGCTGGTAGGAGGATTATCCCTTGGAAGACATGCATGTTATGACCAGTGCCATGAGCACGCAAAACGACACCAAGATCTCTGCCCGCAATGTGCAGGTCTACTATGCCGACAACCACGCCATCAAAGATGTCGACGTCGATATTCAAGACAAGACCGTGACCGCATTTATCGGGCCATCGGGCTGCGGCAAGTCTACTTTTCTTAGATGTATCAACCGGATGAATGACACAATTGATATTGCGCGGTTCGAGGGCGACATCCGGATCGATGGTGAGGATATCTACGACAAGAAGGTCGATCCCGTCCAACTCCGTGCCAAAGTCGGGATGGTCTTTCAGAAACCGAACCCCTTTCCAAAATCGATCTACGACAACGTTGCCTACGGACCGAAGATCCACGGTCTGGCCAAGAACAAGGCAGATCTTGATGACATCGTTGAAAAGGCGCTGCGCCGTGGCGCAATCTGGGACGAGGTCAAAGACCGCCTGGATGCGCCCGGTACAGGTCTATCAGGAGGCCAGCAGCAGCGGCTTTGCATTGCCCGCGCCGTCGCGACAGAGCCAGAGATTCTCCTGATGGACGAGCCCTGTTCGGCTCTCGATCCGATCGCCACCGCGCAGGTCGAGGAACTGATCGATGAGCTGCGCCAGAATTACTCGTTGGTGATCGTAACGCACTCGATGCAGCAGGCCGCCCGCGTCAGTCAGAAAACGGCCTTCTTCCATCTTGGTTATCTCGTCGAATATGACGATACGGATACGATTTTCAACAGACCCAAAGACAATCGCACGGAGAGCTACATCTCCGGCAAAATCGGTTGAGGACGCAGGTCATGTCAAACTCAGATACCGGCCAGCATATCGCAAGCGCCTTCGATCGGGATCTCGAACAGATCTTGGCTCTGATCATGAAGATGGGCGGCCTTGTCGAGGTTGCCATTCTCGATGGAGCCCGGTCTTTGGAAACGCGAGACGTTGAATTGGCGGAAGAGGTCCGCAAGAACGACAAACGGATCGACGCGCTCGAAGAGCAGATCAACGAGATCGCAGCCACGACAATCGCCAAAAGAGCGCCGGTCGCAACCGATCTGCGGATGATCCTCTCGGTTCTGAAAATCAACGGCAATCTCGAGCGGGTAGGGGACTACGCGAAGAACATGGCCAAAAGGACCTCGGTCCTGGCCGAGATGCCGCGTATGGACGGATCGGAGGCTGGCCTCCGCCGCATGGCGAAAGAAGTTCAGGGGATGCTCAAGGATGCTCTGGACGCATTCGTTCGAAGAGATGCGAGCTTGGCGGAAGATGTTCGTGCACGCGATCTGGACGTGGATCAGATGTACAACGCTCTGTTCCGCGAGTTCCTGACCTTCATGATGGAGGATCCGCGCAACATCACTCCCTGCATGCACCTCCATTTCATTGCAAAGAACGTGGAGCGGATGGGCGATCACGTCACCAACATTTGCGAACAGGTCATCTATCTCGTGACCGGCGAACTCCCAGAGGACGCGAGACCGAAGGACGACCAAACTCCCTTCGCTACCGAGGCTGAAGTGCCATGAGCGGTCCGCAGCCTCAGGTTCTGGTTGTCGAAGACGAACCGGCACAGCGCGAGGTTCTCGCCTATAATCTCGAGGCCGAAGGCTTTGCCGTTCGCAAGGCGGAGGACGGAGAGGAAGCTTTGCTTCTGATCGAGGAAGAGAACCCGGATGTCATTGTCCTCGACTGGATGCTGCCGAATGTCTCCGGCATCGAGATCTGCCGCCGGATGAAACAAAGGCCCGAGACCCGGTCGATCCCAATCATTATGTTATCGGCACGGTCCGAAGAGGTGGACAAAGTCCGCGGTCTCGAGACGGGTGCGGATGACTACGTGGTCAAACCATACTCCGTGGTCGAACTCATGGCACGCGTACGCACCCAGATGCGCCGCGTCAGACCGGCGACGGTAGGGCAAATACTCGAATTCGAGGATATCACCCTGGATGCCGAAACCCACCGCGTAAGCCGGGGCTCCGAACAGATCAAATTGGGCCCGACGGAGTTTCGCCTTCTGGCAACCCTCATGGAAAAGCCGGGCCGGGTCTGGTCACGAGACCTTTTGCTCGACCGCGTTTGGGGAAAGGATATCTATGTCGATACCAGAACCGTCGATGTCCATGTTGGCCGATTGAGAAAAGCCCTGATGCAAAACGGCAGATCAGATCCTCTCCGAACGGTTCGCGGCGCGGGATACGCGCTCGGTTAAAGCCTGAAAGAGTTCAGGTCACTCGCACAAGAATGCGAGAACGCTATCGCCTGCATAGGCGCCATCCTCGGGCGACAAATCCGCAAGCTGAGAGCCGCAACCGGGATCTCTCTTCCCGATCCGAATATGAGCTCCAAGCTCGGCTGGGGCCGCGTAGTTCTGTTCGTAGAAATGATCAGGGCGGCCGCCATCGTCATATGAATAGATATCGATAGTCTGATCCCGACCGGTATAGAAAAGATCCGCCAAAATATCGCGATTGGATGCGACAACCGCTTCGACACCCTCTTGGTCTGCCAAATCCAATATGCTGCGGCTCAATTCGTCCCGGCCCATATACCGTGCCATAAGGCTTGGACGGTCCCCAAACGCCAAGGCATCGGGAAAGACGGGCGCCAGCGCGATGAAGCTCGCCAACAACGCATTTAAAGCGACGGACAGACCAAGCAAAGCCGGGGCGCGGTCCAAAAGCCACATCACAACCAGGGCCGTTCCCGCCAGATAGGCAACGAACGCCCAGTTGCCGTAGGCTTCGGCCAGCAGGGCCTGAGCGCAAACGACAAGAAGAACGGGAAGGGACAGCCAGACCAGCCACCCGGAACGCCATCCTTTCTCTGTCAAAGCCGCGCCAATCAGCGCGATGAAAAGAATCGGCCCAAAGGCAATCAGCTGTCCGCCGAGAAAGAGGAGAAGGCCACCGACATCGATAGAAAGAGGATCGCTTTTCCGTACCCAGCTCACGTTATCGAGCGTGTGTTCGACCGTCGTGAGATCATTGGCAAAATTCCACCAGATGTTCGGACCTAGAAAAAGAACCGACGCCCCCAGAACGATCGACATATTCGCCCATCCGGGCCGGGCCGCTTTGACAAAGACAGCTGCAAGACAGATCCCGAGCAGGCCGTAGAAGCCTGCATATTTCCCCATCATTGCAAGACCAAAAAGCATCCCTGCGACAAAGGCCCATCCGGCACCGCCATCTCGTAGGACCCGGAAATAGGCCAGAAACGCTCCGACGAGGAACGGCGCCATCACAGTATCCGTCGATATCAGAACGGAGCCAACAGCAACGATAGGTAAGGTCAGGTAGGTAGCAACGGCCCAGATGGCGACTGTTCTGTCGGCAAGACGCGCACAAAGCGCCCCGATCAGGAACGCCGTCAGACCATGAAGGAGCGGGGCAGGGACCCTCACCCAGAATGGCGCATCGCTTCCCGCAAGCTCCGTGGCGGCACGAATAACCCAGGCAATCATCGGCGGCTTGGAATAGTATCCAAAGTCAAGATTCTGACCCCAGAACCAATACTGGGCCTCATCGACAAACAGGTCAGCTTCCGCAAACCAGAGCGTCACGATTCGAGCTCCGGTCACCAGCAAAATTAAAAGAAGGGCCGGTCCGACCCAGCCCTTATCCCGCGACATCTCTTTTCCGCTCGGATCGGATCAGCCATAGATTTCTGAGATAGATGATAAGCCCCATGGATTGTCCGAGGATGAAGACCGGATCCTGCCTGTAGACTGCATAGCAAAAGAGGACGATCCCGCCGCTGATCGAGAAATACCAAAAGGCAATCGGCATCACGGATTTTCCGACCCGCTCCGATGCGATCCATTGAACGATAAAGCGGGACATGAAGAGAAGCTGCCCCGACAGGCCGAACATGACCCACCAGAATTCGACGGCACTATCCACATCCAAAAAATCATAAAGAGCCTGCATCAGCGCGCCTGCATCTCATGGGCAGTCAAGACCTCATCGGCTTCGGCAAGTTTACGGCGGCGCAAGAGCCACATGACCCCGAATAGATCAACGATGCCAACTAAACCTCTTTGAAGGTTGGAATATTTTGAACTTCCGGCCAGTCGTGCCTGATGGCTCACGTCGACAAGACGGATCTCCCAGCCAGCCGCTTGGAAGAGAGCCGGGAGGTAGCGATGCATGTGATTGAAATACGGAAGCGACAGGAAAGCATCCCGCCGGAACGCCTTCAAACCGCAACCGGTGTCTCGCGTGCTGTCTTTGAGAAGACGCGAGCGTAGACCATTCGCAAATCGGGATGCCAACCGTTTCGAAAGCGTGTCTTGCCTCGCAACGCGTTGGCCAGCGACAAGCCCAAGCTGCTTGGATCTACCCGCCGCCAATAGCGGCGCGCAGACGCTCAGGACGTCCTCCGGAGGATTTTGTCCATCTCCGTCCAAGGTGCAGACGATAGGCGCTTTGGCGTGGAGGGTTCCGTTATGGACGGCTGCACTCTGCCCTGCATTTTCTCGATTCTTGAGTAGCCGGATCCGGGGATCAGATTCGCGCTCCTGCAGGACAAGATCGACCGTATCGTCATTAGAGCCATCGTCGACGATCAGGATCTCAAAGCTGAACGCTTCACCGGCCGTTGTTCGCAATCCATCGATCAACTGCGGAACCGCACCTGCTTCGTTAAGGGCAGGAATAACAAAGGATACGGCGGGCGTTTCAATACGTTGATGGGGAGTTGAGGTCATGCGCTTATGGGCCATGGAGACATGGGCCGCTATACCCCCAAGCGACAGGCGCACGCAAGCCGCGCTCAGAGCAGATTGAATGTCGCTTGAGCGATCACACGCTCTTCATCCGTGGCAATACGCAGGACCCTCACCCGACCGGTCCCGATATCGGTCTCGTGTTTCGCGTTTCTGCTCTGATCGATATCGATACCAAGCCAGGATAACCCGTCGCAAACCCGCGCTCTGACAAGAGCAGAGTTCTCTCCGATGCCGCCTGTAAAGATAAGACCATCGAGGCCGCCTAAATCGACCATCAGAGATCCGATTTCTCTTTGAATACGGTGACAGAAGTAATCGATGGCTTTGTCAGACAAGGGATCCTTTGACCTCTCGAGCGTCCGCATATCGCCGCTTGATCCTGAAAGCCCCTTAAGGCCGCTTTCCTTGTAGAGAAGTTCTGAAATCTCCTCGCCCGACATACATTTCTCGTCCATGAGGTAGAGGAGGACGCCGGGATCAATCTGCCCGCTCCTCGTACCCATGGGAAGGCCCTCAAGCGCCGAAAATCCCATGGTTGATCCGACACTGCGGCCGTCCTTTAGCGCGCACATCGACGCTCCATTGCCAAGATGCGCAATAATGGCCCGCCCTGAAGCGATGTCCGGGGCTATTTTCTGCAACGCGCTCGAAATGAAGTCGTAGCTCAATCCATGAAACCCATACCGCCGAACACCTTCGTCGTAGTACTCACGGGGCAGGGCATAGGTATCGTTAACCCAGGGTTGAGTGCGATGAAAGGCCGTGTCGAAGCATCCAACCTGCAGCGCGTCAGGAAAAGCTTCGATTGATGCGTGGATCGTCGCGAGATTATGCGGCTGGTGTAGCGGAGCGAGGGGCACGAGATCCTCAAGCTCTGCAAGGACATCTGACGTCAGCTCGACGGGCGCCGAAAAATGCGCCCCTCCATGGACGACGCGGTGCCCGATTGCCGAGATTCTGCCTCGCTCCAGAACAGACGACAGAACATCGAGGATGGCATGCAAGGCCGCAGAGTGATCGGCCTGGCCCAGATGCGTCGTCTCGGTATCGCCAGCCTGACGCAGTTCAAGCTCGGCCTCAGCTCCGAGCGAGTGAACCTGACCGTCCAGAACCTCCTCTATGTCCGGCATTGCCGTATAGACAGCAAATTTAAGCGAGGACGATCCTGCATTCAGAACGAGAATAAGATCAGTCATCTGCCAAGGGACGCGTTATAAAGCGCGGCCACCGCGCAGGAGGCCAGGCGTGCGTCATCGTCATCGGATCTGCTGTTCAGAATGACCGGCACCGAGGCTCCCATCACAAGACCCGCCGCTTCCGCATGTGCGACATAGGTCAGTTCCTTGGCCAGCATGTTGCCCGCTTCCATGTTCGGCACCACTAGGATCTCGGCCCGTCCTGCCACTAATCCCTTGATCCCTTTCGTTTTCGCGGCCTCTAGACTGACCGCGTTGTCCATCGCAAGCGGTCCGTCGACAATGCCGCCGACGATCTGTCCTCGCTCCGCCATCTTTGACAGAACGGCTGCATCGAGCGTCGATGGTATCGCCGGATTGACGATTTCGACAGCAGAGAGAATACCAACCTTTGGAACCTCGTTCCCAAGGGATCGAGCCAAATCGATCGCATTCTGAACGATATCCACCTTCGTTTTCAGATCCGGCATGATATTGATCGCCGCATCGGTCACCATCAGAAGATGATCGATCCCCGGAACGTCCATTACAAAGACATGGCTCAGCCGTCTGCCCGTTCTTAGGCCTGTCTCCTTGTTCACGATCGCACGCAGCAGCTCATCGGTATGCAGATGGCCTTTCATAAGCGCGCGAGCGCGTCCCTCGTGAACCAGTTGGGTTGCGCGTCTGGCAGCCTTCTTGTGATCGCTTTCGTCGATGATTTCGAACCGGGAGATATCCTCGCCCAGCTCCTTGGCCGCAGCCGCGATTTTTTCGGCCGACCCGATCAGGATCGGATCGATCAAGGTGTGGCGCGCGCCCAGGATCGCACCTCCAAGTGACTTTGCACCTTCAGGCGCGACGACGGCGGTCGGGATCGGGGGTAGGGGCTCTGCCTGTTCAAGCAGCCGATCGAAATGCACATGCCGCTGGACAAGCAGGCCCGGCACTTCATGCGGCGCATAGCTCATTGCGCGTTCAGGAGCGGTCACCTCAGCTTCACCCTCGCAAATGCGCGTTCCGTCGGCCCGGTCGACCCAAGTCTCGAACCGCGCCATGCGGTCCGGCCCTTTCTCCACGCAGCGAACGCATGCGATCAGCTCATCCCCGGCCTCTGCTCTGTCGAGAAAGCGCAGGTTCTGCGCCCGGTAAAGCGTGCCTGGCCCCGGAAGCTGATTGCCAAGCACCGACGAGATCAGCGCACCGATCCATAAGGACGGCGCGACAGCTTCGGGCACCCCGTCGCCGTCGCCATCCTCTTTTGGCAGGTGCATCGGATTGAGATTGCCGCTGGCATGCGCAAAGACGTAAAGATCATCAGCAACGCAAAGGCGGCGGACCTGCGCCTCCATCCCGAGCGTCAGTTCATCCCAAGGCACGTTCTTTACGAGTGTCATCTGGCGATCTTTCCCAAAGCTTTCGGCGATTTGTCCGAGGAACCTTCGCGTGATGCAAGTCCTCGCCTGAGATTAATCCTCCGACACCTGGCGCGCCCATCCCAGAGGCCGCTTGCGATGCTTCGCAGTTTGGGAAATGAAAGAGGCAATCGGGACGGAAAAATCCAATACGAAAGATCGAGGAGCGCACATGGCCTCTCAATCCACAAGATTAGAGCGTTTGCGCGCCTATCTCGAAACACCCATCAGCATCCAGTCACTGGTGGTTGTCCGGATCGCATTCGGTCTGATCCTGGCATGGGATTGGTGGCGCTACGTCAACTACGAGCGGATCGAGCGTTACTACGTTATCACCGAGTTCACCTTTCCGTTCGTTCCCTTCGCTCAGCCTCTTCCGGAGCCGTGGATCCATATCCTGTGGGGCGGGGTAGGGCTCTTCGGAGTGATGGTCGCCGCGGGTTTGTTCTACCGTGTCTCGATTGTCCTTCTGACAGTGATATTTGCCTATTTCTTCCTGCTCGACCGGGCTCAATACCTCAATCACAACTATATGGTGATCCTCTACGGGATCCTCTTGGCATTCATGCCTGCCAACCGCGCCTTTTCGATCGATGCCTGGTTGTTCCCCCGCGTTAAAAGCACCCTCATCCCCAGATGGCCGCTCACCGTTCTGAAGACGCAGACCGAGATCATCCTGATCTATGCTGGCATCGTCAAGATCACCGATGACTGGCTGCGGGGAGAACCTTTACGTCTGTGGCTAAGCGACCGTGGTGACGATGTTTTTTTTGGATTTCTATTCCAATACGAGTGGGCTTTCATCGTGGCGTCCTGGGGAACGGTGGCGCTTCACATCATCGGTGCGCCATTGCTTCTCTGGAAGCGAACGCGCCTCGCAATCTTCTTGGTCTACGCCTTCTTTCACTGGTCAAACGCGCAGCTCTTCAATATTGGGATTTTCCCTTGGATTACCTTGGCTTTGACGACGATCTTCTTCGCACCCGACTGGCCGGAGCAGCTCTGGCGGCGCGTGACTGGAAAATCCCGCGACGGCGAGGGCCAAGTCACCTCGATACCGAGCGAAGAACGTACCGGCTTCCGGCTGAGTACAATCGGTCTCATGGCTCTAACGCTTTGGTTTGCCGTTCAGATCTATGTTCCTCAGCGTCAGATCTTCTTCAATAATCTCGTCGGATGGACAGGCGATGGACACAGATTTTCATGGCGTATGCGGATCTATGCACGCGTCAGCGAAGGCACATTCAGGATCGTTGCGCCATCTGGTGAAGAGTGGATCGCAGATCCCTACAAACTCATGAGCCGAAGGCAGGCCAGAAATGTCCTCGCAAGGCCGGATATCACGTATATGTTCGCTCAGCAGCTTGAGGAGATCTGGGCTGAGGGTGGCCACGGCGATGTTGCTGTCTATGCTGATGTTCAGGTGTCACTGAACGGTCGTCCCATGCAGCAATTCACAGACCCAACAGTCGATCTGACATCTGTGCCGTGGGATTGGGCCAGCCCAACATCATGGATCTACGCAATGGAACACCGCGCCGCGGATGGGACAGTGCCAGACTGGTTTCCTCCGCTGCCTCTTCAGCGACCCTAGCTTACTTAACATAATAATGATTATGGGATAAAGCCTAAGCCGATCAACCCTGCCGATCTAGCCTCGACATCCCTACCATAGTGCCGATAACCCTTTGCCGAGCAAGGATGTTGTTATGCCCGATCTTCTTCTTCTGAATGGTCCGAACCTGAATCGCCTCGGTCATCGCGAGCCTGATGTCTATGGCTCTCGGACCCTCGCCGAGATCGAAGCTGCTTGCCGCGATCATGCGAAGTCGCGCGGGACGGATTTTGACTGCGTTCAGTCGAACCACGAAGGCGTTCTGATCGACACTCTTCACCAGGCCGAAGGACGCTATAAAGGCATCGCTTTCAATGCCGGAGCCCTTACTCATACATCCGTGGCCCTGCGCGATGCGATCGGGTCGATAAACGTGCCGGTTGTTGAGGTTCACCTCTCGAACATCCACGCCAGAGAGCCGTTTCGCCATCAATCTATGATTGCACCTGTCACAATTGGACAGATTGCAGGCTTCGGAGAGCTCTCGTATATTCTGGCTATAGATGCGCTTTTATCTTTTGTTGAGAAATCATGAGCTTAAGAGAATATCTCCGCGACGCCACCAACGCTCAAACCGTTGAAACCCTTTGGGATATTCACTGCGACAGGATGGCAGAGTACGGATTTGACCGGCTGATCTACGGCTATACTCGCTACCGCACGAGCACCTCTTTGGGTGATCCGCAGGATATGGTGCTACTGACCAACCACAGCACCGACTACATGACCACTTTCATCGACGAAGGCCATTATTTTCATGGGCCTATGGTGCAATGGGCGCTGGAGAACGAAGGCGCGTGCAGCTGGCGCTGGATGGACGAGATGGTCCGCACGGGCAATCTGACGGCCAGCGAGCGCCGCGTAATCGATTACAACCATAAGATGGGCGTTCGGACCGGATATACGATCAGTTTCAAGTCGGTTGTCGAGCGGTCAAAGGGCGGGATTGCCCTGACTGGCCAGGAGGGTCTGTCGCAAGAGGAGATCGATCAGACCTGGACCGAGCACGGCAAGGACATCGTTATCATGAATAACGTTATGCATTTGAAATTGCTCACACTTCCCTATGTCGGCTCCCGCCCCCTCACCCGCCGCCAGCGCGAGGTTTTGCAGTGGGTCGGCGATGGAAAGACGACGCAAGACATCGCCCTTCTGCTCGGATTGACGGCGGCGACTGTGGAGAAACACCTGAGATTGGCGCGGGATGCTTTGGATGTGGAGACGACGGCGCAGGCGGTGCTGAAGGCGGCGTTTCAGAACCAGATGTTCGTTCTGGACCCGGTGGACGGAATTGCGAGGTAAGGTTTCCCTCACTTTCGTGACGCCACGTTAAATGCGACTTTGCCCATGTTCCGCGAGTGGTGGCCTAAGGCCTGGAACATTGGGCTGAACCCCTGCAATTTCAGGGCTCTACGGCTCTAGTCGGGTGACCGGCGGTCGGATCGGTGGCGGTATTTTTCCCGCTGGCCGACCGGCTGGATTTGATCGGATGTCCCTCCCCGGATGTGTCCGATTTTCAAGGGCGGTGCCGGTTCTTCCCGGGCCGGTACCGTCCGCCCTCCCCCATGGTTAATGACGGCGAACTGCGACAAATCGGCATGTCGGTATCCGGTCGGTATTGCGTCGGTATCCTGTCGGTGGATTTGCGTTGCGCCCCTGGTTAACGCGGAGCACGACAGAACCGCGATGCAACGCTTTTTTGCGATCAGAGAATCTCGTCCTTCACGGCTTGCATCGCCACATGGGTCGACGTGCTTCCGACATGCGGCAACGACGAGATGCGTTCGCCGAGGACGGTGCGGTAAGCGCGGATATCCCGGGTGCGGACCTTGAGCAGATAATCGAAGGCGCCAGCAATCAGATGGCAGGTCTCGATCTCGGGAATCTTGCGGACGGCGGCGTTGAAGGCAGCAAGCGCGTTCTCTCCGGTCTTGTCGAGTTTGACCTCCACGAAGGCGACGTGATCACGGCCCAGCTTTGATGGATCGAGGATAGCGCGGAAACCGAGGATGTAGCCCTCCTCGCGCAGGCGTCTTAGACGGGTCTGGGTCGGGGTCTTCGTCAGGCCCGCCTCGGCGGCGAGTGCGGCGATGGACATCCGGCCGTCGTGGGCGAGCGCGTCGATGATGCGCTGGTCGATCGGGTCGATTGGAGCGTTCATGGGCGGTCTCCGGTCCGTTTGATCCGATCTCCTGCTGATATTCAGGCGAAATGGCAAGCCGGACGCCGCAAGTTGGACGCCTTGCCCTGCCTTTTTCTGCTAATCTGGCCGCGTCCAATTCGAGGAGGCCGCCCGATGAATGTTCAAGCTGACCCCCCTGCCCCCGACCTGACCGCATTGAGAGCCGAGATCCGCGCGCATATCCGGGCGCCCGAAGCGAAGCAGGTCCGGTGGCTGTCGGAGCAGGCCGCGCTGCCCGAGGCGGATCGGCTCGAGATCGTCGCCGATGCCGCATCGCTGGTGCGCGATCTGCGCGATCACGCGCGGCCGGGTCTGATGGAGGTCTTTCTGGCGGAATACGGTCTTTCGACCGATGAGGGTCTGGCGCTGATGTGTCTGGCCGAAGCGCTGCTGCGCGTGCCCGATGCCGAGACGGTCGATGCGCTGATCGAGGACAAGATCGGGCCTGGCGAGTGGATCGAGCATTTCGGCCATTCGGGATCGATGCTGGTCAATGCCTCGACACTGGGTCTGGCCCTGACGGGGCGGATCCTGAGCAAGGACGAGGCGGGCGGCCTGCTGCGTTCGGCGGCGCGGCGGCTGGGAGAGCCGCTGGTACGGGCCGCCGTGACGCGAGCGATGCGCGAGATGGGACGGCAGTTCGTGCTGGGGCAGACCATCGACGAGGCGGCGGAGCGGGCGGAGAAACTGGAGCGGGACGGCTTCACCTATTCCTACGACATGCTGGGCGAAGCGGCGATGACGGCGGCGGATGCGGATGCGTTCTTTGCGTCCTATCAAGGGGCGATATCTGCTTTAACGAAGCGCTGCAAGGCGCAGGATACGCGGGATAATCCCGGGATCTCGATCAAGCTGTCAGCGCTGCATCCGCGTTATGAGGAAAGCCAGCGCGCGCGGGTGCTGAAAGAGCTCGTGCCGCGCGTTCTGGATCTGGCGCAGCAGGCCAAGGCGGCCGGGATGGGTCTGAATATCGATGCAGAGGAGGCGGACCGGCTGGATTTGTCGCTCGACGTGATCGCGGCGGTCCTGGGCGACGAGAGCCTCGCCGGATGGGACGGATTCGGCGTGGTCGTGCAGGGCTACGGCAAGCGCGCGCCCTATGTGGTGGACTGGCTTTATGCGCTGGCCGAGGGGCTGGATCGGTCGATCATGGTGCGGCTGGTCAAGGGCGCCTATTGGGATGCGGAGATCAAGCTGGCGCAGGTCGAGGGGCTGGACGGGTTCCCGGTCTTCACCCGCAAATCAGCGACCGATGTGAGCTATATCGCCGTGGCGCGGCAGCTGCTGGGGATGACGGACCGGATCTATCCTCAATTCGCGACGCATAACGCGCATACGGTCGCGGCGATCCTGCATATGGCGGAGGATCTGCGGAGTTTTGAATTCCAGCGGCTGCACGGCATGGGCGAGGCGCTGCATGCGGCGGTCAAGCGCAAGCGCGGGACGCGGTGCCGGATCTATGCGCCCGTCGGGCGGCACCGGGAGCTTCTGGCCTATCTGGTGCGGCGGCTGCTTGAAAACGGGGCGAATTCCTCCTTCGTCAATCAGGTGGTGGACGAACGCGTGCCGCCCGAGCGGGTGGCGGCCGATCCGTTCGAGGATGCCGAAGCGCCGGTGACAAGCGTGGTCTCGCCCCCTGCCCTGTTCGCGCCGCGCAGCAACAGCCGGGGCTGGGATCTGACCGATCCGGTGGCGCTGGCCGGGATCGAGGCGGCGCGCGCGCCGTTTCGGGGGGCACGGTGGAAGGTTGGGCCGATCGTGGCGGCCGAAGGCTCTGGCGGTGAGGTGATCGAAGCGGTGTCGCCGACCGGGAGCGGTGCGGTCGGAACGGTGACGCTGGCGAGCCCTGCGGATGTCGAGGCGGCTTTAGCGGCCGCCCGCGTCTGGGATGCGCCGGTGGCGGAGCGGGCGGAGGTGCTGCGCCGGGCGTCGGATCTTTATGAGGCACGGTTCGGGGAGATCTTTGCGCTGCTGGCGCAGGAGGCGGGCAAGACGCTGCCCGACGCGGTGTCGGAGTTGCGCGAGGCGGTGGATTTCCTGCGCTACTATGCCGGCGAGGCGCGGGAGGGGGCGCCGCGCGGGGTGTTCGCCTGCATCAGCCCGTGGAATTTCCCGCTGGCGATCTTTACCGGGCAGATCGCGGCGGCTTTGGCTGCTGGCAACTCCGTGATCGCCAAGCCCGCCGAAGAGACGCCTTTGATCGCGGCTTTGGCGGTGGGGCTGCTGCACGAGGCAGGCGTGCCGCCCGAGGCTTTGCAGCTGCTCCCCGGTGCGGGCGATGTGGGGGCGGCGCTGACCTCGGATCGGCGGGTGGATGGGGTGTGCTTCACTGGCTCGACCGAGACGGCGCAGGCGATCCACCGGGCGATGGCGGAGGCCCTGGACCCGGGCGCGCCGCTGATCGCAGAGACCGGCGGGATCAACGCGATGATCGTGGATTCGACCGCCCTGCCCGAACAGGCGGTGCGCGATGTCGTCGCCTCGGCGTTTCAGTCGGCGGGACAGCGGTGTTCGGCCTGCCGGGTGCTTTATGTGCAGGAGGATGTCGCGGAGCCGTTCCTGACGATGCTTCAGGGCGCGATGGCGGAGCTTGCGGTCGGCGATCCTTGGGAGCTGGCGACCGATGTGGGGCCGGTGATCGATGCAGGCGTGCGGGACGGGTTCACCGCCTATGTCGAGGCTGCCCGGGCCGAGGGTCGGCTGATCGCGCAGGGGCCTGTAGCGGGTGCGGGGCATCTGTTCGCGCCGGCGCTGGTGCGCGTGGGCGGGATCTCCGATGTGGCGCGTGAGGTCTTCGGGCCGGTGCTGCATGTGGCGAGCTTCGGCGGGGGCGAGATCGACGCGGTGGTCGATGCGATCAACGCGCGGGGGTTCGGACTGACCTTTGGGCTGCATACGCGGATCACGGCGCGAGCGGCGCGGGTGACGGAGCGGATCGAGGCGGGCAATTCGTATGTGAACCGCAACCAGATTGGGGCGGTTGTGGGCTCGCAACCCTTTGGGGGGGAAGGGCTTTCGGGGACCGGGCCGAAGGCGGGCGGGCCGGATTATGTGGCACGGTTCTACGGCGCGCCGCGCGCGGATGGGGCGGTGCCGGAAGGAGAGGCGGTGCCTTTGCCTGCGGTGCAGGCCCTGGTCGATGCGGTGTCGCCTCCCGCCAACTGGACCGCCGAAGAGTGGATGCCCGGGCCAACCGGGGAGAGCAATCGTCTGAGGCGCTACCCGCGCGGGATCGCACTATGTCTGGGGCCGACGGTGGAGGATGCGGCGCGACAGAGGGAGAGCGCGATGGCCCATGGCTGCGTGGCGGTTACGGTCGCGCACGGAGCCTCGGGTCAGGGCGCACTGGACGGGCGGCTCGCGCCGGAGGATCTGCAGCATCTGGGCGGGATCGCACTGGTCGCCTCTTTCGCAGATGAGGCGAGTTTGCGGGCGATCCGCCAGGCACTGGCCGCGCGCGGGGGGCCGATCCTGCCGCTTGTGACATCGCCGGATGAGACCGCTCCGTTCATTCTGGAGCGGCATGTCTGCACCGATACGACGGCCGCAGGTGGCAACGCTACGCTGCTTGCCGGGAGCGGATGAGGGAAGCGACGCCTATGGCGAAAGGCGAACATCCCGGACCAGCCATTCTCACGCGCCGGTCCGGATAAAGCCTGCGGGCTACTCGACCGGCTCGCGCGCCGCCGCGATTGTCAGTGTCCGAAGGCGGGAGATCAAAGCGCTTTCGGCCTCGTCCATCAGGCTTGCCATGCGTTGCTCGAGCGCGTGCTCGACCGCGCAGCGGGGCGCTGCCTCTTCGGCGGCGGGGGCGAGACGTTCGTCCAGCGCCAGATAGACATCCGCCAGCGTAATCTCATGAGGTGGCCGCGCGAGCCGCCAGCCGCCCGCATGGCCCCTTTCGGCAATCAGGAGACCAGCGGCGCGCAATCGGCCCAGAACGCGTTTGACGACGACCGGATTGGTGCCCGCATGGGCCGCGATATCGGCCGAGGTGCGGGTCCGTTCGGGATCGCCCGCCATATGGCCCAGCGAATGCAAGGCAAGGGACAGTCGGCTGTTGCGCTTCATCGGTGATCTCCTGCCGGTAAGGTAACTTCACCGATTGCCTATGTCGAGCAACTGGCGTAGTTACCTGATATAATCGAACCCGCGAGGCCCCATGACCGATTCCCGCCTGCCCGTCACCGTCCTGTCCGGCTTTCTTGGCGCAGGCAAGACGACGCTGTTGAACCGCGTGCTGAACAACCGCGAAGGCCGCCGCGTCGCGGTGATCGTGAACGACATGTCGGAGGTGAATATCGATGCCGACCTGGTGCGCGCCGGATCGGAGCTGAGCCGCACCGACGAGACACTTGTCGAGATGTCGAACGGCTGCATCTGCTGCACGTTGCGGGACGATTTGCTGGCCGAAGTCCGCAAGCTCGCCGCCGAGGGGCGGTTCGATTACCTGCTGATCGAATCCACCGGCATTTCAGAGCCCCTTCCCGTGGCTGCCACGTTCGACTTCCGCGATGAGGTCGGCGACAGCCTGTCGGATGTCGCACGGCTCGATACGATGGTGACGGTCGTCGATGCGGTCAATCTGCTGCAGGACTATTCCAGCCATGATTTCCTGCGCGACCGGGGCGAATCCTTGACCGGACCAGAGGGCGAGGAGGACGAGCGGACGCTGGTGCATCTGCTGACCGACCAGATCGAATTTGCAGATGTGGTGGTGCTGAACAAGGTCTCCGATGCCGGGCCGGAGAAGGTCGACGCCGCCCGCAAGATCATTCGCGCGCTCAATTCCGATGCGCGCATCATCGAGACGGACCAGTCGGCCGCCCCGGCCGAGGCGATCATGGGCACCGGGCTGTTCGACTTCGAGCGTGCGCATGAGCATCCGATGTGGGCCAAGGAGCTTTACGGCTTTGCTGATCACGTCCCCGAAACCGAGGAATACGGCGTGGCGAGTTTCGTCTACCGGGCGCGCCAGCCGTTCATTCCCGAAAAGATCCTCGCGGTTCTGACCGGCGATCTGCCGGGCGTGATCCGGGCCAAGGGGCATTTCTGGATTGCCAGCAGGCCCGATTGGGTGGCTGAATTCTCGCTCGCCGGGGCGCTGTCCTCGATCACCCCGCTGGGTCAGTGGTGGGCCACGGTTCCGGAGGCGCGCCGCCCCGATCATGACAGCGCACGGGCCTATATGACCGCCCATTGGCAGGAGCCCTGGGGCGACCGGCGTCAGGAGATCGTGTTTATCGGGGCGGGGATCGACTGGCCGCATCTGAAAGCGCGGCTCGATACCTGCCTTGTGCCCGCGCTGGCCGCGTCTGGGCCGGGGGACCTGCCGGACTATCCCGACCCTTTCCCGGCCTGGCGGCGCGCCGACGAGGCCGCGCAGCAGGCATTGGCCGGCTGAGGCTGCGGGGCTGATGCGGGCTGCCCAAGGGGCCGTTGCCCCGCGCCTTGTTCGGTTGCCGGAGGACGCGACATGAGCCGCAACCTTGGCGCTACGAGCCTGCGCCGCCGGGCGCGCTCGGGCGATCCGATGCGCTCTTACGATGCGCTGGCCCCCGAGTTGCGGCGCTGGATGGCGCAGGCGGCGCTGCCGTGGTCGGCCCGCTCCTGCGCGCGGCTTTGGGACCGGGCGCGGCGCCAGGGGCTTGGACCCAATTACGCTCTGGCGGCGCTGTCGCGGGCCGAGCGGCGCCAGCTGGAGCGGGATCGGCTCTCCACCGTCTCCTGGACGGAGGCCTCCGGGCCGGAGCATCACTGCCCTGCCCTTTCCTCCCCTGACGGGGATTGAAAGCGGCCCTTGTCCGCGCAACATGGGCGAGCCATGACACGCCCGGTTCTCGACAATACTCGCGCAAGACGTCTGTTCCTGGACCGGCATCTTTTGCTGCGGTCCGGATCGGGACCGGGACGCGGCGCGGATCTGGAGGATGTGCTGCACGCTCTGGGCTTCGTTCAGGTGGACAGCGTCAACACCCTGGCGCGCGCCCATGATCTGATCTTGTGGTCGCGTCGCGGTCGATACCGCCCGGCGGCGCTGGAGCGCCTCGTTTCGGCCCGCCGCACGGCCTTTGAGCATTGGACGCATGATGCGTCGATCATTCCGATGCCGTTCTATCCGATGTGGCGCCTGAAATTCGCGCGCGATGAGGCCGTTATGCGGGCGCGCTGGTCGCAGACGCGCCGCGCTGGATGGGACGGAGAGATCGACACGGTCCTGCGCTCTATCTCGGATCACGGTGCGGTGTCGTCGGCGGATCTTGGCGGCGAGACGCAGGCATCCTCGACCGGATGGTGGGATTGGCATCCGTCCAAAACGGCGCTGGAATTTCTCTGGCGTTCGGGGCGGCTGGCGATCTGTCACCGCAAGGGCTTTCGCAAATATTACGATCTGGCGGAGCGGGTGATCCCGGCCGAGCATCTCAACAGCCGCAGGAGCGATGCGGAGATCATCGACTGGGCCATGTCCGAGGCGCTAGAGCGGTTGGGCTTTGCCACGAGCGGGGAGCTGGCCGCCTTCTTCGACATCGTCCCGCGCCCGCAGGCCAAGGCCTGGTGCGCCGAGGCGGCGGCTTCGGGCCGGATCCTGGAGGCGGAGATCGTGATGGCGGACGGCTCGGTCCGCCGCAGCTTTACGACCGAGTCTATCCTGGAGAGTGCAGCGGACCTGCCCGAGCCGTCATCGCGGGTGCGCCTTCTGTCGCCGTTCGATCCGGCCTTGCGCGACCGGGCGCGGGCGGAGCGTCTTTTCGGCTTTCACTACCGGATCGAGATCTTCGTCCCCGAGGCCAAGCGGCAATATGGGTACTACGTCTTCCCGGTGCTGCAAGGCGACCGGGTCATCGGGCGGATTGATGCAAAGCGGGCGGACGGCACCCTTGTCGTGCGGGCGTTCTGGCCCGAGGCGGGGGTGCGGATGGGACAGCTGCGGTCCCGGGCCCTTGTTGCGGAGCTGGAGCGGGCGCGGGCGATTGCGGGGGGCGAGGATGTCTCATTCGCGGGGGGATGGATGCGCGAGTGATGGGTGGAGCGCGGGGGAGGTCCCGCGCTCCGGGCAAGGCGCGATCTAGCGGGCGCCGATAGGGACGGTGTCGCCGTCGAAGGTCCGGACCGACAGAACGAAGGGGTCGGTCGGATAGCACAAGGCCTGCTCTTCGAGCATTCCGATGGCAATCGCCTCGCCCATGCGCAGGCTGTCGTAATAGTCCGAGAAGTAGTGGACCCCGGCCATGTTGCGCCCGATCGAGATATTGGCCGCCAGCTTGTTGAGCTCTCCTTCGAGGGTCAGCGGCGCCGCGAGGGGATGGGGCACCGGGCGCAGGTCCGCGCCGTTGTTGAAGGCCTCGTAGGCGACCGGGACATCTTCGGCCGTCGCATGGCGGAACCCGGTCGCGGCGCTGTCGCCATCTGCGTTCGTGACGAACACCGCGCCGGTGTCGAAGAACGCTTTGAGCACCGTCACGCAGGCACCCGCAACGGTCGCGTGCCCCGCCGCATAGGACGGATGCATCGGTGAGCCTTCGGCGAAGGCCATCGGCAGGAGCGCGTCGTCATTGCCATTATATGCGTTGATCGCATCGACGGTGGGCTGAATGCCCGCCCGCATCTCGCCGAACCGTCCGCCCAGCTGCGGGAAGGCGGCATCGGGCATGTGGTTGGTCGACATCCGCGCGGCAAGGGCTTCCGGCCGCAGGCGAAGATGCAGGTTGAACTTCTGATAGCGGGCCGCCTTGAGCGCGCGTGTCGCCACCTCTGTGACCATCGACAGGATATGCGGTCCGCCGTACAGGGCAAAGCCTCCCGCATTGGGCTGAAAGCCCGCCATCGCAATCGCGTCCCCGTTCACGTCCACATCCGCACCGGCATTATAGATGCTGGAGGGGAAGCTGTTGCGGCCCCCCGCGAGATGCGCGAAGCCCGGATCGCGCGGCGCATTCGTGGCCAGAAGGATCAGGCAGGCGTTCAGATAGGCCTGATAAAGCGCATCGAAATGCACATAGGTGGCCAGATCGCGCGGGGTCTGGATGAATCGCGTGGCGCCCGGAACGAAGGATTGCCCCGGATCGCCCGGCCCGCGCACATCCGCGCCGTTCTGCACGGTCAGCCAGTCCGACCAGGTCTGCATGTAGTCGTCGCCCTCTGCGGCGACCGGAACCCGCTGATCGATGCGCTGCACCCCGTAAAGGATCTGCCCGTCATCGATATTCGCGATACCGTCGATATGGTTTCCGATCAGCAGGAACTGCGAGACATAGGGCCCGACTTCGACACCCGGAGAGGAGCCGCGGAAAATCGTGTCGCGATCCAGAAGGCCCGCCTCATCGGTCTTTCGGGGCCGGTTGGGGAACCCGGCGGCCGCGTAGCTGTAGCTGTTGAGCCTGTCGCGCGCCTGCGTCAGCGCGGCACTGCCGCCATCCGCATCGAAGGCATGAAAAGGCTCGTCCCGCAGGAGGGCCAGCTCGTAGACCTCTGCCATCTCGAAGGCCAGTTCGTCGGATCCAAGCTCGGGCGCCGGGGCCATCGTGACCGATTGCGCGTCGGGTCCTTCCAGATCGTAGGTGATCCCGGCGGTCGGCGCCTCCCACTGGCGGCGGCCAAAGGCCGTTTGCCCGGAGAAAGGCGGAACGGGCACCCGTGTGTTGAACGCATCGATATGACCGTCATTAATCGCAGTTCGAAACGCGATGAAATGCTGGGGATATTTAACGAGCCCGGTATCGGGATCGTGCGACAGACCTTTCGTGAAGCTCATCGGGAAATGGGCGCCGGAATAGGTGACTTCGTCACCATTGGCCTTGTGACAGGGATGCTCCCGATCGCGTGCGAATTCGGCAGCAGAGACGCGGGCGGCAAAAGAGCCCGCCTTTCGATTAATCGACATAAAAAACCTCACACAAAAAAGCACTCAGAACTATTGCCCCTAAAAAAACCGGGCAGTTCTAATCATAGATTGCAGGGGAATTGGCGCAAAGTCGGCTTTTCCAGACTTGCGCGAATCGAAAAGCCGGGGCGCAAGGCGGGCTGGGACGTCGATTTGAAGTCGGATCCCCGGCCCGCCTTCTGCGCGGGCCGGGGATCCTTTTCGTCAGGAGAATCTGCGAAGGACGTCGCCCAGCTCGGCTTCGGCCTCGCGAAGCTCGTTTCGGACCGTGTCGAGCGCATCGAGCGTCGTTTCGATCTCGTCCTCGGTTTCGATCAGACCGGTCTCGTAACGGCGGCGCAGTTCGGCCAGCTGGACGGCGCGGAGATTGTCGCGCAGGCGCTGCTGCTCATCGGTCAGCCGCTCGTAATCGGCGGTCAGATCGCCCAGACGCTGCTGCGCCTCCTCGATCCGTTCCATGATCGTGCTGGCCTCGGTGAGGACCGCGCGGTCAGCCTCCTCAATCTCGGCGCTGCCGATTGCGGTGATGGAGAGCGCGTTGCGCAAGCCGTTCGAGTCGAGCGAGAATTGCTGAAGCAGGCGGGTCTCTTCGGTCACCGAGATATCCGCCGCGCCCTCCTCGACCTCGCGGGAGATGCGGATGAAGCCTGCGTTTTCCTCATACTCGCCATTGGCCTCGATGAAGCGTCCGCTGCTTTTGGGATGCTCGACCGCGAAGATCTCAACTCCCTCCGGGACAGTCGCGGTATAGCGGGTCTGGCGCTGGGTGCGGACCTCGACCCGCAGGATGCCGTCGACCGCCCGGAAATCGATCCGGGTGCCCGTATCAGCCTCGTCGCGGACCACGGTGGCGTTGGGCGCAGAAGCATAGGGCAGGAACCGCGTCTGGCCAGAGGCAAGGCCCGCGAAGGGCGCATCGCCGACAAAGCCGTTGGCATCACGGACGGAGACGAGGCCAGGGGCGAGCGCTTGATCGGCGCTAAGCTCCACCGCCAGAAGGATCTGGTCGGATTGGCCGGGCTGATAGAGCGCGCGGATCTGCGGATCGATCTCGAGGTCGATATAGAGAAGGTTCGCGGTGCGCCCCGCCTCAAGGTCAACGGGTTCGGGGACGGCGTAGCGGACATTACCGATACCGCGCAGTTCGGTGGCCGCGCGGGCGGGCGGAGCCATGATCATTGTTTCTTCGACGGCGATATCTGCCCCGGTAAACCCGGAAAAGATGCCCATCTCCGCACTGCCAGAGAGGGCTACTCCGGTCCTCTGCCGAGGCGCAGGCGCTGCAAATCCCGTATCGAGCCGCACATTTGGGCGGTCTGCGAGCAGGTTCGGCGGATCGAGGCGGCCAATCCGCAAAGGCGTCAGCAGATCGCGGCTATAGGCGACCGGGCTGCCGGTGCTGAGTGTCAGATCGATATCGGTCCAGTCCTGACCCGAGACGTTTTCGACGGCGGCCCAGCCCTGCAGGCGCCCCTCCTCGAGCAGCAGACGCCAAGAGTTCTTCCAGGCGGGCGCTTCAGTGACGTAGGACAGCTCGATCTCGCGGGGGGCGTCGCTGTCGAGCGCAAGATCGAAGGTCTTGACCGCCTCGCCGGTATTGATCGTGCCTGCGGCGGCGCGCAGCGGATCGCCCATCTCGGGGTCGATGGAAACCGAGGCGCCGGGGCGCAGGATCAGCTCGGTCAGCGCGCCGCTCTCTTGCTGGAGGAGGACGGCGGGATGGGTGATCGTCGTCTCGCCCTGCACTTCCTTCCGTTCGGACAGGCCCAGAACGATGCCCGTGACCTCTTCGGTCGCCGTGGTGATGGTCACGGATTTGCCGGTCATCGCCCGCAACAGCGCGGTGATGCCCGAGGGCAGACCGCCCGCGAAGGGGGTGCCGCGCAGGCTTTCGGGCAGATCGGCGGGCGTGGCGGTGGTGATGCCGATGACGCGGCCGACGGGATCGCGCACGATCAGGGACGCCAGAACGTCGTCGGCATGGGCCCGCGGCACGGTAATTGAGACGTCCTCTCCGGGGTTGGTCTGGGTGAGCGTGTAAAGCGCGACGCCCGACTGGCCGAGATCGACATTGGCCACGTCGGGCCCCTCGGTCTGGGCGAGCGCGGTGCTGGAAAGCAAGGCGGCGATAAGCGTGGCGACGGCGCGGCGGCGGGCTGTGGTCGTGAGGCGCATGGGGCGTCCTGTCCTTGTCAGATCTATTGCTATTGAGACTTTGACGCAGAGCCTATGGCGATCCTTGGCGACTGTCCGAAGTTTTTTGCGCGCGCTGATCGGCGGCCGCTCCTGCGGCATCATGTCTGTTGATGCGACCGGGCGCCGGGCATCGCCTTGGCAGTTTGGGATATTTCGCGGCACGGCCTCTCTCGCGCAGAGTGAAACAGCGCATCTGACGCTCTACCTGAGCGGATATCTGCCACCCGTTAACCTTTTTGGGAACGATGGGTGCGGGGCCGTCGCTTTTTCTGCCGAGGATGCGATGTCGCATCCGTCAAGACGGCTCTTGCCCCGGAGGGGGGCCAAAGGGCCCAAAACAAAGGACCAATCTCATGAATATGACCCAGATGATGAGCATGATGTTCGAAGGCACCGATATGGATGACTTCTGGACAGGTGGTGATGGTGACGATGAAGCGCGCGGTAATGGCGGTTCCGATAACCTTGATGGCGCCGGTGGCGCAGATCTCATCCTGGGTCTGGCGGGCGCCGATTTTCTGAAGGGGCGCGGAGGCGATGACGAGATCCGCGGAGGCGCCGGGAATGACACGATCAACGGCGGCAGCGGGAATGATATCCTCTTTGGAGACAGCGGCACCGACCGGATCGATGGCGGCGACGGGAACGACATTATTCGCGGCGGCCAGAGCGCCGATGTTCTGAACGGCAATGGCGGCGAAGACACGATCTTCGGCGGTGGCGGTGCCGATGAGATCCGCGGCGGTGGTCAGGCTGACGAGATCCGCGGCGGCGGCTCGGGAGATGTGCTTTACGGCGATGGCGGGGACGACATCCTGCGCGGCGGCGAAGGCCAGGACGAGCTGCGCGGCGGCAGCCAGAACGACGAGCTCTATGGTGGCGCGGGCAGCGATATCCTCGTGGGCGGCGACGGCAACGACATGCTGCGCGGCGGCGCGGGTGCCGACCAGTTCAACGGCGGCGCGGGCAACGACACGTTCACCGGCGATGGCGGCTCGGACATCTTTTTCTTCACCGCCGACAGCGGCCAGGATGTCATCACCGACTTCGAAAACGGTCAGGACGAGCTGCTTCTGATCGACGGGTTCGACCGGCTCGAGCTGTCGAGCACCGACACGTTCGAGGCGCTTCAGAACGGAGATATCACGTTCTCCGATGCCGTGATCGAGCAGCGCGGTCTGGACGCGGTCATCTCGTTCGAAAGCACCGATTCAGAGCTGGTGCTGCAGGACTTCTTCTTCTTTGCGTAAGTCATAAGACACCCGGCCAACCGCCGGTCAGAAATGGAAAGCGCGCCTTTTGAAGGCGCGCTTTTTTCATGCATATCGCCAGGAAAGTAGGCAGAATATTTTACTTTGAGTTGAGTATGTTAATAAAGGTTAACAGGCCAGTTACCCACAGAAGGGTGGCGGATATCCTCTTATTTCTGAATCATTTTAGGAACTTATCCACAGACTGTTAATTATTAACGCAGGAAAGGCAGACATAGATTTGTGTCTGATCTCTCCTTCAGGTGGTGACCTCTCACCGCTTGCCGTCATCGTCGGTCATTCTGACGTAGGTGTTGACCGTTCCCTCGCGCCCTGGCGCTGCGGGAACGGCATGGTGAGTGTTCGTTTCCCGTTTTTACGAGTTGATCTGTTCTGCCTGAACCACGCTCTTGATAGGAGGTGCGTCTTGCTGATCTCGCTTGCCGGAATTTTGCTTTTAGGCATCATCCTCCTCGACATTTTTCTGACCGTTCTGGACGCGAATGGTCTGAGCGTCGTGTCGAGCCGCATCTACCGGATCTTCTGGTGGGGCTGGCGGCATTTTTCGCGGATCATGCCGCCCGTGGCGCGGCCGCAGATGCTGGCGCTTGCCGCGCCGCTGATGATTCCGCTGATTATCGGGGTCTGGATCTTCGGCATCGTGCTGGGGTTCACGCTGGTCTATTTCGGCGGGCTGTCGCATCAGGATCTGATCACCGGAGGCGGATCGCAGCCCAGTTTGCAGGGCGCCTTCCGGCTAAGCTGGGTGACACTGTCGACCATCGGCTTTGTCGAGGTCAGCCCGTCGAACATGCCCTATTCGCTGACTGTCGCGCTTGAGGCGATCCTCGGAAATCTGGTTCTGACCTTCACGATCACCTATTTTCTGAGCGTTCATGGCGCTGTGATGGCCTACAACAAATTCGCCTCGCTCCTGCGCAACCGGATCCCCGATCCCGACCGTCCGCTCGATGCGCTGTCCTGGCATTTCGAGGCTGGAGAGCCGCGCGAGCTGGAGCATTGGCTGCGCCAAATCAACGATGGCGTCTCGACGCTGCATGAGGGGCTACGGCGCTATCCGGTGCTGTACTACTTCCGGCCCATCCGCATCTATCGCGGCGTGCCGCACACGCTGTTTGCGCTGCGGCGGATCGTGACAGCCCTGCGCTGGTGCCTGCCGGAGGGGCATCGCGCGCGGACCAGCCCGAACCTCAAGGCGCTTGAGGTCGGCCTTGATGAGCTGGTCGAGGATCTGCAGGACCGCTACGTGCCGGTCCATCTTCGGACCACGGCCAAACCGGTGTCCTACAAGCAGTTTCGTGCGGCCCAAAGCCCGCATCTGGGCGTGCCCGATACCTGGGTCGAAATGTTCCTGCGCGATTGCGACGAGACGTCCCGCGCCACCGGGGTCGAGATCGATCCGCTCGCGCCGGAGACCTACGAGAACTACCGCGAATGGCTGCCTTACGTGCTGCGGCTCTTCGATTTCGAACGGGCGATCCGCACTGATCTTGGCTATTCGAGCCGCGTCCGTCCGGGCCGGTCCTCCACCCTTGCTGTCATCAGCAACGGTCCCAAGCAGCGTCCTCAGGCGCTGCGCCATGCGGAGCCTGCCGAATGAACGGAAACAACATCAATATCCCCACGTTGCTGGGCAAGATCCGGGTCTTCCTGCTCAATGCGTTCTGGATCATCCCCGCCATGTCCGCGATCGGCGCGATCGGGACGGCCTGGTATGTCAGCACAGTCGAATACACGACGCCGTTCCGGATCGGGGGGCTTTTGACCACCAGCGGGCCGACCGGGGCGCGCGATATGGTGCAGATGGTCGCCTCAAGCTCTCTGACCGTGGCGACGCTGGTTTTCTCGATCATGGTGGTCGTCCTGCAGGTCGCGGGATCGCAATATTCGCCCCGCCTGCCCGCGCAGTTCCTGCGGGATGTGACCACGCAATTGGTGCTGGGCGTTTTCATCTTCACCTTCGTCTATTCGCTGGCGATCATCCGCTCGATCGCGGCAGATAACGATCACGTGCCGAACCTTGCAGTGACGATCTGCTTTTTCCTCGTGATCTGCTGCGTCGGCGCGTTCATCCACTTCATCCATCACATCATCCACGCGATGCGGGTCGAAAAGATCTTGCGCGATATCGAGGTTCAAACGCTGGAATCGCTCCACCGCGTGATGGAGCGGCAAACCGACAGTAAGATGATGATGGAACCGCCCGAGATCCCGCCTCGCGCGCTTCCGATCCGGTCCGAGGAGGTCGGCACGGTCCAGCGGATCGACGGCACGGATCTGGTCGATCTGGCGCACACGCATGACGTCGTGATCTGCTTTACCACCCATAATGGCGACGGCATCTCGAGCGGCACGCCCTTCGGCTGGATCTGGACCTGCGATCCGGAGGAGGAGCTGCCTGATATCGAAAAGGACATCCGCCCGGATCTCAGATCGGTGTTTCAGGTCGGGCATGAGCGGACGTTTCAGGACGATTTCGGTTTCGGGATCACCCAGCTTGTCGACATCGCGCTGCGGGCCCTGTCGCCGGCGGTGAACGATCCGACGACGGCCTGCATGGCGATGCAGTCGCTGGAATCGGTGCTGGTGGAGCTGATCAAGCGCGAGGTCGGGATCCGTGCCTTCGCGGATGAGGACGGCACGACCCGCGTGATCGTCCCGGGCATGGATTTCGCCGCCTATCTCGATGATGCCGTGGCGCCGATCTGCGAGGCGGCGCCGTCGGACCGGTCGGTGATGAAGGCCCTGCTGCGGATGCTGACCAATGTGGCGCGCGCCACCGAGAACGAGCGGCACAAGCAGGCCCTGACCGAACAGATCGAGCGGGTGCAGCGCACGAGCATCCGCGCTCTTGCAGATGAAACCGACCAGAGAGCGATCCGCGCTGCGGCCAAGGAAGCCCGGCGCGCGCTCACCGGCAGACCTCCGAGGCTGACATGAGCACATCCAACACCTTAATGGCCAAGGGCGCGGTCATGCTGATCCTGGGCGCGCTCAACAAGCAGGTGCTGATCTATGTCATCTGCTTCATCCTGCTGATCCTCGCGATCCTGCTGTCGGTCTGGGCCTATACCGAAGTGCTCTGGTACGAGGCGATCGGCTATCTCGACGTGCTGCTGACGCTTTTCAAGACGATGTTCTGGATGGGGATGTTCCCGCTTGTCCTGATGACGCTTTTCGTCGGCGCGAACATGACACTGGCGCGCAAGCTGGCCCCGGCGGATCGGGTTATTTCGTCGGACGAGACGCGGGTTGACCGCTGGCGCCGAGCCCTGTCGCCCTTCTGGAAGGCTCTCACGATCTCAATCGCTCTGTTCTGCGGTTTGTTCATCGCCCTGCAGACCCATGTTCATTGGGACACCTACCTGCTCTGGTCGCATGGAGAGAGCTGGGGCCGGGTCGATCCGCAGTTCGGGCGGGATCTGAGCTATTTCATGTTCGATCTGCCCTTCTACACGCTCGTCAATCGCTGGGCCTTCATCGGACTTCTGGTCGTTCTGCTGCTGACGGCGATCACCAGCTACCTTTTCGGAGGACTGCGCCCTCAGGCGCCGGGCGCAAAGATCCCGGGCCAGGTGAATATCCACTTCTCGCTGCTTTTGCTGATGCTGATCGTGATGCTGGGATGGGGCCTGATACTCGAACTTCACCTTCTAAGCTATTCGGAACGCGGCGTGATCACCGGTCTTGGCTTTACGGATGCCAATGCCAGCCTTGTCGCCTACAAATTCGTGGCGACGGGCGTGGTGACAGGCTTTGTCCTTTTTCAGATCAATATCCGCAAACCGGGATGGATCCTGCCGACGATCGCGCTGATCTGGCTGTTCCTGATCGGTTTGGCGGCGGCGCGGTTCTATCCCAAGATCTATCAGCTGCTGATCGTCGAGCCGCAGGAGCTGGAGCGGGAATCCTCCTATATCGAGAAGCATCTGGAGTTCACGCGCTACGGGTTCGGGCTTGATGCGGTGACGCGCCGGACCACTCCGGGCAATGCCGCGATGACGCCCGAGACGCTCGAGACCTATCAAGCCACGCTGGACCGGATCCGGCTTTGGGATCCCGAGACGCTGCAGATCAATTTCGAGGAATTGCAGTCGCTTAGAACCTATTACGAATTCCCTGATGTCGATGTCGACCGCTACGAGATCGACGGCGAGGTTCGCCCGGTGATGATCGCCGCACGCGAGGTCAATGTCAGCCGCCTGCCCGACAATTCGCGCCGCTGGCAGGCGCAGAAGATGATCTACACCCATGGCCACGGGCTGGTCTCTGCGGATGTGAGCCGCGCGACCGAAGCCGGGATGCCGCATTTCCTGACCCGCGATCTGCCGACTGCGGGGGTCGAGGAGATCGCGGTTGCCAATCCGCGGATCTATTACGGAGAGCGCTCGCCCGACTATTCCTTTGTCGATACCGATACGCTGGAGCTGAACCGCCCGCTCGATCCGGCCAGTCAGCCGAGGAGCGGACCCGACGGACAGAACGCCCCGGACCGCCCAAACCAAAGCTCCGGCAATCAGCGCGATTGCCCGACCGACTTCATCGACGATCCCAGCCAGTCGAACACGCTTTTCGATACGGCCCGTCCGGCGGGCACCGGGGCCGATGCCTCCCCCGAAGAGTGCCCGCGAGATCAGGTCGGGTTTCTGTTCAACAATTACAGCGGCGATGGCGGCATCGTCATGCGCCACCTGCTGCACCGCTTTGTCTTCGCTATCCGGTTCTGGGATCTGCGGCTCGCTCTGACGCTGCTGCTGGACAGCGACAACAAGGTGATGATGCACCGCGAGATCCGCGACCGGGTGCAGCGGCTGGTGCCTTACATGCAGGTCGACCGAAACCCCTATCCCGTCGCGGTCGACGGGCGCATTCACTGGATCATCGACGTCTACACGGTCTCGGACATGATGCCCTATTCACGGCGCGTGAACCTGACCGATCTGACGCAGGTCACGCAGCCCAAGCAAGGCGGCAGCACGCTGATCCCCGAAGAATTCATCCGCTCCGAAGCTGGGTTGTCGGGAACCGCAAACTATATCCGTGGCAGCGTCAAGGCGGTCGTAGACGCCTATCATGGCAGCGTCGATTTTTACGTCGTCGACCCCGAGGACAAGGTCCTTCAGGTCTGGCAGAAGGTCTTTCCGGACACGTTCAAGCCGATGGAGGAGGCCAGCGAAGGGCTGCAGCGCCATTTCCGCTATCCGCATGATCTGTTCCGCGTTCAGGCGGTCATCTGGTCCGACTATCACATGCAGACGCCAGAGGCCTTCTATTCGCGCGAGGCCGCCTGGCGCATCCCGCCCGATGCCGCCTTCATCTCGGACCGGCGCGAGCGCGAGGAGCCGAACCATGAAGGGCGCCGCGCCGATATGCGCCCTTACTGGATGCATATGCAGCTGCCCGAGGAGGAGAACGAGGAATTCGTCATCGTCCAGCCGTTCAGCCCCGACCGCAGGAACGTTCTGACCGGGTATCTGGCGGGCTTCAGCGACGGGAACCGGCTGGGCGATCTGGTCTCCTACGCCTTCCCGCCGACGACCACCGTTCTGGGCCCCTCGCAGGCGCAGGCGCGGATCGATCAGGACGTGCGGATCTCGGCCTGGACGACGCTTCGCATGCAGTCGGGGTCGCGCGTCTCGCGCGGCAAGCTGCTGACCCTGCCGTTGGGAGACGCTGTGATCTACGTGCAGCCGCTTTTCGTACAGGCGGACAAATCGTCGGTCTCGCAGCTTCTTGGCGCGCAACTGTCCAGTCTGCCGGAGCTGAAAAAGGTCGTGATCGTCCATGGCGACCGCGTGGTGATGCGCGACACGATGGACGAGGCGCTGGCGGCACTGGTCTCGGGCGAGGCGCCCGCGCCTGAGGCAACGCCTGCCTCAAATGTCACCGGCAGGGAAGAGGCCGCGCGGCAGGATGCGCCGCGGGCTGCAGATGGTTGATTTATCGATGAAAGGAGAGCTTTCCCATGCTTGATCTTGTTCTAATCGTCGGCTTCGTGATCCTTCTGGTGAGCGTGCTTGTCGCCGCTCTCAGACGGTTCGACGCCAAAAACTATTTCGACCAGGACCGCGCGCCCTTCTATGCCGAACCGGACGAGCTGGTTTCTGCGGGCCTGCTCTTTTCGCAGCGCGACCGGGATGGCGACGAAGAGCATACCTATACCGTCACCCCCGCCGGGGAGGCCGGTCTGCGCGCCTGGCTGCGCGAGCCGACGAATGATCCGGGGTTTCTGGAAAACCAGTTCGCGGGGCTCGTCGGGCCCTTTGATGCGCACAAGACGGTGTCGCAGCGCAGCACGATCCACCGCTCGCGGCTGGCGGAATACGAACGGCTCGAACAGCTTCTCGTGAACCGGCCCGAATGGCGCTACGCGCTGGCCGCTGCGCGGGTCGGGATCCGGTTCGAGCGGGCCTGCCTCGAGTTCTGGAACGACATTGCCGAGGACTGGCGCGTGAACACGGATCGGGCGGCCACCGAACAGGAGAAATACCTCAAGGAGGTCGCGACATGAAGATCAAGAACCAGGGCTTCATCGCCCTTCTTCTGCTGGCGCTTCTGCTGGGCTGGATCGTCGTCGCGCTGGTCTGGCCGTGGCTGATGCGGACCTTCTCGGAGCCCAGCATCAGCGGGTTGATCGCCCCCCTTTCAACACTGACCTAGGAGACTGTCGAAGATGCTTATCCTTATCCTCATCGTCGCCTGCATCCTGCTTTTGACGATCTACATGGTGGCCTCCGTGCGCCAGCACGACGCCGACAGCTACGCCGATCAGGACCGCGATCCGTTCTTTGCCGAATCCGCGCGGCTCGCGGCGGCGGGGCTGCTTTACGAACAGGCAGAGCGGACCTACGGGCGGCCCCGCACCTCCTACACGATCACCCCTGCCGGAGAGGCAGCTTTGCGCACCTGGCTACGTGAGCCGATGAATGATCCTGGGATGCTTAAGCTTTACTTCGCCGGGATCGTGGCGCCGACCGATGTGATCGACCTGGCGCGCCAGCAGAAGGAGCGGCATGCGCGCCGGCTTGAAGAATACGACCGGATCGAGAGCCTTCTGGGCCCCGCGCCCGAGCAGGTGCAGCCGGATGAGAAGGGCGAGGATCAGGAACGCGAGGAGGAGGAAGAAGAGGAGGAGCAGGACGAGCAGACCTCCAAGAAAAAGAAGAAGAAGGAGAAGAAGGCGTCCAAATCCGAGGAAAATGGGGCCTCTGAGGACGAGGAGGATGAGGACGAAGACGAGGACGCCAAGGAGGATCTGTCGGCCGCCGATGACGGCTGGAACGATGCGCGCGAGGCGATGGCTTTGGGCCGCAAGTTCGAGCAATTTTGCACGGATTTCTGGGCCAGCCAGGTCGACGATCCGGTCAAGAACCTGACGCTCGGCGAAGAGCGCCGGGACCATTGAGGACCGCCATGAGACAGACGCTTTTGCTCACCACCGCCTGGGCCGCGCTCTGGCCCGCGACGCTTGCTGCGCAGGACGAGTTTCCGGTCGTTCAAGCGGATGACGAAACGCGCCAGACCAGCACCGCCTGGGTGCGGCAGGAAGGGGCGGAGAACCGGCCGCTCCGCGCCATCGACGGGGCGGACAGCTTCGAGATGTTTGACGGAACGACGCTCGATCTCGCGCCCCAGGCGCCCGGGATCTATCAGGACGGCAGGGCCTCGACCGCGACGGTCGATCAGGTCGGGCGCAACAACGAGGCGTCGTTGAATCAGACCGATCCCGAAGGCGGCGCGAACGGATCCATGGTGCGAATCCTGCAAGGCGAGAACGGCGCGATGGCCGAGGATGGGATCCTTTACATCGATCAGCGCGGCGATGGCAGCGTCGCCCTGGTCGAGCAGAACGGCGTCGGCAACCGGGCCATCGGGCGTCAGACCGGCAATCAGGTCGAGGGTGGCGCGATCGCCCCCGACGATCCGCTGAGCCCTGCCCCGGACGGCAACAAGCAGACGCACACGCTCTACGGCAACGAACAGGAAAGCCAGATCGCCCAGACGGGGAAGCGGCTGATCGCCGAGGTCACGCTGGCCGATGGCGTACGCGATACCGGCCATGTCAGCCAAAGCGGGACGGGGCACAAAGCCTCCTATTCGGCCAAGGCGGGCAAGGAGCGGTCAGGCCGGGTGATCCAGTCAGGATCCGAACCGAACGCGGCGGATGTGGATGTGACCGGCGACCGGCAAAGCGTCGATATCGTGCAGGACGGCGCGGGCGGGCAGCATTCGGCGACTGCCACCCAGGCGGGCAGCGGGCACAGCGTGACCCTGCGCCAGATCGATGAGAGCACCGAGGGCGAAGGCAATATCGCGACGGTCAATCAAAAGGGCGCGGGCAACAGCGCCGAGGCGACGCAAGACGGGACCGGCGGCGGCAACAACGCCCAGATCGCGCAGGAAGGCGAGAGCTCGAGCGGGGTTCAGGCGATCATCTCGCAAAGCGGGGATGGCGGCTCCAACAAGGCCGATATCGACCAGACCGGCCAGAACCAGCGCGCGGAGGTCGTGCAGGCAGGATCCGGTGGCGGCAGCACCGGTGCAATCGATCAATCGACCGATGGCAGCAAGGACAATCAGGCGAAGGTCGATCAATCCATCTCGGCCAGTTCCGGCACCGATACCGCCGATGTCGATCAAAGCGGCAATGCCAACAGCGCCGAGGTCACGCAGAGGCGCGAGAGCGGCGGCACCGGACATGTCGCCAATGTCGCGCAGCCCGGCGTTCAGAATGCAGCGATGCTCGATCAGACCGGTGTGGCCCAGAAATCAAATGTCGCTCAGGACGGCTCTGAAAACGAGGCCGACGTCACGCAAGGCGGCACGGGCGGGCATATCTCGGATGTGGATCAGAACGGCACGAAGAACACCGCTACGCTCGATCAAAGCGGCAATGGCGGCAGCAACGAGGCCGGGATCGACCAATCCGTGGCGGGCACCGAAGCCAATAGCGCCGAGATCATCCAGACCGGCGCGCGCGGGCTCAACGTCGCGGATATCGATCAATCGCAGCAGGAGAACTCTGCCCGGATCGAGCAAAGCGGCGATGAAGGCGGCGCAGGGCACAAGGCCACGATCACCCAGCCCGGCACGAGCAATAGCGGCGAGATCGCTCAGGACGGGCAGACGCTGGAAGCGCAGATCTCGCAGAACGGATCGGGTAATCGAGGGGTTATCCAGCAAAGTGGATCCGGCCCGGCGAGCAAGGCGCAGATCTCCTCAAGCGAGGGAGCGCAGGGCAATTCGGCCGAGATCGTGCAGACCTCCGGCGGGATCGTCGCCGCAATCGATCAGGGCTCGTCAGGAAATACCGCGCGGCTGGAGCTGAGCAACGGCGATCCCCAGAACGGGACTGACACTGTCGACGTCGATCAAAGCGGCGGGTCGGACAATTCCGCCATCGTCACCGTCTCGGGCAAGGGCACGGGCCGCACCGCGACCGTCGCGCAGCAGGGCGAGGCCGGAGAGGTCGAGATCGCGCTGGACGGCCCCGGCAACACGATCGGGCTGAAGGCGCAGCAAAGCGGTGATCGCAACGTGATCGCCTCGAGCCATAGCGTCGAGGGCGGAACCGGTCTGACCGCGACATTCCAGCAGGACGGCGACGAGAACGAGATCCGGATGGAGCAATCGGGCTATCAGCTGACCGCCAAGATCACGCAGACCGGGAACGGCAACAGCGTGGATCTGACGCAGACCGGCAACGGCTATGCGGTCACGATCACGCAGGTCGGTGACGGGCACAGCTTTTCGATGTCCTATAGCGGGCCGACCGATCAGGGCGGCGGCTACACGATCGAGCAGCGCAAGGAGGGGCAGTGAGATGCGGGCGCTCCTTCTGATGCTGGCCTTGATGCCGGGACCTGGTCTAGCCGACGAGAGCACGGACCCCTGCCCCGCGGGCGCGGCCCAAAGCGGTGAGATCCCGCTGGAGCGCGTGACAATCCGCTATTGCGAGACGGGCGATCTGGTGCGCCTCGTGATCGACGATCATGACCGGCAAAGCGTGACGGTGATCGATATCCCCCCGGTGGAGACCCCGGCGGAGTAGGATCAGGCGACCTGCCTGCCTGCCGACCAGACGGATTTCACGATGGAGGTGCCGCTCGCGATGGCAAAGCGGGCGAGATCTGCGCGCTGGCCTGGCACAAGCTCTCCGCGGTCGGTCAGGCCGACGGACCGCGCAGGGGTCGACGTCACGGTCGCGATGCCCCTGGGCAGATCGCCCCAGATCTCTCCCAACATCGTCGCCCCGAGCAGCAGCGAGGCGGGCACGTAATCCGAAGACAGGATGTCGAGCCGGTCGATTTCGGCCAGATCCTTGGCCGCGACATTGCCCGAATGAGAGCCGCCGCGCACGAGGTTGGGCGTGCCGAGGATTGTGGCGATGCCCGCCTCACGGCAGGCTTGTGCCGCTTCGATCGTGGTCGGAAATTCGGCGATGGTCACGCCATGGTCCTTGCTGACGCGGACCTGTTCGGGCGTCGTGTCGTCATGGCTGGCCAGCGTGGCGCCGAAGCGGCTGGCGGCGGCCACGGTCGCGGCTTCATGGGCGGCGCCGTATTTGTTCTGAAGCGTATAGAGGAAATCGACATAGTCGCCGAATTCCGCCCGGTCGTAGTTGTGCTTGCCGCAGACGTAATCCTCGAACTTCTGGATATCGCGGAACTGGCGCTGTCCGGGGGTGTGATCCATCATCGAGACGATGCCGATCCGGTCGGCCTCGCCGAATTCGTCCAGCTCCTCGGTCAGCGTCTCGGAACAGATCTCGGCCCTGAGATGAAGGTGGTGGCTGATCTTGAGGGCACCCGCCGCGCGCATCTCGAGGATCTCGTTGGCCATCTGGCGGGCATATTTGCCGTAGCGCCGCTTCTGGTTCGACAGGATCGATCCGACGCGGATGGCGTCAAAGACGGTCGTGATACCGGTGCCTGCCAGCTCTCGGTCATGGGCGAGGATCGCAGCGCGGTGCGGCCAGTCGACATTGGGGCGCGGCGTGATGTGCCGCTCGAGGTTGTCGGTATGCAGCTCGATCAGGCCGGGGCAGATGTAGTCACCTTCGCAATCCACCGCCCCCGGGGTCCGGGACGAGCCGGGGGAGATATCGGCGATGACGCCATCGGCCACGCGCAGGCTGCCTTGGAAAATCTCGCCCGGCAGGACGAGTTTGGCATTTGAGAGAACGAGGTCATATGTCATGGATCTGTCACGCGCCTTTGGCAGGAATGGGCAGGATCGGAGGGGTCAAGTGTTTGCCAGATATACGATTTTCTACACGCCGCCTCCGGGAGATCTGTTCGAGTTCGCGGCCCGCTGGCTGGGATGGGACAGCCGGGCCGGGCGCGCCATGGACCATCTGGATCTGGACGGGATTGATGTCGCGGGGGTGACCGCGACACCGCGCAAATACGGATTTCACGGCACCGTCAAGGCTCCGTTTCGCATGGTAGACGGACAGAACCGCGCGGCGCTCGAGGCGGCACTCGAGGGGTTCGCGCGGGATCGTGCGGCGGTGGTGCTGGACGGGCTGGAGCTGAGCGTGGATCACGGATTTCTGGCGCTTCGACCCAAGACGGAGAGCCGCGAGCTGGCCGCGCTGGCCGCCGATGTCGTGCGGCAGTTCGATCCGTTCCGGGCCCCGCTGACGGATGGCGATATCGCCCGGCGCCGCAAGGCGGGGCTGAGCCCCCGGCAGGACAAGCAGATGCTCGACTGGGGCTATCCTTACATCTTCGATGATTTCAATTTTCATTTGACGCTCAGTGGTCGTTTGGCCCCTTCGGAATGTGCGGATTTGCTTCGTCGCGTCGAGCCGCTGATCGCGCCCCATCTGGCGAAGCCCTACCGGATCGGCGCTCTGGCAGTCATGGGCGAGGCATCGGAGGACGGACTGTTTCATGAGCTGAGCCGGGTCGAGCTGACCGGATAGAGCTGCTCCAGCGCCATGCGAACCGTCTTGTCCAGCGGCCCTGAATTGTCGATGAGAACGGCGCCCTCCGGCGGTATCGGTTGGGGCCGGTCCAGGCGACTGGCGACCCCGGCCCAGCTCTCGCGGCCCCGGGCGATCAGCCGCTCTTCCAGAACGGCGCGACTGGCCGTCAGGGTCAGGATCTCGAGATCCGGAAAGCGAGACCTCGCCTCGCCCAGGACGCCCCGCGAGAGATTGACCAAAAGATGCGCGCCGCGCGCAAGATCCGCCTCGATCATGCGGGGGACGCCGTAGAAAAGGCCATGCGCGCCCCAGGACAGGGCAAACTCCCCTGCCCGCTCCATCATGCGGAATGTCTCTTCATCGATGCCGTTGAACCGCTCGCCGCCCGCCTCTTCAGGCCGGGTGATCATGCGGCGAACCAGAGACAGGCGCGGCTCGGCGCGGCAAAGCGCCTCCATCACAGTGTCCTTGCCCACACCCGATGGGCCCACGACAGCGATCAAGCGTCCGGCGCTCATGGGATGGGGTTCTGGGGTCATCTAGACACATTCCCGAGTTATCTATACAACTAGACAAACAATAGATCCATGCGATCTGCCCGTCCATCCTTATCTCGAGACAGGTCTCACAATACCATGACCCGAACGCCGATCTGGAAATCGATTGCCGCCGTGCTGATGCAGGAGATCGCGGACGGTCACTACAGATCCGGAGACAAGCTGCCGACCGAAGTGAAACTCGCATCCCGGTTCGGGGTGAACCGGCATACGGTGCGCCACGCGCTTAAATCCATGGCGGAGGACGGCCTCGTCCACGCGCGGCGCGGCGCGGGCGTCTTCGTGGCGCAGGTGCCAACGGAGTATCCGATCGGGCGGCGTATGCGCTTTCACCAGAACCTCGCCGCCGCGGGCCGTATCCCAGCCAAGGAGATTCTGAACATGGAAACGCGCCTCGCCGGCCCGAGCGAGCGTGAAGCGCTGGAGCTGCCCAAAGAGGCCGAGGTCCATGCCTATGAGGGGCTGTCGCTCGCGGACAGCCAGCCCATCGCGGTCTTTCGCAGCGTCTTTCCAGCGGCGCGCTTTCCCGGTCTTCTTGCCGCGCTCGAAGAGACCCGTTCGGTCACGAGCGCGCTGGCCCGGCACGGGGTCGAGGATTACACCCGCGCCTCCACCCGGCTGACGGCAACGGCCGCAGATGCCACTCAGGCGCTGCATCTGCGGGTCACCGAGGGCGATCCGATCCTCAGAACCGTTGGGATCAACGTCGATCCGGACGGCGTGCCTGTGGAATACGGGCATAGCTGGTTCGCCGGAGACCGCGTGACGCTGACGATCGATGATCTGTAACGATCCGTGAGTTGCGCCTTCCCCGGATGGCGCGGATCTTCTGCGCACCGGCCAGTTCGAGCGCGCCGAAATCGCGGTTGAGGGCGGCAAAGTTCGGCTGACCCCGGATCGACCTATTGCCCCAGCGGCAGGCAGGCAGTATCGGCAAGGACGGATACGGGAGAGGCGACCGGTATCCATCATCTGGCCATCTGGGGAGGGGTCATGCTGCGCCACGCGCCGCGCTATCTGTTCATTGCCGTGCGGACCGCGATCCTTGCCGGGCTCGCGGCTCTTGTTGCGTGGCCGCAAACAGCCGAGGCGCGCAAACTGCTCTGCCATGGCTCGGATCCTGGCTTCAGCCTGACGATCGAGAACGGAAGCGAGGTCGCCTTCGATTATCTGGGCGACGGCACCTTCACGTTGGATCCGCCACTTCCCCCGGTGGCGACGCGGTCCGATCACAGCCTGATCACCGCCAGATCCGCCTTCGATGTGACGATCGAGACCCGGCGCTGCCGCACGCTAAGCGCGACACTGCCGGTCCGGCTCGAGGTGCGGGTGCCGACGATGGACGGGCCGATGTCGATGCCGGCCTGCTGCCTCTGGTCCGACTGACCGCGCGGCCATGTCCCCGACGATCAAAGCGGCGTTCTGGATGGTCGGCGCCATCCTGTCCTTCACGACGATGGCCATTGCCGGACGGCAGCTGGGCGGGATTCTCGATACGTTCGAAATCATGCTCTACAGAAGCCTGACGGGTCTGCCGATCGTCCTTGTCATCGCAACCCTCACAGGATCCATCGCGACGGTCGGCACCTCCAAGGCGGGGGCGCATCTGGTGCGGAACGTCTTTCACTTCACCGGCCAGAACCTTTGGTTCGCGGCCATCGCCCTGATCCCGCTCGCGCAGGTCTTTGCGCTGGAATTCACCTCGCCGATCTGGGCGATGCTGCTGACGCCGCTGATCTTGCGCGAACGCCTCACCGCGATGAACCTGCTGGCGGGCGCCATCGGCTTTGCCGGGATCCTGCTGGTCACGCGCCCGTCTGCCAGCACTCTCGATATCGGAACGCTCGCAGCCGCGGGTGCGGCGATCTTTTTCGCGATCACCAACCTTTTGACGCGCAAGCTGACGCGGACCCAAAGCCTGACCGAGATCCTGGTTTACCTGACTGCAACGCAGGTCGTCTTTGGCCTGGTCTGCGCGGGCTATGACGGGGACATCGCCCTGCCGGATCTGCAAACCGGACCCTGGTTGGTCCTGATCGGGATCGCGGGTCTATGCGCGCATCTATGCCTGACGACAGCCCTGACGCTCGCCCTCGCAACCATCGTAATGCCGATGGATTTCGCCCGGCTTCCGCTGATCGCCGTCGTGGGTTGGGCCGTCTATGGCGAAGCGCTCGAGCTGGCCGTCCTCGCCGGCGCCGCCATCATCATATGTGCGAATTTGCTCAATCTGAGGGCGAGCGCCGGAAATCGGGCGGGTAATATTGCTAAAATGTGACAGGGCTTTCGGGTAATAAGCGTGACTTGGCGTCACAATTGACCGTTAAAATGCCGCATCCCTATGGTGGTGCTCAATCGCAGGGCACTTTCAGGACAGGGACACCCACATGAAACGAGTATTCACGGTCGGCGCAGCACTCATGATGACGGCCTCCGCCGTCAGTGCGGCAGGGATCGAGCGCAACCGCCTTTCCTATTCGACAATGTACGAGCCGGGTGACTATCTCGAACTGCAGTGGTCCACGGTGTCCACCGATGTAACCGGTGATTATGACGATGATCTCGCCGCTCTTGGCGGATCCGATAGCACGGGCGATATGTCGAACGACTACTTCTCTGTCGGTCTGGCCTACAAGAACCAGTTGAACGATCAGCTAAGCCTTGGCTTCTTCCTGAACCGGCCCTACGGCGCGGACGCGCAGTATTCGCAAGGCGTCTACACCGGCCTCGAGGCAGAGTGGAAAAGCCGTCAGGCCGCCGTTCTGCTGCGCTATGCTCTGAATTCGAATTTCTCGGTCTATGGCGGCCTGCGTTACGTCGAATCCCAGCCTGACATCATGATCCCAGACATCCTCGTCCGCGGCGCTGCCGGAAACCGCGCGCAAGAACTGCAGGCCGAGGCTCAGGCCGCTGCGGCGGCGGGCGATCTCGCCACAGCGCAGGAGCTTGGAGCGGAGGCGACCCGCCTTGGCGGAACGGCCCTGAGCCCCACGGACGTCACTTACACGGCCAGAACCGAGCGTGACGGAGCGGTCGGCTATGTCGCAGGCGTCGCCTACGAACGCCCGGAGATCGCACTTCGTGTCGCGCTGACTTACGAATCCAGCCTTGAATACGAATTCGACACCAAAGAAGTTTTCGCCGGTCGTCCTGATCTGAGCGACGACGATACCACGACCGAGATCGAGATGCCGCAAACCATCGCTCTCGATTTCCAGACCGGCATTGCACAGGACACGCTGCTGTTCGGCACGATCCGCTGGTCGGAATGGTCCGTTTGGGAAGTCCAGCCCGACGCCTATCTCAACGCGACCGGTGGCCGCGTCACGGGCATCGATGACGATGCGATGGAATATACGCTCGGTGTCGGTCGCAGATTGACCGAGGACTTCTCGGCCTTTGTCCGCGTGAAACATGAGCCCGGCAATGGCGAGGAAGCTTCCCGCCTTGCCCCGACGGATGGTCTGACGAGCGTTGGCTTCGGCGGCACATATAACTACGAGGATATCAAGCTCACGGGTGGTGTCGAATTCGTCAATCTTGGCGATGCGGAAGACAGCTCCAATACCGATTTCTCGGACAACTCCGCCGTAGCGGTCGGCCTGAATATCGGCTTCCGCTTCTAAGCCGTCTTGCGAACGAACAGACGGGCAGCCCTTTTTTAGGGGCCGCCCGTTTTCATGCGCATGTTTCGGATCGCTCTCGGCCCGCCTGCCCCGTAGGCTGCGGGCATGACCGACCAAAAGACCCTCTCCACCGGCGCCTGGATCCAGCTTGCCTTGCTCGCCCTGATCTGGGGCGGCTCGTTCCTGTCGATCCGTATCGCGCTTGATGAGGTCGGTCCGCTGACCTCCGTCGCCCACCGGACCTTCTGGGCTATGCTGGTCCTCTGGATCTACATCGCACTGCGCCGCGACGCCCTGCCCCGCGACCCACGGATCTGGGGCGCCTTCTTCGTCATGGGACTACTCAATAACGTGATCCCGTTCGGCCTGATGGCCTGGGGACAGCTCCATATCGAAACCGGCCTGACCTCGATCCTCAACGCCTCGACCGCGATCTTCGGCGTGCTCGCGGCTGCTATCGCCTTCCGGGACGAGCGACTGACGCCGCGCCGCGCCCTCGGCGTGACCATCGGCTTTCTCGGTGTCGCGACCGCCATCGGTCTGGGCAACCTAGTGAATTTCGACATCCGCTCGCTCGCGCAGCTGGCCATCATCGGCGGCACGATCAGCTACGCCGCCGCCAGCGTCTGGGCGCGCCTGACCCTTTCCGGCTTGCGCCCCGAGGTCGCCGCCGCCGGGATGCTCACCGGATCGACGCTCGTGACCCTGCCCGCGGCATGGCTGGTCGAGGGTCCCATCTCCCTCGCGCTCCAGCCGGACACATGGACCGCCATCGCCTATTACGCCGTCATCGCCACCGCAGGCGCCTATCTCCTTTACTACCGCATCCTCAGCTCAGCAGGCAGCGGTAACCTGCTGCTCTGCACCCTCCTGATCGCGCCCGTCGCCATCACCCTCGGCGCCATCGTGCGCGACGAAACCCTCCCGCCGCAAGCCTATCTCGGCTTCGCCCTCCTCGCCCTCGGCCTTCTGATCCTCGACGGGCGCCTGTTCCGCAAACGCCCCACAGCCCGCCCAAGACCCGGAGCCTATTGACAAAACCGCCCTCTCTCGCGCTAACCGGGACATGCTCTACGACACCGCACAGGCCTGGCACGACGCCCCGCAAAAGCGTATCCTGCTCTTCGGGATGTCGGGCCTCGGCAAGACCCACATCTCGGACATGCTCCGCCGCACGGGGAAGTGGTTCCACTACTCCGTCGACTACCGCATCGGCACCCGCTACCTGGGCGAGCGCATCGCCGACAACGCCAAGGCGCATGCGATGCAGGTCCCCTTCCTGGCCGAGCTACTGCGCACGGACTCGATCTACATCGCCTCCAACATCACCTTCTCGAACCTCGCCCCCCTTTCCGCCTGGCTGGGCAAACCGGGCGATCCGGCCAAGGGCGGGCTAGACTGGGACGAATACCGCCGCCGCCAGAACGCTCACCGCGAAGCCGAGATCGCAGCGCTCCTCGACACCGTCCCCTTCATCGACCGCGCCGAGCAGCTTTACGGCTACCCCCATTTCGTCTGCGATAGCGGAGGCTCCATCTGCGAGGTCGTCGACCCGGCGGACCCCGCCGATCCCGTGATGACCGCGCTCAGCGCCCACATGCTCCCCGTCTGGATCAAGGGCAGCGACGCCCATACCGAAGAGCTGATCACCCGCTTCGACGCCGCCCCCAAACCGATCTACTACCGCCCGCACGAACTCGAAGCCTCCTGGCGCACCTATCTGGCCGAAACCGGAGCCCGCGAGGCCACCGTCGACCCCGACGCGTTCATCCGTTGGGCCTATGCCCGCGTCATCAAAGACCGCCAGCCCCGCTACGAGGCCATGGCGAAATGGGGCGTGACGGTCAGCGCGGATGACGTGGCGCGGGTGCGGGGGCCGGAGGATTTGGAGGAGTTGGTGTCGGGGGCGATTGTAAGGCGGGAGCTTTGATGACTGATCGCCTATTGTGCTTGAGAGGAAAAGTATGAGTTCGGTCTTCGAAGAACGCTTTGTGATATTCATAGACATACTCGGTTTTGCTGACATGATTTCTGAAGCAAAACGTTCTCCCGCTGGAGAAATGGCGGAGCGTGTTGATAAAGCTTTGACTAGAATTGAAAATATGGGTTTGCATGGTCCGGATCGTGTGTGCCCCGAACCAAGCATAGACGGATATCACAGTCATATCTTCTCGGATTGCATCGTAATTTCTGTTTCTCCTGAGCCATCTGCTGTTTCAAAGCTAACAATCGAGCTGGCTAAGCTGACACTTAGCCTAATGGAAATTGGGGTTTGGATACGAGGCGGAATGTCTCATGGTCAGATTTCAAGAAAAAAAACGGCACCTTGGGGACCCGCGATTGTCGAGGCGTATGAGGTTGAGAGTAAGCTCGCGGTTTTTCCAAGGATCGCGCTGAGCGAAAGCGCTGTTCAATTTTTTGATCAGAGTGCGGAAAGCAGCAAGGAAGATAGATTCCTTATTCGTGATAGCGATGGTGTTTGGTCACTCGCTCCCTTCATCTGGGCCGCGCATGATTCGAAAACGGAAAGACCTTTCCTTACAGAGGTTCGCGCAAAGAATATTAAAGAGAAACTAGAAGAGGCACACCGTAGAATTGTTGATAAACCTGCTGTCTTCCGAAAAATTGACTGGCTTATCGAGAAGTGGGACTGGCACCTCAAGCCTGAAGGTGGCGTACCGGCCTTTGATTGTAGAACTGAAATTGGAAAGAAGCATGATCTTGTTAGGATCTTCAATGAGGCTCTTGATGACTAACAGTCATGCAACTTGCTAACTACAGCAAATCTTCCAATCTTCTGCCGCTTCCCCCCACCTTGAGCATCCCCCCCATCCCGCCTATCTCGGACGTTCCGACCACCGGAGACGTTCCATGCCGATCACATTGCCTGCCTCCCTGCCTGCCTTCGACGTCCTGACCGAGGAAGGCGTCATGGTCATGGCCGAAGATCAGGCGGCGCGGCAGGATATCCGCCCGCTTCGGATCGGGCTGCTCAATCTGATGCCCAAGAAGATCCAGACCGAAACGCAGTTCGCGCGTCTGATCGGGGCGACTCCGCTGCAGATCAAGTTCAGCCTCATCCGCATGTCCGAACACCAGACGCGCAACACCGCCTCCGAGCATATGGCCGAATTCTATCGCCCCTTTCAGGACGTCAGGGGCGAGAAATTTGACGGCCTCATCATCACCGGCGCGCCGATCGAACACCTCCCCTTCGAAGAGGTCACCTATTGGGACGAGCTGACCGAGGTGATGGACTGGACGCAGACCAACGTGCATTCCACCTTCGGGGTCTGCTGGGGCGGGATGGCGATGCTCAACCATTTCCACAGCGTGCCCAAGCATATGCTGGACGCCAAGCTCTTCGGCTGCTTCCGGCATGCCAATCTTGCGCCGAACTCGCCCTATCTGCGCGGCTTCTCGGATGATTGCGTCGTCCCCGTCTCGCGTTGGACCGAAATCCGCGCAAAGGATCTGCCCGCAGGCGTCACGCAGCTTCTGGGCAGCAACGAGACCGGCCCCTGCCTGATCGAGGATCCGGCCCATCGCGCGATCTATATCCTCAACCATTTCGAGTATGACAGCGGCACGCTCAAGCAGGAATACGACCGCGATCTGGCGCAATCGCAGGTCGCAGGCCAGCAGATCCAGACGCCGCTCAACTACTTCCCGGATGACGATCCCGCGAGGGCGCCGCTCAACCGGTGGAGAAGCCACGCGCATCTTCTATATGGCAACTGGATCAACGAGATATACCAGACCACCCACTTTGACATGACCCTGATCGGCAGCTGACCCGGATATGAAATTGGCCCTGACCCTCGCGCTGTCCTCCCTGCTCGCCCTGACGGGATGCGCCGCCATCACCGACCGCATCGCCGACCGCAAGGAAGCGCGCGCCGCCATCAGCTTTCCGCCAGGCGGGCAGCTCATCGATGTCGGCGGCGGTCGCCAGGTCCATGCGGTCGTCGGCGGGCGCGGCCCCGATCTGGTGCTGATCCACGGCGCCTCGGGCAATACCCGCGATTTCACCTTCGATTTTGCGCAACGCCTTGCGGATCGCTACCGCGTCATCGTGCTTGACCGGCCCGGGCTGGGTTGGAGCGACCGCGCCGATCCGCGCTATAACGAGGCCTTCCTCGCCGATGCCGAAAGCCCGCGCGAGCAGGCCCGGATGCTCAAGGCCGCGACCGATGCGCTTGGCGTCGAGGATCCCATCGTTCTGGGCCATTCCTATGGCGGGGCCGTCGCGCTGGCCTGGGCGCTGGAATTCCCCGATCATCCTTCCGCTCTCGTCATCGTCTCGGGCGCGACGAACCCCTGGCCCGGCGATCTGGGTCCGCTCTACAAGATCAACGGCTCCTCCCTCGGCGGCGCGGTCATCCCGCCGCTTGTCGCAGCCTATGCCCCGCGCGACCGGCTTTTGCCCGGCATCGTGGAGGCGATCTTTCAGCCGAACCCGGTCCCCGAGGGTTATCTCGATTTCGTCGGCGCGGACCTGTCAATCCGTCGCAGCACGCTGCGCGCCAATGCCCGCCAGGTGAACACGCTCAAGGCCGACGTGGTCGAGATGTCCCCGCTTTATCCGACCATCGACATGCCGGTCGAGATCCTGCACGGCGCCGAAGACCCGATCGTCCCGCCCGAAATCCACTCCGTCCGACTTTACGAGCAGATCGAAGGCGCGCAGCTGCGCCTCATCGACGGTGTCGGCCATATGCCCCACCACGTCGCCCCGGACGAGGTGATCGCCGCCATCGACCGCGCCGCCTCACGCGCCGGATTGCGCTAAGCCCCTGACATCGCCATATGTGTAGGCCCGAAGTGAAAGGCCGCAACATGTCCCTCCCCTTTGACGGCGCGATCAGCGACTATGCCCGGACCGACGCCCCCGCCTGGGTGCGCGAGCAGATCAAGGACGCCAAGAAGAACGCCGTCCTCGACCCCGAATTCCCCTACGAGACCCGCTGGAACAAGGACGCTTACGAGGACGCGATGGCAGCCCTCCAAATCGAGCTGGTCAAGCTGCAATCCTGGACCCGCTCCAGCGGCGCCCGCATCTGCGCCATCTTCGAAGGACGGGACGCTGCCGGAAAGGGCGGCAATATCAAGCGCTTCCGCGAGAACCTTAACGCCCGCGGCGTCCACACCGCCGCCCTCCCCAAACCCTCCGAGCGCGAGGCGGGCCAGTGGTACTTCCAGCGCTACATTCAACACCTGCCCGCCGCCGGAGAGATCACGCTCTTTGACCGCTCCTGGTACAATCGCGGCGTGGTCGAGGATGTCTTCGGCTTCTGCACCCCCGATGAGCGCGCCCTTTTCTTCGATCAGGTCGTCCCGTTCGAGCAGATGCTGGTCGAGGACGGCATTCACCTCTTCAAGATCTGGCTAACCGTGGGCCGCGCCGAACAGCTGCGCCGCATGCTCGACCGCGAGGGTGATCCGCTCAAGCAATGGAAGCTCTCGGGCATCGATGTTAAAGGCCTGCCGCTTTACGACCGCTACACGCAATCCATCGGCGAGACGCTCGACCGCACCCATACCGAGGCCGCCCCCTGGACCGTCATCCGCGCCGATGACAAGCGCCGCGCCCGCGTTCAGGTCCTGCGCGCGATCCTGTCGCAGATCCCTTATGACGGCCGCGATGACAGCGTCGTCCACCCGATCGACAGCCAGATCACCGGCGGCCCGGACCTCTGGCACGCGGCGCTGCATGCCTAAACGCGGCTATCACCACGGCAACCTCAAATCCGCCCTCGTCGAAGCCGCCCTCCAGCTGGTCGAGGAGAAGGGCCCGACCGGCTTCACCCTGTCGGAGGCCGCCAAACGCGCAGGCGTCACCCCCGCCGCCGTCTACCGGCATTTCGCGGGCCGCGAAGACCTGATAGCCGAGGGCGCCCGCCAGGGCTACGCGATCTTCGCCGACCTGATGGAGCACGCCTACGCGGACGGCCAGCCCTCTGCCCTCGCCGCCTTCGAGGCGACGGGCCGCGCCTATCTCGCCTTCGCGCGCAAGTTCCCGGGCCATTACATGGCGATGTTCGAATCCGGCATCTCGGTCCAGCGCACGCCCGAGCTGGCCGCCGCCGCCGGGCGCAGCAGCGCCATCCTGAACCGCGCCGCCGCGCAGCTGTCCGAGCACATTCCGGCCGAAAAGCGCCCCCCGCCCGAGATGTTCTCCGCCCATATCTGGGCCATGTCCCACGGCGTCGTCGAGCTCTTCGCCCGAGGCTCCCCCGGCACCCGCTCCCCCTTCCCGCCCGAAGACCTGCTCGAGACGGGGATCGGGGTCTATTTGCGGGGGCTGGGGCTTATTCCGCCGGATGAGTGAGGAAAGCGCAAGCAGCCTGTAAAGGCGTGCGTTTATCTGTCCATTCTCGAGTATGGACAGAAAAAAATTGAGGACGGATTATTCATCTAAAAAGAAAATGTCTTCCACACTTGAGCCAAGGACTCGCGATATCTTCAATGAGATAATCGTTGAGGGAATAAACACTGAATTTTCTATTGTATTTATCGTTTTTCGCGAAACCCCGACGGCGTCCGCCAATTTCTGCTGCGTAATATTCTGTTCCAGACGAATCTTCCTGAGGTTATTTCTCAGTTTCATTCGTTCAAATCAGCCTTGCCGCTCCATTTGGTATATAAGAAGATCCCGAAAAAACCTGAAAACAAATGCAATAAAGAGAGCATAAGCCCAGAGAGGAGCCTGAGAAAGACCTGCCTCTTCGAATATAATCAATGCAATGACAATACAAGCTGAGATATTTAACGAAAGGGTGGTTGCAGACAATTGACTTGCAACAAGGCGCTCATCACCCCGGTATGGAGCGTCATGCTTAAACCCCATAAATTTTCTCATTGGAATTCTAAGAAAGGAGGGAAGTAGATCAAGATTATGAAGGATTACATAGATCAAAAAGAAAATCAAAATAATTATAGTTGATATATTCCCCTCAGACGAAAAGTTTAAAAAATGTCTAGATAGCGTATTCTCTCCAAAATGCTCAAGAAAGATCGAGCGGAGCAATAAGAGAGAAAAAAGACCTCGATAAAAAATATTCCAAAAAAGATCGTTTTGGAACTCATCTTCGTCAAACTTTTTATCTTTGTTAGATTCAATCGCCTCTTCTGAGTTAGAAGCCTCTATAAGATCCTGCGAGAAAAATCTTAAAAGGAAGAAAAGAGAAATAAAGATAGCCGCTTCTAAAATCTCTGTCTTTGGCGTTCGCCCTTGGATGCCGAATGCCGACAGCGCGCTAACTTCGCCGACACTCATTAGAAAAAACAGGACAAGCATTATCGCCGAAACGATGGCAATCAGTGCACGTGCTTCTGACATCTTGAAAACCTCCGCATCGGCTATGATACTTTTGAAAGAATATACATGTAACCCTAAGGTTACATACAGCCTTTGATATGGCAAGTCTATAGGAAGAATAATGCCTCTCTCCATCATCTGCCCCGGCATGGGCCGCACCGGCACCGAGAGCCTGCGCCTCGCCCTGATCGAGCTGGGCTTCGGCCCGTGCCACCACATGGTCGAGATCCGCGCCCGTGCCGATCTCATCGACCCATGGCGCGCCATTCAGGACGGAGCTGAGCCCGACTGGCCCGCGATCTTCGAGGATTTTCAGTCTCAGGCCGACTGGCCCGGCGCGACCTACTGGCGGGAGATCACGGCGGCCTTCCCCGAGGCCAAGGTTATCCTCAGCCTGCGGGACGCCGATAGCTGGTACAAAAGCCTCACCAAAACGATCCTGCCCTTCGTCGCCCAAAAAGGGCAGCACAGCCCGCCGCATCGCAATGATATCGCCCAGTGGTGCGAGACTATGTTCGACCGCGTCTTCGACGGGCGTGTCCACGATCCGGACCACGCCAAATCCGTCTTCGAGGCCCATAACGCTGCCATCATCGACGAGATCCCGCCAGAGCGCCTTTTGGTCTACCCCGTCGGCTCCGGCTGGGAGCCGCTTTGTACTTTCCTGAAGGTTCCGGTCCCAACGACCCCCTATCCGTCCGGCAACACGACCGAGGATTTCAATAAGCGGATCGCCGAGAACCTGATCGACTAGGCTCCAGTCTGGCTCAATATCTCAGTCAGAGGCGGTAGGCCGCTACGTCCCGTTTGTCTTTGAACCGACAATAATTCCACTCAGGCGCGGCCATTGGCCTTTGGATGATGAACAGTCACCCGGCATGCCACAATTGAGACCGATTAAATACCGACGCGATACCGACCGGATACCGCACAGAAAGGTTGGTTAAAAACCCTGCGGATTTTGATAACGAAGATAAACCCGCCAGATGCAAAAGGCCGCCCCGAAGGACGGCCTTTCCTGTCCGAAACGAAGGCTCGATCAGCGCTTCGAGAACTGGAAGCTCTTGCGCGCCTTCGCCTTACCGTACTTCTTGCGCTCCACCACGCGGCTGTCGCGTGTGAGGAACCCGGCGGCCTTGAGAGCGCCGCGCAACGAGGGATCATAAAGCTGCAAAGCCTTGGATATTCCGTGCTTTACGGCGCCCGCCTGACCCGAAAGACCGCCGCCCTTGACGGTCGCCATCACGTCGAACTGACCGTCGACACCAGCCACCGAGAACGGCTGGCGCAGGATCATCTGCAGAACGGGACGGGCAAAATACTTGTCCATCTCCTTGCCGTTGACGCTGACCTTGCCGGAGCCCGGCTTGATCCAGACGCGTGCGACGGCGTCTTTACGTTTGCCCGTGGCGTAAGAGCGTCCCAGCTCGTCCCGCACCGGCTCGCGAGGGGTTGAAGTTTCAGGCGCAACCCCCTGAACTCCTCCAATATCTTCGGTCACGGCCTTGGCCAGTTCGTCTAGTGTGGTCACCTGCTCAGCCATGGTTAACCCTCCCGCGTGTTTTTGGAGTTCATCGACTTCACGTCAAGAACCTCGGGGTTTTGTGCATCATGCGAATGCTCGGAGCCCGCGAAAACACGCAGGTTTGTCAATTGCTTACGGCTCAGGCTGTTGCCCGGAAGCATCCGCTTGACCGCCTGCATGACGACCCGCTCGGGATGTGCGCCATCAAGGATCTGTCCGGTCGTCCGGCTCTTGATCCCGCCCGGATAGCCGGTGTGCCAATAGTTTGGTTTATCACGCTTTTTTCCGGTCAGCTGGACCTTGTCCGCGTTGATGACGATGACATTGTCGCCCATATCCATATGGGGCGTGAACGTCGCCTTGTGCTTGCCCCGAAGGCGCATGGCAACAATCGAAGCAAGACGGCCCAAAACGACGCCTTCAGCATCGATCAGGATCCATTTCTTGTCGATATCGCCGGGAGTGGCTGTGTAGGTTTTCATAAGGTCACCCGTATCGATGGGCCCTCTGGCCCCTGGTATAAGATGGGAGGGTTATAGACATGCCAAGATGCGGGTCAAGTACCCACGGGCCCAGAATTATACGCTAGAACAATCACTTACGAATTAGGTATTAATATACCCCACTATATCGCAGCTCCGGGAGGGATCGAATAGGTCAGCCCTGCCCGTGCAACGGGCTCCGTCATCCCGTCGCTGAATAGCATCGCATCCCCGACCGCCAGAACCCGCCCCAGCTTTAGAAGGCGCGCTTCGCAGATCATCTCCGCCGCCGCGGCCGGCTTGCGCATGAAGTCGATCGTGCAATTGGTGGTGACAGCGAGTGCCCGAGGCCCGATCCGCGACAGGATCGCCAGATAGATCGACACATCGGCCAAGGCAAACATACTCGGCCCGGACACCGTCCCGCCGGGTCTCAGATGCCGCTCGGCGGTCAGAAGCCGCACGGTCACGCTATTTGACCTCACAGCGTCAATTTGGAAATCCCCATGAACCTGCGGAAAGGCCGTCTTCAGAAACTCCGTCAAAGCGGCCTTGTCCATCCGGATTGTCATCGCTCTTCCCCCGATCCTTTGCGCGTCCTAGAGTTTCGCAGCATTGACGGGAGGACAAGATGGCATTGCTCGAACGGCGCGATCAGGGCGGGATCGCTCATCTAACAATGACGGCCCCTGAACGGCTGAACGCCTTGTCCGATGACATGCTGGAGGCATTCCAGGATCAGATCGACAGCCTGGCGCTGGATCACGAGCCGCGCGTTGTCATTCTTTCCGGCGCCGGCAAGGCCTTTTGTGCGGGCCATGACCTGAAGGAAATGCAGGCCAAGAGACAAAGCGCCGATGGCGGGGCAGCGGCCTTTCGTGACCTCTTTAATCGCTGCGCCAAGGTTATGATGGGTCTGCAATCCCTGCCCCAACCGGTGATCGCCCAAGTCCACGGGATTGCAACAGCTGCCGGCTGCCAACTCGTAGCGACCTGCGATCTGGCAGTGGCAACAAACGACACGCGCTTTGGCGTAAACGGCGTCAATATCGGCCTTTTCTGTTCGACACCGATGGTGGCATTGACCCGCGCTATCGGTCGAAAGAAGGCCTTCGAGATGCTCACCACAGGTCAATTCATCTCCGCTGACGAGGCCTGCCGAATCGGCCTTATCAATCACAGTGTTTCCGCTGAGGATCTCGAGGCGACCACAAAGGATCTGGCCGAGACACTCGCCGCGAAACTCACCTCAGCGCTTCGGATCGGCAAGCGAACCTTCTATGATCAGGCGCAGATGACCGTCGAGAAGGCCTATGATCATGCGGCTCAGGTCATGACAAAGAACATGCTCGATGCGCGGACCGAAGAAGGGATCACAGCCTTTCTCGAAAAACGCCCGCCGGACTGGGCCTGATCTCTTTGCCTCCTCAAATATCCCAGGGAGTGTGAGGGACAGCGTCCCTCACGCCCGCGCGGCGAGCGCAAAGAGTCACGTGCAGCGTCAGCTGCTCCTTTCGATCAAAGCCCGTAAAGCGCGCTGAACTTCTCTTCCAGATAGTCCAGAAGCGGCGCTTCGCTGGGTGCGGTGCCCGTCGCTTGGGCAATGACCTCGCGCGGCAGCATCAGCGCGCCGTGCTGCTGGACGGCTCCGCGTAGCCAGCTTGTTGCGGCGCTCAGATCGCCCTGGGCCATCCGGTCGTCTAGATCAGGCACCGCCTCTCGCAAGGCCCGGTGCAGCGATCCGGCATAGACATTGCCCAGCGTATAGGTCGGAAAATAACCAAAGAGCCCGACCGACCAATGTACATCCTGCAAGACGCCGTTTGACGGCTTGTCGACCGCGAAACCGAAATCGGCCTCGAACCGGTCGTTCCATGCGGCTTCCAGATCCTCGACAGCCAAATCGCCGGTCATAAGGCGATGTTCCAGATCAAAGCGCAAAAGGACATGCAGATTGTACTGCACCTCATCTGCCTCGGTCCGGATATAGCCGCGATGCACGCGGTTGGAGGCGGCATAGAACGCCTCGGGGCCACTGATCGACAGGGAGCCGAAGCGGTCCGTCATCTGCCCGTAGAGCCATCCGGTGAAGGCCTGGCTGCGCCCAAGCTGGTTTTCGTAGATCCGGCTTTGGCTTTCATGCACACCCATAGACGCCCCGCGGCCCAGCGGGGTCATCGCATATGCCGGATCGATCCCCTGCTCATACGCGGCGTGACCGACCTCGTGGATCGTCGAGTAAAAACAGTTGAACGGGTCGGTGGCATTCGTGCGCGTGGTGATGCGCACGTCATCGCCGGATCCTGATGAGAACGGATGCACCGCCTTGTCGATGCGGCCGCGCTGGAAGTCGTATCCAAAGACCTCGGCCAGCCTTGTCGAGAGCGCGAGCTGATCCTCTTCGACGAAAGTGCCGGTCAGTTCGGGGCCAGGCGCGGCCTCGAAGATGCGGTCCCTAAGATCCACAAGACGCGGTCTGAGCGCGCCAAACATCTGCTCGAGCATCTGGGCGGTCGCCCCGGGCTCGTAGTCGTCGAGCATCGCATCGTAGACCGCACCGCCACCCGCAAGCGCCGCCCCTTCTTGCCGCTTGAGATCGACCACGGTCTTGAGCGTCGGGAGGAAGGCGGAGACATCTTCCTCAGCTCTCGCGGCCGCCCAGATCCCTTGCGCGCGACTGGTCGTGCGGGCGATCTCGGCCGACAGGTCGGGCGGAACCTTGGTGTAGCGGTCAAAGGCGCGGCGGATCTCTCTGAGCTGAGCCTGCTCGACAGAGGTCTGGGCCTCTGCGGTCTCCAGCCAGTTGGCAACCTTGGGATCGGTGCGTCTTGCATGAAGGACGCTGTCTATGGCGGCCATCTCCTCGGCGCGTTGCTCGGACGCGCCGCGCGGCATGACGGTTTCCTGGTCCCAGCCCAGACGGCCCGCGATCTGCGCTAGCGCCTCAGTCTCGCGCTGGAAGGCCATCAAATTCTCGAAACTGCTCATTGGATCGCACCTCGCACGGATTGTTCCGGAGGATAGCCCGCAAGGAACCGCGCCCTGAGGATCAGGATCCAGAGGATAACCGCTGCGAACTGGTGAAGGATGGCAAGCTGCCATGGGGCGGAATACATGACAGTCACGATACCGAGCAGCATCTGAACGACCATGAGGGCCACCATTGCTGCAAAGGCGCGCCGGGTAGCGACATAGGGGGACCGCTGGGCCCGCCAAAAGATCAAAAGACCCGCAAGGAACAGAACATAGCCACTGATCCGGTGCATGAACTGAACGAGGCCGTCATTTTCGAAGAAGTTCCGCCAGATAGGCGTCAGCTCAAACGGTTGAGGCGGAAGAAAGCCGCCGGCCATCAGGGGCCAGTCGGTGTAGTTGCGGCCCGCATCGATCCCGGCCACGAGCGCGCCCAGAAGGATCTGTAGAAAGGCCAGCGCGACAAGTCCGCCCGCCAGCGCGAAAAGCCCGCTTTCGCGCGCGCGTCTTGCCTGAAAAAGATCCCGCTGGGACCGGCCCAGGCGGAAGGCGTACCAGCCGATGAGCCCCAGGATCAGGAAGGCCAGCCCCAGATGGGTCGCGAGCCGGTAGGAGGCGACATCGAGCATCCCTTCTTCAAGTCCCGAAGACACCATCCACCAGCCGATGGCGCCTTGCAGACCGCCAAGCGCGCCAAGCAGCAACAGTCTGCTGGTCCAGCCTTTTGGCATGCGTTTAGTGACGAGAAACCCGACGAAGCCTATGGCCCAGACCAGCCCGATGAAGCGGCCAAGCTGTCGGTGGCCCCATTCCCACCAATAGATGACCTTGAATTCGGCCAGCGACATGCCGCGGTTCTGCTCCTGATATTCAGGAATCTGGCGATATCTGTCGAACTCTGAGGCCCAGTCTTCCGCCGAAAGCGGTGGGACCGCGCCGGTGACCGGCGCCCATTCGGTGATCGAGAGGCCGCTATCGGTCAGGCGGGTCAGCCCGCCCACGGCGATCATCAGGACGACGAGGGCAAAGAGGACGAAGAGCCAGATGCGGATCGCGCCGCGGCCCCTGTCCTGCTCTTTGTCGATCAGTCCGGGCTGGGGTGCCGCGACGTCTGCCTTGGGCGTCTCGCCGACATCTTCGAAAATACTGCGGTTCTTCGCCATGCTGCTCTACTTAACGTTTGTTCACCCGTACCTAGGCCTCGCCTCCAAAAGCAGCAAGTCAATCGTCTCGCTCTTTCCAACGCACCATTTGACGCAGGATACCATGCAGGATCTGAACGTCAGCCCGGGTGAGCGGCATCCTGCTCCAGAGGTTGCGCAGATTGGTCTTCATTCCCTCGGCCTTGGTGTCGGGAAAGAAAAACCGGGCGGTCTCAAGGCGATCCTCGTAATGGGAGGCCAGCGCCTCGATCTCGACCTGGGAGGCCCAGTCGCCTGCAGCCTCGGTCTGCTCGTGGATTATTTCGGCGGTCTGGCGGCGCCACTCATAGGCCATCAGCAATACGCATTGCGCGAGGTTGAGCGAGGCGAAGTCAGGGTTGACCGGAACCGAGACGATGGCATTGGCGCGCGCGATGTCGTCGTTTTCCATCCCCGCCCGCTCGGGGCCGAACATGATTGCCACACGCTCTCCCGCTGCGATCCTGTCGCGCGCTTCGGTCATCGCGCGTTCGGGCGTCAGTACGGTCTTTGTCAGACCGCGCGGGCGGGCTGTCGTCGCCAGAACCCAATGACAATCGGAGACAGCCTCGGCCGTGGTCTGAACCAGCTGCGCGTCATCGAGAAGCCGCCCGGCGCCGCTGGCCATCGCCACCGCCTTGCTGTTGGGCCAGCCATCTCGCGGAGCGACGACACGCATCCGGTCGAGGCCGAAATTCCACATGCCGCGCGCGGCCGCGCCGATATTCTCGCCCATCTGCGGGCGGATCAGGACAAAGGCGGGCTGCGGGGACGAGGTTGGCATGATCGCTGCCTCTAAGCAGGCCTTGGCTTGTTCGCAACCCTTCGTTACGACAGGCCAATTCGCAAGAAAGTGACACGCCCGCGATGCCGGATCCCGTTCAGCAGCCTCAGCTTTATCTCATCACGCCTCCGGTTCTTGAGCTGTCGCGGTTTCTAAAGGATCTCAAAGCCTGCCTGGACGAGATTCCCGTCGCCTGCATGCGGCTGTCGTTGGCGACGGAAGACGAGGATCGCATCTCGCGCACGGCGGATGCGCTGCGCGAAGAGCTTCATACCCGCGACATCGCTCTTGTTCTGGATCGGCATGTGGTTCTGGCCGAGCGGCTGGGGCTGGACGGCGTTCATTTGACAGACGGGGCGCGGTCGGTGATCGCTGTGCGCAAGACGCTGCACGCGGATGCCATCGTCGGCGCCTATTGCCACGCCTCCAGCCATGACGGGATGAGCGCGGGAGAACGCGGGGCCGATTACATCTCGTTCGGGCCGGTCGGGGATGCACCGCTGGGTGATGGAATTCAAGCCGAAGACGACCTGTTTCAGTGGTGGTCGCAAATGATCGAACTTCCCGTCGTCGCTGAGGGCGGTCTCACCGAGGATCATATCGCGCGGCTGTCGCCTTTCGTGGACTTCTTCGCCCTGGGACCAGAGGTTTGGGAGCAGGACGATCCGCTTGCGGCCTTGCGCACTCTTCACAAGGCAATCGGCTAGGTCAGGTATTCCTCGAGCCCGTGTCGTACGGCGGTTTCGGCCGTGCGAGCCAGGGTCTTTCGGTCGGCCATCTCGTCGATGATAATAGGCGGGTGCAGGACGACATCGACCCGCCCTTTGTGCGGCATGGCGAGGATCCGAAGCAGATGGCTTCCAAACTCCATATCGCCCCACCAGCCGTAAAGCCTGTCATCGACCTTGTGATGCGGGCGGTAGACGACAGAGGTCGGCACGATCTCGGCTCTGCGCCCTGAAGTCAGGAAAGCGTCGAAGAGGCTAGATTTGAACGGCAGGACCCGGCGGCCATCGGTTGAGGTGCCTTCGGCGAAGAGGACAAGCTGATGACCGGCCTCCAGCCTTTCCCTGAGCTGATCCCTTTGCCGCGCCGCTGTCTTGCGATCTCGGTCGATGAACACCGTCCCAGTGGCGCGGGCGAGCCATCCAATGAAGGGCCAGTTCGCAACCTCGGATTTCGAGACGAAATAGACCCGGTGAACGGCATTGAGCACAAAGATATCGAGCCAGGAGGCATGGTTCGCCACGATCGTCCCGCACGAGCCCTTTGATCGGTCATGAACCATCAGACGCAGGCCAATGATCAGGAGTGACAGGCGGCACACCCCTTGGGTGATGTAGGGCGTGACGGGGCGGCGCAGACCATTCAGCGGGCGTTCGATCAGCCTTAACAGCACAAGGAGAGCAAGCCCCACCGAGAGGATAACGAGCAGGACGGCTGCGCGTGGCACGATCCGAAGCCAGCCGGTCAGGCCGGGGCTCGGGATCTCGGGCGGTGTGGTTTCGGAATACCACGCCTGCGTCATTCAGCGCTTTCTTTGATATAGAGCGCCCTTTGCCGCGCGTTCATCGCTTCAGTATCCATGATGAGGCAGATGTCGGTCGTGTTGAAATCCTGGTCGATATAGGCTCCCAGTCCGACCCGGCCACCCAGCCTCAGATAGGCCTTGATCAGCGACGGCATCTGGAGGAGCGCCGTCTTGCGGTCGACTGCCTCCCTGGGGAGGAGATCCATTCGCTGAAAGCCGCTTGGCTTGGCGGTGACACGCAGGGCTTCGGGCGCGAGATGTCGGTGGTGGAGGAAGGAGAGTGGCTGTGCAAGGGCGGCGGGATCCGTTCCGTGAAAGCTGGCGACGCCGAAAAGGATCTCTATCTCGGCTTCGAGAACGAAATCGGCCAGCGCACTCCAGAGTTCATACAGGGCGGATCCACCGCGATAATCGGGATGAACACAGGACCGCCCCAGCTCGAGCAATTTGCGGCCCGAGGTCCGAAGCGGGGCGAGATCGTATTCATCGTCGCAATAGAACTGCCCGGCGGCCTGCGCACCGTCGGGTGTCATGATCCGGTAGACGCCCACGACCTGATCGTCCTCGGCGCGGGCCCGGTCAAAGAGCAGGAGATGCCGAAAGGAGGGATCGTAGATGTCGCGTTCAAGCCGCCTGTCGTGATCGACCAGCGGCCCGTCGCCGCCCAGTTCGGTCACGAAGACGTCGTAGCGAAGCCGCTGGGCCGCCTCGACCTCCTCCGACGTCGTGGCAAAGCGCGTCTCGAAGTGAGGCGTTGTCGCCGCCATTCTCGCTCCCGGTCCGTTCATGATCCTAAAGGCGCCGCCTTCTAGAATGCGGCGGACCCGATGGCAACTGGATCCGCTGCTTTACCTATAGTCGCCAATTGACAGGGGGGGCGGCACCGCTACTCTGAGTTGTGTTTGTGCAAGAATTCTTTGAAGCTAAGGAGAGAATACGATTTCCAGTGACACCCTGTCCCCATCGATCACGGTTTTGCCGAGGTCCGGAAAGTTGACCGTGACCTTGCCGTCGATATTCGATTGCACCTGTCCCGTTCCCCAGTCGGGGCGATCGGGATGCCGGACAAGCATGCCCGGCTCCATTATAGATGTGATGCCCGTCATCGATCTGTCCTCGGTTGCTGCCATCCATGTCTGACACTTCGCAAAGCATTCCGTCCAGCCTTGTCGCGCTTGTGGGCTCGAGGATCTGTCATGATCTGGTCAGTCCGGTCGGCGCGATCCTAAACGGCGTCGAACTGCTCGAGATGTCGGGTCAGGGTGAGACGCCGGAAATCGCCCTGATCCGGGAAAGCGTCGAGAATGCGAATGCGAGGATCCGGTTCTTCCGCATCGCATTCGGGGCAGCTTCGAAGGAGCAGAGGATCGGCGCGCCCGAAGCGTCAGAGACTCTCGCAATCCTCGAGAAATCCGGACGGCTCAAATATCGTTGGCAGTCGGAGGCGGATCTGTCCCGGGAAGAGGTTCGGCTGATCTTCCTTCTTTTGCTTTGCTTTGAAAGCGCGATGCCTCTTGGCGGATCCGTATCGGTCGTCCAACGGGATGGAGGATGGCGGATCGAGGCTGAGGCGAAGAAGCTGAAATACGACACGGCGCTCTGGTCATCGCTGGCTGCGCCGAAAGGCATCATGGATATTCCCGCCTCTCAGGTCCAGTTCGCGCTTTTGCCGGGTCTGATCCGCGAGAGCGGAAGACGGCTTCACCTCGAACATACAGAGACGCGCATCCGGGCCCTGCTTTAGGCCCGGATCGCACCGTTCCCAGAGACGACGTATTTGAAGCTGCAAAGCTGCTCGGCTCCGACAGGGCCACGCGCATGCATCTTGCCGGTGGCGATGCCAATCTCTGCCCCCATCCCGAACTCGCCGCCATCGGCGAACTGGGTGGAGGCGTTGTGCATCAGGATGGCGCTGTCGAGGCTGTTGAAGAAAGTCTCGACGGCAACCGGATCCTCGCTGAGGATGCAATCGGTGTGGTTCGATCCGTAGCGGCGAATATGGGTGATGGCCTCCTCCAGCCCGTCCACAAGCTTGACCGCGACGATCATGTCGAGGAATTCCTGGCCGAAGTCATCGTCTTGCGCGGGTATCGTCCCTTCGATCTTGGCGAGCTCGCCAGCAGCGCGCACTTCGACCCCTGACTCAAGCAGAGCCTCGACAAGGAATGGTCCGTGCTCGGTATAGAACCGCCAATCGATGAGCAGGCATTCCATCGCACCGCAAATCCCCGTTCGGCGTGTCTTGGCGTTGAGAATGATGTCGCGGGCCATGTCGGGCTTTGCGGTCTTGCCGACATAGGTGTGACAGATCCCCTCGAGATGGGCGAAGACCGGCACTCGCGCCTCGCGCTGGACCAGACCCACCAGTCCTTTGCCGCCGCGAGGGACGATCACGTCGATCGTCTCGACCATGCCCAGCATCTCGCTGACCGCCGCCCTGTCGCGGGTCGGGACAAGCTGGATCGCATCCGCAGGCAGGCCTGCGCTTTTCAAACCCTCGACCAGACAGGCGTGCAGCGCCTTGGAGCTATGGTAACTCTCTGATCCGCCTCGCAAAATGACAGCGTTGCCCGCTTTGAGGCAAAGCGCCCCCGCATCGGCAGTGACATTGGGCCGGCTTTCGTAAATGACACCGATCACGCCGAGGGGGGTTCGGATCCGCTTGATCTTGAGGCCGGTGGGCTGCTCCCATTCGGCGATGATCGCGCCGACCGGATCGGCCTGTTCGGCGATAGCGCGCAGGCTGTCTACGATGCCGCGCAGACGGTCTTCATTCAGCTCGAGCCGGTCGAGCATCGCGGGTGTCAGACCTTTTTCGCGCCCGAATTCCATATCCTCGGCATTGGCGTCGAGGATCGCGTCGCGGCGCGTCCAGACGGCCTCAGCCGCGCCCAGCAGGGCAGCATATTTGCGTTCGGAGGAAGCCATGGCGAGCTCAGTTGCCGCAGCCTTGGCCCGCGCGCCCAGATCGGCCATCATCTCGTGAATATCCGAAAAATCCTTCATCGCATCCTCATCTGGCCAGAGCGGCCCAGGTTATCATTGCAGAACCATGTCGTCGCGGTGGATCAGAGCGGCCCGTGCGTCGTATCCCAAAACCGCCGGAAGGTCACGGGTCTGCAAGCCCTTGATCGCGGCCGCCTCGACGCTGGTATAGCGGCTGAGGCCGACGCCAAGCGATGCGCCGTCCGCGCCTTGGATCGCGACAGGGTCGCCCCTTCCAAAGGATCCGGTGACATTGGTGACGCCAGCAGGAAGAAGGCTTTTGCCATTGCGCAGGGCGCGCTGTGCTCCGTCATCGACGGCGACAGCGCCTTTGGATTTCATCGCGGCAATCCAGCTTTTGCGCGCGGCTTGTGGATCGGTCTGCGCGAGAAACCAGGTGGCGCGGTTATTATTTTCTATCTGCCGCAAAGGGTTGTCGTGGCTTCCTAAAGCGATGGCCATGGCGCATCCACCGTCCGATGCCATGCGGGCGGCCATCAGCTTGGTCCGCATTCCGCCTTTTGACAGCCCCGAGATAGCATCGCCTGCCATCGCTTCGATCTCGGGCGTGATCCGGTCGACGACGGGGATATGCGTGGCCTCGGGATCGATCGAAGGGTTCGATGTATAGAGGCCGTCCACATCCGAAAGGAGCACCAGCTGATCGGCGCCGACCGTGACGGCAACCTGAGCGGCAAGCCTGTCATTGTCGCCATACCGGATCTCGTCGGTGGCAATGGTGTCATTCTCGTTCACGATAGGGGTGACGCCCAGCTTGAGAAGCTGCTCGAGCGTTGCGCGGGTGTTGAGATAACGGCGGCGGTCTTGCGAATCCTCCAGGGTTACAAGGACTTGACCCGTTCTGATGCCGTGTGGCGCCAGCGCCTCTTCATACGCGCGTGCAAGGTGGATCTGGCCGACGGCAGCAGCGGCCTGGGATTGTTCGAGCGCAAGATCGGTGGGCGAGAGCTCCAGCAGGCGGCGGCCCAGGGCAATGGAGCCTGACGAGACGACAATCACATCGGTGCCCCGGCTGCGGATCGCGGCGATGTCTTCGGCCAGGGAGTTCAGCCAGTCGCGGCGCAGTCCCGCTGCCTGATCCACGAGCAAGGCCGATCCGATCTTGACGACCAAGCGGCGCGCCTCCCGGATGTTCAGGGACGCCAAGGCTCATCCTCGGCGGGGGCCTGTTCGGCCTGTCGACCTTCCGCGATCTCGGCCTGAAGAACGCGCAGGACGTTCTGAACGCCTTCCTTGCTGACGCCCGACATGAGATAAACGCGCCTGCCTGACGCTTTTTCGAGGGCAAAGCGCGCAGCCTCCCGCTCTTCGTCGTCGAGAGCGTCGATTTTATTAAGCGCAGTTATGCGGGGCTTGGCCGCAAGATCGCCGCCATAGTTCTCGAGCTCGGTAATAATCGTCTGGTAGTCGTCGGCGATGGTCTCGGACGTGCCGTCGAGGAGATGCAGAAGGACCGCGCAGCGTTCCACATGACCGAGGAAGCGGTCGCCGATGCCTTTCCCCTCGGACGCGCCCTCGATGAGGCCGGGGATATCGGCAATCACGAATTCCTTCCCGTCGACCCCGACGACGCCCAGGTTCGGGTGCATCGTGGTAAAAGGATAATCCGCGATCTTGGGCCGAGCATTTGAGGTGGCGGCGAGAAAGGTCGACTTGCCCGCATTGGGCAGGCCAAGAAGGCCCGCATCCGCGATCAGCTTGAGCCGCAGCCAGATCGTCCGCTCGATCCCCGGCTGGCCGGGATTGGCGCGGCGGGGCGCCTGGTTGGTGGAGCTTTTGAAATGGAGATTGCCGAAACCGCCATTGCCGCCCGTCGCGATCTTTACGCGCTGGCCTACTTCGGTCAGATCGGCGATGACCGTTTCCTCGTCCTCGTCCAACACCTCGGTCCCGACGGGCACTTTCAGCACAATATCCTCGCCCGAGCGGCCGGTGCGGTTCTGGCCCATCCCGTGCTGCCCGTTCTTGGCAAAGAAATGCTGCTGGTAGCGGAAATCGATAAGCGTGTTCAGACCATCGACCGCCTCAACCACGACGTCGCCGCCACGACCGCCATCACCGCCATCGGGGCCACCATATTCGATGTATTTCTCGCGCCGGAACGAGACGGAGCCCGCCCCGCCCGAGCCGGATCGAATATAGACCTTGGCGAGGTCGAGAAATTTCATGTGAGCGCCTCGAATGCTGTCCGCGTCAGGCGGTACTCGGTTGCGGGCGAAGGCTCAAGCCGTGCCGCTGACCAGCGTTCGTCCAGATGGCGGTGTTTCTCGAAACCGAGGCGGTTCATAACGACGCCAGAGGCCGGATTGTCATCGAAATGATCCGCCTCGATAAGATCGATCTCGAACTGCCCGAAGCAGAAGCTAAGGAATGCCCGCATGCCTTCGGTCGCATAGCCTTGGCCCCAGTAATGTGGATTGATGAAGTAGGCGCAGGACTGATGCTCAACTTCCGGAGACTTGCCGAAGCCAAAACAGCCGATGACCCGCGCGTCCTTTGTCAGGACCGTTGCGCGAAAACCGGGCCGTCCGTGATATCGCCCGGCGGCGATCCAGCGGCGACATTGCACTTCAGGCCACGGGGTCATGACGCTGGCTAGCATAGGCGCAACACGGGCATCGCCACCAATTCGCACCAGATCCGGCCAATCGGCATCGTGGATTTCGCGAATGACCAGGCGGTCGGTCTCGATCCGGAAGGCGCGCCGTGCCTGCCAGCGGGCGCGGCTTAGCGTCAGGGCGCGCCCCTCCACCTTTTTCCCAAAAACCCGGCTTTCGAGAGTCTTGGGTCCGGTCTCGAGAAACCCGAGCTTGGCCAGGACATTCGCCGATGCCGCATTGCCCGCCATATAGCTCGATGAGAGATCTTCCTCCTCGGTCAGGTCGAAATAGGCATCCACGACCGCATCTCCGGCCTCGGTGGCAATCCCTTGTCCCCAAGCCTCGCGCGCGAGCCAATAGCCAAGACCCTCATTCGTCGCAATCGTTCCGATGAGGCGACCGTCTCTCTCAATCGCCCAAACAAAACCCGATCCATCTTCTGTGACAACGGCGTCGAGAAACTCCTGCGCATCGGAGAGCGCATAGGGATAAGGCGGCCGGGAGAGCCAGCGGACCACCTCATACTCTCCGATCAGCTCCTTGATCCGTTCCGCATCCGAATGCCGCAGAGGCCGCAGCTTGAGCCGGGGCGTCCGCAGGACGGGCGTCACGGGTCCAGCTTTCGACTGTAGGTCCAGGTCGGCACAAGGGTGTTGCGCGCCACCGAGAACGCCTCTGCGTCGCCCAGATAGTCGAAACCGGCCTGCATCAGAACGCGGGCCGAGGCCGGATTGTCCTGAAAGACAGAGCCGAAGATATGCGTGTTCTGATGCGGATTTCCCGCGATCAGGGCGCGCACCGCCTCGCTGGCATAGCCGGTCTTCCAGAAGGCAGGCGCGATCCAATAGCCGATCTCGGACTGGTCACGGTCAAGCCGGGTCAGGCCGATGAGGCCTAGAAGCTCCGCATGACCGCGGCGGCTGCCATCAAGCGCCCAGACATCCTCGACCCGGTCCTCTGCCCTGGCGCGGGCCAGCAAGGCTGCCGTGGCGCCCGGAGGAAGGGGGTGCGGGATCGAAGTCGTCATATTGGCGACACGTGCATCACCCGCATGCAGATCGATCAGCCCGGCATCGCTGGCGCGTAGGGGCCGCAGCGTCAGGCGATCGGTTTCGATGGTTGCTTGGGCGGGGGTACTCAGAAGAACAGTCATATCACACACTCCCGATCAGGGCGTAGACGACGCTGGCCAGCGTCAGAAGGGCAAGGGCAGCCATCAGCCATCGCTCGGCGGGGCGGCCCGCGATGACCCGCGCGACGGTTTCTCCAGCGAAGGTCCAGAGCGGATGGAAGATCAATTGAACGATCAGAAGCGCAGCGGCTACCACGGCGGTTCCTAGCAGAGGCGTTGTGCCTTGCGGGATAAAGTTCGTGAAAATGCCTATGATCATTGCCCATGCCTTCGGGTTCAGGGGATGGACGATCAGACCCGCGATGAAGCTAGGTGGCGCGTCATCTGCCTGCCCGGGGCTCAGGCGCGTTCCCGCAATTCGCCAGGCGAGCCAGAGGATATAGGCCAGCGACGCCCATTTGAGCGCTGCGAAGACAAACGGCGCCTGCTCAGCCAAAGCCAGCAGGCCAAAACCTGCGGGCCAGATGATCAGCTGCTTGCCCAAGGCCACACCGGCCACGAACGGCACCGCCCGGCGCAGGCCGAAGCGCGCGCCGGTGGCCAGAAGAATCATATTGGCGGGACCGGGTGTCGCGACCTGAGAGGCCGCGAACACCATCAAAGGGGTGAGCGCGACGCTCACCGCCTTCTTGCCTCGTCTTCGAGCCGCGCCCGGGCCGCGTGCTTGGCCTGGGCCTTCTTGCGCCACGGCGCGTCCCGCTCCCAGTCGCCCGCCATGATTGAGCCGTAGGGTTCGATCTCGTCGACAACATCGGCCAGCTTGTAGCGGGCCATCTGATCGCGCACGGTTGCCGCAGGCTTGTAGGCCGAGGGCAATTCGGAGATGTCGACATTGCCGCTGTAGAAGCGCACGTCGAGGCCGTTTGTTTCCTCGGCGAAGATCTCCGCCTCGGTTCGCCCGCCCATGGCACGCTTATGCGCGGAACGGGAGTAGTTCCGCCCTGCCCCATGGGGCGCGAAGCCGAGGTTCACCTCGGTCGGATTGGACCGGATCAGCAGAACCGGCTCTGCCATGTTCAGCGGCACGATCTGAATGCCGCCGGTATCGGGCAGCATCTCGTCATCGATCGGGGTCGCGCCTTTGGCGTGCCAGTAGAGATCGCCTTTGCGGAAGACGAAGTTGTGTTCGTTCCAAAACCGATCTTTCATATCGGCATTCGCAATCCGCGCGGTGGCCGCGTGCAAGCAGTTATGGTTGGCCTTCGTCCACTTACGGATCAGCTGGAGGGCGTCCCAATAAGCCTCGCCTTCGGGACTGTCCGCCGGGATCCAGGCGTTCTGCTTAAGCACGCCTGTCGACAGCTCCTTGCGGAAGCGCTCGGCGTCTTTCATGCCAAGCTTGTAGAGACCCGCCCCCGGCCCGCGAGAGCCGTGATGCGTGACGAGACAGGTCGTTCCGTTCGCCTTGGAGCGGCCAACGAAGGCGAAATGGTTTCCGTCGCCTTGCGTGCCCAGATGCTCCTGAGCGGCCTGAAGGATCTTCTTGTCGCGCAGATACCCGTTCGCCCGGAAGGCGTCGTAGAGATCGGGCGACATCGTGTAGCGCATGCCATTCGGGCGGCCGCCAGGGCCGAAATGTGTTGCCTGATGGACCGCGTCGAGAATGTCCTTCGGCTCAGCATTTTCAAATTCGGTGATCATCACCGAACAGCAGATGTCGGCCGAATGCATCCCGGGATGGATCGCGTTCTGGGCCGCGACGACACCGCCGACGGGGATCGTCCCATCAGGTCCGGCCGGACAGGCATCGGGCATAACGGCGCCTGCACGCAAGGTGGGCGTGCGCATCAGCACGTCCATGCTCTGCCGGACCTTGTCGACATTCTCCTGCTCCAGCTCGGTCTCCGCCTCGAGGTTGAAGCGGATTGCGGGGGCATCCTGCAGGACGATGCGGGGCGCGGGCTTGTTGGCAGCCGCCCATGCGACGAGGGCATCGCCCTCGATCCCGTTGGCATTCACGTAAGCCAGAGCGCCAGCAAGGGCCTTGCCCTGCTCGAAGCCGAGGTCGATCAGATCGCGTCCGGTGACAGTCATTGTACTAGTCCATTCATTCCTCTTGGATTGATGCGCAGTTTCTTGCGCTTTGATGGACCGGACCCTGATTTTTCTATGTCAGAAAAAGAAAAGGACCGGCCCTTGGTGAGCCGATCCCTGGTTTTGTCTAAACCTTATGGTTTCGGCTTATTCCGCGGCCTCCTGGGCTGGAAGGACGGAAATGAAGGTGCGACCCTTTAGACCTTTGGCGAAGGACACGTTGCCCTCCACGGTCGCAAAGATCGTATGATCGCGGCCCATGCCGACGCCCTCGCCCGGCCACATCTTGGTGCCGCGCTGACGCATGATGATGTTGCCGGGAACCACGGATTCGCCGCCGAACTTCTTGACGCCAAGACGCCGACCTGCGGAGTCGCGGCCGTTACGGGAGCTACCGCCTGCTTTTTTATGTGCCATTGGTCTTTATCCTCAGTCTTTGGATGCGGCGGCGTATTCGGTTGCCTGCGCGATCCAGTTATCACGTTCGATGCGTCCTTTGAAGGACAGCTGATCATCCATATAAGCGACCTCTTCAGGGCCCCAGGCCATGATCTGGTCGAAGTGGAAGACGCCATTGGCGTGCAGCTTCTTCTCCAAAGCGGGGCCGACGCCGGAGATCTTCTTGAGATCATCGGCCTTGCCGTCGCGCGCTTCAGTCAGCAGGTTACCAGGCTTGGAAGTCGGGCCAGCTTCGGCGGTCTCGGTCTTGGCCGCGACCTTTTCCTTGGCCTTGCCGGTCGCGACACGCGCTTTCATCTCGGACTGCTCGCCGCGGTTGCCCGCGTAATCGCCCTTGTCGGACTTCACGCCAGTCCAGCCTGCAATGCCGGCACCGATCGCGGCCTTGACGCCGGACTTGTCGGCGCCGTTCTCGAGCAGATCGGTAACGCGCAAAAGCGTGAGCTGCTGGCGATGGCCCTTGGTGCGCTTGGAGCCATGCTTCCGGCGGCGCTTGACGAAGTGGATGACCTTCTCGCCCTTGATCTGCTCGATCACCTCAGCCTGCACGCCAGCACCTTTAACGAGGGGAGTGCCGATCGTGGAGCCGATCATGAGAACATCATTGAACTGCACTTTTTCGCCCGCATCGGCAGCAATCTTTTCCACGCGAAGCACGTCGCCGCTGGAAACCCGATATTGCTTGCCGCCGGTTTTGAGAACCGCAAACATCTATTTTTCCTTCATATCCCGCGTCTCTCGGGTTCCGCTTTGAGCGGTATTCGCGATCCTGATTGGATCACCCTCGGACAGCGCGCCCGTTCTAGGGCGTTCGTTGATCATATCGCAAAACGCGAAAGGCCCCGCTTTGCGAGGCCCTGCGGCTTATCGGGGCAAGGGATGGGTCTGTCAAGCCCCGTTCGCGGGTCAGATATCCTGACTTGTGATGGCCTGCGCCGCAGCACGTCCCAGGGCATAAGATGTCTGTTCGAAGAGCGGTTCGAAGGCGGCAAAGATCGCGCCATTGAGGGCAGATCCGGCGTCGGTTTCGCTGAGCGCGATATAGGCTTCGAGATCCTCTTCCTCGAGCGGTTGGTACGCCATCAGGAGGAAGGAATAGATCCATTCGGTCATGTCGGCACGGATCTCGCCCTCCTGGCTCCAGACGGAAGCGAGCATTTCCTGCTCGCCCATCATGGCGGAGGGATCCCCGCCGTCGGCAAGGCCGCGGAAGAAGGCGAGGCTGGAATTGAGCGCGCCCGCCACATTGCTGTCGATCAAATCATTGGTCGAGATGAACTGGTCAACTAACTGATATATCTCGCCATTTTCGGCAGCCATCTCGGATGCCGCGTTTTTGCTGGCCTCCTCGATCTCGTCATCAAGCATCGCGCGGCGGGCTCCAAGCTCGAGTGAGACGATGGTCTGGCCCGGCTCTGAGGCGAAGAAATCAAGGAGGATCTGCGCGTCTTCGTCGGACAGGTTCTCGGTGAAATTGGTGCGGACGGTTTCGATCATGGGATCGAGGGTGTAGATGCGGCCGACCTGGGCGTCCCAGCTGGTGCTGGGGCCACCTGCGAAGAGGGTTTCGCCCATATCCTCGGCCACGTCGAGCCCTTCGAGGCGAGCGATTTCAACGACTTGCGGCAGGTCGAGCATCTCGTAGAGCTGCATCTGAACCGATTGGGCAGAGGCGGCGGTGGATGTGCCGAATGCGAAGGCAAGAGCTGTCAAATGGCGGATCATGGCAATCTCCTTGGGAGCGTGTTGGCCAGATATGTAAGGGATTGCGGGCGGTTAGCCAATGTTTCAAACGCAGACGTGAAAGGGGTCGGCAAGAATCGGTTGCACCTTAGGGGTTGCTCTTTTATGCCGCGCGGCACGATCCTTCGCGGAGAGGTGCCGGAGTGGTCGAACGGGGCGGTCTCGAAAACCGTTGTGGGTGCAAGCCCACCCAGGGTTCGAATCCCTGTCTCTCCGCCATAAGGCATTGTTTACCCATCACAATTAGATCCGCTCGACCGGCGCCGCAGCTGCGGACGAACTGCGCGATGTCGCAGGATGCGCCCTGCCAGTGGCCTAGACGTTAACGGGGCCGAGCTGCGACATTTTGGCAGTTCGGTATCCCGTCGGTATTACGTCGGTATCTGGTCGGTGGATTTTCGGCATGACCCCGCATTAACACAGCGCACGCCGAAAGCCCCGCGCAACGGGGTTCAGCCTGCGCGCGCTTCGGCAGCGGTGCCGTATTGCGGCAGGTCGGCCTGGGTCTTGCCGTGGGCGGCCATGAGCGTGTCACGGACGAAAGCGATATGCGCGGTCTCTTCGATGATCTCGGCCAGATACTGCGCCTTGGTGAGTGTCGGCCCCACCCCGATGGTGCCGTGATTGGCGAGGACGGCGGCGCGGATGGAAGGGTCCTTGAAGACCGGGCTGATCTCGACCTCGGTCTGAGGGCCGCCATTGGCGGAGAGCGGGATCAGAGGCATGCGTCCGATCTTTTCAATAGTCTGGACGGTCAGGCAGGGGATTTCGAGACCCGCGCTGGCAAAGCCGGTCGCCCAGGGGCTGTGACAATGGACGATGGCGTTGATGTCGGGCCGGATCCGGTAGAGATCGAGATGGAAGTCGAGATCCTTGGACGGCTTGAAGGAGGACGGCTCGATCGTGCCATCCAGATGCACGACCTGAAGATTGTCGCGGGTGCATTCGGCAAAGCCGACGCCAGAGGGCTTGATGACGATGGCATCCGCCCCGCTGAGCCGGATCGAGAGATTACCGCCCGCATTGGTCTGAAGGCCAAGATCGAAGCAGCGGCGGGCGGACCAGATGAGGGCGTCCTTCTTGGCTTCGATATCGTTGGGGTCGAGAGCGGTCATGCGGGTTCCTTTGCCATGAGATCGGACAGGGCCTGTGCCGCGTGATGGGCGCAGGCGGGATCGTTGATATGAGCGTCGATCCGTTCGACGGGATCGCCGAGGGCGGCATCGAGCGTATCGGCGAAGATGCGGCGCAGATCGGCATCCTCGAGAGCGCCGCCGGGGCGGTCCTCGTGAGAGAAGCCGCCCATGGGGATGACGACCCGGCGCGGGCCGGTGCCTTCCGACAGGGCCGCGGCGAGGATCGTGGCGCAATGGACCGCCTCGTCGGCGGTGCATTTGACATGGGTGAAAAGCGGCGAGTGGCTATAGTGGGGCCGGGCGCGATAGGCGTCGGGCATCAGATGCGGCTCTCCCACGCCGATGAAGTTCACGCCGCCGGTCAGGATCACGCGCGGCAGGTCCTTATAGGCGGTGAAACGCGTTGGCATGGCGGTATGGACGCCCGCCACGTGGAGGCGGGTCAGCTCGTGCGGGGTGTAGTCGATGACGGCCTTGAAGGCCCCTGCCCCGCACCACCGAGCGAAGGCCGCACCGCCAAAGCCGTTGGCATGAAAGACGGTCGGCTCTTCCCCGGCGGCTTGAAGATCCTTGATGAGAACATCCGTGCCCGGACCGGTGACGCCGAGGGCGGTGATGCCGATGGAGGGCTGGATGCTGGCGGGACCGGTGGGCAGGCTGGCATCGTAGAGACCGCGCAGGATGGCAGCGGCCCGGTCGAGCGCCTGGCGCACCGTGGCATTGAGGCCCGACAGATCGGCCATGGTGGGCACGAGGATGATTGCATTGTCGGCCAGCGCGTAACGCGGATCGAAGGGCAGCGTGGAGACAAGGACCTTCGGCATTTCGATGGGCATCTCGCGCAGGACACGAAGGGCAATCTGCCCGCCGGTGCCGCCACCGATGGCCGCGATCATGCGGCGGCCCTCCTGTGGGGCGGTCTGGATCCAGTCGAGCGCGCCTGCCGCGGCACGCTCCATCGCGGCGATCTTGTCGTCGCCGGACCAATGCTCTCCCTCGGCCCTAAGCGAGATATCGCAGCGCTCTGTCGGCACGCCGAGGGCCGTGAGCGCATCCATGAGATACTCGGCCTCTTCCAGCTTGGTATCATAGGTGGCCAGCAGCAGAACGCTCATCAGCCCTTGACCGCTCCTGCGGTCATTCCGGTGATGATCTGGCGCGAGGCGACGAGCGTGAAGAGGATCGGCGGGATCGCGAGCAGCATGCCTGTCGCCATGATCACGCCCCAGTCGATCTCGAACTCGGTCAGGCTGTTGACGATGGTCACGGGCACCGTGCGGGTGCTGCGATCGGCAAGCGCGTTGGCCAGCAGGAACTCGTTCCAGGCGATGCGGAAGGTGAAGATCGAGGCGGCAGCCAATCCCGGCTTGATGAGCGGCAGGACGACGAGGAAGAAGACCTGGAAGGGGCCGGCGCCATCCATGCGCGCGGCCTCTTCCAACTGGATCGGCACCTGTACAATGAAACTCTGTAAGATCCAGATCACGAATGGCAGGTTCATTGCGACATAGATCAGGATGATCCCGGCGCGCGTTCCGTCGATGCCGAACTGGAAGGTCCAGATCCCGAAGACCGGGACGAGCAGGACGGCGGGCGGGACCATGCGCATCATCAGCGTCGTGAGCGATACGGTATCGCGGCCCATAAAGCGGAAGCGGACCAGCGCATAGGCGGCCATCGTGCCGATGATAAGCGTCAGCGCGGTCGAGATGATCGAGATGATCAGCGAATTGACGAGCGCGCGGCCGAAGGTCGGATCGCAGCGGTCGACATGGGCCGGCTCGTACCAGAGCATGTCGCAGAGCGCGGTTTCGTAATTGCGGATCGTCGGCATGAAGATCAGGCCCGACGTGTCCGACATGATGTCCACGTTCAGCTTGAGCGACGTGATGAGCATCATCAGGATCGGGCCGATCGCCATGAGGATCAGCACGGTCAGCAGCGCGTAGAAGGCGGGGTTCTGGCGGTCCTGGGTCATGCGGCCTCCTCGGCGGCGGCGCGCAGGCGGGCCGCGCGCAGCTCGGCCGCCTTGCCGTAGAGATACATCGCCACGGTCAGGACCAGCAGCAGGATAAGCAGGAAGTTCGACATGGCTGCGGCCACGCCAAGCTCGCGGAATTCGGAGGCCGTTCGGGCGATGCGGAGCGACAGGATCTCGGTCGACAAACCCGGGCCGCCATTCGTCAGAACGAGGATCACCTCGAGCACCTTGAAGGCGTCGATCAGGCGCAGGAGGGCTGTGACGATCAGGACGGGCATCATCAGCGGCAGCTTGACGTAGAGGATCGTCTGCCACGGGCTTGCCCCGTCGATGCGGCTGGCTTCGATCGCCGATTGCGGCAGCGATTGCAGCGCGGCGAGCGAGAGGATGAAGATGAAGGGCGTCCACTGCCAGACATCGGCGATGATGATCGATGTGAAGGCCCAGCCCCCGTCCGAGAGCCAGGGAACCGAGCTCAGGCCGATGTTTTCGAGCGTGCGGTTAAAGATGCCGACGGTGGGGTGGTACATGTAGCGCCACATCAGGCCCACCACGATGGGGGCGATCATCATCGGCAGAATGAAGAGCGTGCGCAGGATCGACATGCCGCGCAGGTTGCGGTCGAGCAGGAGCGCGAGGCCGACGCCGAGGACCATCTCGAGCGTGACGACGATGGCGGCGAATTTGATCGTGACCCCGAAGCTTTCGCGGAAGGCGGCGTCGCCCAGAAGGTTGACGTAGTTGCGCAGACCGACCCAGTCGGCCTCTCCGATGCGCTGGCTAGGGTTCCAGTCCAGAAAGCTCGCATAGATCATGTAGCCGATCGGATAGAGAAGCGCCGCCACCAGGACGATCCCGGCGGGCGCCAGGAAGAGGTAGGGCGTCATCCGGTTGGCGAGCGCGGTTTTCATGGGCATCCCATCAGGCAGGCGGGGGATGGCAGGGCGACGAGGCCGCCCTGCCCGTTTGGTTTAGTTCCAGGTGTAGTAGCCAGCCTCGTCCATGATGGCGCGGCTGCGTTCGGCGACGCCGTCAAGGCCTTCTTGCACGTCCAGATCCTCGGTGATGATCTGGCTGAGCGTGGTGCCCAGATCGGCGTTGATCTTGCCCCAGGTGGGGATGATCGGGCGCCAGTCGGGGTCGGCATATTGCAGCGCTTCGCCGAAGGTCGCCGCGTAGGGATATTTGGCATTCAGCTCTGCGTTCTCGTAGGTCGAGAAGCGCGAGGGGTTGCCGCCTTCCATAGCGATCATCAGGTCGGCCTCTTTCGAGGTCAGCCACTGCATCAGGAGAAACGCCGCTTCCTTGTTCTGGGCGTTCTTGGGGATGGCGATGCCGAAGCCGCCGGTCTGGGAGGCGCGCTTGACGCCTTCGGGGTGGAGCGCCCAGCCGACATTGCCGACGACTTGGCTGTTGGTCTCGTCCTCGAATGTCGCGGCGAAGGCGATGCTGTCGAGGAACATGGCGTAGTCCCCTTGCGCGAAGGCCGCGGCAGCTTCGGACGGGCCGAAGGTCTGGCTGCCTTCGATGCCGCAATCGACGATGGATTTCAGCGCGTTAGCCGCCTCGACGCCTGCTTCGTTGTTGACGATCGGCTCCCAGGCGTCATCGAAGATGCCGCCGCCCAGAGGGTTCAGGTGCAAAAGGAAGGCGTGGCTCGCCTGGTGACCCGAGGCCGCGCGGGAGGCGAGACCGCCCATGCCCGGCTCAAGCTCGGGGATCTGGCAGGCCAGTTCCAGAAGCGCGTCATAGGTCTCGGGCACTTCGAGCCCGTGCTTTTCGAAGATGTCCGTGCGGTAGCCCAGAACGGAGGTCTCGGAGCCGAAGGGGATGCCGTAAAGCGATCCGGTCGGTCCCGGCAGATAGCCCTTCTGACCGCCCGCGACGCCGATATTCTGGACGTAGCCGTCGATGAGGTCGGCCGCATCATAGTTCGGATCGGCCAGTTTGGGGTTCATGAAGTAGCGAGCCAGATTCTCCAGCTGGTCGGCAAAGACATAGTCAGCCTTGGAGAAGACGACGTAGGAGATGAGGTCGTAATCGCCCTCGTCCTTAGTCAGCTCCAGCGTCTGGCGCTCGCGCATTTTGAGATATTGCAGCTGGTCGACCTCGACCTCGATGCCGGTCTGTTCGGTAAATTCGGGCAGCACCTTCATCGCCGCGTTGTAATGCGGGTGGGCCGGGAAGTTCACGACGAGCGTGGTTCCGGCATAGGGCTGATAGGGCGCGGGCACGTCCTGGGCCGCGGCGATAGAGCCGAGCGAGACGCTGGCGGCCAGGGCGGCCGCGCAGGTTTTGAAGGTCAAAGTCATGTCATCCTCCCAGATGGTTTTGGCGTGAGACGCGTCACAGCGCGGCCTCGGTTTGTGGATCGAAGAGGTGCAGTTCCTCGCGTTCGATCGTGAAGTGACGGGTCTCTCCGATGCGGACGGGTTCGAGCGAATTGAGCTCGATCGTGACCTGCTGGCCGCCGAGTTCGGAGATAAGAACGGATTGCGCGCCGATATATTCCGATAGGACAATCGGCATTTCGATGGCGCCGGGCGCATCGGATTCGACAAAGCCGCTGGGGCGCACGCCCAGATGGACGTTCTGGTTGGTATAGCTTTTCAGGCTCGCGCTACGTTCTGCCGAAAGCGGAACAGAGAACCCCTGCCCTTCGACATGGAGCGTGCCGCCGTGATCGCGCAGCTCTGCGGGAAGAAAGTTCATCGGCGGCGAGCCGATGAAGCCCGCGACGAACTTGTTCTGCGGCTTGCGGTACAGCTCTTCGGGGGTGCCGGCCTGCATGATCTTGCCGAATTTCATCACCACGATGCGGTCGCCGAGTGTCATCGCCTCGACCTGGTCGTGGGTGACGTAGATCATGTTCTTGTTGATGCGCTGGGACATCAACGCCAGCTCGCCGCGCATCTGGCCGCGCAGCTTGGCGTCGAGGTTCGAAAGCGGCTCGTCAAAGAGGAACGTGCCCGCATCGCGCACGAGAGCGCGGCCCATGGCAACGCGCTGGCGCTGGCCGCCCGAGAGCTCCGCCGGTTTGCGCTGAAGGTGGTCGGTCAGGCCGAGGATCTCGGCGGTTTCGCTGACGCGCTTGTGGATCTCGTCCTTGTGATAGCGTGCGAGGCGCAGCGCGAAGGACATGTTTTTTGCAACGTTCATATGGGGATAGAGCGCGTAGTCCTGAAAGACCATCGCCAGGTCCCGCTCTTTCGGCTCGAGCCGGGAGACGTCGCGGTCGCCGATCATGATGCGGCCCTCGGTGACCACCTCGAGCCCCGCGATCATGCGCAGGGTCGTGGATTTACCGCAGCCCGAGGGGCCGACAAGGACCGTGAATTCTCCATCCTCCATCGAGAGGTTGAGATCCTCGATCACAGTGACCGCGCCATAATCCTTGCGCAGATTTTCCAGCCTGATCTCGGGCATAGATCCCCTGTCTCCCTCACGTCTCGCGAAAAGAGCGCATAGTTTGTATGCAAAAGCAACGCAAAATATCCATAAAGGTGGATTACATTTGGTTTCCGCCGGTTCTGCTGATATGGGTAAGGCTGATCTTGGAAGGAATGACTGGTGGACGGGTCAGAAAAACCGCCGCGCGGATCGGCCGCGCACCGTGTCGAGGCCGCCTTGCTCGAGGAGATCGCGGCAGGCGGGATCGCCGCGGGAGAGCGGCTGGACGAGACCCGGCTGGCCGAGCGGTTCGGCGTCTCTCGTACCCCGATCCGCGAGGCGCTGAGCCGACTTGCAGCGCAGGGCGTTCTGGAAAGCGGCGAGGGTCGCGGGATGCGGGTCGCGCAGTATTCCCGCGAGGAACTGGCCCAGATGTTCGAGGCCATGCACGAGATAGAAGCCTTATGTGCAAGGCTTGCCTCGCAACGGCTGACGCTTTTGGCGCGCTCGCAGATCGAGGTGGCGCAGGCCGAATGCAAGGCGGCGGCAGAGGCGGGCGACCTGCCCCGCTATCTGCGCGCGAACGAGGAGTTCCACCTTTCCATCTATCGTGCGATCGAAAACCCCTACATCTTCGAGATCGCGGCGGATTTCCGGCGCCGGACCGGTCCGTTCCGCGCCAAGAAGTTCGCGGATGCCGGGGATCTGGTTGCCTCTGCCGAGAGCCATGACGATCTGCTCGAAAAGATCTTTTCCGCCAACTCCAACATCGCCGCCGAAGGTATGCGCCAGCATATGGCGGCGAGCTTTCTGCGAGTTCTGGCGGCGAATTGAGGGGCTGACCCCGCAATTTTGGGCCTGTAGCGGTTTCACTGTAGACAGAGGGTATTTTCTGTATACAAATCTCCGGGAATTGACCTGGAGGGCCCTCGATGGGAATCGCTGACACCAAGATTTATCCGATCAATACTGGCTGGCTCGAGGCCGACCTTGGTACCTATATTTTCTGGAAGGGCCCGGCGGGCCAGAAGATCTGGAACCCCTGTTATTGCTATTACGTCGATACCGGCGAGCATAAAATCCTGATCGATACGGGCCTGTGCGACGAGCCGCGCGCCACCAAGTACCACCATAAATGCGAAAAGCGCGGCTGCACCGAAGTGCATAAGCACCTGCCCGAGAAGCTGGGCGTGCAGCCCGAGGAGATCGACGCGATCATCTTCACGCATCTGCATTGGGACCACGTGCAGAATATGCGCGAATTTCCGAACGCGCGCTACATCGCGCCGCGCAAGGAGATGGTGATGGCCTACAATCCCCTGCCCCTTTACTATCGCACCTACGAAAGCCCGATCCTCGGGATCGAGCCGGCCTATGCGGGCTGCGCCTTCGAGCTGATCGACGAGGAGACGGAGGTCTTCCCGGGCATCACCATGTTCCACACGCCGGGCCATTCGGTCGGGCATATGGCCGTGACGGTGACGACCTCGGCGGGTGATATCGTGGTGGCGGGGGACGCGATCTTTCAGGCGCGCAACCTTGAGCCCAACGAGGAAGAGAAGTGGCGCTACTGGGTGCCAGCGCGGTTCGTCAATTCGGTCGATGGCTGGCAGTCGGTCGAGGAGATTGACAAGCGGGCGGATTACATCCTCGCCTGTCACGACAAGGCTTGCGGCGATCACGAGGTCTATCCGTTCGAGGGCATGAAGCTGCGCGAGCGGCGCAAGCATATCCCGGGCTTTGCCTTCTATTTCGGGGATATGCCGGCCGGGACATCGGATAAGACGGCGTCTGCGCTGGCCCCGGAGGAGGTCGAGGGATATTTGGCCGGTCTCGAGGCGCCCAAGCCCGACGAGCCGCGCTAGACGCCTGATGACACGGCTGATCCGCAGCCTGTCCGAGATCACCGATCAGATCGATGCGATCGTTCTGGATCAATGGGGCGTGCTGCATGATGGCAGCGCGCCCTATCTGGGTGTGCCGGACGCGTTGGCGAAGTTAGATCTGCCCTTGGCGGTGCTGTCGAATTCGGGAAAGCGCGCGGATCTGAACGCCGCGCGGATGGAGGCGATGGGCTATCCGCCTGCGCTGTTTATGGCAGTGATGACCTCTGGCGAGGCGTTGTGGCAGGATTTCGAGGCCGGGCGGATCGAGGCCGAGAAGGTTCTGGCTATTACTGGATCGGATGGCGATGCGGAGCGATGGGCCGAAGGCCTGCGATTGACCCTGACCGACCGCGTTGAAGAGGCCGACGCGGTTCTGCTGATGGGCCTTCCCGAAGATGGGGCGACGATCGCTCAGCAGCGCAAGATCGACAAGGCACGGCAGTCAGGGCTGACGCTTTACTGCTCGAACCCCGATCGAGGTTCGCCTCGGGCCGACGGGCGGATTGTCCCCTCTCCCGGTGCGGTTGCGCATGACTATCGCGAGCGTGGCGGCGAGGTCGTCTTTTACGGAAAACCCCATCGTCCGGTCTATAGTGCGCTCGAGCGGGTGCTGGACTGTCCACCGAGGCGGATCCTTATGGTCGGCGACTCGCTGGAACACGATATCGCGGGCGCAACCGGCGCGGGCTGGCAGTCTGCTCTGGTGCTGGGCGGGCTCCATGCGGCGTCGTTTCGGTCCGATGATCCGCTCGGCGATCTCGATCTGCTTGTGGCTGAAAGCGGGTATCCTCCGCCCGATTACATGATCGAGGTGGTTGCATGACGGCGGGCGCGCTTCCTTCCGATTTTGTGTCCTATTCCGCGAAATGGGGAGCCGACCCTCTGCGCATTCAGGGCCCCGGGGGGAACACCTCGATCAAGATCGGGGAGGTGATGTGGATCAAAGCCTCAGGGATGGAGCTGGGCCAAGCGCTCGAGCGCGACGTCTTCGTCCCGGTGAACCGGGCAGCAGCCTTGGCCGAGGCGCACGGCGCCGGTGACGGCACCTGCAAGGCGGCGGTGATCGGGCAGACCGGTCTGCGACCCTCGATCGAGACGACGTTTCATGCGATGCTCGACTGGGATGTCGTGGCCCATACCCATTCGGTGGCGACGATTGCGCATGCGATCTCGCCGGACGGGCTGCAGATCGCACGGGATCTTCTGAGGGATTTGCCCGTCGCCTTTGTGCCCTATGCCAAACCCGGCCTGCCGCTGACTGCGCAGATTGCACAGACCGTCAGCGCCGAGACGCAGGTCATCGTTCTGGGCAATCACGGTCTGATCTGCTGCGGATCGGAGCCCGGCGAGGTGGCCGATCTGATGGACGAGGTCGAACGGCGATTGACGCGCCCTGCCCTTGGGATGACAGCGGACATGCCTGTTGCGGCACCTCCAGATGAGTTCATCTGGGTGCCGGAGGTGGGACGGCTGGCGCTGGAGGCGCGGCTGCGCGATCTGGCCTGTTCCGGCTCGCTTTATCCCGATCACGTGGTGTTTCTGGGACCAGGCCTGCCCCGCGCGCCGATGGCGGACGCGCCGGTTGCCGTTCTGAAGGGGCAAGGCGTGGCGCTGCGCAAGGATGCGACGTCGTCGCAGCGGGCCATGCTGATCTGTCTTGCGGATGTTCTGGCGCGGCTGGATCCGGCTTGGGCGGTCTCTCCGATCGGAGCTGAGGCTGAGGCGGAATTGCTCGACTGGGATGCCGAAAAGTACCGGCAGGCATTGGCCGCGCGGGGACCGGCATGAGCTATGCCTTGGGCATCGATATCGGCACCTCAGGCGTGCGCACGGCCGTCCTGGACGATCAGGCGCGCGTGGTGTCGACCGCGCGAGCGGCGCATGTGGCGCGAGCTGGTGATGAGGTCCGGGCCGAAGATTGGTGGGCCGCTGTGGCGCAGTGTCTGGAGCGGCAGGTTGCGGGGTTGCGTGAGGAGGGGGTTGATCCGCGGGCGATTCGGCGGGCTGCGATTGATGGCACGTCGGGGAGTATAGTGCTAACGGGTGCAGATCTGGCGCCGGTGACGCAGGGATTGTTGTATAATTCCAAAGGGTTTGACGCTGAAGCGGGGCAGATTGCCGCAGTGGCTCCGGAGGGGCATATCGGGCGTGGAAGCGCGTCTGCCCTGGCCAGGTTCTTGCGGCTTCATGGACAAGCCGAGGGCGCTAAGTGGTTGATGCATCAGGCGGATTTCGTTCTGGCGCAGCTGACGCGCAAGGGCGGGATCTCGGATCAGAACAATGCGCTGAAGACCGGCTATGATGTGGAGGGCGAGTGCTGGCCGGACTGGTTCTCGGAGCTGGGGATTTCGGCAGAGATGCTGCCCGAGGTTCATCCGGCGGGCGCCGAGGTTTCGCTTATAGATCAGGAGGTTGCGGCGCGGTTCGGGTTGTCGCCGGAGCTGATGTTCCATGCGGGGACAACCGACAGCATCGCCGCATTCCTTGCGTCGGGAGCGCGGGATGTGGGGGACGGGGTGACGTCTCTGGGGACCACTTTGGTGGTTAAGGTGTTGACTTCAAAGCGAATTGAGGCGGCGGAGCTGGGGCTTTATTCGCACCGGCTGGGCGAGATGTGGCTGGTCGGCGGGGCGTCGAATACGGGCGGAGGGGTGCTTTTGGAGCACTTCACGCCGGAGGAGATCGCGGCGCTGAGCAAGCAGATCGATTCGGGGACGCAGAGCGGTCTGGATTACTATCCGCTGACGGCGCCAGGGGAGCGGTTTCCGGTGAACGATCCGGATCTGGCGCCTCGGATGACGCCCCGGCCTGAGGATAACGCCTTGTTCCTGAAAGGGATTTTCGAGGGGATCGCGCGGATCGAGGCAGAGTGCTATGGCGCGATCGAACGGCTCGGCGGGCCCTCTGTGGCGCGCGTTTTCACGGCGGGCGGCGGGGCGGCGAACCCGGTCTGGACCGAGATGCGGGCGCGGGTCCTGGGGCGTCCGGTGCTGCGCGCGGAGCAGACGGAAGCGTCGGTCGGCGCGGCGCGTCTGGCGATGGGGCTGATCTGAGAGGACGGCCCGGACAGCTCTGGTTAACGGGCGAAATCGGGGGTGCGGTATCCGGTCGGTATCGCGTCAGTATCTGGTCGGTGGATTCACGCAAGTTGGGGAGGTTAAGGCTCCGCCCGTTGCTTCGGGGGGTGTGAGCTGTGGACAATGGGTGTGGGTGAGGTGGGTTTGTTGTGGGTTTGGGGATGTTGCGGTTTGGGGTGCCGAGGGGTCGATTCTTTCGGTAGGAATCGTCGGAGATGCCTGTCTCTGGCTGATGGGAGGCTTCTTCGGGGCGTGTCTAGGCCAAGACGTTAGTAAGATGCCAAACTTCCTTCCGTTGCAAGCCCGCAATGTACTAAACATTTTTAGATGAAAACGAGCTAGGGTCCAAAATGTACGTCAAAAACACTCTCATCATCAACAGTGGCCCACTAGCAGATCTAAACTTGGCATTCGAATTTAATAACACCGGCGCACCAAAGCCGATGGTAATTGTTGGAGTCAATGGATCAGGAAAGTCTAACTTTTTAGCCTTCATGACTGATGCCCTAATTGAAATTGCAGTCAAAAAATTTATTGATGTCGCACCTAGGAATGATCGCGGAGGTCATGTATGGTATCGCGTAATTGGCAGCGCAACTGTTCGGACAGGTAGCCAGTATGAATTAGCCCTTATTCGATTTGAAGAAGGCACACATCACTTAACGTACTTGAGCAAATGCGGCCAGCTCGAGAAAGATGATATTCAGGAAAAACTTATAGATTTTCCGCAAGCTCCTAACTGGACAAAGGAAGGCAGCCATAAAATTGTTAATGGTGCAGAAGACGAAATTGAGAGGATATTCTGGGATGGCTGCTATGTAAGCTTTCCAACAAATAGAGCGGAATCGCCGTACTGGTCTATTAATAATGAGAAAATAGACGATTCTCTTTTTGTTGATCGATATGAGAATCTTCTTCGACAGCCTATCTTAGTTCAATCAAGCCTTAATGAGATTCGCCCTTGGCTCGTTGATGTACTATTTGATCAGATGATTGATAGTGCTGCAATGTTTATGGAGCCCAACGAGCAAGCTATTGCAATAAGAAGGGCCACTCGGAATTACGTCGCATTATCCAATATAAATTCTCTCCTAGGGAAGATACTTGGTAGACCAAATGCGAGGCTGGTTCGGACTGGAAGATATGCTGGCACTAGGAAGTTAATGGTAGTCGATCGTGATGAGGTACTACTACCAAGCTTAGACGCGTTTTCTTCTGGACAATCGATGTTATTTGGGATCTTTGCGACAATATTACGCTACGCCGATGGAAGCGGCATCCCTAAATCTATGCATGATATGCAAGGCATTGTGGTGATTGATGAGGTAGATGCGCACCTTCACGCAGACCTTCAACATGACATTCTTCCAAATCTTATAAGTCTCTTTCCAAAGATTCAGTTCATCGTGTCAGCTCATTCGCCATTGTTTCCCCTCGGCATGGACAAACTTTTCGGTGAAGATAACTTTACGTTGGTTGATTTTCCTAGTGGAAGAAAAATTGGTGTTGAGCGATTTTCTCAATTCGATAAGGCATTCCAATATCTATCTAGAACAAAACGCTTCGAGGTAGATTTCAATAGAAGAATCTCAGAAGCCACTCAACCTCTTCTTATCGTTGAAGGCGCGATAGATATCGATTACATAAAAAAGGCAGCTGAGCGGCTTAATAAGACTGAGGTTTTAGAAAAGTTCGAAATTTTGGATGGTAATGGCTTTAAGGGTCTAGATAAGATATGGAAAAACATGCAGCACGAAAGATGGACAAATATAGCTCAAACCGTCTTATTATTATATGATTGCGACGTAAATTACAAGAATAATAGATCTGGACGAGCCCTGCAAAAAACAATCCCGAAGCAGGAGTCCATTATAGATAAAGGAATTGAGAATCTTTTTACTACAGAAACAATAAGGAAGGCTCGGCAGCACAGGGTGGAATTTATTGACCACGCAGCTGCTTCAAGCACTACCATTCGTGGGGTAGAATCTAGAACTCTTGAAGAGTGGTCAGTTAACAAAGATGAAAAGAGGAACCTTTGCAACTGGCTATGTGAAAATGGTACCGCTGCTGATTTTGATCGATTCTCGATAGTTTTTGATATCCTTGAAAAACACGTCTGACTCAAGGATTGCGCTGCTGCTACTAAATATCAAGAAACGCGCATTGAAATCGAGGCCCCGGCTCAAGGCCGGGGCGGCGTGGGGAGATGGGCTGGGGTCGCGGCGCAGCCAAGGCGGTTTCGGGATGTGGGCTGGGGTCAGGGCTCGGCGGGGGTGGTGCTCGGGAGGCGGGTCCGAGGGCAGTTGACGTAGCCAGCGGCGCGGGGTGGGTCCGGGTTAGGGCGCGCGCTCCGTCAGCGTCCGCCCTACCGCGTCTTTCCAGCCGGCGTAGCGGCGCTCTCTTGTGGCCTCGTCCATGGCGGGCTCGAAGCGTTTGTCTTGTTGCCATTGCTCGGCGAAGGCGTCGGGGCCAGGGTAGAGGTCCGCTTGCATGCCGGCGAGCCAGGCCGCTCCCAAGGCAGTCGTTTCGCGGATGACGGGGCGGTCGGCGGGAGCTCCGGTGATGTCGGCGAGGAACTGCATGGTCCAGTCGGAGGCCGTCATGCCTCCGTCGACGCGCAGGACCTCGGGGCCGCCATCGGTCTGCCAGTCGGCCTGCATCGCCTCGAGCAGGTCGCGGGTCTGGAAGCCGACGCTTTCGAGGGCGGCGCGGGCCAGCTCGGCCGGGCCGGAATTGCGGGTGAGCCCGTAGATGGCCCCGCGCGCCTCGGCATCCCAGTAGGGCGCGCCGAGGCCGGTGAAGGCGGGGACGAGGTAGAGCTCCTGGGTCCGGTCGGCGGTCTCGGCGAGCGGCTGGGTCTCGGCGGCGTCGCGGATGATCCTGAGCCCGTCGCGGAGCCACTGGACAACGGCGCCGGCGATGAAGATGGCGCCTTCGAGGGCATAGGTGGGTTTGCCGTTGAGCTGGTAGGCGATGGTGCCGAGCAGGCGGTTCTGGCTGGCGACGAGGGTGCCCCCGGTGTTGAGGAGCGCGAAGCAGCCGGTGCCGTAGGTGGATTTGAGCATGCCGGGTTTGAAACAGGCCTGGCCGAGGGTGGCGGCCTGCTGATCGCCCGCGACGCCGAGGATCGGGATCTCACGCCCGAAGAGATCGGCGCGGGTGGTGCCGAAGCGGGCGGCGCTGTCCTTGACCTCGGGCAGCATGGAGAGCGGGATGCCGAGGCGCTCGCAGATCGTGGCGTCCCAGCGGCCCTCGCGGATGTTGTAGAGCATGGTGCGGGCGGCATTGGTGGCGTCGGTGACGTGGGAGGCGCCGCCGGTGAGCTTCCAGATGAGGTAGCTGTCGACCGTGCCGAAGGCGAGCTTGCCGTCCTTGGCCTTTTGCAGGGCGCCGTCCACATTTTTCAGGATGTAACGGGCCTTGGTGCCGGAGAAGTAGGGATCGGCGAGCAGGCCGGTGCGGTGGGTGATCTGGGGCTCGAAGCCCTCCTCGCGCAGCTCGTCGCAGAAGGCGGAGGTGCGGCGGTCCTGCCAGACGATCGCGTTGTGGATCGGCTGGCCGGTCTCGCGGTCCCAGACGAGCGTGGTCTCGCGCTGGTTGGTGATGCCGATGGCGGCGATGTCCTCGGGGCCAATCCCGGCGCGTTCGATGGCGCCGCGGCAGGTGGAGGCGGTGGTGGACCAGATATCGGCGGGATCGTGTTCGACCCAGCCGGAGCGGGGGAAATGCTGGGGGAACTCCTCCTGCGCCATGGCTTTGACCTGGCGGGTCTCATTAAAGAGGATGGCGCGCGACGAGGTGGTACCCTGGTCGATGGCGAGGATGTGGGTCATGTGGAAGCCTCCCTGTCTTTGGCGGGAGGTTAGCCGCGGAATCCGGTGGCCACCACGAACTTTTCCGAGCTGTCCGAGCGCGAGGCGGGCGGCTTGATATTGGCGACCTTGGTGAACTTCTGCTTGAGCAGTTTCTGCAGGTCGCCTTCGGCGCCGCCTGCCAGAACCTTGGCGACGAAGGTGCCGCCTTCGGTGAGCGTGTCGAAGGCGAAATAGGCGGCCGCCTCGCAGAGCGCGATGATGCGCATGTGGTCGGTCTGCTTGTGTCCCGAGGCGGAGGCAGCCATGTCGGACATGACGACATCGGCTTGTCCGTTGAGCCAGTCTTTCACCTTCTGGTCGGCGTCGTCTTCCATGAAATCGAGCTGGTGGATCTCGGCGCCGGGGATTGGCTCGACCTCTTGCAGATCGATGCCGAGGACGGTGCCTTGCGGCTTCTTGGGCCTCTCGCCAAGCGCGTTGACGCGGCGGACGGCAACCTGGCACCAGCCGCCGGGCGCGCAGCCCAGATCGACGACGCGCGCGCCGGGGATGAGGAAGCCGACCTTGTCGTCCAGTTCGAGGATCTTGTAGGCCGCCCTGCCCCGGTAGCCTTCGGCATTGGCGCGTTTGACATACGGATCGTTGAGCTGCCGCTGAAGCCACAGCGTCGAGGAGAGCTTGCGCCCGCGGGCGGTCTTGACCTTGGTCTTAAGATCCCGCTGCCCGCGTCCGGAGCTGTTCTTGGTTGGTTTGTTGGCCATGGGGCAGAGATAGGCGAGTTGAGGCGGGATGGCGAGAGGGGCATGGCGGCGACGCCGAGTAGGGCTATTTCCAAACCCTCCTTTTCCGACTATTTTAGGCGGGTATCGATCGGAACCGCTGAACTGCGCTCCATGCCGGATGGTAGCGGACGGCGCCGACCCCATAGGCTTGGAGGCCGCTAGATGTATATCGCCATGAACCGCTTTACCGTCCCGTCAGACAATGCCGAGGCGTTCGAGGACCTGTGGCTGGGCCGCGACAGTCACCTCAAGGGTCTCCCGGGCTTTGTCGAGTTCCACATGCTCAAGGGTCCCGAGACGGATGGGCGGATCCTGTATTCCTCGCACACCGTCTGGGAGAGCGAGGATCACTTCGCCGGCTGGACCAAGAGCGAGGCCTTCCGCGCGGCACATAAAGATGCTGGGCAAAGCAAAAAGCTTTATGAAGGGGCTCCGGTGTTTGAGGGGTTTACCGCGATCCAGTCGATTTCGTGAGGGGGCGGGCGATTGGACTTAGTGAGCTTTCGCTGCTGCTGCTCCAAAGGCCGCTTTTGTTAAATGGCCAAATCCCAAAACAAGCAGTACATTTGATAAATGATTATTGTTCTGAACGGCTATCCTGGCGTTGGTAAACTGACCATCGGGCGAGAACTTGTAAAGCGCTTGAGGGCGCGCCTTGTCGATATACACACACTCTACAACCTCGCATTCGCCTTGACAGAATTTCGTACTCCTGAATTTCGAGAAACAGCGCGACGCGTCCAAGAAATAGCGGACGACCTCATTGCAGCCTTGCCCTCCGATATCCCAGTAATCTTCACCACAGTCCTGACTGGCGAGACGGAATGGGCCATAGAAGAATGGCAAAGGTTCGAGGAGCGAAGCATCCAACGTCCGCCATTAGTGGTGGTTCACATCGCCTGCGACTTAGAGGAAAACATGAAGCGAATTCAGTCACCAGAGCGGAAGGGCAAAGGAAAGCTGCAGGGTGCAGAGGTCGCGCGACGCAATCACGCTTCATCAGAGCCGCTGCGCGGCGGTGACTTACCTAACACTCTTCGATTGAACGTTACCAAGTTAAATCCGGAGGAAGCCGCGGAGAAAATCGCAAATCATTGTTCTGCGGTTCTCCGTTCGACCGCCGCATCCGGCCGATAGATCAATACATTCCGATGCGGACATTCATGCGACCCGCAGCATCTGTCAGTTAGGGCTCCTAGCAGACCTTTACGGTTACACATTGGAAAGTTGCTAGGCTTTTCGAGCTTCTCTGCTGATTCAAGTCGAAGCTCTTGCGGTTCGTCGATTTACACGGGATTGTCTTTGATCCGAGACTGCTCGACGCTGGTAATCAACCGGATCGGAAAGTTGGCGGTTCTGGCAATACGCTAAAGTGATCCTGCCCGACGCGCCGGGATCACTGGTCGCTTAAGGCTGTATGGTCGACAAGCATCCCTACCGCTTTGTTCATTTCGACGAGAAACTCGTCCATCGAGGCGTCGAACCTGGCAAGATCCTCGTCAGGCACGTCGGTTTCGGCCAGAACGGCCTCGACCACAGGTTTGGCTGGATCCCAATGGCTTTTGGCGGTCAAGAGCTGGTCGCGGATCTGAGACGTGGGGGCTGGTGGGATCCCTGCGGCCTGCATCCCGTCGATGAAGGCGGTCAGCGAGGTTTCAAAGATCTCCAGGGTCTCGATCAGAGCGTCGCGCGCATCCGGGACATCGTATCCCTGGGCGACGACGCAAACCTCTTTTGCCAACTTTTGCGACAACATGCGCTGACGGCCATAAAAATCGATCAGCAGCGTATTCTGAAAGCCGTCCGAAGATCCGATATATCGCGTATATGCGGTTCTGAGTTCTGTGACCAAATCGTTGTTCAGGCCGAGCATCGATCCGGTTTCTTTGACAACAACAGCCATCATTTCGTCGGTCACGCTTTCGGCTGCGAGAGCGTCGTTGATCGCGGCGTCGGTTCTGATCCAGCGCAGATCCACCGCGCTCCAGACATCGTTTACCTTGGGGTCATTCTCTTCAAAGAGACCAAGTTCGGCATCGCCACGGCGAAGCGCGACATGGGAGCGTCGATACAGGTCCCGCGCTGCATCGAGGGTTGCGATACTCCGATCCTCGTCGATCCCCGAGACCGCGTAGCAAAAGGACTTCGCCATCCGCTGGGACAACATGCGCTGGCGACCGGCGACATCGATCTGTGTGCCAACCGACTCCGGAGACACCTGGATGCTGCTGGCGATTGCAGCAGGGGTTGTCGGGTTAAGCGGGGAAAGGGCAAGACAGGCGAGAGCGACGCTGCACTGAAGGTGCAATAGCTTGGGCATTCGATCGTACTCCTACACAAAATGCGAGCGATAGACCGAGATCACGACGCATCTGATACCAACACATTCTTCGGCGGATTGACCCAAGGTCATATACACGGCGAAGTCCTTCTTTCTTTTCCTAGATTCGCCTTAAAGAGAAAAGTGAAAAAGGGGATGCGACATGGCGGAGGACCGCGCTGGTTTACGCAGCTTGACTGGCGTGTTTGCCGAGATCAGGTAAAGTTCGTGTCCGGATTTGTCGCGAGCCTTCGCCTGACGATCGCGGACGGTGCGATACAGGATACGGGGCATTCGCAAGCGATCATGACAGCCGGTTGGAGGATGAGATAATGACATTCGCAAGCGTGCTGGCTCTCTTCGGCGTCATGATCGCCCTCGCGGCTTTGCCGAGTTCGAGCGTGTTGCTGGTGGTGGCTCAGTCGGGCTCTAAAGGGGTTCGGAGCGGGGTGGCGGCGGCGCTCGGGGTTGTGGCGGGGGATCTGGTGTTTGTCCTGCTGGCGGTGTTGGGGATGACGGCTTTGGCGGAGCAGATGGGGGCGGTCTTTGCGGTTTTGAAATACCTTGCGGCGGGGTATTTGATCTGGTTCGGGATCGGGCTTTTGCGGAGCCTGAGGGAGACGGCGGCGGTAGTCCCTCCTCCGGTGCGGGCGCGGGGATTGGTGGCGAGCTTTGGGTCGGGTCTTCTTTTGACGCTTGGGGATCTGAAGGCGATCTTTTTCTATGCCAGTTTGCTGCCCGCCTTTCTGGATCTGACGGCGTTGACGGCGGCGGATGTGTGGATCCTCGTGGCGATCACGGTCCTGGCCGTGGGCGGGGTGAAGGTGGCCTATGCGCTTGGTGCGGGGCGCGCGTCGGGGCTGGCGCGGCGGTTTGCGCTGGAGCGGCCACTCAAGGGCGCGTCGGGCGGGCTGATGATCGGGGCCGGAGCCTACCTGCTGGTGCGGGACTAGTAGGGGCCGTCCTCGAGCACGCCGTCGGCGGACATCTGGGCATAGAGCAGACCTTCGCGCAGGCCTCGGTCGGCGACGGACATCCGGTCGGTGGGCCAGAGCCGCATGAGCGCTTGCAGGATCGCGGCGCCCGACATGATAAGCGCCTGGCGGTCGCGTCCGATGCGCGGATCGGCGCGGCGGCCCGCGGGGCCCATGGAGATGTAGTTGGAGATCACCGTGTCGATCTGGTCAGAGGTCATGCGCAGCCCGTCGACCTTGGTCCGGTCATAGCGGCGCAGGCCGAGATGGGAGGCGGCGACGGTCGTGACCGTGCCGGAGGTGCCGATGATCTGGAAGCCCTCGCGCACCTGCTCGGAGGCGTAGGGGGCGAAATCGGCGAGCTTTTCCTCGAAAAACCAGCTCATCAGGGCGAAGCGGCCTGTGTCGTCCTCCACATCGGCGAACTGATCGCGCAGCGTGGCGACGCCCAAGGGGACGGAGATCCAGTCGACGACCTTGGCCGCCGGAAAGGGCCCCGGATCCTGCCGGAAGCCGGAATGGAGCCGCATGATCGCGCGGGGGCGGTCGGGTTTGGGAACCTTGGTCAGGTCGATCCAGACCAGTTCGGTCGAGCCGCCGCCGATATCGACGACGAGCAGCTGCTCGGTCTTGGTGGAGACGAGCGGCGCGCAGGAGATGACGGCCAGGCGCGCCTCCTCCTCGGGTTCGATGATGTCGAGCGTCAGGCCGGTTTCGCGCCGGACCTGATCGATGAACTGGGCAGAATTGGCGGCCCGGCGGCAGGCCTCGGTCGCGACAAGGCGCATCCGGCTGACCTTGTGGCGGTTGAGCTTCTGGCGGCAGATACGGATCGCGTTGATCGTGCGGCCCATGGAGGCACGGCTGAGGCGGCCCGAATTCTCGAGCCCCGATCCCAGTTGCACATTTTTGGAGAAGCTGTCCACGACATGAAACTGGCTGCCCTTGGGATGGGCAATCAGCATGCGGCAGCTATTCGTTCCCAGATCGAGCGCCGCGTAGAGGGCGTTCGGGTCAGGTTGTTTCGGCGCGGGGCTCTCGACCGGTTTCGGGAATGCGCCCGCGCTGTCGGGACGCCTGGGCGCCATCGTCGCGCCCTCCATTTCAAGTTAAATTAAGACTATGTCACTCGCGCCGTTCGATCAAGCCGTCGCGGCCTGAAAGCTGACCGGCTCAGGATCGTCATGAGAGACTTTCATCTGCCGCAAGGTGGATCTTTGCAGGCCGCGCTGGCATGCCGGAGCGGGCAAAGGTCGCTCTGCCTCGGTGGCGTGTCGATATCGGGCCACGGCGCGCCCGGTTCAGCGGATAGGACTAGGAAACCAGAGGAAGGGAATCATGAGCGAGATCACCGTTGTCTACTGGCGCGACATACCGGCGCAGGTCATCGCGGGATCGGGACGGCGGGCGGCGAAGGTGCCTCTGCCCGAGCGGTTCGAACAGGCGATTGACCGCGCCGCGATGAAAAGCGGGGCGGCGGGCACGGATGCGTATCTCGCCGAATGGCGCAAGGGACCGGTGGATCTGCCCGGGGACGCTCCGCTTACCGTGGAGGATGCGGCGGCGCGGATCGAGGCCCATTACGATACGGGCCGGATCAAGGCGCTGATCGACGGCGACGGATGGGCTGCCTCATGAGACCGATGCGAAAGGGATCCGCATGGCATTTTTGAAGTTCAGGAAGACCGATGTGGAGCGCCCTGCCCCGGTGCAGCCCGAGCTGCCGGAGTTCATCAAGGGCTTTTCGATCGAAGTGATGCCGCGCACGGCGGCCAAGATCGAAAGCTTTGCCGGACTGCTGCCTCAGGGCACCCGGGTTTATATCGCGCATCTCGAAGGCACGCCGATCGAGGATATGGTCGGGACGGCCAAGCGGATCGCGGGCGAGGGCTTTGAGGTGATGCCGCATTTTCCGGCGCGGATCATCAAGGACCGCGCCACGCTCGAGGGTTGGATCGCCCGCTATCAGGGCGAGGCCGGCGTCGATCAGGCGCTGGTTCTGGCCGGCGGGATCGGTGCGCCCGCGGGCGATTTCGACAATTCGATGGAGCTTCTGGAGAGCGGCTGCTTTGACCGCGCCGGGTTCAAACGGCTGCATGTAGCGGGCCATCCCGAAGGCAATCGGGATATCGATCCGGGTGGCGGAGATGCGGCGGTGTCCGAGGCGCTGCGCTGGAAGCAGGCGTTCTCGGAGCGCACGGATGCCGAGATGGCGATCACGACGCAGTTCTGTTTCGAGGCGGGTCCGGTGATTGCCTGGGCGACGGGCTTGCGCGCCGCCGGGATCGATCTGCCGGTGCATATCGGCGTGGCGGGACCGGCCAAGCTGCAGACGCTGATCAAGTTCGCGATTGCCTGCGGCGTTGGGCCGTCCCTGTCGGTTCTGCAAAAGCGGGCGATGGATGTCACCAAGCTGCTGACCCCTTATGAGCCCATCGACTTCGTCAGCGAATTGGCCGCCCACCGTGCCGCCCATCCGGATTTCGCGATCACGCACCTTCACCTTTTCCCCCTTGGCGGGATCACGGCGAGCGCCGATTGGGCCCGGGTCCATGGCGCGGCCGAGACCGCTGCAACAGCGAGTGCCCTATGACCAGAACCGTCGTCGAGTCCAAGACCAAGACCGCCATCATCGGGTTCGACGAACCGTTCTGCGTGATCGGCGAGCGGATCAATCCGACGGGGCGCAAGGCGCTGGCCGCGCAGCTTGAGCTCGGGGATTTCTCGACCGTGGAGAAGGACGCGGTGGAGCAGGTCGCCTGCGGGGCGACGATGCTGGACATCAATTCGGGCGCTGTCTTCAAGAACAAGATGGCCGAGGATCCGCGCTATGCGGACAACAACTTTGTCGAGCCGCCGCTGATGAAGCAGTTGATCGAACTGGTTCAGGGCGTTGTGGATGTGCCGCTCTGCATTGATAGCAGTGTGCCGGGAGCGCTTGAGGCGGGGCTGGAGATGAGCGAGGGGCGTCCGCTGCTCAATTCGGTGACGGGTGAAGAGGAGCGGCTGGAGGCGATCCTGCCGCTGGTCAAGAAATACAACGTGCCGGTGGTGGCGATCTCGAACGACGATACCGGGATCAGCGAGGATCCCGATGTGCGCTTTGCCGTCGCCAAGAAGATCGTGGAGCGGGCAGCCGATTTCGGCATTCCGGCCCATGATATCGTGGTCGACCCGCTGGTCATGCCGGTTGGCGCGATGGGCACCGCTGGCTTGCAGGTCTTTTCGCTGGTCAAGCGGCTGCGCGACGAGCTGAAGGTGAATACGACCTGCGGGGCGTCGAACATCTCGTTCGGGCTGCCGCATCGGCACGGGATCAACTCGGCCTTCCTGACGATGGCGATCGGGGCGGGCATGACGAGCGCGATCATGAACCCGGTACGGGCCGTCGAGATGGAGGCGGTGCGCGCGGCCAACTACCTGATGAACCACGATGCGGGCGGCGGGACCTGGATCGGGTTTTCGCGGGTGCTCGATAAGGTCGATGAAGGCGTGCCCTTTCCCGAAGCCGCGCAGGCGGCAGCGGCGGGTGGCGGACGGCGGGACGGGCGGCGGCGCAGGCGCGCTTAGGGTTCGGTTAACCGTCCTGCCGTAACGAAAGGTCATGCGGCAGACTTATCTCAAACCCGTGGGCCGGGATTGGCTCGATCAGATCTTTCGAAGCCAGGCGGCGCTGAGCGGGGGCGTGGTGAAGCGCTCCAAGCGGGACGTCTTTCGGGAGGTCGGCATGGATGCGCTCGAGCTTGAGGTGCGCCGGCGGGGATTTCACATGGTCGAGTGCGGCCAGCATGTGGTGATCAGCTGTTCGGGCGCAGCGTTGCGGATCGTGTGCTGAGGGGCCAAAACCTTCAAGAAGGTTTTGAAGAGCAGAATTTTCTAGAAAATTCTGGGGTGCAAATTCTTCTAGAAGAATTTGGCCGCTCTAGCCGATCTGTCCCCTGAGGGCCTGAAGGGCCGACGACAGGATCGTGGTGTCGCCGCCGACGCCCAAGAATGTCACGCCCTTTCCTTCGTATTCCGCGAAGCGGTTCGGATCGAAGGTGATGATGCCGGCGGCCTTTCCGGCTGCGGTGATGCGGGCGATGGCGTGATCGATCGCCTCTTCGACCTCGGGAGCCTCGGGCTCTCCGGGATAGCCCATATCGGCAGAGAGATCGGCGGGGCCGATGAAGACGGCATCGACGCCGTCCGTGGCGGCGATGTCGTCGATCGCCTCGATCGCGGCGCGGCTTTCGGCCTGCACGATGAGGCAGATCTGGTCATTGGCTGTCGCCACGTAATCGGTGATGCGGCTGTAATCGGAGGCGCGGGCGAGCGCTGCGCCCATGCCGCGTACGCCTTGGGGCGGATAGCGGACGGCGGCGGCGGCTTTGCGGGCCTCATCCGCGCCATGCACGAGAGGGACGAGCACGGTCTGGCAGCCCAGATCGAGAATCTGCTTGAGGATCCAGTCTTCTCCGGTCGGCACGCGGACCACGGCGGGGCAATCCTGCGCGGCGAGCGCCTGAAGCTGCGGCAGGATCGTGGGCACGGTATTGGGCCCGTGTTCGGCGTCGATCAGGCACCAGTCGAAGCCCGCGCCGCCTGCAAGTTCGGCCACGGTCGGGCTGCCCAGACCCAGCCAGAGCCCGTGCTGGATGCGGCCTTCGGCGAGGGCGGATTTCAGACGGTTGCGCGGGGCGGGCATCGCCTAGCGATAGAGCAGCGAGCGGCCATTGGCGAAGAGATGCACCTTTTCGGGGCGGGCCGTCAGGTGGATCTCTTGCCCGCGCATCTGGGTGTGGATGCCCGGCAGCTTGGCGATGACCGTATCAGTGTCGGTATCGGATTTGGGCGCCTCGAAGTAGAGCTGCGTGACCTCGCCCAGGGCCTCGACGATGTCGACCTTGCCGGAGAAGGCGTAGGTGTCGCCCTCGGCTTCGATCATATCCTCGGGGCGGATGCCGACATTGACCTGCTGGCCCATATCGCTGTCCACCGTCGGGATATTGGTCATGATCGTCCCCTGCCCGTCATGGACGGTGACGCCGGTTACCTCTCCGGTGCTGACGATCTCTCCGGCGAGCAGGTTCATGGCGGGAGAGCCGATGAACTGGGCGACGAATTCGTTCTCGGGACGTTCGTAGAGGTCGAGTGGAGAGCCGACCTGGGCGATGCCCTTGTTGGCCAGAACCACGATGCGGGTCGCCAGTGTCATCGCCTCGACCTGGTCGTGGGTGACGTAGATCATCGTGCTTTCGGGCATGCTCTCCTTGAGCTGGGCGATCTCGATCCGGGTGGCGACGCGCAGGGCGGCGTCGAGGTTCGAGAGCGGCTCGTCAAAGAGGTAGACCTTGGGGTCGCGCACGATGGAGCGCCCGATGGCGACCCGCTGGCGCTGGCCGCCTGAAAGCGCCTTGGGCAGGCGGTCGAGATAGGGCTCCAGCTGGAGGATGCGGGCCGCGTTGTTGACGGCGGCGTCGATCTCCTCTTTCGACTTCTTGGCCAGTTTGAGCGCGAAGGTCATGTTGTCGCGCACGGTCATGTGCGGATAGAGCGCGTAGCTTTGGAACACCATCGCAATGCCGCGCTGGGCGGGGGGCACGTTGTTGACCACCTGCCCGTCGATCTGCAGCTCGCCGCCGGTGATCTGTTCGAGCCCTGCGATCATGCGCAGGAGCGTGGACTTGCCGCAGCCGGAGGGGCCGACAAAGACGATCAACTCCCCCTGTTTGATGTCGAGATTGATGTCCTTGAGCACGTCGACCGTGCCGCCATAGGTCTTGGCGACATCGGTGAGCTTGAGATCGGCCATCGGTTCCTCCCGTTCGTGGTCTTATGTGTCGCGCTTGAGCGCGAAGCAGGGCTGCCAGGGCCCCAGATGCAGTCTGTGATCCGGCGACGGAGCCGCGCCTCCCAGCTCGGCTCCTATGGTCATCCAGTCGCCCGCGGGCATGCCGTGGACGGACGGTGTGTCGCTGAGATTGAAGGCGCAGAAGATCGTCTGATCCTCGTGGGTGCGCGTGAATTGCAGGATATCGCCATAGGAGAAGACGCCTTCATGGGTGCCCTTGGTCAGGGCCTTGTGCGCCTTGCGAAACGAGATGGCCCGCCGGTAGTGGTGCAGCATCGAGCCGGGATCGTCCTCCTGGAAGGCGACGGCGCGGTTGAGGTGATCGTGGCTGATCGGCAGCCAGGGATCGCCATTCGTGAAGCCGCCATTCTGGTTCGAGGATTCCCAGACCATGGGCGTGCGGCAGCCGTCGCGGCCTTTGTATTCGGGCCAGAACTCGATGCCGTAGGGGTCCTGCAGATCCTCGAAGGCGACATCGGCCTCGGGCAGGCCCAGCTCTTCGCCCTGATAGAGGCAGGCGGAGCCGCGCAGGCACATCAGCATCGTCATATAGAGCCGGTGCGCGGCGGGCGTGAGGTTCCAGCGGGTCGTGTGGCGGATAACGTCGTGGTTCGAGAAGGCCCAGCAGGCCCAGCCTTCTTGCGCGACGTGGTCCAGCTCTCCGAAGACCTCGGCGATGCGGGTCGCGGTCAGCTCGTCCTTGGCGAGGAATTCGAAAGCGTAGCACATCTGTACGAACTGATCGCCCGCAGTGTATTGGCCGAGCAGCTCGAGACCGCGCTGGGCGTCGCCCACTTCACCAACGGCAGCGATGGCGGGGTATTCATCGAGCAGCGCGCGGAACTTGCGCAGGAAATCGAGGTTTTCGGGCCGGTTCTTGGAATAGACGTGGTCCTGGTGATTGTAGGGGTTCACCGAGGGCGCGATATTGGCGTTGCGCTTTTCGGGCGGTAAGGGCGGATTATCCCGCAGGTCCTTGTCGGCATAGTAGAAGTTGATCGTATCGAGCCGGAAGCCGTCGACGCCGCGATCCAGCCAGAACCGGGTGGAGGCCAGAAGCGCGGTCTGCACCTCTTCGTTGTGGAAGTTGAGATCGGGTTGGCTGACGAGGAAATTGTGCAGGTAGTACTGCTCGCGCCGGGCATCCCATTGCCACGCGGGGCCGCCGAAGATCGACAGCCAGTTGTTAGGGGGCGTGCCGTCGGGGTCGGGGTCTGACCAGACATACCAGTCGGCGCGGGGGTTGTCGGTGCTCTGGCGGCTTTCCTCGAACCAGGGATGCTGGTCAGAGGTATGCGAGAGGACCAGGTCGATCATCACCTTGATGCCGAAGCGGTGGGCGGTTTCGATCACCGCGTCGAAATCGGCGAGTGTGCCGAACATCGGATCGACGTCGCAATAATCGCTGACATCGTAGCCGAAATCCTTCATCGGCGAGGTGAAGAACGGCGAGATCCAGATCGCGTCGACGCCGAGCGAGGCGATATAGGGCAGCCGCTGGACGATGCCCAGAAGGTCCCCGATGCCGTCGCCGTTGCTGTCCTGATAGCTGCGCGGGTAGATCTGGTAGATGACGGCGCCGCGCCACCAATCCTTGTCGACCTGCATGCCGGCCCTGACGGGCTGCTCCATCGTGTTCATTCGAGCTTTATCCTATTTCACCGATCCCGCGAGCAGGCCGCGGACGAGATAACGTTGCATGGTGAAGAACACGATGAGCGGCACGGCAATCGAGATGAAGGCGGCGGCGGCAAGGATGCCCCAGTCGCCCCCGCGCGATCCGAGCAGATCATCGGCGATCTTCACGGTCATGACCCAGGATTCGGAGTTCGAGGGCAAGAAGACTTTGGCCACGAGCAGGTCATTCCACGTCCAGAGGAACTGAAAGATCGCGAATGAGGCGAGCGCCGGAAAGCTGAGCGGCAGGACGATCTTGGTGAAGACCTGAAAATCCGTGGCGCCATCGACCTTGGCGCTTTCGATTATGTCTCGCGGCAAGCCGACCATGTAGTTTCGAAGCAGATAGATCGCGAGCGGCAGGCCAAAGCCGGTATGGGCGAGCCAAATGCCGATATAGCTCTGCCCGATGCCGATCTGGTTGTGCAGCGTGAGCATAGGCACCAGCGCCAGTTGTAGCGGGACGACGAGAAGGCCCACGACGAGCGCGATCAGCAGCCCCCTGCCCTTGAAGTCCATCCAGGCGAGCGCATAGGCCGCGAAGGCGGCGATCAGGATCGGGATGATCGTGGCCGGGATCGTGACCGTCAGCGTGTTGATGAACGCGCGGTCCATATTGTCGGAATTCATGATCGTCTCGTAATTCTCGAGACTGAAATCCGGAGGGGTCTGGGCCGCGAAGTAGATCGATGGCTCGCGGTCGATCTCTTCAGGGGAGGAGTAGCGGTAGTCGCCATTCTCCTGCACCGTGAGGGTCCGGTCGCGGGAAAGCTCTGCCGTCTCGCCCGGCTCGGTGCCTTGCGGATCGCGGGAGGTGCCGCCGAAGCCTGCGATCGTGTCGAGCTGGTTGCCCTCGATCTCGGTGAATTCGTCGGCGGCGAAGATGTTGCCTTCGATCACGTAAAGATCGCCCTCGCGGCGGACGTCTTCGGTGTCGGCGCGGATGCGGAAGGTCTGTTCGACCGCCGAGAAGGAACGCCACCAGCCGCTTTCGGTGATCTGGTCGCGGTCGCGGAAGGACGAGACCAGCAGACCGATCGTGGGGATCAGCCAGAGGAGGACCAGGAACCCCACCGACAGGTTGGTGACGATGGAGAGCGAGGATTTGGTGCCGGCGATATTGTCCATCTCAGCGCATCTCCTTGCGGGCGTTCTGGATGTTCCAGATCATCACGGGCAGAACGATAATCATGATGACGAAGGCGACCGCGGTGGCGCGCCCGTCGTCGCGGAACATGTAATCCATCATGTAACTGGGCAGAATCTCGGTATCGAAATTGCCGCCGGTCATGGCGTAGACGATGTCGAAGACCTTGAGCACTAGGATCGTAATCGTCGTCCAGACCACCACGATGGTGCCCATGATCTGCGGGACCTTGATCTTGAAGAAGACCTGAAACGGGTTCGCGCCGTCGATGATCGCGGCCTCGACCGTTTCTTCGGGGATGCCGCGCAGGGCGGCCGAGAGGATGACCATGGCAAAGCCGGTCTGGATCCAGACGAGGATGACCATCAGGAAAAAGTTGTTCCAGAAGGACAGCTGCAGGACGTCCAGCGGCTCGGACGCGCCAAGGGCGAAGCGGATCGCGTTGATGATGCCGACATCGGGATCGTTGGCATAGACGAATTTCCAGATCAGCGAGGCACCCACGAAAGAGATCGCCATCGGCATGAAGATCAGCGATTTGGCGATGTTCCCCCAGCTCAGCCGGTCGGTGAGCTGCGCCACCAGCAGACCCAGGAAGGTCGAGGCGGCGGGCACGAAGATCACCCAGAGGAAGTTGTTGAAGAACGCGGTCTGAAAGCCCTCTTCGGCGAACATGGTCGTGTAGTTACCAAAGCCGATGAATTCGTCGCCCGAGCGGTTGTAGAGCGAGCGCACGAAAGAGCCGATCACCGGATAGACGAGGTAGAGGCCGAGCGCGAAGAGCGCGGGAAAGAGAAAGAGCCAGGGCCGGACCATGTTGGCGCGGTTGATGTTGCGGCCCGCATCGTCGCCCCGGGGCGGGAAGATCACTTTGTCGAGGACGAGGTTGGAGAGAAAGAAATAACCCACACACCCGCCCACGCCGACGATGATGGTGATCAGACCCTGCACGATTGGTGACATGGGGGCTCCTCCCGGGATGTTGGCTGGCGCTCCGGTTGGTCCGGGGCGTCCTGTTCTTGGCGCGCATTCTCCTCCGGAATGCGGGTGTCCCGGCCTCCCCTGAAGAGAAGGCCGGGATCTGTCTTTAGTTCATCGAGCTCCAGCGGTCCTGGATCCCGGTCGCCACGGTTTCGGCATCGGTGCCGGTCACGTAGTCGACCATGCCGGTCCAGAAGGCCCCTGCCCCGATCTCTCCGGGCATCAGGTCCGATCCATCAAAGCGGAAGGTCGTGGCGTTCAAAAGAACGTCGCCGAGCGCCTTGTTGGTGTCGGTCGCGTAGAGATCGGTGTTCACGCCGCTATGGGGTGTCAGGAAGCCCGACAGCGCCATCCAGGTCTCGTGCGCGATCGGCGTCTGGAGATACTCGATCAGTGCATGCGAGGCGTCGCTGTCATTGGTGATCGCCCAGAGCGTGCCTGCACCCAGAACCGGCTGACCCAGATCCTGCTCTGCGTATGCCGGGAAGTAGAAAAAGTCGGATTCGCTGTCTTCCGGGAAGAAGGTCGGGATGAACGAGGCCTGGCGGTGCATGTAGCATTCCGGCGGGATCGAGAAGAGACCCGTCGGGCTGTCGCGGAAGTCGGTATTGGCCACTGCGGAGGCGCCGCCGTTCACATAGTCGTCGTTCTTGGCGAAATACCCGAATTCCTCGATCGCGGCGACAACCGCGGGATCGTTGAACGGGATCTCGTTGGCGACCCATTGGTCATAGACCTCGGGCGATTGGGTGCGCAGCATCATATCCTCGACCCAGTCGGTCGCGGGCCAGCCTGTCGCGGCGCCAGATCCCAGGCCGATGCACCACGGGGTGCCGCCATCCTCGACGATCTGGTCGGTCAGGGCCTTAAGCTCTTCCATCGTCTCGGGGATGTCGTAGCCCGCTTCGTCGAAGGCTTCGGGGTTGTACCAGACCAGAGATTTCACATCGACCTTGTAGAAGAAGCCGTAGAGGCTTTCGGCGCCGTCTTGGCCTGCATAGGTGGCCAGATCGACCCAGGATTGGCCGGCCGCGTAGTTTTCGGCGATCCACTCGGACGTGCCGTCGGCCAGAGGTGTCAGAAGACCCTGGGAGGCCATGTCGGCGGCGAGGCCCGGCTGGGGGAAGACGGCGACGTTGGGCGCCGATCCTGCACGGGCGGAAATAACAATATCCTGCTCGAAGCTGTCGGAGCCCGAATAGTTGACGGTCGCCCCGGTCGCTTCTGCGAAATAGGCGAGAACCTTTTCGACGTTCTCGGCGTCGAGCCCGGTCCAGGGACCGGTGACGGTGATCGTCTGACCGCTCAGATCATTGGCGTCGGCGAAGGCGGTGTAGCTGTCCCAGTTGAAGTCGCCGTCACCCGGAGCGAACTCCAGATGGCCCGCCGCATGGGTCATGCCCGCGCTCAGAGACAAAGCGGCCACACCGGCCAGATAGGTCGTTTTCATATAATCCTCCCATTTGATCGCAAACATTCAGGTGCCGCGATTCCAACTGTCAGGCGCACTCGGAAACTGTCGTGTCACGCCCCCATAGACGCAATGAGGGTTGCAGTCTCGATAGACCGAGTCAACCGGCCATGCAGGGCCAAACCCTTTGCAGGCGCAGCATCTTTTATAAAAAAGGCCGCTTTGACCCTAATTTTTTCCTGAACTAAGATAGCGCTAACGGAAAATCCGGTCGCAAAGGGCGCCAGCATGTCGAACCTCCCCCCTCGCAGCGCTTTTCCGGACGGATTCGTCTTTGGATCGGCGACCTCGGCCTACCAGATCGAAGGGCACGGATTCGGCGGTGCCGGGACCACCCATTGGGATACGTTTGCCGCGACGCCGGGCAATGTGGTGCGGGCCGAAAACGGCGTGCGGGCCTGCGATCACTATCACCGCTACGAGGAGGATCTGGATCTGCTGGCGGCGGCGGGGTTCGATGCCTACCGGTTCTCGACCAGCTGGGCGCGGGTGATGCCGGACGGCAAGACGCCCAATCCCGAGGGTCTCGATTTCTACGACCGGCTGACCGATGCGATGCTGGCGCGGGGGCTCCAGCCCTGGGCGACGCTTTATCACTGGGAGCTGCCGTCCGCTTTGGCCGATCAGGGGGGCTGGACCAACCGCGATATCGCCGCCCGGTTCGGGGAGTTTGCGGAGGTGATCATGGGCCGGATCGGCGACCGTATGGCCGGTGTCGCGCCGATCAACGAGCCGTGGTGTGTCGCCTGGATGAGCCATTTCGAAGGCCATCACGCGCCGGGTCTGCGCGATATCCGCGCCACGGCCCGCGCGATGCATCATGTCCTGCTGGCGCATGGGACGGCCATTCAGGCGATGCGGGGCCTCGGCATGGGCAATCTGGGGGCGGTCTGCAATTTCGAGTGGGCCGCGCCTGCCGATGACAGCGCAGAAGCCGCCGCCGCCGCAGAGCGCTATGACGGCTATTACAACCGGTTCTATACCGGCGGGATCTTTCTCAAGGAATATCCGCAGACGGTGCTGGACGGGCTGGGGGCGCATTTGCCCGAGGGGTGGGAGGACGATTTAGATGTGATCGGCACGCCGGTCGATTGGTGCGGGCTGAATTACTACACCCGCAAGCTGATCGCGCCCACGGACGGGCCGTGGCCGTCGCTCAAAGAGGTGGAGGGGCCTTTGCCCAAGACGCTGATGGACTGGGAGATCTATCCGCAGGGGCTGCATGATTTTCTGCTGCGCACCGCCAAGGAGTATACCGGCGATCTGCCGCTTTACGTGACCGAGAACGGGATGGCGAATGCCGACGAGCTGGTGGATGGGGCGGTCGCGGACGATGTGCGGATCGACTATCTGGACCAGCATCTGGCTAAGGCGCGCGAGGCGATGGCGGGGGGCGTGCCGCTCAAGGGCTATTTCGTCTGGTCGCTGCTCGACAATTACGAATGGGCGCTGGGCTATGACAAGCGCTTCGGTCTGGTCCATGTGGACTGGGACAGCTTGAAGCGCACCCCCAAAGCATCCTATCACGCGCTCAAAGACGCCCTGTCCCGCTGATCGCGGCGCAGTTTCGGAGGCTTCATGTCCCAGACTTCCCTTAGCCTCGTTGCCGATATCGGTGGAACGAATACGCGCGTGGCCCTCGCCGATGGGCATAAGGTCCGGGACGGGTCGATCCGGCGGTTTTCCAATGCCGATTATCCGGGGCTCGAAAGCGTCCTGCGCCAGTATATCGACGAGGCCGAGGTCGATCCCGACGCCGCTTGCGTCGCGGTGGCCGGTCCTGTGCGGGACGGGCGCGCGACGATGACCAATCTTGACTGGACGATGGACAAGGACACGATCGCGCGGGCGACGAAGTCCGAGACGGTCGCGATCCTCAACGATCTTCAGGCGCAGGGGCATGCTCTGGGCTATATCCGCGAGGAGAACCTGCACCGCATCGTTGAGGGGTCAGGGCAGGACAATCCCAACGCCGCCAAGCTGGTGATCGGCATCGGAACGGGGTTCAACGTGGCGCCGGTCTATGATGTCGAGGAAGGCCGCGTCGTTCCCCCGGCAGAGGCGGGCCATGCTAATCTGCCGATCCGCACGGAGGCCGAGCTGCGGCTGTGCAATTTCGTCTCGTCCGCGCATGGATTTCCAGCGGTCGAGGATGTCGTTTCGGGCCGGGGTCTGGAGCGGGTCTATTCTTGGCTTGGCCACGAGGCGGGCGATCCCAAGGAGGCGCGCGCCAAGGACATCATGGACGAGTGCGCGCAGGACAAGAATGGGCGCGCCGCCGATGCGGCCCGGGTTTTTACGAAGATCTTCGGCACCGTGGCGGGCAATCTGTCGCTGATCCACCTGCCCTTCGGCGGCGTTTATCTGGTGGGGGGCGTGGCGCGCGCCTTCGGGCCGTTCCTGAATGAATACGGGTTTGCCGACGCGTTCCGCGACAAGGGCCGGTTCGCGGGCTTCATGCACAATTTCTCGGTCTCGCTGATCGAGGACGATTACGCGGCGCTGACCGGCTCGGCGAGCCATATCCACGCGCTGCTGCACGGAAAGCAGGAGATTTCCTAGCCGCCTGTTCGGTTATTCGGCAGCGAGAGACCGGCGCGATTTGCGCGCTTTGGTCATCCATGTGTCCAGCGCTTTGGCCTCGTCTTTCGAGAGGCGCAGACCCAGTTTGGAGCGGCGCCAGAGCACATCCTCGGCAGTCTCCGCATATTCGCGTTTCATCAGCCACTCGACCTCGCGTTCGGTCAGGGTGCCTCCGAACGCTTTGCCGAGGTCGTCTTCGGTCTTGGCGTCGTCCAGGATGAGCCGGGCATCGGTGCCATAGGCGCGGATCAGGCGGCGGGCCCAGCGGCGGTCGAGGAAGGGGTACTGCGCCTCAAGCTCGGAGATCAGGCGGTCCACATCCTTGACAGGAAAGTCCCCTCCCGGAAGCGGAAGCCCTGCCGTCCACGGGCCGGGGGTGTGAGGGAAATGCGCGCCGATCTTCTCGAGCGCGCTTTCGGCAAGGCGGCGATAGGTGGTGATCTTGCCGCCGAAGATATTCAGCATCGGCACGCCGCCGCTTGTGTCGACCTTGAGCGTATAATCCCGGGTTGCCGCCGTCGCGCTGGAGGCGCCGTCATCGTAAAGGGGCCGGACACCCGAATAGGTCCAGACGACATCCTCGGGCGTGATGTCCTGCTTGAAATAGCCGTTGGCGAAGGCGCAGAGATACTCGATCTCTTCCGGCGTCGCGACGGGTTTGATGGAGGGATCCTCGTGATCGGCATCGGTCGTGCCGATCAGGGTGAAGTCGGTCTCGTAGGGGATTGCGAAGATGATCCGCCCATCCTCGCCCTGGAAGAAGTAGCACTTGTCGTGATCGTAAAGTTTCTTGGTCACGATATGGCTGCCGCGCACAAGGCGGACGCCTTCCTGGGTGTTCAGGCGGACCTTCTGCTGAATGATATCGCCGACCCAGGGGCCGCCCGCATTGACGAGCATCCGGGCGCGGTGGGTGCGGGTCTTGCCGTCCGCTTCGGTTTCGATCTCCCACAGATCGTCGGTGCGGCGGGCCGACAGGACCTTGGTGCGGGTCAGAATCTCAGCCCCGCGCGCCTCGGCATCGCGGGCGTTCAGAACGACGAGACGGGAATCCTCGATCCAGCAATCGGAATATTCGTAGGCCTTTTCGAACCGGTCCTCGAGCGGGGCGCCCTCGGGGGCGCTGCGCAGGTCCAGTGTGCGCGTGGCGGGCAGGATCTTGCGCCCGCCCAGGCTGTCATACATCGCCAGACCCAGCCGGATCAGCCAGGCCGGGCGGCGGCCTTTCATCCAAGGCATCACGGTATTGAGCAGCTTGGAGGTCGGCGTCTCGCCTTCGAAACGCATGTCCTTGTGATAGGGCAGCACGAAGCGCATGGGCCAGGAGATATGCGGCATCGCCTTGAGCAGGATCTCCCGTTCGATCAGGGCCTCGCGGACGAGGCGGACCTCGAAATATTCCAGATAGCGCAGGCCTCCGTGAAAGAGCTTGGTCGAGGCCGAGGAGGTGCCGGAGGCCAGATCGTTCATCTCGGCCAGGCGGACGGTCAGGCCCCGCCCCGCCGCATCCCGCGCGATGCCGCAGCCGTTGATCCCGCCGCCGATGATGAAAAGGTCAACGACCGCATCAGGCGCGGGTCTGGAAGTTGACATGGGACGTTCTCCTCCAACGGATAGCGCTATCAAACGATGCCGCCCCGGGCGATGCAAGGTCACGATTGACGCGATTGCGGGAGTTTTCACCTCTGACCGAACAGATCTAGTTTAGTTATTAAGGATTTGTTCACATATCGAAGACTAATTGTCTTGGGTCAGAGGGCTCGGCCCCCCTATAGGTCAAGACGTCTTTCTATATCTCGCCCTGTGCAGGGAGGCTTGCATGACCTCCACGATGAACGACACCACGCGCCTTGATCCAAATCGCCGGGCTCTTGACCTTCTGGACAGTCAGGCGGCCGCTTTCGCGCTGTCCGTGCTGGACAGCTCTGCCGATTGTATCAAGCTGATCGAGCTTGACGGGACGCTGTCCTTTATGAACGCAAACGGCATGGCCGCGATGGAGATCGATGATTTCGATGCCATCGACGGGCAACTATGGACTTCGCTTTGGCCGAAAGAGGCACGCCAGCAGCTTGAGACCGCCGTCGAGGATGCGCGTCTGGGGCTGACCACCCGGTTCGAGGCGTTTTGCCCGACCGCGCGGATGACCGATCGCTGGTGGCATGTGACCGTGACGCCGGTTTCGGGGCCCGATGGCGCGATGCAGCGCATCCTTGCCGTCTCGCGCGATATCACGCCGCAGATCCGCTATGCCAATTCGCTGTCGGAGCGGGATCTGCAGCTTCAATCCTACGCGGAGCGTCTGACGCGCGAGTTGCAGGAAAAGGACCGGCTGCTGGCGCAGCAGGATCTGCTGGCCGCCGAGATCGATCACCGGGTGAAGAACAGCTTTGCCCTCGTGTCGGGCGTTCTGCGGCTTCAGCTGCGCGATCTGGAGGATGGCGCGGCGCGCGCGGCTGTCACGGACGCGGCCAACAGGATCGCGACGATCGGGCGGCTTCACGATCAGCTGCATCTGTCGCGCGGGATGCGGGAGATCTCGCTAAGCGAATATCTGCGCGTTTTGTGCCGGGATCTGACCATCGCCATCACCGAAGGCACGGGAGAGATACGCTGCGAGGATATCGCCGATCGCATCGTACCGGCCGATATGGCGATTGCCTTGGGTCTTGTGACCACCGAGCTGGTCGGCAATGCGGTCAAGCATGGCGAGGCCGACGGATCGGCGCGGATCGATGTCACCCTGCGCGATGCGGGGGCCGATCTGGTGTTGCAGGTGCGCGATTACGGCCCTGGCCTGACAGGTGGGTTCGATCCTACGCTGTCGCGCGGGCTTGGGATGAAGATCTGTCAGGTCTATACCCAGCGGCTAAGCGGGCGGCTGGCAGCCCGCACCCACCCTGAGGGTGGGGCGGAGTTCACGCTGACCTTCAAGCCGGTGGAGCCCGACGCGGACTAGCAATCCGGCAGCTCCTCGACCCCGGTGATCCGCAGGACCCGTTTGATCGGGGTCGGACGGATCAGCGGCAGGACAGGGCCGTCCTCTTCCAGTTGCATCGCGATCGAGAGGGACGCGCTGGGCACCGGGCCTGCGCCGATGCGGCAGCCTTTGACCCCCATGTTGAGCTGTCCTTTTGTTTCTGATGCCGCCTCGGCCTTCCAATCCTTGATCTGCGCTTGCAGCCTGCGGAAGCGGTCTAGATCGGCGGGTGCGACGCGAAATGTCTCGGCCCCCGGGGCGCCGCCGCGTGCCAGCACGAAGACCCCTTCGGTCTGCGCGCCCGTATCGGACCGGAGAGCGGATAGCCGCAAGGTCGGGCTGCCTTCGGCGATCCCCAGTCCCGGCGGCAGGTCTGCGACGATGGTCATCGCGGCAGGATCGGTGTCGACCGGGGAGCGGGTTTCAAGTTCGGCCACCGTAGAGCGGACGACGGACGTGCAGGCGGAGAGGGCCAATGCTATAGCGAAGAGAGGAATGCGCATATTTCACCTTGATCTACGTATGTTTAATGTTTTACGATAAACATATAATTCATATCGAGGTTCCCCATGCAAGCTCAAACCCGCATCGCCCGCCTGTCGACCTGGCTGTACTGGGCGACGATCCCTGCCCTTGTCCTGCTTCCGCTCGTTGCGATCCTTGCTGTCGCGAGCAGCGGGTTCTCCGGCGATACGCTCGCGTCGGAATTTCCGGGCCTTCAGATCGCCGATCCGCTTTCGAACACCCAGCTCGCCATGGTTCGGCTGGCCGGGGCGATCCCGTTCATCATTATTATGCTGATCCTAGACCAGCTGCGCTGCCTTCTTGCGGCCTATCGCGAGGCGCGCATCTTTGTGCCTGAAACTGTCCGGCACTTGCACCGGATCGGGCTGGGCCTGCTCGCGCTGGCGGTCAGTCAGATTGTCGTGCGCACGGTGCAGATCCTCATCCTGACCTGGTCCAACCCCGCCGGAGAGCGGACGCTTTCCATCGGGCTGTCGGATGCGGAGCTGGGCTTTCTGTTCGCGGGCGGGTTCGTCACACTGATCGGCTGGGTCATGAGCGAAGCGACGCGGCTCTCGGACGAAAACCGGACCTTTGTCTGATGCAGATCATCGTGCGGCTTGATGTGATGTTGGCGCGGCGCAAGATGACGTCGCGCGCGCTGGCCGAGGAGATCGGGATCAGCGAGCAGAACCTGAGCCTGCTGAAATCAGGCAAGGTGAAGGGGATCCGGTTCGAGACGCTGGCCAAGATCTGCGGCGTTCTGGCCTGCCAGCCGGGCGATCTGCTGGAGGCGGCGGAGGACGACGCCTCTTTTCAGCGGAGCGCATGAAAACGCCGCCCGGCGCGAACCGGGCGGCTTTTTACGTTGAGTCTTGAAACGGCTTAGCCCTGTGCGGCCTTGGCGACTTCGGCGGCGAAGTCTTCCTCGACCTTTTCGATGCCTTCGCCGACCTCGAGCCGGACAAATCCGGTGACCTCGACGCCCGCCTCTTCGGCAGCCTTGGCGACGGTTAGATCGGGGTTGACCACGAATTGCTGGTTCACCAGCGTGACCTCGGCCATGTATTTCTTCATGCGACCGACGATCATCTTCTCGATGACCTGCTCGGGCTTGCCGCTTTCGCGGGCGATGTCCATCTGGACCTGCTTTTCCTTCTCGACCACCGCCGGATCAAGATCCGCCTCGCTCAGCGACGCCGGGTTCACAGCGGCGATATGCATCGCGACCTGCTTGCCGAAGGCGGCATTGTCGCCTTTGAGCGCGACAAGAACGCCGATCTTGCCCATGTCGGGGGCCGCGGCGTTGTGGACGTAGGAGACAACCGTCTCGCCTTCGAGCACCTGCATGCGGCGCACGGACATATTTTCGCCGATGGTGGCGATCTTGTCGGTGATGATGGCAGAGACCTGCTTGCCGCCGATTTCGGCTTCGTTCAGCGCCTCGACAGAGCCGACGGTGCGGGCGACGTTGGTGATCTGGCTGACCATCTCTTGGAAGTCGGCATTCTTGGCGACGAAATCGGTTTCGGAGTTCACCTCGACCGCGACGCCTTTGCCGTCTTCGACGCTGACGGCCACGAGGCCCTCGGCGGCGGTGCGTCCGGATTTCTTGGCAGCCTTGGCAAGGCCCTTGGTGCGCAGCCAGTCAACAGCCGCCTCCATGTCGCCATCCGTTTCGGTCAGCGCCTTTTTGGCATCCATCATGCCCGCGCCCGTGGAGTCGCGGAGCTCTTTCACCTGTGCAGCGGTGATTGCCATATGTCTCTCTCCTGAAGTTGGGTCCGGACGGGACATGCGCCCGTCCGGTAACAGTCGTATAACGAGCGGCGGTTTAGACCTTTTCGCCGGGCTCGCTGTTTTCGATGTCGAGCGGCGCCTCGGGCTGGGCGGCGTCATCGCGGACGGCCTCGTCCGAGATCGGCTGCTGGGTCACCTCTTTGGCGGGCGCATCGGCCGGCTCGAAAGCGGGATCGGCTTCCTCCACCAGCTCTTCGGAGGCTTCGACCATTTCGCCGACATCGATACCGGCCGCGCCCATCTGGGCGGTCATGCCGTCGAGCGCCGCGCGCGAGGCCAGATCGCAGTAGAGCGCAATGGCCCGGGCCGCGTCGTCGTTGCCGGGGATGATGTAGTCGACGCCATCGGGCGAGCAGTTGGTGTCGACGATGGCGACGACCGGGATGCCCAGCTTGTTGGCTTCGGCGATGGCGAGATCTTCTTTATTGACGTCGATGACGAAAAGAAGATCGGGCACGCCGCCCATTTCGCGGATCCCGCCGAGCGACGCCTGAAGCTTGGCCTGGTCCCGCTCCATGCCTAGGCGCTCTTTCTTGGTGAGACCGTCGGAGCCCTGCTCCATCGCCTCGTCGATCTGCTTGAGACGGCTGATCGATTTCGACACGGTCTGCCAGTTGGTCAGCGTGCCGCCGAGCCAGCGGTGGTTCATGTAGTATTGCGCCGATTTCTCGGCCGCTTCGGCGATGGACCGCTGCGCCTGACGTTTGGTGCCGACGAACAGAACGCGGCCGCCGCGCGAAACGGTGTCGCGGATCGCGCCGAGCGCCTGATCGAGAAGCGGGACCGTCTGGGTGAGGTCCATGATGTGGATGCCGTTGCGCGAGCCGTAGATATAGGGCTCCATACGCGGGTTCCAGCGCTGGGTCTGGTGGCCGAAGTGAACGCCTGCTTCAAGGAGCTGGCGCATGGAAAACTCTGGAAGAGCCATGTCTGTTTACCTTTCCGGTTTGAACCTGAGACGAAGGATCAGGGCGGTTGCCCAACCGGTGGACGTCAGGGGATGTCTCTCCCATCAGCCCGCCTTCGCCTGTGAAGTGTGCGCGCCTTAGGCCAATCACATCGGAGTTGCAAGTAAAGACCTCACGTCAGCCCAACCTTGCTCGAATAGAAGAAATCTGTTAAGTTTCTGCCTCAAGTTGAATCTTTTGTACTTTTTTGTGTCATGCCGGAGGAGGGTTTACCGGTGAGTATTCAATTTTTTATTTCGATTATTTCGACTTATCTTGGCGCCGCTTATGATGGATCGCCCATCTGCCAGCCGATCAAGGACAAAAACCAAACCGTCTATTGCTGTGAAGCTTCCGAAGGTCGCAGCTGTTGCGCGGAGACGTTGGATAGCGACGGAACAGTCTCGGGCTGCGGGTGCCGACCATGAACTGGCCAGCAATCTGGATCGCGGGGGCGGTCCTGACGGGAGTTAATTCGGCACAGGCCCAAAATCTCGATGACAAATTTAATCTTAGGTTAAGCATCGCGCATTTTGGGTACAACGAACCTCAATTTGAAGCTCCTAGAGTAAGTATCGACCTCGCGGTGTCACAAAACAAGCCCTCGCTTACGAGTAACGACTGGATTGATAAGATAACACCTAATGGAAAACTGGGAGATTTACCGGGTTCTGACCGGACTGGATATAACTTCTACGAGTCCTTTGGCGATGCCTCCCTTATCGATGATTTCGCCCATTTTGAAATCGAAGCTCTTGGAATTGACGGAGAAACCGTCTTCTTTCCAAGAGGGGAAAGCTTTATCGTCAAACGGCTAGACAGGTCCTATTTCGGAGGACCCCTTCCCCTTACTGTTGAGCTGGACCGGACGGAATCCCTTGCCCGTCTCTACCGCAGTGAAATCAGCAAAGCTCTTCGTGATGGCAGTCTTGATGAAAGGACGTTCCAACGCGCTATATCCGCTGCGGAAACAGCAATTACCTATGATCCCAGGCTGGACAATTATCTGGCCTATCTCAAAGTGGTGAGGTCAAACCTCAGTTACGACGACATCCCTTTGGTCAGAAGTCCCGCAGGATCCAATGATCTCAATGAGCTTGATGGGTTTTCCGCCCTTACCGACCGGGAAAAGTGGATCATAAACCTCGAGCTTCTGGAGACGCTGTCTCTTAGCCAAAACCTGCGCCGGCCCTACGGCAACCATGGCCAGGTTCTCGATGTCGCGATCCAAGTTGGAACCGAGATGTTGAGAAGTATCGATTTTTCATCTGATATTGATGCAGATCTGCCGGTCGTCAGAGTGTATCAGACGCTAGCAGGTCTTCATGCTGCCAATGAGGATTGCATATCAACTGCGGAAAATTCTGCCAATGGATTAAGGCATGCCGAGGCGATTAGCATGTCGTGGACGGCGCAGCGGCGGCTTTTCATGGATTGGGCGGATTGTCTGGAACGGGTTACCCGCTACGGCGACGGTCGCCCGAAGGAGGTTTTACGTGCCTCAATCCAGACAGATCCTTTTCTGAAAGGGCTTTGGGCTGCCTATGTCGAGGCGGGAGATCGCGTCGAGAGCCGTCTGCGTCTTTCAACATCGGATGCAGATGCTCGAATTTTTGAGCTTTATGAATTTGCACGTAGCATTGAAGAGGGAATTTAGAGATGACAAGTGTTCCTAGGCGCCGCCAAAGGGTTCGTGCTGCTAATATCGGGTTGGACCAAGCGACCAAACGCTTCGTGGTTTATGCCGCCGTAATCGTAAGTTCGCTTATCGCGCTTTGCGTCATCTTCGTCGTGGCGCTCATGCCGATCTTCAAATCGGGTTTCTCGATTCCTGATGTGCTGCAAAACTGGGGCGGACTGATCATCGGCTTTTACTTCGGCTCTTTCATTACACTTCTCAAAGACTGGTCCCATGAAAGTGTAGATGCCTATACCGATGATCCGGAATAGCGCGCTGATCGCTTGCCTGCTGGCCGGGCCTCTCGTTGCAGATCCCCTTGGTGTGCCGTTCGACAGCGACTACGAACCGCTGTCCTATCTAAGCAACGGTGAACCCGATGGGTTCGACGTGGCCGTTGCCAGAGTAATTGCTGACGAGATCGGGGAAGATCTGACCTTTGCCGCCACCGATTTTAACACAATTCAAAGCGGGGAATGGCAGGACGACTGGGACTTCGCCGTCGCCTCGATGTCTCGGGATCCTACTCGAGAGACGCGGTTTCGATTCATTGGTCCCTATTACTATGACACGATCGTTCTTGTTTCGGCGAAGGGTGAGCCAGACGATCCGGCGGAGGAGGATAATGCCACTGCGCTTCCGATTGCAGGCGATCGGATCGGGGTCTGTCGGGGATGCATCTACAAAACCGCGATCCTGACCGGTCAGGTTGCCCTTGTGCCCGGGTCGGACTTGGAAGGGACTGACGTGACCTTTGTCGAGTTCTCCACTGATATCGATGCGCTTCTCCATCTGGGCCTTCCGTCACCCGAAGGGATCGATCACGTCCTGACGAGCTCCTATGTCGCAGATCAGTTCATCGGCGCCGGATATGAAGTCGCCATCTCAATAGATCAGCTTTTCATAGCTCCGGTTTGGATCGTCGTTCCAGCGGACGCGTCCGAGACAGAGGAGAAGGTCCGGCAGGCATTTGATCGATTATCGGCTGACGGCGCGATTGAGGCGCTTTGGAGAGACTTTTTTGAGCGGGATTACATTAACCCGGCGCAGATTTTGCAAGCCAACTGACCCCTCCTAAAGCAGCGTCCGTTCGATGACCCACCAGATGCCGACCAGTGCGATCGCGGCGGAGGCCGGGATGCTGACGAATTGGCGGTAGGCTTCGGTGCCGACGGATGCGGCGGCGACGCAGGTGGCGCAGAGAAAGCCGAGGACCGCAAGCGGCAGCAGGAAGGGCAGCACGTAGACCTGCATGAACTCGGGCATCGGATCCGCGCCGATCACGAGGCCTGCGCAGCACAGGAAGGCGAAGGCGATGTAGCCCGCGACGATCCCTGTCTCCATCCCCGCAATCCGCGAAGCGCGCAGCGCCGGGATCGAGATCGCGAAGGCGACAGCGATGACCACAAGCTGGCCGATCTCGACACCCACGTTGAAGCCGATCAGGGCGGGAATGAAGGCGCCTTCGGGCAGCCCGAACTCGCCCAGCACGCTGGCGAACCCCAGACCGTGCAGCAGACCGAAGCCGAAGATGACCGCGGGCCGCCACGGGGTGAGGCCCCGGGCAAAGATATTCTCAACCGCGACATAGACGATCGAGGCGGCGATGAGCGGCTCGACGATGTCAGGCGAGATGCGGACGATCCCGAGGGCGGCCATTGCGAGGGTGATCGTGTGAGCGAGCGTGAAGGCCGTGACCTGCCAGATCAAAGGGCGGATGCGGGCGGCGAGGAAGAAAAGGCCGAGAACGAAGAGGATATGATCGAGACCGAGCGGGATGATATGCTCGAAGCCGACCCAAATATACTCGAGGAAGGTGGAGCCTCCGCTGGCGGCACCGCCGCCTTCCAGCGCGATGGGAGGAGAGATCTCGCCACCGGTCAGGGTTTCGGTAGCCGGGTTCTCGACCCCCTGCTGCCGCAGAACGAGTGTGCCGTATTCCCGCGCCCAGCCGACGCTGACCGATTGCGCGCCTTCGGGGAGATCCGCTGTCATCGTGAGCATTGAGAGCCGGGTTTCCTCGGGACTATCGACCTGAGGGATCTCGACACCCTCCAGCCGTGGCTCGAGCGGGGCACCGCCGCTGGTGATCGTGATGTTGTCTGCAATACTGGGCCAGGCGGCGCGCAGACGCTCTTCCAAAGCGGCGGGGTCCAGCGCGTGGAGCGCGTCGTAGTCGGCCGCATTTTCGGCGGCATCGGTATCCTCGAGCCCGTCGAGATCCACGCCCGCCAGAATCGCTTCGAGGTTGAGGCGCGTCTCGATCGTGGCGACGCCGTCCTCCACGGACAGATCGGCGACGCTGGGAAAGACCTCATGGGCAAAAGCGGCGCGGGACAGGGCGATCCAGATCAACAGAGCGGTTGACACCAGCCGCCATGCAGCCACCTTCGCCTTGGTCAAATCGGAGATCCCCATGCGCATTCTTGCCGCCCTTCTCGCTTTGTGTCCGGCTGGTCTGGCCAGCGCCCATGAATTCTGGATCGAACCGGTCGACTATCAAGTCGCGACCGGCGATCCCCTTGCCGCTCATATCGTCAACGGAGAGGAATTCGAAGGCACCCGGTTCGCTTTTTTTCCACAAAGGTTCCAGCGCTTCGAGGTCACGGCGGGGAACGGGACCGACCCGCTGGGCGGGCGTCCAGGCGATATGCCCGCCGCGCAGCTGGATAACGCGGAGGATGGTCTGGTCGCGCTGGCCTATGTCTCGATGCCCGCCAAGGTGCGTTACGAGACGTTCGACAAGTTCCTGTCCTTTGCCGAGCATAAGGATTTCGCGGGGATCACGGCGCTGCACAATTCGCGCGATCTGCCCAAGCAGGATTTCGTCGAAAGCTACACGCGCTATGCCCGCACTCTGATCGCCGTCGGCGATGGAGGCGGGGAGGATGCGCCATCGGGGCTCGAGACCGAGATCGTTGCGCTTGCCAATCCCTATACCGCGCCGCTCGATGGTGTTCTGCCGGTGCGGGTGCTCTATCTCGGCGATCCGCGACCCGATGCGCAGGTCGAACTGTTCGAGAAGGCGCCGGACGGCGCGGTCGATATCACGCTGCACCGCACCGATACAGAAGGCGTGGCGTTGCTGCCGGTCAGGCCGGGGCACAGCTATCTGGCCGATGCGGTGATCCTGCGCGAGCCCTTGGAAGCGGCGCTTGCCGCCAACCCCGATGCGGTCTGGGAGACGCTCTGGGCGTCGCTGACCTTTGCCGTTCCGGGGACAGATCCGTCCTGACCTTGCACGGGGCAGCCAGCCGGGCGAAGAGGCGTTCATGAGCGAGATCATCTGTATCGGATCGGTCCTGTGGGACGTGATCGGGCGAAATCCTGACGCCATGCCGCTCGGCGCTGACAGGCCCGGGCGCATCACCCGGCTTCCGGGCGGGGTGGCAATGAATATCGCGATGACGCTGGCCAGGCTGAAGATGACGCCGGTTCTGCTGACGGCTTTGGGGCGCGACTATGCGGGGGACGCGCTGGTGCAAAGGGCGCGGGAGCTGGGGATGGTCACCGATCACATCCACCGCTCGGACAAGCCCACCGACACCTATATGGCCATCGAAGCGGCTGGAGAGCTGACGGCCGCCATCGCTGACGCCCATTCGCTCGAGGAAGCGGGCGATGCGATCCTTGCGCCGCTGGTCAAAGGCCCTATCGCCACGCAAGCTGCGCCTTATTCCGGGATCATCGCGCTGGACGGCAATCTCAAAGCCTCGCTTCTGGCACAGATCGCGGAGCATCCTGCCTTTGCAAAGGCCGATTTGAGAGTCGCACCTGCCTCGCCGGGCAAGATCCACCGGTTGAAGCCTTTTCTGGGCTGCGATCATGCAACGCTTTATCTGAACCTCGAAGAGGCCAATGCGCTGTCGGGTGTCGAGGCGGCCGACGCGAATGAGGCGCTGGCTGCGCTGGCTCGCGGGACCGGCGCGCGGATCCTTGTCACCGATGGGGCCCGTGCCGCCGCGAAGTCGAGCCCGCACGGCGTCGTTCGCGCCACGCCGCCCGCCGTTCTGGCCAAGCGCATTACCGGGGCGGGAGATACACTGATGGCTGCGCATATCGTGGCCGAGCTGGGCGGTGCGACCGGCACGGATGCACTGGCGCAAGCGCTGCAGGCCGCCGCCCGCTATGTGTCGGGAGAAGACCTATGATCGCCGTCGATCTGGCCCCGGGGATCGTGCCGGATCGGGACGCCGTGGTCGCGCTGGAAAGCACGATTATCACTCATGGGATGCCCTATCCGCAGAATGTCGAGACCGCGCGCCGGGTCGAGGATCAGATCCACAAGACAGGCGCCGTGCCTGCCACGATCGCGGTGATGGACGGACGGCTGAAGATCGGGCTGACAGATCCCGAACTGGAGGCGCTGGCGCAGGCGCGCGATGTGGCCAAGCTGTCGCGCGCGGATCTCGCCGCCTGCATGGCGCGCGGCGGCACCGGGGCGACCACAGTTTCGGCCACGATGATTGCCGCCGCCCATGCCGGGATCGCAGTTTTCGCGACCGGCGGGATCGGCGGGGTGCATCGCGGCGCGGAGCAGAGTTTCGACATCTCCGCCGATCTGACCGAACTGGCCCAGACACCTGTCACGGTCGTGGGGGCGGGCGCGAAGGCGATCCTCGATCTGCCCAAGACGCTTGAAGTGCTGGAGACGAACGGGGTGCCCGTTATTGCCTACGGGCAAGACGCCCTGCCCGCCTTCTGGTCGCGGGACAGCGGCCTGCCCGCGCCGCTGCGCGCCGACAGTGCCGCCGAGATCGCGCAGATGCATCTGGCCCGCCAGGCGCTTGGCCTGCCGGGGGGGCAGCTTGTGGCGAACCCGATCCCCGCCTCCACCGAGATCCCGCGCGAGGTGATCGATCCGATCATCTCGCAGGCGCTGGCCGAGGCCGAGGCCGAGGCGCAGGGCATCAGCGGCAAATCGGTTACACCCTTCCTGCTGCAGCGCATTTTCGAGCTGACGGAGGGGCGCTCTCTCGAGGCGAATATCGCGCTTGTGCTCAACAATGCGCGTCTTGCGGCAGAGATTGCACTAGAACTGCAAACCAAGACGCGGAAAGCAGAAAGTGCAGTTGTCCCGGGCGGTTCGCTCGCCTAGATAGGCGGCAACGCGGGGAGCCGAGACCGGTCCGATGACACAACCTTTCACGCCAGATCCACCTCCGGAGCGTCGCACGACGTTCCTGGGCCGGCTCAGAGCCAACTTTCTTGCCGGTCTTGTCGTGATCGCGCCCATCGGCCTGACCATCTGGCTGATCTGGACGGTGATCGGCTGGGTCGACGGCTTCGTTCTGCCGCTGATCCCGGACGGCTATCAGCCCGATATCCTGTTGCGCCGCTGGCTTGGCCCCGAGGTCGATGTGGACGACCGCGCCTCGATTCGGGGCGTTGGGGTCATCGTCTTCCTGCTCTTCACGATCATCATCGGATGGATGGCCAAGGGTCTGATCGGGCGGTCGATCATCCGCTCGGCCGAGCGTCTGGTCCAGCGCACGCCGGTCGTTCGCTCGATCTATAACGGCGTCAAGCAGATCGCCGAGACGGTCTTTGCCCAAACCGAATCGAGCTTCGAGAAAGCCTGCCTGATCGAATATCCCCGCCGCGGCATCTGGGCGGTCGGGTTCATCTCGACCACGACCAAGGGCGAGGTGCGCGCCAAGGCGGGCGGCTATGAGATGACGTCGGTCTTCGTGCCGACGACGCCGAACCCCACCTCGGGCTTTTTGCTGTTCCTGCCGACCGAGGATGTGGTGGAGCTGGATATGTCGGTCGAGGATGCGGCAAAGCTCGTGATCTCGGCCGGGCTGGTCTATCCGAACGGGGATCGCGAGTTGCTCGATCCGGTGCCTGCCTCCGGATGATCGCGGCGGCGGCCACGGGCTTTGTCACGGGGTTTTCGCTGATCCTGGCCATTGGCGCGCAGAACGCATTTGTGCTGCGACAAGGCCTGCTTCGGACGCATGTTTTCTGGCTGTGCCTGCTCTGCGCGACGTCGGATGCGCTGCTTATCACTGCAGGGGTCGCGGGCTTCAGCACGATCACCGAGGCGATCCCCGCCCTGCCCCGGATCATGGCGATTGGAGGCGCGCTGTTCCTGCTGGCGTACGGCGCGCTGCGGTTTCGCGCGGCCTGGATCGGCGATTACGAGATGACGCTAGCCGGGCAGTCGGCGGGCTTGTGGAAAACGCTGGCAACGGGCGCGGCCTTTACCTGGCTCAATCCCCATGTCTATCTCGACACGCTGGGCCTTGTTGGGGCGATCTCGCTGGGCTTTGCCGAAGGCGGCCCGCGGCTGGCCTACGGCATCGGAGCGGTCACGGCGTCTTTCGTGTTCTTTTTCTCGCTGGGCTACGGCGCGCGACTTCTCGCGCCGCTGCTGCAATCGGCGCGCGCCTGGAGGATCCTCGATATCGGGATCGGCCTTGTCATGTGGGCGCTGGCGGCGAAGCTGCTTGCGGGTCTGGCCTAGTTGGCGGCCCGCTGGATCGCCTGTCCGCTGCGTTGGATATCCTGGCCCACGCCCTGAACGGTGTTGCATCCCGCCAGGACGGCGAGGCTTAGTAGGGTAACGGCTAGTCGCGACATGGATCGTCGTCTCCTTTGGGTCCTGCCACTCTCAGGGCCGACCTTGTCGCGATCCCGGCCCAAAGGTCAATCGAACATCGCCCTGAGATCGACGGAACTCTGCCGACCCAGATCGGCCTTGTGATCGGTCAGGAACCGGTCCGCCGCCGCCTGCCCCGCCGATTTGAGCCGGGCGAGGATGGCGGGCTGCGGGATCAGCTTGGTCGCCACGTTCAGGTCGTTCATCAAGGCATCATCGGCGATCATATGAACCAGAACCTGCTTCATCTGACCGTCCTCGATCTTGCCGCTTTCGATCAGGCGGCGGACGAAGTCGATGGCGCGCAGCTCTCGCAGAAGCGATGTGTTGAAGCTGACCTCGTTGATGCGGTTCTGGATCGCCTGCGCATTGCGCGGCACCTCTTCCCGCACGATGGGATTGATGTTCACCACCACCAGATCATCGGGCAGATGCGGCTCGTAGAGTGGGAAGAGCGCGGGATTGCCGGTATAGCCGCCATCCCAGAACGCCTCGATCTGGCCAGTGCGGGGATCCTCGAACTCCACCGCCTTGAAGACCGTCGGCAGGCAGGCCGAAGCGAGGATCGCATCGGGAGAGATCTCCTCGCCCTGAAAGACGCGGATCTTGCCCGTTCGCACGTTCGTCGCGCAGACAAACAGCTCCGGGCCGTCTGTGGCGCAGACCTTGTCGTAGCTGAACTTTTCCACGATCGGACGCAGCGGATTGTCGACGAAGGCAGGCAACGTGTAGGGCGTGAAGAACCGCATCGCCATATCCATCGCCTGATAGGCCGGTGTCGTCTCAAGCGCACGCGCCATCACCGCCGAGGTCGGAGAAACCGAGGAGATCCACGCCGTCAAAACGTCATCGGTGACCGCGCCGACCTTGCTCCAGAGCCAGTCGAGATTTTCGCGCGCCCCCGCCTTGCCGCCAGAGATCATGCCCGATTTGACAGCGGCCCCGTTCAGCGCCCCGGCGGAGGTGCCGGAGATGGCGGCGATTTCGATATCGTCATCGGCGAGGATGCGGTCGAGCACGCCCCAGGTGAAGGCGCCATGCGCACCCCCGCCCTGCAGGGCCAGATTTATTTTCAGGGGATGCGTCATGCTGCAGTGCAATATAGCGCGCGCAGCATTAAGACCACCCGGCCGGGCAAAAGACCTGCGCGCATTTGACCGCTCCGTTCCCCATTTCGTGGAATTGACAACTTGCAGTTGTTTCTTTTCTTTTGGCAGACCCCGCCGGACACTGTCGGGGATAGACAGGGATCGGAGCGTATCTTGAGCAAATTGGTGAATTGCATCGTCGTCGGAACGGGCCCCGCGGGCCTTCAGGCAGGCTACCTGCTGAGGAAACAGGGCCTTTCCGTGCAGCTTCTGGAACGCGGAGACGCTGTGAGCGGGTTCTTCCGCCAGTTCCCGCGCCACCGCAATTTCATCTCGATCAACAAGGTCCATACCGGCCTTGCCGATCCCGAGGCGCGGTTGCGCTATGACTGGAATACGCTGCTGAACGACGAAGGTCTGAATGTCGGTGACTTCACGACGAAATACTTCCCCAAAGCAGACACTTACGTCGAATACCTCGAGCGGTTTGCCGAACAGCTTGAAGGCAACATCACCTTCAATGCCGATGTGAGCCGCATCTCTAAGGCGGACGGGATCTTTACCGTGACCTGCGCCGATGGCCGCGCCTTCAGGTCGGAACATGTGATCGTCGCCTCCGGCGTCACCAAGCCGTGGCTGCCGGAGGTCGAAGGGATCGAACTAACCGACAATTACATGACCTTCGACAAGGACGGGAGCCGCTATAACGGCAAGCGCGTGTTGATTCTGGGCAAGGGCAACTCTGCTTTCGAGACGGCCGAGCAGCTGATCGAACATGCCGCCTCGATCCACGTGATGAGCCCCAATCCCATCAAGTTCGCCTGGAACACCCATTTCGTGGGCCATGTCCGCGCGGTGAACAACAACTTCATCGACACCTATCAGCTGAAATCGCAGAACGCCGTCGTCGATGCCGAACCCATGCGGATCGAGAAAAACGGCGATGTCTTTACGGTGCGCGCGAAGATGACGGCGGCCGAGGGTCACGAGATCGTCCTCGATTACGATCACATCCTGTGCTGCACCGGCTTCCGCTTCGATGCGGAGATCTTTGACGAGGCGATCCGGCCCGACATGCAGCATTTCGGCAAATTCCCGAAGATGACCGCGCAATGGGAGGCGGAGACGGCGGAGAACCTCTGGTTCGCCGGGACGGTCATGCAAAGCCGCGACTTCAAGAAGACGATGTCCGGCTTTGTCCACGGCTTCCGGCACAATATCGCGGCGCTCACGCAGTTCATTGCGGGCCGTGTGAACGGGACGCCCTATCCCTCAAGCCGTGTGCCTCTGAACGAGGCTGCCCTGATCGACACGATCATCGACCGGATCAGTCTTTCGTCGGGTATGTTCTTGCAGCCCGGCTTTCTCGGCGATGTGATCGTGACGGATGGAGCCGAGGCGGGCACGCATTATCGTGACGTGCCTGTCGACTGGGTTCGGGACGGCGCGCTTGCCCGCGATTTTCTGATGGTGACGCTGGAATTCGGCAATTTCGGCACGACGCCCACCCATGTCAAACGCGCCCATACCGCCTATGGGGGCGAGCCCGATCCGTTCATTCACCCCGTCCTGCGCCACTACCGAAGTGGAGAGCTGGTCGCGACCACGCATCTGTCCGATCACCTCGATTCCGACTGGCGCCGCCCCGCCGACAAAGAAGCAGGCGCGGGCACGGTGACTGCCATGACCTTCCACGATCTGGGCGAGACGCTCCCCGTGGCCGAGGTCGCGCGCGATCAGATCCGAACCTTCCTGACTGCGCAGGGCATCGGCCAACCGATGCAGGCTGCAACCGCCGCCGAATAGGCGCTAGAGCGCCGTCCAGCCGCCGTCGACACTGATCGTCGTGCCGGTGATCTGGGCGGCGGCGTCCGAACAGAGGAACTGCGCGACCCCGCCCAGCTGCTCGGTGGTGGCGAATTCCTTGGACGGCTGCCGCTTGAGCAGGACCTCGCGGATCGCGGTCTCCCGGTCCATGCCGTATTGCTCCATCGTGTCGGGGATCTGGCTCTCGACCAGCGGCGTCATCACGTAGCCGGGGCAGATTGCATTGGCCGTGATCGGCTCTTCGGCCGTCTCCAGCGCGATGACCTTGGTCATGCCCACGACGCCGTGCTTGGCGCTGACATAGGCCGATTTATAGGGCGAGGCTGTCAGACCATGCGCCGAGGCGATGTTGATCACGCGTCCCCAGCCCGCCTCGCGCATCATCGGCAAAGCGACCGCCGCCGTGTGAAAGGCCGAGGAGAGCATGATCGCGATGATCGCATCCCATTTGGCCGCCGGAAACTCTTCGATCGGGGCGACATGCTGGATACCCGCATTGTTGATCAGGATATCGCAGCGCCCCGCCTCCTCGACCAGCCCGCGCGCCTTGTCCCCGTTCGACAGATCCGCTTGGATATACCGCGCCTTCGTTCCGGTCTGGTCCGAAATCTCCTTGGCCAGCGCGTGATCCTCGTCATTGTCGGTATAGGAGTTCAGCACGACATCGGCCCCCGCCTTCGCCAGCTCCCGCGCGACCCCCAGCCCGATCCCCGAATTGGACCCGGTGATGATTGCGGTCTTTCCCTTGAGGTTCATTGCGGCGCTCCTTGATCTGCCCTGACGCTTGAATATGGGGCATTTGCCGCGACCGGGCAGGGAAAGTCACGCCCGATCCGCCACTTTCCCGCCCTGACTGACCCGCTCCTGGCGAGCGGGTCCCTCGCTTGGCAAATTTGCAGCGCCCGGAAGAAAGTCACCCGAGGGTCTTTCATCTCCTGATCAAGTTCTGATGATCACCCGCAGGTAGACTCGATTTTTCACTCCCGATTGTTTGCGGACCTTCATTTCTCTGGAGACGACACATGATTATCAATGCAACACCGACGGGCTTTATCAACGTTACGTCCATGCCAGGCGCTGAAGTCTTGACCGGCGTCAGGGTGGTCGGGACTGACATCGTCTATGACAAGGCGGGCCTCCCGATTTCGGGCACCGTTACCACAATCGCCGTTTTCGACGAATCGTTCTCGGCACCGAATTCCGGGGACGTTAACGGGCCGAACGATACCGCACGCTACTCCAACATCAGCGTCGATATCGAGGATCTGAGCTTTCTCGGTTCAGACTGGTACACCCCTGGCTTTTTCCTCCAGCTCCAGACAGTCCTCTCCGATCTTGGATATGACGCGCCTGATGTCACACTGATCGACACTCGCACTTTCTTTCCACAAGACATTGAAACAGGTGCTGGTGATGACACGGTTCGAACCGGATCTGGCAACGATACGATCCGAACCGGTGATGGTGGCGATCGCGTCTTTGGTGGCAGGGGCGATGACATCATCTACGGAGAAGACGGAAATGACGATCTGCGCGGCAATGACGGAGCAGACCAGATCTTCGGCGGGTTGGGTGACGATTTCGTAGGCGGTGGCGCCGGCAATGATTTTCTCGTGGGCGGAGAGGGAAACGATACGCTCATGGGCAATGTCGGAGATGACCGCATGGAGGGGGGATTAGGCAACGATAGGCTCTATGGCCAGAATGGCGACGACTTCATGCTCGCAGGAGCCGGAAACGATCAACTCTATGGCGGTGCGGGCAATGATTTTCTCATCGTACGCAACTTCGACAGCGAAGGCGGCGATGGCAACAACCGACTAAACGGCGGAGAGGGGCGCGACACCCTCATCGGCGGCGACGGAATCGATATTCTCATCGGAGGAGGCGGTCGGGATACCCTTGCAAGCGGCGGCGGCACGGACATCCTCAAAGGCGGTCCCGGGGATGACGTGCTTGTCGCTGTCGACTTCTACTCCGAAGGCGACGCTCCCGACAGCCTCAAGGGCGGTGCCGGTGCCGATGTCTTCCAGTTCTACGAAGGTATCTATAATGCCAACGCAGTCGTAGTCGATTTCAACGTGGAAGAGGATATCCTGAATACAGTCCAGCGCGAGGACACGACCGCTCAGGAACAGTTCGACCTCTTTCTGGCGGGGGCCGTTCAGGACGGGGACGATGTGGTCTGGACCGACACCACCGGCAATTCCACGGCCCGCATCGAAAATCTCGATCTGGACGATCTCAGCATCGATAATTTCATGGAAGACTTCGGCCGAGACGAACTCTTCTGAACTCAAAGCTCCATCGCGTTGCGGCGGAGCCCACTTCGCCGCACGCCTGAAAAAAAGCCCGCACGACGCGGGCGTTAGGGTATTGAGGCGGGTTTCGTAGAGGCAAGCATTTGAAGTATTGCCGAGAGACTCGGCTCGGGTACCTTCCATCTTCCCGCCAAACGCAGACACTCACGCCTAGGTAGAATCGATTTTCCCATTTCCGATTGTTGACGGACCTTATTTCTCAGGAGACACGACATGATTATTGACGCGACATCAACAGGTTTCACGAACGAACTCTCGTTACCCGGGATACCCTTCCCTCACGGAGTACGAGTTACAGGTATCGATATCGTTTACGATGAAGATGGACTGCCGAAATCCGGAACGATCACAGGGATCGCCCTGTTCGCACTGGATCCAAACCGCCCATCCCTTCCAGATATCGCGCAGCAATATACGGATCTGTCCTTGCCGGTCGAAGACCTCATTGTCTTTGATCCGGAGTGGTTCGGCTTCGATGCGTTCGGCGGGATACAGTCGCTCGGTTCTGACCTCGTTCTGCAGATCGCGTATGGTGGGTTTCTTGGGTCTACGGATGCCGATTACAACATCGTGTCCGTTTCACCGAGCTTCATAGACGACATCACAACTGGCGCAGGTGACGACCAAATAAATATCTCAACCTTGGTAGGTACCATCGAGAGCGGTGCCGGGGATGACGTCATCCGAATTGAGAGGGGCGAGACGACGATCTACGCAGGTGATGGCGATGATCTCGTTCATGCCGGCGACGGCTCGGATCTGATCTACGGCGGTGACGGGAATGACGATCTGCGCGGTGGCGGCGGTAGGGACAGGATCGAAGGCGGGGCGGGCAGTGACTTCATCGGCGGGGGCGCCGGCGATGATCTTATCTTCGGCGGAGAAGATGATGACGTTCTCATGGGAAATACCGGAGATGATACTATACTCGGAGGAGCTGGTGACGACGAACTCTATGGTCAGGATGGTGACGACAGTCTTAACGGAGGTGCCGGAGACGACCGGATTGCTGGGGGCGCTGGCAACGATTGGATCGTAGGCGAAGAAGGTAACGATCGCATCGGTGGCAAGACCGGCGATGACCTTATTCGCGGAGGACGTGGAGATGACCGGATTTGGGGAAACGATGGAGCGGATCGCCTTTTCGGGGATAGCGGGAATGACCGGATCTATGCCGGAGACGGAAATGATCTATTAGACGGCGGTCTCGGAGACGACATTCTTCGCGGGGGCAAAGGCGAAGATGTCATCATAGACGATGCGGGAACAATCTTCTTTATGGCGATGAAGGGGATGACCTGATTGCTAATCTTGATGGAAAGGGCGAGCTTTTTGGAGGAAGTGGAAACGACACCCTTGCCGCCTTAAATCTCTTCGGAACTGACGCCGAACAAAGCAGTCTGACGGGAGGATCTGGTTCGGATACATTCCAGTTCTACAATGATTTTGCGGCCGGGAACGTGACGGTGACCGATTTTGACCCCACCGAGGATCTGATCACACTTCGTGGCCGATCAGAACTAACCGCCGAGGAGCAATACGACCTCTTTATGACGAACGCGATCCAGTCTGGAGAGGACATTGTCTGGACCGATACAAGCGGAGACTACACAGCCCGTCTGTCCAAGGCGGATCTGGACGATTTGACCGTCGATCATTTCTCCGAGGCTCCCGACTTCTTAGTCTACCCTTTTTGACGTCGAAGAGCAGGCCACGGTTCTCTGAGCTGTGGTCGGCCACCCGTTTTCCCACCGCCAAAAAAAACGCCCGCACGAAGCGGGCGCTAAGTTATTGAGGCAGGTTTCATACAGGCAAGAAACCTATCGAGCAGTGACATCTTTATAAGCAATCCGCCGCCCGCTTCCAAGCTAAAAGTTTGAAAAGGTTGGGATGCCCGTCTAGGGTCGTCGCAAAACCGAACGAAATAAGGGGAGGCCACCGGGCGATGGCATCGAAATTTTATTCTCTCGTCCGTGCTGCCGGTCTTGCTCTTTCCTTAACGTCACTCCCTCACCTCGCCGCCGCCGAGCCAAGCCACGCTATCGCTATGTATGGGGAGCCTGCTTTGCCCCCAGATTTCGTGTCTCTGCCCTACGTGAACCCCGATGCACCGACCGGCGGGCGAATCGTCACTGGCGAGGTCAGCAGCTTCGACAGCCTCAACCCCTATATCCGGCGCGGCACTGTCCCCTGGCAGCTTCGCTTTCTCGCGGTGGAAAGCCTGATGGGCCGCTCTTGGGACGAGCCCTTCACGCTTTACGGTCTTCTGGCCGAGACGATTGAGACGGGGCCGAATCGCGAATGGGTCGAATTCACCCTGCGCGAGGAGGCGCGCTTTTCCGACGGCTCTCCGGTGACGGTCGAGGACGTGATGTGGAGCTACGAGACGCTCGGCACCGAGGGCCATCCGCGTTACCTCAATTTCTGGACCAAGGTCGAGAGCATGGAGCAGACCGGCGAGCGGTCCGTGCGCTTTACTTTCAACGAGGAGAACCGCGAGCTAGCGCTGATCACGGGCCTGCGTCCGATCCTCAAGAAGGCGCAGTGGGACGACACCGATTTCACCCGCAGCGGTGTGGATGTCATCCCGATCACGACGGCGCCTTATGTGGTCGACGAGGTGGTGCCCGGGCGGGTTCTGTCACTGAAGCGCGATCCCGATTACTGGGGCAACGATCTGCCGTTCCGGCGCGGCACCCATAACCTTGATGAGATTCGGATCGAGTTCTTCGGCGACGGCACTGCCCAGTTCGAGGCGTTCAAGGCGGGCATCCTCAACTCAAATCGCGAGTTCAACGTCGCCAAATGGGACAGCCAGTACGACTTCCCGGCCATCGACAGCGGCGACGTCATTAAATCGGTGATCCCGCATCAGCGGCCCTCGGGCATGACAGGCTATGTCATGAATACCCGCAAGGCGCCCTTCGACGACTGGCGGGTGCGCGATGCGATGATCGTGGCCTTCAATTACGAGTTCATCAACGAGACGATTACCGGCGGCGAGCAGCCCCGCATCACCTCGTATTTCTCGAACTCGATCCTCGGGATGGAGCATGGGCCTGCCGAAGGGCGTGTCGCCGAGTTCCTCGACCCCTTCGCAGATCAGCTTTTGCCCGGCACGCTGGAGGGCTATTCGCTGCCCGTCTCAGACGGCTCGGAACGCAATCGGGCGGGCACCCGCGAAGCTCTCGCGCGGCTGGAGGAGGCCGGATGGACCATCCAGGACGGCGCGCTCAAGAACGAGGCAGGCGAGCCCTTCGCCTTCGAGATCCTTTTCCGGCAAGGCGATATGGAGAACACCTCGATCATCGACATCTATGTCGAAGCGCTTCAGCGGCTTGGCATGGATGTGACGGTGAGCATGATCGATTCCGCGCAATATACCGAGCGGACGGCGGCCTTTGAATACGACATGACGTTCTACCGGCGCGATCTGTCGCTGTCTCCCGGCAACGAGCAGTACCTCTATTTCGGCTCCGAAGAGGCCGAGACTCCGGGCGGCCGCAACTCCGCCGGCGTCAAGGATCCCGTGGTGGACGCGCTGATCGACCGGCTCCTGAACTCAGAGAGCCAAGAGGATTTCCGCGCCTCCACCAAGGCGCTCGACCGGGTGCTGATGGCGGGCCGCTACGTAATCCCGATCTACCAGTACAATGTCAGCCGCATCGCGCATGCCAAGGAGCTGAAGTTCCCCGAGACGCTCCCGATCTACGGCGACAGCACCAGCTGGCAACCCGATGTCTGGTGGTATGAGGAGAACTAGCGCCCTCCTCCTTTTGCTCGTCTGGCTGACCGCCTGCACACCCGCAAGGGTCGTGACCAAGGCGGGAACGACGGCCGTCAAGGTCACAGGATCCGCAGCGGTCGGCGTAGGTAAGGCGGCCTTCTAGCTTAGACAGGTTTCGCGCAGTCCTGGGTTGAGACCTCGATCAAACCGATCGGAGCGCCGTCCTCGTAGGCGAAACGTTCGCGAATGACGGCCCCTGCATCGAGCAAAGCGGAAAAGAACGCGTGACCGCATAGATATTCTACGGTGTCCGCAGCCCAGTCATCGGTCATCTCGATGTCGGTCTCTTCCTTCTCGAGCAGATAGAGCCGCGTCATCACATGCCCGGAGGTTTCGATCTGTGCTAATGTCGTGACCTCATCGACCTGGACAGGAAGAACCGCCTGATCGGCGATGTTCTGAAGATAGGTGTCTATCCCCGAAGTCCTGATGTGAAAGTCGAAATAGATCGCCTCCTCCGCCGCGCTGAGCGGCATCTGTGTCTCGCGCTTCAGTGCCAGCGTCTCGCTATAGGGAACCGCCGCGCGCGCCATCCCGAAGAACGCGACGCCGATCAGCCCTCCGGGCACCCCGGCAAGCAGGTGAGGATCATCGCTGTCCGGGTCCGATGATTTCGTGAACAACAAGACCAGGCAGATAAGCGGCACGAGCGAAAGGAGACCGGTCCACCGGCTCCATCCCATATCGCGCGCACGCGCCGCACTCATACGGCCAAGAACGGCGCCGGCGATGAGAAGCCAGATCCCCGCAAGAAGGAAAAGAGCCCAGATAAGCTGCGCGACGACTGCGTCGATCGTGAACACAAAGAGAAAGGACACCCCGGCAATTGCGAAGGTCAGAAAGCCGTACCACGCAAAGTAAGGTCCCCGGCGAAGGTGATCTCCGTTGTCCAGAAGGAGTATACCGATCAGGCTTCCAGCGAAAAGAAGCGCGAAGGTCAGGAGCGTCAGTTCGGTGTCGCTAAGGGCAAGCACGGCGATGCTAAAGGTCTCAAACAAATGTCTATCCAGCTCTCAAATCCGCCCCGCCGGATGCTGGATGCCCGTGCGGATCCTTGAAGGCCATAGCCTCAGCGGTGATTGGTTGAGACGGGGTTCGACTTTTGCGCGAGTGCGGCCCTGCCGCCACGCCGGATCCTAGCGGTCGCGGATTTTGGCGAAGAGGCGTTTGTTGAGGCGCACGAAGTCCTCGAGCGCACCGCCCAGACCGCCCATTTGCTGTCCCTTGAGGTAAAGGAACCCGGCTGTCGCGCCGAGGGTCGCTCCGGCCATGTCGACGATCAGGTCGTACATCGTATCGATCAGGCCCGATTTTTGCATGTTCAGGCCAAAGATCTGGTCCATCGCGAATTCGAAGATTTCCCAGATCGCGCCGACCGACATGGCGACGCAAAAGCTCAGGAACGCGATAGCTAACGGCGGCGCTGCGTATCGGTCGCCTTCGAAGAGCATGAAGATGAAGAGAAACCCGAACATCCCGAATGACACCGCCGAACCGAAGTGGAGCGCGATGTCCCACCACCAGTAACGCTCATAGAAATCGAAGGCCTCTCCCAGAAAGACGGTCGCGAAGATGAAAAAGACAATGGCCGACAGGAAACTGCGCGGCAGCCGGACACCTGTCAGATGGGCGACGTAATGCGGCAGGTAGGTCAGCGCCAGCGCGGCCAGCGCGACGAAGACCAGCGACCAAAGACCGACAAACGCGCCAGCCAGCGCCGAGACGACAAGCGCGCCTTGCAGGACCTTGGCGACGATGGCGGGACGATCTGTGGGCACGGGTTAAGCCTCTTCATCGGCTTCGGATACTGTATATATCCGTCATGCGCGCCGAAACTGCAAAGCCCCTTCGTCTGGCCAGCTACAATATCCGCGCCGGTCTTGGCACGGATCTCAAGCGCGATCCGGCCCGCGTGCTTCGTGCGATCCATGCGTTGCAGGCGGATCTCGTCGTCCTGCAGGAGGCCGATCACCGTCTGGGAGCCCGTCCCTCTGCATTGCCGCTTGACCAGATCGAGGCGCTGACCGGCCTGCATCCGCTGCCCGTCGCCGAGAATGGCGAAAGCCTTGGCTGGCACGGGATCGCCATGCTGGCCAAGCCTTCCTTTCCCGTCTTGGGGGTCCACCGCTTCGATCTGCCCGGTCTGGAGCCGCGCGGCGCCGTGACCGTCGATGTCGAGGCGCCGGACGGGCCGCTTCGCATCGTCGGTGTTCATCTGGGCCTTCTGCGCCGGTCCCGCCGTGCGCAGATCGACGCCATCAAGGAGGCGGTCGCCGCCCTACCCTCGCGTCCGACCATCTTGATCGGCGATTTCAACGAATGGTCCGGCAAGGCAGGTCTGGGGCGCGTCACGCGCGGCTATACTTTGTTGACGCCGGAGAAGACCTTTCCGGCCCGGCGGCCTCTTCTGCCGCTCGACCGTATCGCGCATACCGGCGATCTTGACATCGCGCTGCTGCCCCCGTCCGAGGCGGCCCATCCGCATCCCTCCGACCACCGGCCTATCCTGGCCACCGTCGCCCGAAAAATCTCTGCACCCGGCGCGGCCGACATGAAAGCGTTACAAATCTCCCCTAGCGATCGACCCTCATGAACATCCTCGTCCTCTGCACCGGCAACTCCGCCCGGTCGATCCTCCTCGAAGCGCTGCTGAATGATCTGTCGGATGGGCGCGTGACGGCCTATTCTGCAGGCTCCGACCCGGCGGGCGCGGTCCATCCCTACTCGCTCAAGCTGCTGGAGGAGCAAGGCTACGAGACCGCCCATCTGCGCTCAAAAAGCTGGGACGAATTCGCGGCTGAGGACGCGCCCGAGATGGAGGCCGTCATCACCGTCTGCGGATCGGCCGCAGGCGAGACCTGTCCGATCTGGCCTGGCGCACCCGTCCGCGCCCATTGGGGGGTCGAGGATCCCGCCGCCGCGCCGGAGGACGACTGGCCAGGCGCCTTCGGAACGGCCTATGCTCGCCTCAAGCACCGCGCAGAGGCCCTGCTTGCCCAGCCCATCGAAACCCTTGACGCGGCAGAGCTTCGTGCGCTTTTGACCCGCATCGGCCAGACCGGCTGACGTGAGGCGCATCATGATCCGCAAACTCTCCGCCGAGGCGCTCGGCACCGCGTTCCTGCTGATCGGCGTCGTCGGATCGGGCATCATGGGCGAAACGCTGGCAGGCGGAAACGTCGCCATCGCGCTCCTGGCCAATGCCATCGCGACGGGCTGCATCCTCTATGTCATCATTCTGACGCTCGGGCCCATCTCGGGCGCGCATTTCAATCCCGCCGTCACGCTTGCCTTCCTGATCCGCAAGGAGATCACGCCGGGTCTGGCCGCTGCTTACGTCGCCGTGCAGATCGCGGCGGGCCTCCTCGGCGTCTGGGCTGCGCATCTTATGTTCGATCTGCCCATATGGCAGTTCTCGACCACGGCCCGTACCGGTCCCGCTCTCTGGGCATCCGAGCTGATCGCGACGTTCGGGCTGCTCCTTGTGATCTTCGGCGGGCTCAAAGCCCGGCCCGACGCCGTTCCGGTCCTTGTCGCGCTCTATATCACCGGCGCCTATTGGTTCACCGCCTCGACCAGTTTCGCGAACCCTGCCGTGACCATCGCGCGCGGCTTGTCCGATACGTTCGCGGGCATTAACCCGGCCCATATTCCGGCCTATATCCTCGTCCAGATCCTCGCGGTCCTCGTGGCCGCGATCGTGCTTCCGCGCCTTCTGGACGATTAGGCGGAACCGCTCCCGCGTCCGGGACGTTCAATATCGAATGTCAAAGGAGACCGGGATGGACTGGACGACCGTCGAAAAGAACTGGGCCGCCTACACGCCGCGCGTCCTGACCCGCTGGCCCGGCCTTGATGAGGACGAGGTGCTGGCGACCGACGGCGATCTGGACCGCTTTGCCGAATATCTCGCCATCGCGACCTCGCAAAGCGTGCAGGGCGCCCGTGACGAGGCGCGCGGTTGGGCCGAAGGCGAAGAACCGGCGGATGCCAAGATGGATCCGACCCGCGACAACGAACGGATCTTCGACAGCGCCAAGAATATTCCAGTGGGCGAAGACGTCTACAGCGCTGATGCTGATTTCGGCGACGATCGCATCCCCGAACCCCCGATGGACCGCAAGGCGGGCTGACAGACCAATCCACGACCGAGGAGACGACCGATGATGACCTGGAGCGATATTGCAGGAGACCCCGATCTTGCCATGCAAGTGCTGCATCCGGCCTTTCCTCATCTGCGTCCCACCCACGTCAAGGCCGCCGACGGCGATGCGGACCGGTTCGCTGCGCGCATGGCCGGTCTGCACGATCTGACCGAAGAGGAAGCCGGGGAAATGATCGAGGATCGCCTCGGCACCACCTATCTGACCGCGACGCAGCACGCCGCTCAATAGCAGGCTCTTGAACCCCTGCACCGGACTGGCGTAGCCCGGTGCCATGTCCAGCCCGTTCAATCTTTCCCAGTATGTGCTCGCGAATGCTGGGGATTGCCCGGATAAGACTGCGCTCGCCATTCTGGGGCCCGCAAAAGCTGAATGCTGGTCCTATGCTCGCCTAGAAGCGGCCGTGCGCGGCACAGCCACTGGCCTTCTGCAAAGCGGCCTGAACCAAGGCGACCGCGTCCTTCTGCGCCTTGGAAACAGCGCCGATTTCCCCGTCGCCTATCTCGGTGCCATTGCGGCGGGCCTGATCCCCGTCCCGACCTCCACCGCACTGACCCGGCCCGAGATGACGGCGCTCGCCCGCGATCTAGAGCCCGCCGCCATCCTGACCGACGGCAGCTGCCCTATCCCGGACGGCGGTACTCCCACATACGATCTAAGCGTGCTTAGAGATTGGCAGAGCCTGCCCGCCGCCCCTTATGCGATGGGCGACCCCGAGCAGGCCGCCTATATCGTCTACACCTCCGGCACGTCGGGCAAACCGCGCGGCGTCATCCACGCCCACCGCGCGATCCTGGCCCGTCAGATGATGCATCAGGGCTGGTATGGCCTGAGATCTGAGGACCGGCTACTCCATGCGGGCGCCTTCAACTGGACCTATACGCTCGGCACCGGCCTTCTCGATCCTTGGACGATCGGTGCAACCGCGCTGGTCCCTCAGGAGGGAACGGAGGCCAGCCTCCTGCCGCTCCTTCTCAAGCGGCATGAGACCACGATCTTTGCCGCCGCACCCGGCATCTATCGGCGCTTCCTGCGCGAGGCCGGGCCGCTCGATCTACCGCACCTGCGCCATGGCCTTTCCGCCGGAGAAAAGCTCCCGGATCCGGTCCGCGCTGCATGGGAGGAGGCGACAGGCACGAAGGTCCATGAGGCGTTCGGCATGTCCGAATGCTCCACCTTCCTCTCCGGCTCCCCGGACCGCCCTGCTCCGCCGGGCACGTCGGGCTACCCCCAGCCTGGCCGCCGCGTGACGCTGCGCTCCGGCGGCGCCGAGGCAAATCCCGGCACGATCGCCATCCACCGCTCCGATCCCGGCCTCATGCTGGGTTACCTGAACGCCCCAGAAGAGACCGCCGGCCGCTTTGACGGCGACTGGTTCCTCACCGGCGATCTGGGAGAGCGGCAGCCGGACGGCGCCATCGCCTATCTTGGCCGCGACGACGACATGATGAATGCGGGCGGTGTGCGCGTCTCCCCGCTCGAGGTCGAGGCCGCGCTCTCCGGCCATCCGCAGATCACCGATATCGCCGCCATCGAGGTTCCCGTGACGGACAGCACCACCATTATCGCCGCCATCTACAGCGCCGCGGGGGATATCGCCGAGGACGAGCTGAACCGTTTTGCAGCCGGGCGTCTGGCCAGATACAAACAACCCCGTCTCTATCGCCGTCTCGAGGCGCTTCCACGCGGCGCGAACGGGAAACTCCTGCGCCGCCAGCTGCGCGATCAATTCGAAAGACCAATATGACCGAACCCGTCCAGCTTGATATCCTGTCCGACCCGATCTGCCCCTGGTGTTTTATCGGCAAGACCCAGCTTGATCGCGCGCTGGCAGACGCGCCCGATCACCCCTTTGCGATCCAGTGGCATCCCTTCCAGCTCAACCCCGACATGCTGCGCGAAGGCGTAGATCGGCGCGCCTATCTCGAAGCAAAGTTCGGCGGCAAGGACGGGGCGGACAAGGTCTATGGCCGGATCGCGGATCACGCCCGCGACATCGGGGTGGAGATGGATCTGGACGGGATCACCCGCACACCCAACACGCTCGATGCGCATCGGCTGATCCACTGGGCCGGGATCGAGAGCAAGCAGAACGCTGCCGTTGACGCGCTCTTCAAGGCGTATTTCCAGAACGGTCGCGATATCGGGGATGCCGATACGCTAGCCGATATCGCCGATGCCATCGGCCTCGACGCGGCCACGATCCACCGCCTGCTCGCCTCCGATGCCGATCTCGATTGTATCCGCGAGCGGGACGCCAAGGCCCGCGAGATGGGGGTGAATTCGGTTCCGACCTTTATCGTCGGCGGCAAACATGCCGTCCCCGGCGCGCAGCCGCCCGAGCTTTGGGCGCAGGTCATCGCCGACATAAAGGAGCAGCACGCCGCCGCCTCATGAACCGCGAGAGGCTTTCCAATCTGCTGACGACGCTCCTTGGCATTGCCGGTCTGGGCAGGATCTTCTTTCGCTTCGTCAAGGACTAAAGCCGGATCCACGCCCTATCATCACCCTACCCATGGCTGGCTATGACAGCCTCGGTTCGACACCTGCCCTTGGCAAAATCGGAACGACTGTGCCGATCTTTCCAAGCCTCGGCATCGTTGCTGCCACTGCGGGTCCCGCACTCTCAAAAATTAGGCTTCCGTCTCTCACGCCTTTTCCTCTTCGCGATAGGGATGCTCCTCTTCCTCCTCGGCCTTGTTCAGCACCAAATTGGCCGCATAACCGTGGATCAGGATCGACAGCACGATCACCAGCACGGCGATCCGCCAGACCGTATCGATGTCCGTAAAGTCCGCGTGGTTCTGGGCGTAGGCGATGTAGAAGATCGAACCCATCCCGCGCACGCCAAAGAAAGCCACGTTGCGCCGGGCCATATTCTCGCATTTGAGGCCCAGCAGCGACAGAAAGCCCGTAGTGGGCCGCAGCAGAAAGATCAGCCCGAGCGCAAAGGCGACCTCGATCCAGCGCAGCCCCGCCAGCGCGCCCGACCCGACGAACGTGCCCAGCCAGAGCAGAAGCAGCGCCAGAAGGATGGATTCCAGCTGATCGGCGCCGTGATGGACGAACTTCTCGTAATTCTCCATATCGGTGCCCCGCGACCGGTCTCGCCCGGCCCGTGCGCAGGCAAAGACGGCGAGGAACCCGTAGCCGTCCACACCCTCGGTCACGCCATAGCTGATCAGCGTTGACGCCAGAACCATGACGATCGCGTTCCAGCCGCCACTATTGGCGTCACCCATGCCGCTGAAAACGATCCGCGACATCGCTATCCCGCAAAGATACCCCACGATCCAGCCCGCCGCGACGCGGTAGACGAAATCGAAGCCGAGCCATTCCAGCCCCCATTCATCGATGCTGTACCAGCCCAGAGTGGCCGTGGTGATTGCCAGATAAACGAAAGGAAAGGCCAGCCCGTCATTCAGCCCCGCCTCGGCGGTCAGCGACACCTCCATCGGGTCCTCTTCCTGCCCCGGCGGGCTGACCTGAACGGACCGCGCCAGCACCGGATCGGTCGGCGCGAGCGAGGCGGCCAGCAGCAGCGCCGCCGCGATCGGCAGCCCCAGCGTGTAGATCCCCAAAAGCGCGATGGCGAGGATCGTCAGCGGCATTGCCACGATCAAGAGCCGGAAGGTCGCGTTCCAGTTGCGCCAACTGCCCTTCGTGTCGATGGCCAGACCCGCCCCGGCCAGCGAGATGATGACGATCAGCTCGGACGTATGTTCGATGATCGCGGTGGACAGGCCGCCGACACGCGGATCGATCACGGGAAGCCCGATCAGACCGATCGCGGTGCCGATCATGACGTAAAGCAGCGGCATGTTCACGATGCGGTAGCGCGACAAAGTCGGCTGCAGCGTCAGCCCCAGAAGGGCGAGCCCGAAGACCGCATAAAACACATCGCGGTAATCAATCGTGCCAAACATCAAATGCCCCGGGCGAAAGTCCTACCGGCTCAACCGGTCCGGACGCGCCGGGTTCCGCGCTATTCGGCGGGCGTCTTGGCTTTGATCGCGCCCGCCTTCTCCGCCAGGTCGCGGGCGACGGCAAAGGCGCCCTTGATCTTGTCGGCTTCCGTCTTCCAGTCGCGGCGCACGACGATCTTGTTGTCCTTGACCTTGGCCTGTCCGCGTTGATCGCCGATGAACTCCACCAGTCCTTCGGGAGAGGCGAACTTGTCGTTATGGAATTGGATCGTCGCCCCTTTCGGCCCCGCATCCAGCTTGGCGATCCCGGCGCGCTTGCACATCGCCTTGATGCGCACGACCAGCAGGAGGGTATTCACCTCCTTGGGCAGCTTGCCGAAACGGTCGATCAGCTCGGCGGCAAAGCCTTCCAGCTCGACCTTGGTTGTCAGCTCGCTCAAGCGGCGATAGAGGCCCAGCCGCACATCAAGATCAGGCACATATTCGTCCGGGATCAGGACCGGCACGCCCAAATTGATCGACGGCGCCCATTGCCCGTCATCGACGATCCCCTCCGCCTCGCCCGACTTGATCTTGGCGATCTGCTCTTCAAGCATCTGCTGGTAAAGCTCGTAGCCCACCTCGCGCATTTGCCCGGACTGCTCTTCGCCCAGAAGGTTGCCCGCCCCGCGAATATCCAGATCCTGCGAGGCCAGCGTGAAGCCTGCCCCCAGCGTGTCGAGCGATCCCAGCACCCGCAGCCGCTTTTCGGCCTGCGGCGTCAGCTTCACGCGCGGTTTCGTCGTCAGATACGCATAGGCACGCGTCTTGGAGCGTCCCACGCGCCCCCGGATCTGGTAAAGCTGCGCCAGACCGAACATGTCGGCGCGATGCACGACCATCGTGTTCGCGGTCGGAATATCGAGACCCGATTCGACGATCGTCGTCGCCAGCAGCACATCGAACTTGCCGTCGTAAAAGGCGTTCATCCGATCATCGAGCTCTCCGGCCGCCATCTGGCCATGCGCCACGACATAGCTCAGTTCCGGCAGCTGCTCTTTCAGGAACTCCTCAATCTCGGGCAGATCGCTGATGCGCGGAACGACGTAGAAGCTCTGCCCGCCCCGGTAATGCTCGCGCAGCAGCGCCTCGCGGATCGTCACCGCATCGAATTCGCTGACATAGGTGCGGATCGCCAGCCGGTCGACGGGCGGCGTGCCGATGATGCTTAGCTCGCGCACCCCGCTCAGCGACATCTGCAGCGTGCGAGGGATCGGCGTCGCCGTCAGCGTCAGCACATGGACATCCGTGCGCAGCGATTTCAGCCGCTCCTTGTGCGTGACGCCGAATTTTTGTTCTTCATCCACAACGAGAAGGCCGAGGTTCTTGAACTTGATCGACTTCGCCAAAAGCGCATGCGTGCCGACCACGATATCGGCCGTCCCGCGCGAGATCCCCTCGCGCGTCAGCTGCGCATCGCGCTGCGAGACGAACCGCGACAGGGGCCGGACCTGAATGGGAAAGCCTCGGAACCGTTCAGCAAAACTATTATAGTGCTGCCGCGCCAAAAGCGTCGTCGGCGCGATCACCGCAACCTGCACCCCCGACATCGCCGCGATAAAGGCCGCGCGCATCGCGACCTCGGTTTTGCCAAAGCCCACATCGCCGCAGATCAGCCGGTCCATCGGATGGCCGCTGGCCATGTCGGTCAGCACGTCCTCGATCGCCGACAACTGATCGTCGGTTTCCTCGTACGGGAAGCGCGCGCAGAACTGATCCCAAAGCCCCTCCTGCGGCTCCATGACCGGCGCGGTCCTCAGCGCCCGCTCGGCCGCCACCCGGATCAGACGATCGGCGATCTGCCGGATCCGCTCTTTCAGCTTGGCCTTTTTGGCCTGCCACGCGCCGCCGCCCAGCTTGTCGAGCAGGCCTTCCTCATGGCCGAATTTCGACAGCAGCTCGATATTCTCGACGGGCAGGTAAAGCTTTGACTGCTCTGCATATTCCAGCAGCAGACATTCATGCGCCGCGCCGAGCGCGGTCACAACCTCCAGCCCCTTGTAGCGTCCGACCCCATGATCGACATGCACGACCAGATCGCCCGGCGTCAGGCTTTGCGCTTCGGTCAGGAAGTTCTCGGCCCGCCTCTTGCGTTTGGTCTGCCGGATCAGCCGGTCGCCGAGGACGTCCTGTTCGGAAATCACCGTCAGGTCCGGACTTTCAAACCCATGCTCAAGCGCCCAGACCGCCAGATGCAGCCCGCGTTTTTCGACCCCCTTGAAGTCGCGCACCGGGATCGCCTCGGCCACGCCCTCATCCTCGATCAGACCCGTCAGCCGCTCTCGCGCGCCTTCCGAATAGGAGGCGACAACGACCGGCCCCTCGGCCAGCTTTTCTTTAAGATGCGAGGCCAAGGCTCCGAAAAGGCTGATGCTTTCCTGCTGCCGCTCGGGCGAGAAGTTGCGCCCGATCCGCCCGCCCGCATCGATCACGCCAGGCCCCGTCGCCTGCGGCAGCGGCGCGAACTGAAGCCGCCGGTGCCCCCCCACCGCCGCCTCCCAGGCCGCATCATCCAGATAGAGCAGCGCTGGCGGCGCGGGCTTGTAGACCGACCCCATCCCCCGCTGCGTCATCGCGGCCTTGCGCGTCTCGTATTGATCCTCGATCTGCTCCCACCGTGCCAGCCGCGACGGCGTCACCTGATCGTCCAGTGTCACCACCGCGCCGGGCAGGTAATCGAACAGGGTCTCCAGCCGCTCGTGGAAAAAGCCTAGCCAATGCTCGACCCCTTGGTGCTTGCGCCCCGCGCTCACCGCCTCGTAAAGCGGATCATCCGTGCCCGCCGCGCCGAACTCAATCCGGTAGGTCTGGCGGAACCGTGTGATTGCTGCCTCGTCGAGGATCACCTCGCTGACCGGCGCCAGCTCCACGACCTCAAGCTTCTCCACCGTCCGCTGCGTCGCCGGATCGAACCGCCGCGCCCCGTCCAGAACGTCTCCGAAAAGATCGAGCCGCACCGGCCCCGTCTCTCCCGGAGGATAGACGTCGATGATCCCGCCGCGTACGGCGTAATCGCCGGGCTCGGTCACCGTCGGCGCCTGCACGAACCCCATCCGCACCAGAAACGCCTTGAGCGCCGCCTCGTCCACGCGCCCGCCGACACGCGCCTTGAAAGACGCTTCCTTCAGCACCTCGCGCGCAGGCACCTTCTGCGTCGCCGCTGTCATCGTGGTCAGCAGCACGAACCGCTCCGGCATCCCATGCGCCAGCGCCGCCAGCGTCGCCATGCGCGCTGCCGAGATGTCCGAATTCGGCGAGACCCGGTCGAAAGGCAGGCAGTCCCAGGCCGGAAACACCACGACCGGCACCTTCGGCGCAAAGAACGCCAGCGCCGAGCGCATCGCCTCAAGCCGCTTGTCGTCCCGCGCAACGTGGCAGACCGGCCCGCGCTCCAGCTCCCTGAGGATCAGGCGGGCGTCAAAGCCTTCCGGCGCGCCGGAGACGGTGAGTTTGGACGGATCGGACATGGCCGCTCACCTACCCCGCAGCGGCGCGGAGTCAACGCCCCATCAGCCAAACGGCCCGATCGACAGGTTCTGATACATCCCGAACATCGCGGTCACGAAAAGCGCGACCACACCGATCAGCTGCACAAAGAACCGGTGCCGCGCGAGAAGCGAGAAAAGAGCCTCTCCCTCGGGATGATCGCGGCGGATGATCTCGGCCGTGTGCAGCGTCAGAAGCGCCACGAAACTGATCGGGAAGGCGATCAAGAAAACGGCCTGCGCAAACTCGACCCAAAAGAGAAAGGCCAGAACCGCCAGCGACGACAGGGCAAAGGTGGCAAAGCCCAGCAGCCAAAGCCCCGCCATATCGACGATCGTGTAGATGCGGTTGGTGTTGATCCGCACCAGATCCATCAGATCGCTGTAGCTTTGCGGGTTCTGCCGCCGCGCGCGCAGGACCAGATCATAGGGAATGCCCATGATCCAATGGCTGGCGCTCGACCACACGACTGCTAGCGCGATCCAGTACCACAGGTTCGAGAAGGAGCGCAGGTCGATCAGCTCGACCATCATTTCATAAATAGACAACAGACGTCCTGGATCAGCGGAACTCGGCGCGACCCTAGCCGCGCCCCCGATCCACCGCCACCCCCTTGAGCGCACGCCCGCCGCGTGTCAGGCAAAGAGGACACGCAAAAGCTTCCGAGGTCCTCCATGCAGCCCCTCTCCGCCCCCTTCCCCGCCGCCCGGTTTCGCAGGCTCAAGCGGACGGCCGCCTTGCGAAACCTGACGCAGGAAACCACGCTGAGCCCCGCCGATTTCATCTGGCCGGTCTTCGTGATGGAGGGGAAGGACGCCGAAGATCCGATCCCGTCGATGCCGGGCGTATCGCGCCTGACACCCGACCGGATTGTTCAGGCCGCAAAGGAGGCGCAGGCCCTCGGCATTCCCGCGATCTGCCTCTTTCCTTATACCGAACAGGAGCTGAAGACCGAAGACTGCGCCATGGCGTGGGATCCGGACAACCTGGTCAACCGCACCATCCGCGCGATCAAGAACGCGGTCCCGGAGATCGCCGTGATGACCGATGTTGCGCTCGATCCCTATAACGTCAACGGCCATGACGGCTTTGTCGTGGACGGCGAGATCCTGAACGACGAAAGCGTCGAGGCGCTTGTCAAGATGTCGCTGGCGCAGGCCGAGGCAGGCGCCGATATCCTCGGCCCGTCAGACATGATGGACGGCCGCATCGGCGCCATGCGCCAGGCGCTCGAGGCCGAAGGGCATCGCCACGTCACGATCCTGAGTTACGCCGCCAAGTATGCCTCGGCCTTCTACGGCCCCTTCCGCGATGCGGTCGGCGCCTCCGCCCGCCTTGTGGGCGATAAGAAGACCTATCAGATGAACCCCGGCAATTCCGACGAGGCGCTGCGCCTGATCGCGCGCGATCTATCGGAGGGCGCGGATATGATCATGGTCAAGCCCGGCATGCCCTATCTCGATATCTGCAGGCGGGCCAAAGACACGTTCGGAGCCCCGACCTTCGCCTATCAGGTCAGCGGCGAATACGCGATGATCGAAGCCGCCGCCCAAAACGGCTGGCTCGACCGGGAGGCGGTCATGCTCGAAAGCCTGACCGCCTTCAAACGCGCGGGCTGCGACGGGATCCTCACCTATTTCGCAATCGATGCGGCACGGGCTCTCGCCTCTTGATTCGACCGCGTCCACGACCCGATCCGGGACCTGTTGCCTGGTTTGCCTGTAACAGGCGTTGAACTATTCCGTCCGGTCTTGCGTTAGTCCTCATACGAATAAATACGCAAGACGACGCCCATGCAGCCCGATATTCCCCTCAAATGGTACCGTCAGGATGGCGAAGGCACGCCTCTCGTTTTTCTTCACGGTCTTTTTGAGACCAGCGCGATCTGGGATCCTCTGATCGACGGTCTGCCGGAGCTCTCCGCGCCAATGGTTGCCCTGCCTTTGCCCGGGCACAGCTCGCTCGACACGGTGCAAGGCGTCAGGGAGGCGCTTGCCGGTGACAGCTTCATTGATAGCTATGCCGACACCCTTCGCGGCCTCTTCGGGGACTGCCCCGTGCGCCTTGTTGGGCATTCGACCGGCGGCTTCATTTCGCTTCTTCTGGCGCGGCGGCATCCCGATCTGGTGCGCGACATGTGCCTGATCGGAGCGCTCGTCTCCGGTGATCTGGACGGCACGCGCCGCCTGTCGATCGGCATCAGCAGCCTGCCCATCCTTGGCCCGCTCACCTTCGGCTGGATGTGCCGCTACTGGCTGACGGATCCCCACCGCTTCCGCCGCGGGATGGAGGCTGTCTTTGCTCCTGCCGCCACCGATAGCCTCCTGCCCTACCGGATGCGCGGAGAGCTTGCCGCCGTTCCCCCCGAGACGCTGCGTTTGATGGCGCTTTGGCTTGCGCGGCGCAGCATTCGCGAGACGCTGGCCGAAATCGATCATCCGGCGCTTTGCGTGATCGGCACGCAGGATCCGGTCGTTCCGCCGGCCCATCAGCTTGGCCTCATCAAGGGACTTCCGAACGGCCACGCGCTTTTGATGAATACCGGCCATCTGCCCTTTCTCGAGGATCCGAACCGCTTCCGCCGCATCTTCCTCAACTGGCTCGCCAGCGCGCCGGAGCCGCTCAGCGATCCAGCCAGACCGGCGGCCTCCGCGCCTGCCATCCGCGCGTCTCGAGCTCGGGCACCGCGCTGGGCTCTTCCGGCCATCCAAGGCACAAGTAGCCCGTAAGCTGCCAGCCTGCAGGCACATCCAAAGCCTCGCGCACCGCCTCGGGATCGAGGATCGACACCCAGCCCACACCGACACCCTCGGCCCGCGCGGTCAGCCAGAGCGTATGGATTGCCATCACCGTCGAATAGGTCAGCATCTCGGGCATCGTCTGCCGCCCGAGCCCGCGCCCTTCGACAGGTTCGGGATCGGTGAACACCGCAAGATGCACCGGCGCTTCGCGCAGCCCCGCCAGCTTGAGCTCGGCATAGGCCGCCCGCGCCGCGCCGTCGTAGCCGTCTGCCGCCGCGCGATTGCAGGCCTCGAACGACGCCAGAACCCGTCTTCGCGCCGCCTCGCTCCGGACCCGTACGAACCGCCAGGGCTGGGCGTTCCCGACCGATGGCGCACGCGCGACCGACGCTTCGATCCGGCCCATCACCTCGTCCGGGACCGGATCCGTCCGGAAATGCCGGACATCCCGGCGCCAGGTGAGGACCTCCTCAAGACAGGCCCGGTGCGTGTCGGTCAACTCCATTCCTGCCCCGTATCCCAACCCGGCCCCTCGCAGCAACCGGCCGAATAGCGCCAAGACCGCACGGACCTCGCAAAACCGTGCGCGCGCCCCTACCCATAGGCATCGACAGGCTTGGAAATACAGGTTATGGTAGGCTCAGATCGATCATCAAGATCGGCACCCACTGGCAGAGAGCAGACTTATGCATACCTTTACCCGTCGCGGCGTCCTAGCGGGCGCCCTGGCTGCAACCACCGTCCTGGCCGCCTGCGGCAACGGCATCGGAAGCTCGGGCTCCAACGTCATCGACGCCCGCACCGACAGCACGCTGTCCTTCATGTACCGCGAATACCCCTCGACCCGGCAGATCGCTGAAAAATCCAGCGGAATCCTGGTCATGCCTGTCGTGACGGAAGCCGGGCTTGGCTTTGGCGGCGCCTACGGACGCGGCGCCTTGCGGGTGCAGGACACGACAGTGGACTACTATTCCGCTCTCTCGGCCTCCGCCGGTTTGCAGATCGGAGCGCAGCAATACGCCCATGTCCTGTTCTTCATGACGGATGAGGCGCTTTACAACTTCCGCCGCGCCCCCGGCTGGGCCGCCGGAGCGGATGTCGAATATGCCTTCGCCGATCAGGCCGAGATGCTGCGCGCCGAAACGACGACAACGACGGCCCCGGTCATCGCTGTCGTCTTCGCCCAGACCGGTCTGCGCGCGGGCGCGACGCTCGAGGGCACCAAGTATACGCGCATCATTCCTTGACCAGGCTCGGAGCGGTATCCTGCCGCTCCACCGCCTCGATCACGCGCGTATCGGTTACGTCCCGCAAACGTGTCTTGTCAGGCGCGAACTCCATACCCTCCGTCGCCCGCTCGAACTCCACCTGGGCCGCCTCGAACGCGGCGTTGGACATTCGCTCGTCCGGATGATCCATCAAGGCTTGCAGGGATTTCTGCAGCCTCTGCTGCACCTCGATCATCGCCGATCCATCCCGCGCGAGCGATCCGAACCCATCCTCGATCAGCTCTACTGGTGACAAGGGAGGCACCCAAAGCCGCTTGTATTGCGGCGCTTCCTCGCTGTTGCGCTCGTCATGGTATCCGATCAGGAGCCGCGTCAGCCGGGTAATGACGTCAATCGCCGTGCCTGGATCGTTGATCCCCGGCGACAGCGCCTTGGACGCGATCTCGCCCAGAACCATCAGCCCGAACCGCGGATCCTGATTGTAGGTCCGCACATCCCCGCGTACGATATGCGCTCCGACGACCTCCGCGATGTCCCTGTCATCCTCAAGATCCTCGTCGCGGTCGCCCTGATCGGCCACCAGAGCGATCTCCTGCCCCTCGACGACGAAGGATCCGATCTCCCGCGTGAGGTAGATATGGAACCCATGCCGCTCTGCCGCCGCGTCGAGCGCCTCTTCGTAGATATGTTGGATGTATCCTGTCTGGTCCGACTTGATGACGACCGCATCCTCGGGGATCTCGGTCTCCTCGGTCAGCGCATGGGCTCCGAGGCACGGCATCGACAGCCGCTCTTCGAACTGCTGGCAGGTGATATTCTCCACCTGCCGGGTCGAGGCGATGAGGCTACCGAAGGTCTGCAGATGCAGCGTCCAGCGCACCAGCGAATAGACGATCAGGATCAGCACCAGAACAGTCGTCGCGAACAGAACGAATGCCTGATCGTCGGTGAAGACATGCAGCTCCCGCAGGACGATCCCGGTCAGCGCATAGACATAGGCCCCGATAAAGGTCGACAGCGTATTCTGCGTCGTTGGATCCTGCATGATGAGCCGGTGGATCCGGGGCGTCCATTGCGAGGCCGAGGACCGAAAAACGCTGACCATTACCGTCAGCGAAAAGATCGTCGCCGCCAGCATCGCATTGGCGATCAGATCAAGCAGCCGGTCCGCCGCATCCCCCGAAACGTAAGTGGCCAGAGCGTCGGGAATAAAGGGCTCGATCACCTGCGTAAACGCGATGACGGCAAGCGCCAGCAGCCCCATGAGACCCGTTCGAACCCAAAGCTTGCGCCAGTAGGTAATCGCAAGACGCAAAAGCGTGCGCGGTAACGTTATTAATCTGTCCATCGCTATTAACGCGCAAATCTCCGGCGAGGTCCGTCTGACTCCCTTCATGTCGCAATCAGACATGTTCAGCGCTCTTTTGCGCGCCTAGGGTCGGGCAAGGACCAGCAAGGGGAGCCGCCACCATGAAAACCACCACCCGCGTTGTCGTGATCGGCGGCGGCGTCGTCGGATGCTCCGTCCTCTATCACCTGACCAAGCTTGGCTGGTCAGACGTCATGCTGATCGAACGGTCCGAGCTGACATCGGGTTCGACTTGGCACGCGGCGGGCGGCTTTCACACGCTCAACGGCGACACCAACATGGCCGCCCTGCAAGGATACACGATCGGCCTTTACCGTGAACTCGAGGAACTCACCGGCGTCTCCTGCGGCCTGCACCATGTCGGCGGCATCACTCTGGCGGACACGCCAGAGCGGCTCGACATGCTCAAAGCTGAACGCGCCAAGCACCGCTATATGGGCCTCGATACCGAGATCCTGACCCCCGCCGAGATCAAAGAGCGCGCCGAGCTGGTAAATATCGACGGCATCCTCGGCGGCCTCTACGATCCGCTCGACGGCCATCTCGACCCGTCCGGCACGACGCAGGCCTATGCCAAGGCCGCCAAGATGGGCGGCGCCGAAATCGTCCTGCACAACCGCGTGCTCGAGACGAACCAGCGCCCCGACGGCACCTGGGACATCGTCACCGAGAAAGGGACGATCCATACCGAACACGTGGTCAATGCCGGCGGGCTCTGGGCGCGCGAGGTCGGCGCGATGGCGGGGCTCTATTTGCCGCTGCTGCCGATGGCGCACCAATATCTCATCACCGAAGAGATCCCCGAACTGGCCGCCCGCGACACCGAGGTGTCGCATATCATCGATCCGGGCGGCGAGAGCTACCTACGGCAAGAGGGCAAGGGCCTGTGCATCGGCTTTTACGAGCAGCCCTGCGAGCCATGGTCCGTCGACAAAACGCCCTGGGATTTCGGCCACGAGCTGCTGAACGACCAGTTCGAAAAGATCGAGGACAGCATCGCCTTCGCCTATAACCGCTTCCCAATCCTCGAAACCGCAGGCATCAAATCGGTGATCCACGGCCCCTTCACTTTCGCCCCCGATGGCAATCCACTTGTCGGTCCCGTCCCGGGCGTCCGGAATTACTGGTCCGCCTGCGCCGTCATGGCAGGCTTCTCGCAAGGCGGCGGCGTCGGTCTGACGCTTGCCCAGTGGATGATCGAGGGAGAGCCGGAGCGGAACGTCATGGCGCTCGATGTGGCGCGCTTCGGCGACTGGACGACGCCGGGCTATACCGTCCCGAAGGTGATCGAGAACTACCAGCGCCGCTTCTCCGTCTCCTACCCCAACGAGGAACTGCCCGCCGCCCGCCCCTTCCGCACCACGCCGATGTACGACATCCTCAAAGGTCTTGGCGCGGTCTTCGGCGCGCAATACGGGCTCGAAGTCCCGAACTATTTCGCTCAAGGGGACGAGCCGACCTTCGAGGATCCGACCTTCCGCCGCTCGAACGCCTGGGACGCGATCCGGCGCGAGGTCAAGGCCGTCCGGGGCAGCGTCGGCATCAACGAGATTCAGAATTTCGGCAAATACCGCGTCACTGGTCCAGAGGCGCGCGCATGGCTCGACCGCATCTTCGCGGGCCATATCCCGCAGCCGGGCCGGGTGTCCCTGACGCCGATGCTCTCGCCCGAAGGCCGCCTTTTCGGGGATTTCACCGTCTCCTGCCTGGACGAGACGACCTTCCATCTGACCGCGTCCTACGGCGCTCAAGGGATGCACTGGCGCTGGTTTAAGGCCAACCAGACGGACGGCGTCGAAATCCAGAACATCTCCGATCACCTGAACGGCTTTCAGATTGCAGGCCCCCGCGCCCGCGACCTGCTTTCCGCCTGCACCCGGACGGACATCTCGGACATGCGGTTCATGGATGTGCGCCGCCTGACCGTTGGGATGGCCGACACCCATGTCCAGCGCGTCAGCTATACCGGCGATCTGGGCTACGAGATCTACTGCGACCCCACCTCACAGCGCGCCCTCTGGAGCACGCTTTGGGAGGCCGGACAGTCCATGGACATCACACCGTTCGGCATGCGGGCGATGATGTCGCTCAGGCTCGACAAGTTTTTCGGCTCCTGGCTGCGCGAATATTCCCCCGACTATACCGCCGCGGAAACCGGGCTCGACCGGTTCATCTCGTTCAAGAAGAACACCGCCTTCATTGGCCGCGATGCTGCCGAACGCGAGCGCTCTGACGGGGCCAAGCGCATCCTCGTTCCGTTCAAGGTCGAAGCCGACGGCGCGGATGTCGTTGCCGATGAGCCGATCTGGATCGATGGCCGCGTGCAGGGCTTCTGCACATCGGGCGGATACTCGCATCACAGCGATACCTCGGTCGCCTTGGGCCTTGTGCCGACCGAGACCGCCAAACCCGGCCTGACCGCCGAGATCGAGATCCTCGGCCAGATGCGCCCCGCCGTCATGCTGACCGAGCCGCTCTTCGACCCCGATGGATCGCGCATGCGGGCGTGATAGCCATGACCAAGACGATCCCGATCCTGCTTCTGGCCGCCGGAGCCTCCACCCGGATGCGCGGGCGCGACAAGCTGCTCGAGCGGATCGATGGCAGGCCCCTCCTCCTGCGCCAGACCGACGCGGCATTGGCCACAGGGCACCCCGTATTCGTCGCCCTGCCCGATTTGAACCATGCCCGCAGCGCCTTGCTGGCCGATCACCCGGTAACACGAATTCCCTGCTCGGACAGCGCCGAGGGTCTGTCCGGAACATTGCGCAACATCATCAGCGCCTTGCCCGAAGACACGTCGGCGGCCCTTCTCCTCCTCGCCGATCTGCCTGAGATCACCGCCAGCGACATCGAGACGGTTCTCACCGCTCAAACGCTTGAGTCGGACGCCCTCATATGGCGCGGCGCGACGCAGGACCGGCATCCCGGCCATCCGATCCTAATCGCCGCACAGCTATTCCCCGAATTCCAGCTGCTGACAGGCGATACAGGCGGCCAGCCCGTCCTGAAACGACATACGGACCGAACCGTCCTTGTCCCGCTCCCCGGCAATCGCGCCCGGCTGGATCTCGACACGCCCGAAGACTGGGCCGACTGGCGCGCCTCGAGGACCCGGTAGAGAAAGGGGCCATCGCGGCCCCTTCCCTTTGCCGTACTCCCGCAGCATCTACCCCAGCAAAAGCTCCGCCTCATAGCCCCTGAGAAGCTGGCGCGCAGCGCAATAGCTCTCGCGGCCCTCATCCGTCGCAAGCTCCGGAAACAGCTCGTAGATCTCCTGTTGCTGCTCGGAGCCCATCGCCTCCAGCGTCTGGGTTCCCGGCTGAAAGCTCTCGGTCCAGGCGCCATCGGACAGCACGACCTCGTGCCGGTCGAACATGAAGTGGATATAGTTGATCGCAGGGGTCGAGACCCGCCGGATCCCGCGCTCTCCGATCAGGTGTTTAGCCGCGACGAGAACCTCGTCATCCTGAAAATAAAGCTGGATATCCGCGCCCTGCATCAGCATCCGGTGGTTCGGACTGACCATCATATCGCGCTCGGGCAAGCCGCCTCCCAAGGCGCCCGCCTTGATCAGAATCGGCCGCAGATGCGCCTTTGCCTCAAGATCCAGCCGCTCGACCCGGGTGCTCCCGATCCAGCGGATCTCCTGAAGACCATTGTCGCGCGTGACGATCTTGTCGCCTTCCCTCAGATCCTCGATCCGCCGCTCGCCCCGGGACGTGGCGATCCGCGCGCCTGGTGTGAAGCAATGCGTGATCTTCTCGATCCCGGTGAAGACCAGATCAGACCCGTCGCTAAAGATGACGCGCCCCGATTCCCGGTCGTCCGAGGTGTATTCGATCCGCTCGTAATCGACATCGCTCAGATTCAGCACGTCGATATCCGATCCGTCCCGGTCCTCTCCGCCGCGAACGACATCGCCGCGCGTGCCGCCGATGAACGTATCGCTGCCGCGCCCGCCGATCAGCGTGTCCGCGCCCGCGCCGCCGATGATCGTGTCATCGCCCTGATTGCCGCGGATCGTGTCCTCTCCGGTTCCGCCATCGAGCACGTCATCGCCGCGCCCGCCATACACCGTGTCATCGCCCGACCCCGCATCCACACGGTCCGCACCCGCGCCGCTATGGACCGTATCGTGGCCCGCGCCCGCCTCGATCATATCGTCATGAGGGCCATGACCGAGCAGGATCGCGTCGCCATTGTCGACCCGGTCGCCGTCTGAATCCCCGTCATAGCCCCGGTCGATGAGGTCATCACCTTCGGTCCCCGACACGATCCCGTCCGGATCCGGCAAACGGTAGCCCACATTGTCGATCGCGCCCGATCCGGTCATCACCACATCCATCCGGGCGACACCGTCCACATCGATCTCTAGCGTTCCGACCCCGCCATTTCCGGTCACGGGCAACGGCAGTTTGGCAATCAGAACGCCATCCGCATCAAAGAGCCGAACCTCGTTTCCGGCGCCTTCGATATCGATCACGTCCAGGCGTTCGACATGGACCGGCGCGTCGAATTCGAAGACAAAGGTCCCGCCCCCCGCATTGTCGTCCGGATCGCAGCGATCCCCGTCTTCCGACAGGATCAGGATATTCCCGTTTTCATCCGTCGCGAGGTCCCGGTCTCCGCCGGTCGGATTGTCGCTGTCAAAGACCATCGGCGGGTGCTCGGCCGAGGCCGACCGGATCGTCACGCCATCGGCGCTGAATTGACCTCCGACAATGTCCCCTGCCCGAAGATCTTCGAAATCGATAATGATACGTTGCATTCCATCACTCCATCCGGACGGCCCGCAAGACGGCCCGGCACACCGGGGCAACAGCCCCTCGCCCTACTCTACGGATGGAACTCCAAAGACCCGGCCCAAACCGGGACGCAGCCCGCCCGTCCCCACTCCCGAAGGCATCCAAGCGAACAGCTCAATCCCAACTAGAAATCGCGGAAAGGGCGAAGGTTTCAGACGTCCCGCAACGCATCCCGGACCAGCACTGATCCGCAACGCCAGCCGCCACGAAACAAGCCCGAAGATAACAAGACGCAGAAGATCCCAGCAAAAGCCCTTCCAACCAATGCCGCATCCTTGTCAGGCGATTACCCAATCTCAAGTAGAAAACGTCAAATCTATGTCATATTTTCCGTTTTAATTTTTTCGTTAATATTCTGATTAACGAACATTAAAGAGGCAGTCAGCCCGAACACCGAAAAACCTCGACTTGTTAAGAGGTTGGGCAACCTGTATGACTTCTGAAAATACAGAATAAGACCCTCGAAAAAGCATTCCCTCGAGCCAGAAAGAACCAATTTCCATAGATTGATCTTCAAATTAATTAATTCGCCCATTTTTCAGGCGGCATTAACACTCTATCAATAATTTCCCCGCAGTGGCTTCCCCTCATTCACCGCGATCTCCCGGAGACGAATCGGACCGGGCGCAAAAGCAAGGCGCGCGGCTCCCTCCCCCACAGGTTGCCATGCAGACCCCTTGAGCTGCGCCAAAGGGGGATCGACCGGAAAGAGGCGGTTACCAAGATGCCCGAGTAAAGCTCTTCACGAAACAGCGACAACAGGGCCAACGAAAAGCCTATCCCGTCCCGTCACAACCTCAAACGGAACAGCGCGAAGCCGTCCTCGGTCTCTCCCGCCGGTTCGATCTCCACGCCTTCGATGGTCTCGGCGTACTGCGCCCCCGCCGGGCCGGTCGCGAAGACGGCCGTGGTGCCGTCCATCGGCGCAAAGGTCCAGTTGGCATCGGCGGACGGGCTGATCGTCCCCTGCTCGACAATGTAGCGCACGATCACGTCTCGGTTCGTATCAGGTCCCTCGAAGACGACCGTATCGCCGGTTCCGGGGAAACTGCCGCCGCCAGAGGCGCGGTAATTGTTCGTGGCGACGATGAACTCCTGAGCGGGATCGATCGGCTCTCCCTGATAGCGCAGATCGACGATCCGGCTGGCCTCCGGATTGATGACCTCGCCCTCCCGGTCGAATTTCGACGGCTGGCTCAGATCGATCCGGTAGGTCACGCCGTCCATGATATCGAAGTTGTAGGACGGGAAATCCGCATTCAGAAGCGGCGCATCCTCCGCGCCCGCCTCGATCCGGTTGAACGCGCCCGCCGATCGCTCCAGCCAGTCCTTCACCTGCGCCCCGGTGATCCGGACCGCGCGAACGGTATTGGGATAAAGGTACAGATCCGCCACGTTTTTGATCGCGACATCGCCCGCCGGAACGTCGGTATAATATTCCGGCCCCCCGCGCCCTCCGGCCTTAAACGGAGCGGCCGCCGACAGGATCGGCAGGCCCTCGTGCTCGGTCCCTTGCATCATCTGCGCGATGTACCAGGTCTGCGCGTTCGAGACGATCTGCACCGACGGATCGTCCGCGACGAGGGCAAAATAGGAGTGAAGCGGCGCGTCCGTCTTGCCGACAGCGCGCCGGATATAGGCCAGCGTCTCGTCATGCTCCTGCTGGACGCTGGCAAGGATCTCCTCGTCACTCTGGGTCAGTGCGGTGACCGACCGATCCTCGCCGCGCTCGAAAATCGGGCGCGCCTCCACATCATGGGAGGCGACCCGCCAGCCATCGCCATCCCGCTCGAGCATCAGATCGATCAGCCCCATATGGCTGCCCCAGAACCCGGCCATGACACCGGGGATGCCGCCTATCGTTCCGGCCTCGTTATCCAGCCCCGGCCAATCGGCATAATCGGGACCGGGAAAGACCAGATGCGAATGCCCGGTCAGGATCGCGTCGATCCCCTCGACCCCGGCCAGCGGGATCGCGGCATTCTCCATCATATCCTCATGCCCCTCGGCGCCGATGCCCGAATGGCTCAGCGCGATCACCAGATCCGCGCCCTCCTCGCGCATCTGCGGCACATAGGCCCGCGCCGCCTCGAGGATGTCGCGCACCTCGACATTGCCGTCCAGATGCTTGCGATCCCAGCTCATGATCTGAGGCGGGACAAATCCGATCAGACCGACTCGGATCGGATGGGTCTCTCCCGCGCCATCCGTGATCTCGCGGTCGAGAATCGCATAGGGCGGCACCAGCGTGTCGTCTTCGAGAGGCGTCGCGCCGCGCGTCTTCAGAACATTGGCGGTGACGACCGGGTAATTCGATCCGGCCAGAGATTTCATCAGGAAATCCAGACCGTAATTGAATTCGTGATTGCCAAGCGTCGAGGCGTCGATCCCCAGCGTGTTGAGCGCCTCGATCACCGGATGCAGATCCCCCTCCTTCATGCCCCGCTCGTAGGCGATGTAGTCCCCCATCGGATTGCCCTGAAGGAAATCGCCGTTGTCAAAAACCATCGAATTGGTCGCCTCGGCGCGGATTTCCTCGATCAGGCTCGCGGTCCGGGCAAGGCCGACCGTGTCGACCTCGCGGTCCCCGTAATAATCGTAGGGGAAGACATGCACATGAATGTCCGTCGTCTCCATGATCCTCAGATGCGCCTGGTTCGCTTGCGCGCTCACTGAAAAGGGATGAAGGGCAAGAAGGCCGCCGGTTCCGGCAAGGAAGGTTCTGCGGGTGAGGATCATCGGAAGGCTCCTTGCATGACAGGGATGGGCCGGATTGGCCTGCGCAAAGCGTAGAACAGGACCGCCCCCCGGGTCTATCGGGCAGGTGACGCAACGGTGCGAATGGGCGAAAAACGGGCGCTTGCCACAGCGTCAAGCCGCCTTCCCCGGCAGAGCCGAAAGAAAGGCGCGCCGAGATCCGGCGACCCCCGCCCATTCAAGCCGTTTCCCATGCTGCTTTGCAGCGGCAAAAAAGGGTTGGCCACCGGCGCGATAAAGGGTCAGATGCGCCCACGGAGACCCGCTGACAAATGCGGGCACGCGGCCCGTCCGCACCTGTCTAGGGAGAAGAGATATGTTGAAATCACACCTCATCGGAGCGGCGGCTCTTGGCGCCTTCGCACTTACCGGACTACCGGCCATGGCGCAGGATTGCCCGCGCGGGGATCTCGACGATCGCTATTGCGACGCCGATGGAGACCTGATCGCAGACATCCCCACCGATCCGGCCGACCAGATCGATCCGGACACCCTGATCTTTGCCTATACGCCGGTCGAGGATCCGGCCGTCTACGAGACCGCATGGGCCGATTTCCTGACCCATCTCGAAGAGGCGACCGGCAAGGACGTCGTGTTCTTTCCCGTCCAGAACAACGCCGCCCAGATCGAGGCGATGCGGTCGGGCCGCCTGCATATCGCGGGCTTCAATACCGGCTCCAACCCTCTGGCCGTTAACTGCGCGGGCTTCCGGCCCTTCACCATCATGGCTGGCGAGGATGGCTCCTTCGGCTACGAGATGGAGATCCTGACCCATCCGGAATCGGGCATCGAAGCGGTCGAGGATATTCGCGGCGGACAGCTCGCCTTCACCTCCGAGACGTCCAATTCGGGCTTCAAGGCGCCGTCGGCGATCCTTGCCTCCGAATTCGACATGACCGCGGGCGAGGATTTCGAGCCGGTCTTCTCGGGCAAGCACGACAATTCGATCCTGGGCGTGGCCAACAAGGACTATCCCGCCGCCGCCATCGCCAATTCGGTCCTGGCCCGAATGCTCGAGCGCGAGGTCGTCACCGAGGATCAGCTGATCTCGATCTACAAATCCCAGACCTTCCCGACGACGGGCTACGGCACGGCCTATAACCTGACCCCCGAGCTGCAGCAGCAGATCCGCGATGCCTTCTTCTCCTTCGAATGGGAAGGCACCTCGCTTCAGGAAGAGTTCGAAAAGAACGGCGAAGCCCAGTTCCTGGAGATGACCTATCAGGAGTTCTGGTCGGTGATCCGCCAGATCGACGAGGCCAACGGCGTCTCCTACACCTGCTCCTGACGGCGGGGCGACCAGCCCTTTCGCCCTGACGACAAGACGGGCGGCGGTCCGCGACGGCCGCCCGCACAGACCATGCAAGGATCGCCCATGCTAAGGCTCGACGCCCTGACCAAGACCTACAAGACGGGCGACAAGGCCTTGAAAGCGGTGACGCTCGATGTGCCGCCCGGACAGGTCATCGCTCTGATCGGTCCGTCCGGCGCCGGCAAATCCACCCTCATCCGCTGCATCAACCGTCTGGTCGAGCCGACCTCCGGCTCCGTCATGCTTGAAACGACGAACCTAACCACCCTGCGCCCCGCCGCCCTACGGCGCGAGCGGCGGCGCATGGGCATGATCTTTCAGGAATACGCCCTCGTCGAGCGGCTGACGGTGATGGAGAACGTCCTGTCGGGCCGCCTCGGCTATGTCGGCTTCTGGCGGGCGCTCACCCGGCGCTTTCCGCAAAAGGACGTGGACGAAGCCTTTCGCCTCCTCGACCGCGTCGGCCTACTGCACATGGCCGACAAACGTGCTGATCAGCTCTCGGGCGGCCAGCGCCAGCGCGTCGGCATCTGCCGCGCTCTGATCCAGGATCCGGCCCTTTTGCTGGTGGACGAACCCACCGCCTCGCTCGACCCCAAGACCTCGCGCCAGATCATGCGGCTCATCTGCGAGCTCTGCGCCGAACGCGGTCTGGCCGCGATCATCAACATCCATGACGTCGCGCTGGCCCAGAGGTTCGTCGCCCGGGTCATCGGTCTGCGCTTCGGAGAAATCGTCTATGACGGCCCGCCCGATGGCCTCACCCCCGAAAAGCTCACCGAAATCTACGGAGAGGAAGACTGGGAAGCGACCATCGAGAAGGTCGACGAAGACGACGCGGTCGAGGCCGCCGAATGAGCGCCTATGCCGAAGGCGAAACGCACCGCGAGCTTGACGACCTGCTCGGCACGCGCTGGCGGCGCCCGCCGGTCATCCAGCGCGCCTGGCTGCGCTGGGCGCTGCTCATCGGCTTTGTCGCCTATCTGATCGCCGCCATCTCCAGCGTCGAGGTCAGCTGGACCCGCGTCTATGAAGGGCTGGACCGAGGCGCCGCCTTCGTTCTTGCCTTCACCCAGCCCGATTTCATCAGCCGCTCCGACGCGATCTGGAACGGGATGTTGGAAAGCATCGTGATGACCGTCGCCTCCTCGGTCGTCGGCATCATCATCTCGATCCCCATCGCTCTCGGCGCCGCGCGCAACATCGCGCCTCTCCCGGTCTATCTGATCTGCCGCGGGATCATTGCCGTTTCCCGCGCCCTGCAAGAGATCATCGTCGCGATCCTGCTGGTCGCGATCTTCGGCTTCGGCCCGCTCGCGGGCTTTCTGACCCTCTCCTTCGCGACCATCGGGTTCCTTTCGAAACTTCTGGCCGAGGATATCGAAAGCATGGACCGCTCGCAGGCCGAGGCGATCCGCGCTACCGGCGCGCGCTGGTCGCAATGGATCGACTACGGCGTCAAACCGCAGATCATCCCGCGCCTGATCGGCCTGTCGATCTACCGGATCGACATCAATTTCCGCGAAAGCGCGATTCTCGGCCTTGTCGGCGCAGGCGGGATCGGAGCCACGCTCAACACCGCTTTCGACCGCTACGAATACGACACGGCAGCGGCCATTCTGCTGCTGATCATCGCAATCGTGATGGCGCTTGAATATATCAGCGGCGTGATCCGCGCGCGGGTGCAGTAATGCCGGTCATCGACAGCTCTGACGGCCCCGTCTGGCGCCTGCGCAACAGACGCGAGACGCTCACCCGCTGGTTCATGTGGTTTCTCGGCATCGCGATCTTCCTCTGGTGCTGGTCGCGCATCTCCGAGGCGACGACCTGGTTCTTCGTCTGGGACGCCCCGCGCATCGCGGGCGACATTCTCGGCCGGGCCACGCCGCCGCGCTGGTCCTATATCGACAACTTGTGGGAGCCGATCTGGGACACGCTCAACATCGCGACCCTCGGCACGATCGGAGCACTGATCCTCGCCGTCCCCACGGCCTTCCTGGCCGCGCGAAACACGACGCCCTCGGCCCTCTTCATCCGGCCAATCGCGCTTTTGATCATCGTCTCGACCCGGTCGATCAACTCCCTGATATGGGCGCTTCTTCTGATCGCGATCATTGGACCGGGCGTTTTTGCAGGCATCATCGCTATCGCCATCCGCTCCATCGGATTTTGCGCCAAGCTGCTCTACGAGGCGATCGAGGAGATCGATCAAAGCCAGGTCGAGGCCGTGACCGCAACGGGCGCCTCGCGCTGGCAGGTCATGGTCTACGGGATCGTCCCTCAGATCATGCCGGCCTTTGCCGGGATCGCGGTCTTTCGCTGGGACATCAATATCCGCGAGTCCACCGTGCTTGGCCTCGTGGGTGCAGGCGGTATTGGCCTGCAGCTTCAGGCCTCGCTCAACACATTGGCCTGGCCGCAGGTCTCTCTCATCCTGCTGGTGATCCTGGCCGCCGTTGTCATCTCCGAATGGGTCTCAGCCAAGGTGCGCGGCGCCATTATCTGACAGCGCGGCACGGATCAGAAGACGAAGATTCCGATCCAGGCCGTGATCGCGATGGGCACTGCCATCGGCACGATCTTTCCCTGCAGAACAGCCCAGCTGCTCTCTTCGTTTCCGATGGTCCGGCGCACAAGAACCGACAGGACCGTCACCAGAATGGTCAGGGCGACGAAGGCAAAGAGCATCCAGGCCCATTGCGCGGGCGGCATGAAAAGCGAGGCGCCGAACATCAGCTTCACAACGCCTCCGCCGAACCCTTCGGTCGCGTAGAAGGCCAGACCCAGTGCAAGGGCGCAGGCCGCAAAGACAAGCTGATGCCACAGAACGAAATCGCCCCAGCCGGCGATGACCTTCACCACGAAAAGCCCCACCAGCGCCAGCACGCCCCAGTTCGGGATCGATCCATGGCGAAGGTTCAAAAGCACGATATAGGCCAGCAAAGCCGCTGCCACGTAGTTGATCCAGATCGCTATCATCGTCCTGCCCCGTCCCAGTGATTGATGCGCATCTAGCGACAACCCATGTCAAAGTCTGCTCTTTATTTCGATGTTTTCGCGGCTCTTCAAAGGCACTGCGCCATTTTCCCGACACCGCGCGGCAGGCTTGCCCTCTTGCATCACCCTTCCAGCCCGGTATGCCTGCCCTGACACCGCTCCGCAGCGGGGCGGCCAAAAAATGGAAATGCGCCGGAGGCGCTCAATTTGACTGATATCCCCTATCTCACTCCTCTGGACGAACCGGCCCTGCGCGCGCTCGGGATCCCCGAGCCCTGGCGCTACGGGCGCGCCGACCGCACCCGGTTCGGAGAGCTGGACGCCCTCGCCCATATCAACAACACCGCCTATCTGCGCTGGCTTGAAACGTTCCGGATCCACTACTTCCGCGACTACGGCATCTCCAACTACGGCCCGGACGATCCGCGCATCGTCCTGCGCCGGGTCGAGGCGGACTACCTCGCCGAGATGCTGCTCGAGGAAGACTATGTCGTCACCGGCCGCACCCGCGCCATGCGCCGCACCTCCTTCACGATGGACTACGCGATCTTCTCGGGCGGCACGCTGCGCTGCACCTCTTCGGCGGTTCTGGTCCTCCTCGAACAGGACGGCACCAAGCGCCCGCTGTCGGACGAGATCCGCCAGACCCTGATCACCCGCGACGGCGCAGCCCAGGGCTGATGGCAGACCGGATGCATGCCGTTGCCGGGCCGCGCCTTCCGTGCGGTCCGTTAACCGAAGGTCGTGCCGAAAATCCACCGATCAGATACCGACGTAATACCGACCGGATACCGAACCGCCGTTTCGGCCTCTGGGTCGCCGTTAACCTCGGCCTCTACTCCGCCTGAGCCCGCAGAAACCGGACCAGCCCCGCCGTCGATCCGTCCTTGCCGTCCGCGCTTTCCTCGCCGGAGACAATCGGCCCCAAAGCCGTCGCCAGCTCCTTGCCCAGCTCCACGCCCCATTGGTCGAACGAGTTGATCCCCAGCACCACGCCTTCGACAAAAACCCTGTGTTCATAAAGGGCTATGAGCTGTCCCAGCACAAACGGCGTCAGCTTCGGATAGGCAATCGTTACCGAAGGACGGTTGCCCGGAAAGACCCGATGCGCCGCCTGCCGCTCCAGCTCTTCCCCCTCGAACCGGCCCGCCAGTTTCTCCTTCGCCTCCTCCAACGTCCGCCCTGTCATCAGGGCCTCGGACTGCGCGAGGCAATTGGCAATCAAAAGCTCGTGCTGGTGCCGCAATTCCGGCTCATGTCCTTGAGCTGCAATCATAAATTCACACGGCACCACCCGCGTGCCCTGATGGATCAGCTGGTAAAACGCGTGCTGCCCGTTCGTCCCCGGCTCCCCCCAAACGACGGATCCGCTCTCTACCTCCAGCGGCTTGCCGTCCATCGAGACGCGCTTGCCGTTGCTTTCCATCTCAAGTTGTTGAAGATAGGCAGGAAATCGGGCCAGCCGGTCATCGTAAGGCAGGACCGCACGGGTCGCATGACCGCAGATCTGGTTGTGCCAGAGCCCCACCAGAGCCAGCAGAACCGGAAGGTTCTTCCCCCACTCCGCCGCCTGAAAATGCCGGTCCATCGCCTGCCCGCCCCGCAGAAAGGCACGGAACGCCTCGGGCCCGATCGCGATCATCAGGCTCAGACCGATCGGCCCCCAAACGCTATAGCGCCCGCCAACCCAATCCTCGAACCCGAAGACACGTTCGCTTGCAATTCCAAAGGCTTCCGTCTTCTCCTGCGAAGTCGACAGGGCTGCGAACTGCGCCGCCGGATCCTTCACCGCCTCGCCTATCCAGGCCTTCGCGGTGCGCGCGTTCGTCATCGTCTCGATGGTCGTGAACGTCTTCGAGGCGACGATCACCAGCGTCCTCTTCGGATCGCAAACGCGCAAAACACCAGCAATATCAGCGCCGTCCACGTTAGAGACAAAGTGGCAGCGCGGCCCGTCGTGATAGGGCCCCAGCGCACGGACAGCCATCGCTGGCCCCAGATCCGAGCCGCCGATCCCGATATTGATGACATCCGTAATCGCGCCGCCCGAAGCCGTGAACCGCCCCTCCCGAACGTCGCTTGCGAAGCGCTCCATCCGCTCCAGCGTCTCGAGCACCCCCGGCATCACGTCGCGTCCATCGACCTCAACCGGCCCGCCATCAAGGTTGCGCAAAGCCGTATGCAGAACGGCCCTCCCTTCAGTCTCGTTGATGGTCGCGCCGCCGAACATCGCCGCCCGCCGCTCGGCAAGGCCGACCAACTCAACCAGATCGATCAGAGCGGCGCGTCCTGCCCCATCGATATTCGTCTTCGAATAATCGAGCAGCAGATCCCCATCGCCCGCACTCAGAACAGCCGAGAAATCCTCTGCTCGCTCGCCATCGAAAAGCGCCTCGATCCGCCGATCCGCCACATCCCTATGATGCGCCCTGAGTGCTTCCCACATCGGATCTCTCCTGTCCTAAGCCATTATGAAAAGGGCTAATCTCTCGCCCAATGCACCATCGTGCCAGCAAGAACCGCCGCCACCGGAGCCTGCTCAGGCGCCATTCCCCGTGCGCTCTCCAGCGCCGCGCGCTTCTCATCTCCGGTGATGACGATATGCCGGCTCATCGCGCCTTTGAGCACCTTCGCCGTCATCGTCACGCGCGGCTCGGGTGCGCCCGGTGCGCGCATTGGCAGCAGCAGCGCATCACCCGTCAATCCCTCTTCCAGCCGGTCAGCCCCGGGAAAGAGCGATGCGGTATGCATATCCGCCCCCATCCCCAGCAACATGACGGAAATCGGCAGCTCCTTGGCCAAGCCAGCCTCCAGATCAGCCAGCGCATCCTCCGGTTCCGGCACATCGCGATAAAGCGGCACAAGCGTCGCGGCAGCCGCCCGCCCGGTCAAAAGCCGCTCCCGGATCAGGCGCGTGTTCGAGCGCTCGCTGCTCTCGGGCACCCAGCGCTCGTCGGTCAGCATCACATGGACCCGGCTCCAGTCCAGATCCGCCGCACAGAGCACATCGAAGATCGGACCCGGCGTCGTCCCACCCGGCACGGCAAAGGACGCCCAATCGTGTTCCAGAAGGCAGGTCTTCAGCTCTCCCGCGATCTTGTTGGCAAGATCGATCATCATCATCTCGACATCGGGATACTCGATGAATTCCATGGCGGCTCTCCTGCGCTGCACCGCGTTCGCGCGCGGCGTTAACCCTCTTTCAAGATGTGACCTCTAAACCGGCCCTACTCAGACAAGGGTTATCCCTTGATATCACGCCAACGCCGTCCGTCGCGATGCATCAACATCATCGCATCCTCCGGTCCGGCCGAACAGCTGTCATAGGGTTTGGGCACGTCTCCGCGCTCCTGCCAGCCCTCGATGATCGGATCGGTCCAGGCCCAGGCCGCCTCGACCTCGTCGCCGCGCATGAACAACGTCTGGTTACCGCGAATCACATCCATGATGAGCCGCTCGTAAGCATCTGGAATCTCGTCGTTATCCGGACCGAGCGCATCGGCAAAGGTCATATCGAGCGGCACATCGATCAGCCGCATCCCCCCGGGTCCCGGCTCCTTGATCGTCACTTGCAAATCCATCCCTTCATTCGGCTGCAAGCGGATCGACAGGATGTTCCGATGCCGCGCCTCGTCCCCTTCAAAGATCGAATGCGCCAGATCCTTGAAGACCACCGTGATCTCGGAACTACGCGCCTTGAGCCGTTTGCCCGTCCGCAGGTAAAACGGCACGCCCGCCCAGCGCCAGTTGGCGCAATGCACCTTGAGCGCGATGAAGCTTTCGGTGTGGCTGCGCGGGTTGTCCACATCCTCCCGATAGCTGGTCAAACCCTCGCCGCCATCATACTGGCCGCGCACGATCTCGTGGTTCGAAACGGGCTGCAATGCCCTGATAACCTTAAGCTTTTCATCCCGTACAGCATCGGATCCAAAAACACTCGGCGGCTCCATCGCGATCAGGCACAAAAGCTGCATCATATGGTTCTGGACCATATCCCGCATCGCGCCGGACTTGTCGTAATACTCGCCTCGCCCTTCGACGCCGATCTCCTCGGCGACGGTGATCTGGATATGATCGATGTAATGGGTCTTCCACAGCGGCTCGAAAAGGACATTGCCGAACCGCACGGCCATCAGGTTCTGGACCGTCTCCTTTCCAAGGTAGTGATCGATCCGGTAAATCTGCCGCTCCTTGAAATGCGCGGCCAGCGTCTCGTTCAGCGCCTGCGCCGTTTCCAGATCCCGCCCAAAGGGTTTTTCGACGACGACCCTGCTGTTCTTGTCGGCGATTTTGTTGGAATGCAGACGCTCTGCCAGATCTCCGAAAAGACTAGGCGCGACAGAGAAGTAGAAGGCGTTAATCACCTCGAACCGGATCAGATCGCGCAGCTCGGACCAGCCCTTATCGCCTTTCGCATCGATCGCGAGATAGTGGATCTGGCCCAGAAACGCCGACAGCACCTCTTGGTCGACCTCGCTGACATGTTCCTCGACAGCCTCCCGCGCGACCTGTCGGTAATCGTCGTCGGAATAATCGCTGCGCGCCGCCCCGATGATCCGCGCCGTCTCGGGCATTTGCCCGGCCACGAACCGCCGGTAAAGGCCAGGAAGGATCTTGCGCTTGGCCAGATCGCCCGAGCCGCCAAAGATCACGAGATCGAAATCATCGACCGGAATGACACGCGAAACCATGAGCTGCCCCTGAATCACTTCTCTTCGTTAGCGCAAACATACGCGTTTGAGGCCATGCCGCCAGCCCATGCGCAAGAAGTCTAGCGCCATCGGTGCGCAGGCAAAACGGTTTGTTAGGATAAAGGCGTCAGAACAGCACCAATCACGCGTCCAGCTCGGCATCCCAATAGAGGAAATCGACCCAGCTATCATGCAGATGGTTCGGCGGAAATTTGCGCCCCAGATTACGCAACTGCTCGGAGGCGGGCTGCCGCGGCGGCTTGCGCAGGTTCATGCCTGACTGGCTCAGACTGCGCGAGCCTTTGCGCAGGTTGCATTTCGAACAAGCTGCCACAACGTTTTCCCAGCTCGTCACACCGCCCCGCGCCCGCGGAATCACGTGATCGAAGGTCAGATCGCCGGTCGCCCCGCAATATTGGCAGCAGAATTCGTCCCTCAGAAAAAGATTGAAGCGCGTGAAGGCCACGCGCTTCTGAGGTTTGACGTAATCCTTCAAAACAACGACCGAGGGTATTCGGATCTGGGTCGAGGGGCTGCGCACCACCTCGTCATATTCAGCAACGATATCGACCCGGTCGAGCCACGCCGCCTTGATCGCCTCCTGCCACGGCCAGAGCGACAGCGGATAATAGGACAGCGGCCTGTAATCCGCGTTGAGCACCAAAGCGGGGTGATGTCTCAGATTGCTGGGTTCACGGACGAAACTCGTCCTGAAATCACCGTCCATACCCGACTGCTCCTCGGCCCGTCGTTTCTTGATCGGGGCGATCTGCATGACCTGCATCACCCCTTTGGAAGAACTATATATGGCGGTTCGATTCGGGCAAGGCCCACTACATCTCGCGCCAGTCACGGGACCGATACCGCGTCCACGTCACCGAACAATGACAGACAGCGCGGGGAGTATCCACAGCCTTCCCCACAAGCCATTTGCGCTCGCGAGGCAAGCCGCGCAGCTCAGTTATATCCCAGGCGTTCCCGCATGAAGGCCAATGCCACGTTCAGTCCATCCGGCGCGATCCCGTGCCCGGTCCCCTTCATCACATGGGCATAAACCTCGCGCCACCCCGCACCCTGTAAAGCTTCGGCAGCCTCCGGCAGGGAGGCGGGCGGCACAACATCGTCCTGATCGCCATGCACTAGCAGAACCGGAGGGCGCGAGACGACCTCGTCCACCAGGAGCTCGGGACCCAGAAGGCGGCCCGAAAACGCCACCAGCCCGGCAACCGGATCCTCCCGGCGCGGCGCGACATGGAGGCTCATCATCGTCCCCTGGCTGAACCCGAAGAGCATGACCTGCTCGGGCAGCAGATCCTCGTCGACCATGATGCCATCAAGAAACGCATTTAGATCCTCCGCCGCCCGCATCATCCCGGACCGGCTTTCCTCTTCAGACGAGCCGTCGATCCAGGGGATTGGAAACCACTGAAACCCCATCGGCGCACCCGCACAGGCCTCCGGCGCATCAGGCGCGATAAAGGCGGTATCGGGCATGTGCTCGGCCAGCGGGTCCGCGAGCCCCAGAAGGTCAGCCCCATTGGCACCATAACCATGGAGGAAGACGACCATGGACCGCATCTCGCCCGACAGGGGCTCCCGTCGGCCCGCCTCCAGTGCTCTTGTCACATCGTCCCCTCTCGCCTGAGTTCCGCCGCGTAGTACGCCCAGAGCAGCCGGGCCGCAACAGACCGCCACGGGCTCCAGGCTTCGGCAATCGCACGCAACTCCTTCTCCTTGGGCCGCTCATCGAGCCCAAGGAGCATCCGCGCCCCTTCCTGCAAGGCCAGATCCCCCGGCGCGAAGACATCCGCGCGTCCCAGGGAAAACATTGCATAGATTTCCGCCGTCCAGACACCGATCCCCGGCACCTCGGTCAGCACCGCAATCACCTCATCGGTCGGTGCCTCGCGCAGCGCCCGGAAATCGATCCGCGCGTCGGCCAGAGCGCGGGCATAGCGGACCTTCTGACGGCTCAGCCCCGCCTTACGCAGGTCCTCGTCGCTCGCCCACATAATCTTACGCGGCCCGGTGAGTTTCGCATCCTGCATTCGCCCCCAGATCGCCCGCGCCGATGCGACAGAGACTTGCTGGCTCACGATCATGCTAAGAAGCGAGGCAAATCCGTCCGGCCGCCGCCGAAGCGGAAGCGGGCTGAACCGGTCCAAAGCGTCTGCAAGACGCGGATCGCTTACCGCCAACGCGGCGCTGCCGTCCGCGATGCACTCCGGCCCTTCGATGATGCGGCCAACGCTCATTCGAACGCCCCGGGGCGCGGCCGGGCGGGCGGGTGTCGCTCCGCAGGAGCGCAGGCGCCCGTGCCGGCACTACTCACGCTCGATCTCTCTCAACCACGCCATCGCGCCTTGCACCGTCTCAACCTTGTCTCCAGGCGGCTGAGGTGGCCGCGCGATCATCGCCACCGGTATCCCCAACGCCCGCGCCGCATCGAGCTTGGACCGGCTCGGCTCACCCCCTGCATTCTTTACCACCAGCCAGTCCACTCCGAGTTTGCGAAACAATCGCATTTCGTCCTCCACCGCAAAGGGCGGACGCCCGACTAGGAACCGCCCTCCGGCAAAAGGAAAGGGTCCGTCCGGCGGATCGATCTGCCGCGCGATCACTTCCTGTCCGGCCAATCCCTCGAACCGCTCGAGCGTCTGGCGACCCGTGGCCAGAAAGACCGTCGCACCGGTCGGCACCAGATCCGCGACCTCTTCTTCGCAGTTCACATCGTGCCACCGGTCCCCCTCCGAGGGCGCCCAGGGCGGTCGCAAGAGCTGCAGATACGGGATCCCGCGCTCCGCACATACACGCTCGGTCCGTTCCGAAATCCGGGCCGCGAAAGGATGGGTCGCGTCAATTACGGCCGTCATCCCCTCGACCTCGAGATAGCGGGCAAACGCCGCTTCCCCGCCAAAGCCGCCGATCCGCGTCGGCATCTCCTGCATCGCCGGTCTGCGCACGGCCCCGGCCAGCGACGCGACACCTTCGATCCCGGCCTCGGTCATCTTTGAAGCCAGCTCCCGGGCTTCTGCTGTTCCTGCAAGCAACAGAACCTTCATGCGCCCGCCTGTGCGAGGATTGTCCCCGCCCGGTCGACCACGACCACATCTGCTGCGACCTGACGGCCCACGGCCTTCACCACCCGATCATACGCCCGCGTCGCGACCCACTCGGCCAAGGGCGGCCCTACCAGATCCAATGCGTCCAGAACGGTGTTGGCCTGCTTCACACGGTCCTCTCCAAGATCAACCGCCAGTCTTTCAAAATCCACCTGGCTGCGCGCGGAATGCAAGTCCACGGCCCCCTGCGCCAGCTTTGTCAGCTTCGCGATTCCCCCTCCGACCGTCAGCCGCTCTACCGGGTTTCGCTTAAGATACTTTGCCATCCCGCCGAAGAAATCGCCCATATCAAGCATCGCATGATCCGGCAGGCCGTAAAGCGACTGAACCGCAGTCTCACTTGTCGCCCCCGTGCAGCCCGCGACATGGGCCAGACCATCGGCGCGCGCGACATCGATCCCGCGATGGATCGAAGCGATCCAAGCCGCGCAGGAGAACGGACGTACGACTCCAGTCGTCCCTAGGATCGAGATGCCACCCTCAATTCCCAGTCTCGGGTTCCAGGTTTTGAGCGCAAGCGCCTGACCGCCTGGAACGCTGATCGTGATATGGATATCGCTTGCACATCCGTATCTTGCAGCCTGTTCTTCCACGGCCCGGATCATCATCTGACGTGGAACCGGATTGATAGCGGGCTCTCCCACCACGATGGGAAGACCTGGCTTGGTGACCTGTCCGACGCCATCTCCTGCGTGAAACTGCACTCCCCTGCGCGACGCCTCGACCCGTGCGATGATAAGCGCTCCGTGGGTGACATCTGGATCGTCCCCCGCATCCTTTGTGATCCCGACTTCAGCCCAACCCGGCCCTGCGGCCTGATGGGCCAAGGCAAAAACCGGCGTCTCGCCTTTCGGCAGCACGATCCCGACCTCCTTGGGAAATCCATCCCCCCAGAGCGCATCCAGAGCCGCCTTCACGGCGGCTGTCGCGCAGGCTCCGGTGGTCCAACCCCGGCGCAGCTCTCCCTGGGGTATGCGGCTCATGGGCCGCGACTATAGGGAGCGTTGCGCGCCGCGCAATCACGGCTATTCCCCGGGCGGGAAAGGCTTGTCATAACGATCCCATGACCGACTCGCTTCCGTCCTACGATTGGCCAACGCTTGATCCTGGCTGGGTTTGGCTCTGCGGCGCTGGCCCCGGCGATCCGGGGCTTCTAACGCTGCACGCGCTCAATGCTCTGCGGCAGGCCGATGTCGTCGTCTACGACGCTTTGGTCGAACCGGCGATCCTCGATTGGGCACCTCAGGCCGAAGCTGTCTATGCCGGGAAACGCGGCGGCAAACCCTCCGCCAAGCAGCGCGATATTTCCCTTCGCCTCGTGCAGTTTGCGCGCGACGGCAAACGCGTGCTCCGCCTTAAGGGAGGCGATCCTTTCGTCTTCGGGCGGGGCGGCGAGGAAGCTCAGACGTTGGTGCAGCACGGCATCCCGATCCGGATCATCCCGGGCATCTCCGCCGGGATCGGAGGGCTCGCCTATGCAGGCATCCCCGTCACACACCGCGACGTGAACCAGTCAGTGACCTTCGTCACAGGTCATGACCAATCCGGGCAGACCCCCTCATCGCTCGACTGGCGGGCGATCGCGCAAGGCGCAGGCACGATCGTGATTTATATGGGCATGAAACACATCGCGCAGATCGCGGACCAGCTGATTGCCGGAGGACGCCCGCCGGATGATCCGGTGGCCGTGGTTACAACGGCCACGACCCTAACGCAGACCGTTCTTGAAACCACGTTGAGCGACGCTCCCCGCGCTATTGCAGAGGCCGCGCTCGAGCCGCCGGCGATTATCTGCATCGGACGCGCTGTTCTCATGCGGCAAGTGCTCGACTGGCAAAGCCTGCTGGCCGAAGACGCGCCGCGTAATCTTGATCCGCTGGGCCGCGGCGAGGCGGCAGAAAGCGCGTGAGCCGCCCAAGCCAATGTCCAGCCTGATTGTCACCGCTCCCGCCTCCGGGAGCGGCAAGACGACAGTGACCCTAGGGCTCCTGCGGGCCTATGCGCGACGAGGAGAGAAGATTAGCGGCGCTAAATCCGGTCCCGACTACATCGATCCGCGCTTCCACGAAGCAGCCTGTGGCGCCCCCTGCCTGAACCTCGATACCTGGGCGATGTCCGAGAGCCGCATCCGGTCACTGGCAGCCGGAGAGGACACGCTGATCGTAGAAGGTGCCATGGGTCTTTTTGACGGCGCGCCTCCGGATGGGCGCGGATCCAGTTCAGACCTAGCACGGCTCCTCGGCCTGCCTGTCCTCTTGGTCGTTGATGCTGGCAGGATGTCACAATCCGTAGCGGCTTTGGTGCAAGGATTTCTGAATCATGATCCCTCACTTCGGTTTGCAGGCATCGTCCTGAACCGCGTCGGCAGCCCGCGCCACGATGCACTGCTAAGACAGGCGCTCGCGACGCTTCCTGTCCCCGTTCTCGGATCAATCCCCCGCAGGGCAGACCTCGCCCACCCGTCCCGTCATCTGGGCCTTGTCCAGGCAGGCGAGCGGGCCGATCTCGACCGGTTCATTGAGGCTACCGCTGATCTTGTCGAAGCACATATCGACCTTGATGCGCTTGGCACTGCGATGACCCGCGCCGCGCCGCGCCCGGCCACTGCGGCAAACCGTTTTCCTCCACCAGGCCAGATCATCGCGATGGCGGGCGACAAGGCCTTCGCCTTCGCCTATCCCCATCTGCTCTCTGACTGGCGCTCCGCAGGCGCGGAGATCCGACCCTTCTCCCCCCTGGCAAACGACGCCGTCCCGGAGGCAGATATTGTCATCCTTCCGGGCGGATACCCCGAACTCCATGCCGGCAGACTTGCCGGTAATGCAACCTTCATGGACAGCCTCAGATCTTGCACCGCTGAGATCTACGGCGAATGCGGTGGCTACATGGTACTCGGAGAGACCCTTACGGATGCAAGGGGCACATCGCATCGGATGGCCGGTCATCTCAAGCTCAGAACAAGCTTCGCCGAACGGCGTCTTCATCTGGGCTATCGCCGTGTCTCGGCGCAGGCTGGCCCCTTCAAGGGTCAATTCAGCGCGCATGAATTCCACTATGCGACAACACTCTCTGCCAAGGGCACACCCCTCTTCGATGCGACGGATGCAGAAGGAACGAAGTGTCCCGCGATGGGGCTAATCCAAGGCCGTGTTTCGGGATCCTTCGCGCATCTCATCGACGTCTTGCCCTGACCCCGCGACAGGCGTAGCGATGCATCCATGAGCATCGCCCAGACCGACATCGACAGCCAGATCGACGATCAGCGCGCGAAACGGAACGTTGCCGTTCTGGTCGCCGCTCAGGCGTTTCTTGGCAGTCAGATCACGATGATCTTCGTCGTCGGCGGTCTGGCAGGACAGGCGCTGTCTCCCAATCCTTGCCTCGCGACTCTCCCGATTTCGATGATAGTCTTCGGATCGATGACGACCGCGCCGTGGCTCGCGCAGGTCATGCAACGGTTTGGACGGCGCCCCGGCTTCCTGATCGGCGGAGCCGGAGGTCTACTGGGCTCGGCCATCGCGGCCTACGGCCTTTCGATCGCGGATTTCTGGATCTTTCTTGCCGGATCCTATCTCACCGGGATCTACATGTCCGCGCAGGGCTTCTACCGCTTTGCGGCGACCGATACCGCCTCCGAAGCCTTCCGCCCCAAAGCGATTTCCTATGTTATGGCCGGCGGACTGATCTCTGCACTGATCGGCCCGCAACTGGTGAAGGTGACGGCCGATCTAACGGCGGTGCCGTACTTTGGCACATATCTTGTGGCCATCGCGATCAACCTGATCGGCATGACGCTGTTCTTCTTTCTCGACATTCCAAAGCCCCCGACGGTCACTTCCTCGAGCCCCGTCTCCCGGTCCCGTCTCGAGCTTTTGAAGACACCGCGCATCGCAGTCGCAGTGATTTGCGCAATGGTCAGCTATGCGCTGATGAACCTGGTCATGACCTCCACACCCTTGGCTGTCGTCGGATGCGGCTTTTCCGTGAATGATGCCTCCGACATCGTGACCGCCCATGTCATCGCGATGTTCGCGCCCAGTTTCTTTACCGGTCATCTGATCGCACGTTTCGGAGCGACCAAGATCGTGGCGACCGGTCTTGTGATCCTCGCCGCGGCAGGGGTCGTCGGCCTGTCCGGCGTCGAGCTTACCAACTTCTTTGCGGCCCTCGTCCTTCTGGGACTGGGATGGAACTTCGGCTTCATCGGGGCGACATCAATACTCGCCGCCGCCCATGCGCCGCACGAACGCGGCCGGGTCCAAGGCCTCAATGACGGACTTGTCTTCGGTTGCGTCACGATCGCCTCGCTGGCGTCTGGCGGGCTGATGAATTGCTCTGGCGGAACCGCCACCGAGGGCTGGAGCGCCGTCAATATCGCCATGGGTCCGTTTCTGGTGCTCGCAGGCGGCGCGCTTATCTGGTTGATGATGCAGCCCAGACGGGCAAGCTGACTGCTCACCGGCAGATCCTAGGAAAAACCCAATCGCATCAGGCGCAAGCTCGATCCGAAGGGCGATAGTCCCATCCAGCCCTCACTGACCAAACCGGGCCGAGCGCGAACCTGCCCCAGAAGCGCAGGCGCCTGCCATGCCTCGAGAATGGCTGCACGCGCAGGTGTTCCGACCTGCCTCATGACCCGGCGCAAGGGCGGCATATTGGTCAGCGCCCGATCCGCCAGAGCCGCGATCGCCTCGGCCCGGCCATCCACAAGGGGGATCCGGCCTGCCGCCTCCAGATCCGGGACGGCCTGCAAAAACCGCGCCAGACCGGAGGCGAAGGCAACCCGCCGAACATCACCCTCCGTCTCGCCCGGCGCCCCGAAAGAGCGCGCCGCTGTCCACATTAGATTTCCAGCTGTAGACTGGATATAGGCGTCGAACGCAGCAGCATCCTTAAAGGCGGCCTTCTCGATGTCCCACCGGCGCGCATCGATCAGCGCCTCCAGCAGATCCGCCGCCGGACCGTCGATAAACCCCATCGCATCTACGACCTCGTGACGCCGCGCTGTCCCGTCGCCAGCCAGCTCTTGCAGGACGTCGCGCCACCACTGCAGCCGCATCTCGGCGATCATCGGCTCTTGGGTGACCCACGGCGCCCGAGCTACCTCGAGATTAAAGGCATAGAGCGGAAAGAGCACATCGCGCGCAGCCACAGGCACCACCATCGCCGCCCGGAACCGGTCCGGATCGCCGCGTTCGACCAAGGCCGCGCAGGCCGCAACGCTCATCGGCTGTCCCGGACCAGCTTCCAGCGCACCGCGTCGAGAAGCGCCTCGAAGCTGGCATCGACGATATTCGCGCTGACCCCGACTGTGGACCAGCGGCGTCCTTCGGCATCCTCGCTGTCAATCACAACGCGGGTCACAGCATCCGTGCCGCCATCCATGATCCGAACTTTGAAGTCGACAAGCCGAATATCCTCGACCAGTGCCTGGTAGGGCCCCAGATCTTTGGCGAGTGCCTTGGCCAAAGCGTTGACGGGCCCGCGGTCGCTGCCGGTCTCGTCCATGCTTTCGCTGACCGACAACATCTTGGCATCGCCGACCTTCACGACAACGACGGCTTCGGAAAGAGACACCATCCGGTCATACTTGTTCTTGCGCCGCTCGACGGTCACGCGGTAGCGCTTGACCTCGAAAAACTCTGGCAACTCTCCCAGTTCAGCACGAGCCAGCAGCTCGAACGAGGCCTGAGCGGTATCGTAGGAGTAACCGCGCGCCTCCCGGTCCTTGACCGCCTCGAGGATCCGCCCCAGCGCAGGATCATCCGCCTCAACCTCGATCCCGGCCGCCTTCAGGCGCGTGCGAAGGTTGGAACGGCCCGCCTGATTGGACATCGGAACGAGGCGCGTATTCCCGACGGCCTCGGGTGCGATATGCTCATAGAGCGCCGGATCTTTGGCGATCGCGCTGGCATGCAGCCCGGCCTTGTGCGCAAAGGCAGAGGCCCCGACATAAGGCGCCTGCCGCATCGAAATCCGGTTCAGGATATCATCGAGCATCCGCGACACCCGCGTGAGATCCCGCAAAGCAGAGCGTCCGACGCCGATCTCGTACCGATCCGCATAGCGCTCCTTCAGCAGCAGCGTCGGAATCAACGTCGTTAGGTTGGCATTCCCGCAGCGCTCTCCGAGCCCGTTGAGCGTTCCTTGGATCTGCCGCGCGCCTGCTTCGACCGCCGCAAGCGAATTGGCGACGGCCTGTCCGGTATCGTCATGGGTGTGAATTCCGACGTGATCCCCGGGGATCCCCGCATCGATCACGGCACGCACTCCGGCGGCGATCTCGGCGGGTAACGCCCCGCCATTTGTATCGCAAAGCACGACCCAACGCGCCCCTGCCTCGTAAGCCGCCTTGCAGGCGGCTATCGCATAGCCTGCATCCGAGCGTAGCCCGTCAAAGAAATGCTCCGCATCGAACAGAGCCTCCCGCCCGCTCGCCACGAGATGCGCAACCGAGGCGCGGATGTTCTCCAGATTATCCTCGCCCGACACGCCCAGCGCGTCGCGGACATGGACGTCATGCGCCTTCCCGACCAGACAAATGCCTTTCGTTCCGGCATTGAGAACCGCCGCCAGCACATCATCGTTCTGAGCCGACCGCCCGGCCCGCTTCGTCATTCCGAACGCCGTCAGCGTGGCGCGGCCCTTTGGCGCGGCCTCGAAGAATGCGCTGTCGGTCGGGTTCGCGCCGGGCCAACCGCCCTCGATATAGTCAATCCCCAAATCATCGAGCGCCCGCGCGATCCGCTGCTTCTCCGCCGTGGAGAACTGAACCCCATGGGTCTGCTGCCCGTCCCGCAACGTGGTGTCGTAGAGGTAGAGGCGCTGTTTAGTCATCGCTAGTTTCGATCATTTCTTCCAGTAAAGGAACAAGAACATAATGAACATATGCTCTCTCTCCTATTTTTTTAACCTCAATCAACAAGTCTTGGATAAGCGCATCAGGTTGGTGTCCACTATCTAAGATAGGTTGACCAATAAGACCTATCTTAGATAATGAATTTAGAATTTCTTGCTCAATTCTTGTATTATTTTTTAGGTCTGAAAAAAATTTGTTTCCGTCTTTTCGAGAGATTTTCGAAAGATTAATTTCCACACTACTAAAATCAGGTTCCCATTCTGTCCCTTCAGGGGCATCCCGGAGCGCAAGTCCATAAAGCTTTAGTTGATTTCGAATCTCATCAGCGCGCGAGAAATTTCCTATTTTTTTTGCCTCAAAGCGCTTAGTTAAGATCTGCTCTACCGACTGAGCTATTGTATCTCGAAGGACATCAGTAGTCTTCTCATTAGATTCAAGATCTTTTTGTAGTAATCCGAGTAGACAACCAGTCGCTTTCAATGCCTCAAACTCTTGTTGAGCGAAAAGGCTGTGCATCCGAGCTATAACTTCAGAAATATTAAGATCATCTGACAAAGCATCGCTTGCTTGCTCAGCAGTCATATCGATTTCTACATCTCGAACAGCCATACGCCACTTTTTGAGCGTAGCCTCCGCCTCCTCCCGCTTCTTCTCCGTCCAGTCCATCGGCTTGCGGTAATGCGTCGACAGCATCACGAAGCGGATGACCTCTCCCGGCACCCCTTGCTCCAACAGATCCCGCACCGTGAAAAAGTTGCCCAGCGATTTGGACATCTTCTTGCCTTCGACCTGCAGCATCTCGTTATGCATCCAGATCTTCGCAAAGCCGTGCCCGGCGCAATGCGATTGAGCGATCTCGTTCTCGTGGTGCGGGAATTGCAGGTCAATCCCGCCGCCATGGATATCGAAGCTCTCCCCGAGCAGCTCATGCGCCATCGCCGAGCATTCGATATGCCAACCGGGCCGGCCCCGGCCCCAGGGTGAGTCCCATCCCGGAAGCTCGTCATCGGATGGCTTCCAAAGTACGAAGTCCATCGGATTGCGCTTGTACGGAGCCACCTCGACCCGCGCGCCCGCGATCATGTCCTCGACCGCGCGGCCTGACAGCGATCCATAGTCGGAATAGCTCTCTACAGCAAAAAGGACGTGTCCCTCCGCCTCATAAGCATGCCCTTTCTCGATCAGATCCCCGATCATCGCAATCATCTGCGGGATGAACTCGGTCGCGCGCGGCTCATGATCCGGACGAAGGGCGCCCAGCGCGTCCATGTCCTCGTGATACCAGCGGATCGTCTCGTCGGACCGCTCGCGGACCAGCTCTTCCAATGTGCCTTCCGCACCGGCTTCCTTGCGAGCCAGAGCGGTCGCGTTGATCTTGTCATCCACATCCGTGAAGTTGCGCACATAGGTGACGTGATCCGCCCCGTATTCATGCCGAAGCAACCGGTAGAGCACATCGAAGACGAGAACCGGCCGCGCATTTCCCAGATGCGCCCGGTCATAAACGGTCGGCCCGCAGACATACATACGCACGTTCTGAGGATCCAAGGGGGCAAGCACCTCCTTGGTCTTGGTCTTGGTGTTCCAAAGCCGGATCGTCATGGGTCGTCCTCACGCGCGGGTGGCCGCGGGCTTAGCAACTCAAACGATCAAGGAAAACGTGAAAGAGCGGCCCGCGACGGATGTCAGCGGATAATGCAGCAGATGATGCAGATGCCGTTCATGAGGCATCCTTACCGCGGACCGGTCGGTGTCGCAAACCCAAAAGGCTCAGGCGTAGCTGACCACCTCGATCTCGATCCCGTTCTCCTCCGTGAAGTAAAAGCGCTTGCCCGGCTCGTAGTCCCCGTGGTTTTCGGGTTTGTAGCCGCGCGCTTTCACCTTCTCTTCCACCGCATCAAGATCGCCGACCACCACGCCGATATGATTGAGCCCGCCGCGCGTCCCATAAGACAACTCCTCGGCATTGGACGGATCACCGGGACTATAGATCGCGAGATAACTCTCCTCGTCGCCCACATGTTTGGTGTGTCCCCCCATCATCGCGTCGCCTTGCCACCGAATCTTCCACCCGAAAAGATCACACAGCATCTCTGCCGTTTGCGCAGGATCGACGACCGTCACATTTACATGTTCCAAGGATGCCATTGTCTTTCTCCTATTCTCTGTCTGGAGAATCATTGATAATTTCTCAACCAAAGTTGAGATCAAGAGCCATGTCCCGCCCGTCCCAAGGCCTCACCATCGGCGATCTGGCGGATCGCACCGGTCTGGCCGTCTCCGCGATCCGCTTTTACGAGACCAAGGGCCTTGTCGCGCCGGTGCGCAATCACGGCGGCCACAGGCGCTATGATCGCTCGGATATTCGCAAGCTCTCCTTCGTGATGATCGCGCAGGAGCTTGGCTTTTCTCTTGCGCGGATTGCAGCCCTTCTGAAAACTCTGCCCGATGGGCGCCCGCCGACACGCGCGGACTGGAGCCGCATGTCCAAGGAGTTCCGCACCGAGATCGACGACCGCATCGCCGGGCTCGAACGCCTGAGCGACACGCTCGACGGCTGCATCGGCTGCGGATGCCTGTCACTGGATCGCTGCGGCCTTCACAATCCAGCCGATACCGCACGCACCCTGGGACCCGGTCCGCGATATCTGATGGCAGACAGCACGACCTCTGGAAAAGGTTAGGCGCGCGCGGCACAGTCCTGACGTACCGCCACCGCTTTGCGCAAGATCCGGGCCGCGCCAGATGACCCGGCCGCATTAAGCAGAGCCAGACCCAACAGCAAAGGCCATCCCATGCCCCATGATACCGGCTCCACCTTTCGCGCGCTTCACACACCCGGCGCCCCGTTTTTGATGGTCAATGTCTGGGACAAGGGGACGGCGCGGGTCATGGCCCACCTCGGGGTCAAAGCGCTCGCCACCTCTTCGGCCGCACATGCCTACGTCCTGGGCCGCCCCGATGGCGGACATGTCACGCGCGACGAGGCGCTTGCCCATGCCGAAGAGATCGTGTCGGCCACCCCCCTGCCCGTACAGGGCGATTTCGAGAACGGCTTTGGCGACGCGCCCGAGACCTGCGCCGAAACCGTCCGCCTCGCCGCCGAAGCGGGGCTGGCCGGGATTTGCATCGAAGATGTCGCACTGATTGACGGCAAGGCCTATGACCAGACCCTCGCGGTCGAACGTATTCGCGCGGCCGCCTCCGCCGCTCGCGCCCTGCCAAGGGACTTTGTTCTGACAGCGCGGGCTGACGGCCTGATGATTGGCGTCTATGACGAGGCCGAAGCCACGGCCCGCCTCCAGGCGTTCGAGACAGCAGGGGCCGACTGCCTCTATGCGCCGCTGCCAGCTGATATGGCTGCGCTCGCCAGACTGACCGCCTCAGTCAAAGCGCCTGTGAATGCGCTTGTCGCGGGCCACTTCGCGAAAGAGACTCGCTCAGCCTATGGCGATATCGGGATCGCGCGCCTGTCGATCGGCGCGGCTCTCGCGCGCGCCATGCAACATACGATGATGGAGGCAGCCCAGGGGATGCTGGATGGAGACTTCAGCGCGCTGACGAAGACAAGCGCGACTGCAGGCATCGACGATATGCTCTCGAGCGACTAAGACAGCGCGATGGACCTGAAGAACATCAGAGCCGTTGTCACCGGCGGCGCATCCGGCCTTGGCGCGGCAACGGCGAAAGCTCTGATCGCGGCAGGCGGCGAGGTCACTATCCTGGACCGCGATCCCGCAGGGGCCGACACCGCCCGGGAGCTTGGCGCGCATTTTCAAGAAACAGACGTCACCAGTGAGGCCTCGTCCACGTCGGCGATCCACAATGCTGCCCAGGCGATGGGCGGCCTGAACGTCGCCGTAAATTGCGCCGGGATCGCGACTGCGGAAAAGACACTGGGTAAAGAGGGGCCACACAGGCTCGATACGTTCGCGCGCACGATCGATATCAACCTCAAGGGCAGCTTCAACATCGCCCGTCTCGCCGCGCCGCATATCGAGGCGGCCGGTGGCGGCGTTATCGTCAACACAGCTTCCATCGCGGCCTTCGACGGCCAAAAGGGTCAGGCTGCCTATGCCGCTTCGAAAGCTGGCATTGCAGGACTATCGCTCCCGATGGCCCGCGATCTGGCAAGGGCAAAGATCCGCGTGATGGCCATCGCTCCGGGCATTTTTCGCACTCCGATGCTCGAAGGTCTCGGAGACGAGGTAATGACCGAGCTGGCAAAGGATGTGACCTTTCCCGAACGGCTCGGTGATCCAGCGGAGTTTGCCGCTCTGGTCCGGTTCATCATCGAATGCGACTATCTGAACGGCACAACGATCCGCCTTGATGGAGCGCTCAGGATGCGGTGAGGGGTTCTGTCCCGCTCACTCACTCCGCTCGCTCAATTCAAGCCAATCGGTTTCCGCGGTCTCAAGACGGCCTTGCCGCTCGACCAGTGCCTCTGTCGCCTTGGCAAACTTGACCGGCTCGCGAGTGTAAAGTTCGGGATCACCCAAAAGTCCTTCAAGCTTTGCAATCTCCGCCTCCAGCCTTTCGATCTCTGCAGGCAAGGCCTCAAGCCGGTGGCGTTCAGTAAAGCTGAGCCCGTTTGCGTCTTCCTGCGCTGCAGGTTTGGCCTTTTCTGCTCCCTTGCGCTGGGTCGCGGCCTGCGCCCCGCCGGATGGTCCACGCTGGGCGATGTAATCGGTCCAGCCGCCCGCATAGACAGTGGCCCTCCCGTTCCCCTCCATAGCGATGGTCGTCGTCGCGACCCGATCTAGAAAATCCCTGTCGTGTGAAACCAACAGAACCGTGCCGTCATAGTCCCCGATCAGTTCCTGCAACAGATCCAGCGTCTCTACGTCCAGATCATTGGTCGGCTCGTCGAGAACCAGCAGGTTACTTTGCTGCGCCATGATCTTGGCCAGAAGAAGCCGCGCCTTCTCGCCGCCGGACAGGGACCGAACCGGTGCCCGCGCCTGCGCATCCGAGAACAGGAACTCCTTGAGGTATCCTACGACATGCTTGGGCTGCCCGCGCACCATCACCTGATCGGCGGCACCGGCCACGCGCATCTCTTTGTCGCCGGTCAGGCTTTCCCAAAGCGACATATCCGGATCAAGCTGATCGCGGGTCTGATCGAAGACGGCGATTTCAAGGTTCGTTCCTTGCACAACCTCCCCGGAATCAAGCTTCAGATCACCCAGCAACATCTTGAGAAGGCTCGTCTTACCGACACCGTTCGGCCCGATAAAGGCGACCCTGTCGCCACGTCCGATCCGTAGAGAGAAGTCGGTCACAATCGTCTTGCCGCCAAGCGTCTTGGACAGATCCCGCGCCTCGATCACGCGCTTGCCGCTCTTTGGTCCGGCCTCAAGCGCCATCGCGGCTGGCCCCTGACGGCGGATCATATCCGCCCGCTCTTGCCGCAGCTCACCCAAGGCCCTCACACGGCCCTGATTACGCTTGCGCCGCGCAGAGATACCCTCGACCGCCCAACGAGCTTCCGCTTTAATCTTTCGATCCAGCTTGTGCCGTTGGGTATCCTCGTCCTCCCAGACCTTGTCCCGCCAAGCCTCAAAGGCGGCAAAGCCATCCTCCTGTCGGCGCACGGATCCCCTGTCGATCCAAAGGGTTGCGCGTGTCAGCTCGCGCAGAAACGCCCGGTCGTGGGAGATCAGAACAAAGGCTGCGCGCGCGCCCTTCAACTCCGCTTCCAGCCAGGCGATCGCCTCGATATCAAGATGGTTGGTCGGCTCGTCCAGAAGCATAAGATCAGGCGCCTCGGCCATTAGCTTGGCCAAAGCCGCGCGCCGCCGTTCTCCGCCGCTCGCGGTGCTGACGCTACCGGACGGATCGAACTTCAACCCCTCCGCCACCATCTCGACCCGGTAGGCTTCCCCAGGGTCCAGACCGCTTGCCGCATAATCGCCAAGCGTCGCAAAGCCGTCCATCGTCGGCTCTTGCTCCATATATCCGACGCTCGTTCCAGGCGGGACGGTGACCTGACCGCTATCGACTTCAACAAGACCTGCCATCACCTTGAGAAGAGTAGACTTCCCCGATCCATTCCGCCCCACCAGCGCGACGCGGTCTCCTGGCTGCACAACCGCGTCGAGGCCGGAGAAGACCGGATCGCCTCCAAAAGTGAGCGAGATGTCCGACAATTGAAGAAGAGGTGCGCGCGCCATGCCGCGTCAGCTAAAGCGCAAGCAGCCGAGGTTCAACCGATCTCAGCCAGCAATCGCCCTGAGCGCCCGGGCGCGATGCCGAGGCACTCGGTCGACCTCGACCCCGGTAAAGACATGAAGCGTGCCCATGGCCCGGTCGATCACCGCATGATCGCTCACCCAGCCGCCCATCCGCAGATAGGTGCGGAGCAATGGAGGCATAGCCCGCGTCGCGGCCCCAACCCGGCCCGGTAACAGCGCCTTCCCCAGCGATACGACCTGCCGCGCGCTCCGCCCCGGACGCCAGCGCTTTGGCGCCACGTGCCGTCCCGCCAGCAGACCGAACGTATCGGCATAGGGCGCGGGATCGGTGCCCTTGAAGGACGAGCACCCGATCAAGAGCCCGTATTCCCCCTCATCCACCAGCCGCGTCATCGCACCCCAGGCCACCCGCAACACATCGGGATCGCGCACCTCGGATGCCACGCAGAAACGGCCCATCTCGATCACCGGGCGCTCGAACCCCTCAAGCGCGCTCAGATCGTAGAACTGTGCGGAATAGCTCGTTCCGATCTCAGACCCGCCCTTCAGGCCCAGAACCCGGAAACAGCAGACAAGAGCGCCCTCATCCTCGACAAGCACGTGCTGGCATCTTTCGTCATAGGCATCAGCATCCCGGCCCTCACAGCCAAAGAACGCGCGGTGCCGCAGGGACTGAGCCCGCTTCAGGTCGTCTGACGTTTCAGCGAGGCGGGCCGTGAACCGCCCCCGTCTGAGGAGTGTCATCGCGCTTGCACCATCTTGGCGGCCATCATCGCACCGCTACATAGGATCTGAACGTATCAAAGGATCATGACGATCATGGATAAAATAGAAAAATCCGAAGCTGAGTGGAAAGAGCAACTGTCCGCCGAGGCATTTCGCGTTCTGCGCAAGCACGGGACAGAGCGTGCAGGCACCCATGACGACTTCCCGAAAGAGGCCGGAACCTTTTTTTGCAAGGGCTGCGGGCTGCCGCTCTTTGAGTCGGAGACCAAATTCGAGAGCGGAACAGGTTGGCCCAGCTTCTTCGCGCCGATCGACGGCGAAAATGTTGGCGAGAAGGAAGATCGCTCGTTTTTTATGCGCCGGACGGAAGTTCACTGCAATCGGTGCAACGGACATCTCGGCCATGTCTTCCCGGACGGGCCGCAGCCGACCGGGCTGCGATACTGTATCAACGGCGTCGCTCTAGACTTCGAAGCCGAGGATTAGTTCCCGAAAAGCGCCGTGTTGTCGAGCCGGCCCAGATTGCCCAGAAGCTGGCGAATGAAACCAGTATCGGTCACGCCGCTATTGGTTACGCGCCGCGAAAGCGCGACGACACGCCCGTCCTGAAGCGTGAACCGCTCCACGTTTGAGACGACGCCATCGGGATCAAAGGAAAACGCAACAAGCTGCCGGTCGATGATCTGCGGCTCGAACGCGCCGTAGTAGCGCCAGCGCGAGGCCACGTAATAAACGGCACTGTCCTGCAGCACGCCGCCCGTTGTCGGCGGGCCGAACGTGTCGATCACACTGTCGCGAGTATCGAGGCCGATGAGGATCTCGCCAAGTTCCGCGTCTGTCGGTGCATAGCCATGATTGCGGAACTGCGCCACGCACCCCGCTAATATCAGCGCTGCCATCACCAGCGTGAGCGCACTCACAGCCTTTCGGACCCTGCTCATTCTCGTCCTCTCGCGCATCATCTTCGCCGGACGTGCGCTTGTCGTGCTCGTTCCAACTCTTTATCTGCCCTACATCAAGCTTGCCCGCCTGTTCAAGAAGGATGCCCTCATGTCATTGCCGGAGCATGTTCTGCGCATTGTCGATCTCCCCGCCAATCGCGCGACCCGGATCGATCTGGTTCCGACGGCCGAGGCACGGACGGCTATCGCCGAAAAGCTGGGGTTGAGCGCGCTGAAAAAGCTGACCTTCGACGGGCAACTGACACCTGTCGCGGGATCAGACTGGCAACTCAGCGGAGATCTCGGAGCGACCATCGTCCAGCCTTGCGGCATCAGCCTCGATCCCGTGACCACACGGATCGACGAGTCAATCGAGCGCACATTCACGCGTCACATGCCCGATTTGCCCGATGCGGCAAACGCCGAGATTGAGATGCCAGAGGATGACACGCTCGAGCCGCTATCGGATCGAATCGACGTCTTCGCGATCATTCTCGAGGCCCTGGCGCTCGCGATCCCGCCCTTTCCTCGTAAGGAGGGCGCCGAAACCGGTCAGGCCGCCTTTACCGAACCGGGCAAACAGGCAATGCGAGACGAGGATGCACGTCCCTTTGCGGGTCTGTCTGACCTACGCGAGCAGCTGAAAAATAACGATAAATAAGCAGCCTCACATTGCCTCCGAAAAAGGGTTGCGCGGAGGCGGAAACGCAGTATGTTCGCGGCCTCCCGAACAGGCGGCTTTCTGTCGCCTCATTTCGCTGGACCAGAATAGAAACGCCGGGGCCGAATGCCCTGCCCATCCCGAGGTTGAGACATGGCTGTCCCTCAGAACAAGATTTCCAAGGCGCGCCGCAACCAGCGCCGGTCCCATCACGCATTGTCGGGTTCCAATCCGAACGAATGTTCCAATTGCGGCGAGCTCAAGCGCCCGCACCACGTCTGTCCCTCCTGCGGCCACTACGCCGAGCGGGAAGTCGTCTCCATGATCGATGAGATAGACATCGACGAAGACGCGGCGTAAGCCCGCTCTGGGCGGGCCGGCGATGCAAGACGGCAGCTTCACATCAGCTCCCTTCTCTCTTTCTGTTGACGCCATGGGCGGTGACAACGGGCCTGCAACGGTTGTTGCGGGCCTTGCGCGTTTTCTAAAGCGCAATCCCGACGCCCGTGTTCTTTTGCACGGCGATAAGACCCAGCTGGAAAAACAGGTCGCCAAGCGAAAGATCGAGGACAAGGTCGAGATCCGGCACTCCGACGGTGTCGTCAAGATGAAGGACAAGCCGTCCCAGGTCATGCGCCACGGCAAAGGCACCTCCATGTGGGCCGCGATCGAGGCGGTGCGCGACGGCGAAGCCTCCGTCTGCGTCTCTTGCGGCAATACCGGCGCGCTCATGGCCGTTTCGATGGTCCGACTGCGCAAGGCGGAAGGTGTGAATCGCCCTGCCATCGCCTGTCTCTGGCCGTCGCTGAACAAAGGCGGCTTCAACGTGATGCTGGATGTCGGCGCTGATATTCGGGCGGACCACGAGGATCTTCTGACCTTTGCCCTGATGGGCGCCAGCTATGCCCGCAACGGCATGGACATCCAGCGGCCTCGCGTCGGCCTTCTGAACGTGGGCACCGAAGAGCATAAGGGCCGCGCCGAACTTAAGATCGCCAACGACATGATCGCGCGCGCGGCACCGCAAGGTGAATTTGATTATGTGGGCTTTATCGAAGGCGGTGATATCCCCTCCAAGAACGTCGATGTCATCGTCACCGACGGCTTTACCGGCAATGTCGCGCTCAAGACCGGCGAAGGCACCGCAAACCTGATCGGTCAGCTCCTGAAGGAAGCCTTCAAGAAGACACCGCTGTCGCGCATCGCAGCCCTTCTGGCCTACACATCGCTTCAGCGGTTTCGCAAACGTGTCGATCCCCGCCGGGTCAATGGCGGTGTCTTTCTTGGCCTGAATGGGACGGTCGTGAAAAGCCACGGATCGGCGGATGCCACCGGCGTCGGCTCTGCCCTTTATCTTGCCTATCAATTGGGCCAGTCTGGATTCTCGGACCGACTGGCCGCGCGCGTGGCGCAAGCCACCGCGGTCGCGATCGACGAGACGGCAAAGGCAAATTCTTCATGATCCGACGCGCCGTCCCGGTTGGCATAGGCCACTACCTTCCTGAACGCGTCGTGCCCAACAGCCATTTCGAGGGCTTTCTGGACACCACAGACGAGTGGATCCGCGCCAGATCCGGGATCGAGCGGCGCCATTTCGCCGCTGAAGGCGAGACGACGTCGCAGATGGCCACCCAGGCGGCACGGCAGGCCCTCGATATGGCAGGCCTCGAACCCGACGACATCGATGCGATCGTCGTTGCAACTTCGACGCCAGATCTGACTTTCCCCTCTGCTGCCACAATGGTGCAAAGCGCGCTCGGCATGACGCGAGGCTTTGCCTACGATGTGCAAGCGGTCTGCGCGGGTTTCGTCTACGGGCTCGCCCAGGCCGATGCGTTGATCGTGTCAGGCCAGGCGAACCGCGTTATGGTGATCGGCGCCGAGACGTTTTCGCGCATCATGGACTGGACCGATCGCGGCACCTGCGTTCTCTTCGGCGACGGCGCCGGTGCGCTGCTGCTTGAAGCCATGGAAAGCTCCGGAGAAACGAGCGATCGCGGCATTCTCGCCACTGACCTGCATTCCGACGGCACCTATCGCGATCTGCTTTATGTCGATGGCGGCGTGTCCACCCAAACGACCGGCCACCTGCGCATGCAGGGCAAGGAAGTGTTCCGGCACGCTGTCGAAAAGCTGGCCGCCACCGCCGAAGCCGCTCTTGCGAAGGCGAAGCTGGCACATGACGATATCACTTGGGTCGTCCCGCATCAGGCGAATATCCGTATCATTCAGGCGACGGCCAAGAAGCTCGGCACCCCGATGGAGCAGGTCGTCACAACGGTCGCCGACCACGGAAACACCTCTGCCGCATCGATCCCTCTTGCCTTGTCGATCGCCGTTCAGGACGGTCGCATTAAGCAGGGTGACATCATCGTCACGGAGGCAATCGGCGGTGGTCTCGCATGGGGCGCCGTCGTCCTGCGGTGGTGAGTCTGAACGACCTGCGGGGCAAGCAAACTGGTTCTACGGCAGGTCTGCGCGCGAATACCCTCTTCTAAGTTGTTGAGATTGACTCGGAAAAACCGAACCTTCATGGTCCGGTGTCAGGGCCGCAGGAGGAAACGGTATGGGCGAAAAGACACTTACTCGCATGGATCTCAGCGAGGCTGTCTTCAACGAGGTCGGTCTGTCGCGCAATGACAGCGCCCAGCTTGTCGAAAGCGTGCTCACTCATATGTCTGACGCGCTTGTGCGCGGTGAAAGCGTCAAGATCTCGTCCTTTGGCACCTTTTCCGTCCGCGAAAAGGCGGCCCGCGTCGGTCGCAATCCAAAGACTGGCGAGGAGGTTCCGATCCATCCCCGCCGCGTTCTGACCTTCCGGCCCTCCCATTTGATGAAGGACCGGGTCGCCACAGGCAACAAGAGCTGAATTGAATGCCCAAGGCTCGCGACGCCTTTCGAACGATCAGCGAAGTTTCAGACTGGCTTGACGCTCCGGCGCATGTGCTGCGCTTTTGGGAAAGCAAGTTCAGCCAGATAAAGCCGGTCAAACGCGCGGGCGGCCGCCGCTATTATCGCCCGGCCGATATGGTTCTGCTGAGCGGGATCCAAAAGCTGCTCCACGAGGACGGCATGACGATCAAGGCCGTGCAGGACTTGCTCAAAACCAAAGGCGTGCGCCACGTCTCGGCTTTCGGTGCCGACCCGACAGTCGGAGAGGCGCCGCAGATCGAACGCCCCAAGCGCGCGAAGGCTGATGGTGCCAAGCCCATCGATAAAGCCGTCGAAAAGCCCGCCAAAGAAGCAGTGCCGCCCTCCGCTCCCGCGTCCGAGGCTCCACTGCAGACCCATTCAGATCCCGAAGTCGCGGATCCGCCGGCAGTCATCGAACCAGACGCACCTGCCACGGAAGAGCCAATCGATTACGGCCCGCTCTTTGCCTTCATGAATGAGCCCGCCGATGAGGCGACCCCCGCCGAACCACAGACACCTGCCCCCGCAAAGCTTGAACCTCTAGGCGCAAGCATTCCGGACGATCCGCTCGAAGCCGATATCGAGGCAACTTCCGGTCTGCTGACCACACTCGCGACCACACCTCGCGCGTCTTTGAAGGCAAACCGCTCTGCGATCGCGCCGCATCTGTCCGGCCTGCGCGAGATCTCCGCACGGCTTGCGTCCGGCTGACATGCTGCCCTTTCGCGCTTGCCCCCGCTTCGCAAACCAGTATGAAGGCGCTCAAGTCGGGCTATGGCGCAGCCTGGTAGCGCGTCCGTCTGGGGGACGGAAGGTCGCAGGTTCGAGTCCTGCTAGCCCGACCAATATGAAAACGCCCGTCGCCGTCTAGGCCCGGGCGTTTCGTGTTTCAGAAGGTCCTGCCCATGCCCGGTGTCCTACCCAGCCAACAGATCTCGACGCTTGTCGATACCGGAGCGATCGCACCGGCCACGCCGCTCGACGACGGTCAGATCCAGCCCGCAAGCCTCGATCTACGCCTCGGAGACACCGCCTACCGGATCCGCGCCAGTTTTCTGGCCGGTGAAGGCCGCGCGATCTCGGATCGTCTGTCCGAATTCGAGATGCACCGGATCGACCTGACGGACGGCGCCGTCTTGGAAAAGGGCTGCGTCTATCTTGTCCCCCTTCTGGAAAGCCTCAACCTTCCGCTGTCGATCCAGGCCGTCGCGAATGCCAAAAGCTCAACCGGACGGCTCGACCTTCTGACCCGGGCCATCTCGGACGGAGGGGTTGAGTTCGACCGGATCCCGCCCGGCTACAAGGGCCCGCTCTATGCCGAGATCTGTCCGCGCTCGTTCTCGGTTCTGATCAGATCGGGACAGCGACTGAACCAGATCCGGTTTCGCGATGGGGAAACCGTGCTTGATGACGACGCGCTCAAAGCCCTTCACAAAACGACGCCCCTTGTCGATACGGACCCGGTCATCAACGATGGTCTTGGATTCTCCGTCGATCTGTCGGGTGGCGACGTTGTCGGATATCGCGCAAAACCGCATACCGGGGTCATCGATCTTAATCGGATCGACCATTACGACGCCGCCGAGTTCTGGGAGCCGGTGACCGCCCAAAACGGTCGCATTATCCTTGACCCGGGCGCATTCTATATCCTTGTCAGCCGCGAGGCCGTCACGATCCCACCAACCTATGCGGCCGAAATGGCCCCCTATCTCGCCATGGTCGGAGAGTTCCGCGTCCATTACGCGGGCTTTTTCGATCCGGGCTTCGGACATGCATCCGCCGGAGGCCAAGGCTCTCGCGGCGTGCTCGAAGTGCGCTGTCACGAAGCCCCGTTCGCGCTTGAACACGGACAGATCGTTGGCCGGTTGATCTATGAGGAAATGTCAGAACTGCCCGAGCAGCTTTACGGTCAGGGCATCAAATCGAACTATCAAGGCCAGGGCCTCAAGCTCGCCAAACAGTTTAGAACCGCGTGAACCGCCGTCCCAAACGCAATGCCTGACGCGCTCGCTTGCCCATCTTTTGGGACGATTGCGCCCGCGTCCGTTCATCTGACGTCATCTGACCCGGCGCCTTGCCCCGACGCGCGGCATATCCGATGCCGCGATTGATGCCCCTGTTCACGAGACGCCGCACCAGCATGTTGACCAATCGATTTGCGTTCATGACCGCCTCCTATACCCGACATAAGTAAAGCGTGGATGAAGAGATGCGAGCGAGCGCCGACAGAACCGGCGGCTTTCATCCGATCTAAGCCTCGTCCTCGAACATATCCGTCTGATCCTCGTCTTCTTCCTCATCGCCCGGCTGCGCCGCATCCGGGGGCGGCCTGTTCTCAAGAAGGCCCGCCGCACGCAATTCCTGCAAGCCAGGAAGATCGCGTGCATTCTCAAGCCCGAAGTGATCGAGGAATGCTTCCGTCACGATGAATGTCACGGGCCGCCCCGGCGTCATCCGGCGTCGGCCGAACCGGATCCATTCCAGCTCGATCAACTGATCGATCGTCCCGCGCGAGACGCTGACCCCGCGGATCTCCTCGATCTCCGCACGGGTGACCGGCTGATGATAGGCCACGATAGCCAGCGTCTCGATCGCCGCACGAGACAGCTTGCGCGTCTCGACCGTCTCTTTTTGCATCAGAAACCCAAGATCCGCCGCTGTTCGAAACGCCCAGGCATCGCCGATCTTCATCAACGCGACGCCGCGTCCCTCATAGCGCTTGCGCAAATGCACAAGCGCTTCGGTCGGCTGGCATCCATGGGGCATCCGCCCTGCCAGCTCCCGGATCGTGACCGGCTCGGCAGAGGCGAAGAGGATCGCCTCGACCATCCGCTCCTGCTCGCCCATCGGCGGCGCCTCAAAAAGGCTCTCTTCAGCTGTCTCTGCCATCCCGCCTCCGGATTTCGATGGGCGCGAACGTATCGCTCTGGCGGATCTCAAGCCGCCCTTCCTTCGCCAACTCAAGCGAGGCTGCAAAGGTCGCTGCCGTCGCCGACCGCCGCTTGGCCGGATCCATCTCCCAGCCTTCGGGCAGGTAGCTGACGATATCGGTCCACTCGCCCGCAAAGCCGATCAAGGGCCGCATCCGCGCCAACGCCTCTTCCATGGTCAGAACCGCATCACGGTCCATCACGAAGGGCCGGAACTCGTCCTTGGTTCGGATCCGGGCATAGCCCTGCATCAGATCGATCAGCGTGGCGGTATAGGTGACGCGCCGCACGCGCGTGACATCCTCGGTGATCCCGCGTGCAAAGAAATCCCGCCCCAGCTGATCGCGCGCCATCAGCTTGGCTGCGGCATCACGCATCGCCTGAAGACGCTCGAGCTGAAAGGCCAGATGGGCTGCCAGTTCCTCACCCGATGGTCCCTCCTCTTCGGGGTCAGGCGGCAAAAGCAGACGCGACTTCAGAAAGGCGAGCCAAGCGGCCATCACCAGATAATCGGCGGCCAGCTCGATCCTCAGATCCCGCGCCGTCTCGATAAAGGCGAGGTATTGCTGCGCCAGCGCCAGAACGCTGATCTGGCGAAGATCAACCTTCTGCGTCCGGCTCATCGTCAGCAGCAAATCGAGCGGCCCTTCGTAGCCGTCGACGTCCACGATCAGGGCCTCGGCAGCCAGCCGATCCTGAACGGAGATCACATTGCTTTCAGGTTCGGCCAAATCAGACGCCTTTCAACAGCATCTCATATTCTGCCAAAAGCGCCGGGATGTCATCCTCAACCGGCACCAGAGGTTCTGCCAGCGCCGCATCCGCGCGCTGCTGCGCCTCCGCGCCCATCGGTCCGCAAGTCGCGGCGACCATCTCGATCTCGCCGAAGGCGCCGTTGCAGTGCAACGCCATATCGCATCCCGCCTCGAGCGATCGCCTCGCCCGCTCCGCGACATCTCCCGACAGGGCCTCCATCGAGATATCGTCGGTCATCAGGAGCCCCCCAAAGCCGATCTCTTCCCGGATCAGCCGGATCCCTGCCTGCGATTGCGTCACCGGACGCTCCGCATCGACATCCGTGAACAGGATATGCGCCGTCATCCCCATCGCCTCGTCGGCAAAGGGCAGAAACGGTTGGAAATCGGTCTCTTTCAGCAGGCTCAAGGGCGTATCGACCCTGGGCAGATCCTTATGGCTGTCGACTGTCGCGCGCCCATAGCCCGGCAGGTGCTTGATGACCGACCGAACACCGCCATCCCGGCCCCCGTCGATGATTGCGCGCGCCAGCGGGATGATCTCGCTCTCATCTCGCCCAAGGAGGCGGTTCGCCATAACCGGATGCGCGTCCTCCATCAAAAGATCGAGACACGGGACGCAATTGACGTCGATCCCCAGATCGAACAACTCCTGAGAGATCAGCCGCTGCCGCAGATACATCGCGCGAATTGATCCGCCCGTCTGCTGCACCTGATCCAAAGCGGGCAGATATTGACGCCAAACCGGCGGTCCCAATCGCTGGACCCGCCCGCCCTCCTGATCGATCAGAACCGGCGCCTTCCGCCCGACCGCGTCTCTCAGATCGCCGACCAGACGCCGAACCTGATCCGGTGTCTCGATATTCCGCGCGAAAAGGATAAACCCCCAGGGATCCGCCTCCCGAAAAAGGCTGGCTTCATCTGGTCCAAGACCCGGCCCGGCGCAACCGGTGATAAAGGCGCTTTGCCCCATATCTACCGGGCAACGACCGGAATACAGTCCGCGCCCGCCGCCTTAAGGGCCGAGCACAACCGTCTGGCATCGCTCATATCTTCAAAGCCCGCTGCACGAAGGCGATAGAACGTCCGCCCCCCTCGCTCGGCTTCCTGAATAACGGGAGACTTTACCGTCAGATAATCCGAGAACCGGCCCGACAACCGGGTCCATTCGCTCTTGGCGACAGCTTCGCTGTCATAGGCGCCAAGCTGGATCAGATGAGCCCCGACAGGAACCGCGTCCGCGCTGACCGGTGCCGCGGCCGAAGGAGCCTCTGCCCGCGCCGGACGAAGACGCGCACCGGCAGGCCGCATTCTCGGGCGTTCGGAGCGTACGACACCCGGCACACTGGCAGGCACGATCATGCTGGCCGGCACGTCTAGAACGACAGCTTCGAGAACGGCCTGGATCGGATCGACAGCTGCCACAGATTGAGTAGCGGCGGTTTCGACAGCCGAAGGGACCTCGGCTTCTTCCAGTCCATAGGCTTCAACGATCATCGGAGCGGTCAGGCCCGTCGCAGGCCCATCGCTCGGCTCCGCGACCTCAGCGGTCTCGACGACAGGCGTCAATTCTTCGCTTGGGATATCCTCTCCCGACAGATCAAGCGCCCCCGGCGCAAGCATCAACGCATCCTGAGGACCAGAGGCGACACCGACGGCCGCAATCTCGTTCACCGCAAGGCCCTGATGCGAGGCAATCGTGCCCCCCGGGTTGTCCGGAGCCTGACGCATGGGCCCGTCAACCGCCCGGACCACCGGGATCCCGGTCACGTCGCGCACGAAAAGCTTATATCCCCACACCGCCACGCCGATCATCAGCGCAAGGGACATCACCGCGCCCGCGACATTCGCCACCCGGCCCGCCCCAATCGGGAGCCCTGCCCCATCGGTCATCGTCTGAACTGCCATTTATCTCACCACGGCGGCTGGTTCCGCCGGTCCTTGTCACACTGCCTCGTCCTGGCGGCGTCCCGTACGCTTCAGCGCATCTCGTCCGCAGGAGTGACACCAAGGATACCGAGGCCCTGTGCAATGACAACCGCCGTGGCGCGGGCAAGCGCGATTTTGGCCCGACTTGTGGCCTCATCGCCCTCTTGCAGGAATCTCAGGGACGGCTCGTCGTTGCCGCGATTCCACAGACTGTGGAAAACACCAGCCAAATCATAGAGATAGAAGGCGATCCTATGCGGCTCGTTGGTCCGTGAGGCAATCTCGACCAACCGTGGCCATTCGGCAATCTTCCGCGCCAGATCCAACTCGGCCTCGTGATCCAGCTTGCCCAGATCCGCATCGGCCAATGCGGCATCGCTTACATCGATCTCCGCCTTGCGCAGAACCGACTGCACCCGCGCATGAGCGTACTGGACGTAGAAAACCGGATTGTCCTTCGACTGCTCGACCGCCTTCGCGAAATCGAAATCGAGCGGCGCATCGTTTTTGCGCGTCAGCATCGTGAACCGCGTCACATCCGCGCCGACCTCGTTCACGACATCCCGCAGGGTGATGAACGTACCCGCCCGCTTGCTCATCTTGAACGGCGCGCCATCCTTGAAGAGCCGCACAAGCTGGCACAGCTTGATATCGACCGGCACCTTCCCGTCCGACAGCGCTGAAACCGCTGCCTTCATCCGCTTCACATAGCCCCCATGATCGGCCCCGAACACATCGATCAGCGCATCGTAGCCGCGCGAGATCTTGTCGTAGTGATAGGCGATATCGGGCGCGAAATAGGTCCAGGAGCCATCCGACTTCTGGATCGGCCGATCCACGTCGTCGCCATGCGCGGTCGACCGGAACAGCATCTGCTCCCGCGGCTCCCAATCCTCGGGCACCTTGCCCTTGGGCGGCTCCAGCGTGCCGCGATAGATCAGGTCCTTGCTCTCAAGATCGGCAATCGCCGCCTCGATCTGGCCTGTCCCGTACAGCGACTTCTCGCTGTAAAACACATCCATCTCGACGCCGATCGCAGCCAGATCCTCGCGGATCATCGTTATCATGGCTTCGGTGGCGAACTCCCGCACTTCTTCAAGCCAGTACTGCTCGCCCTTGTCGACGAACTGATCGCCGACCTTGTCCTTCAGCGCCTGCCCGACATCCTTAAGATACTCACCCGGATAGGTCCCGTCCTCGAATGCAACCTCCTGCCCATGCGCCTCCAGATACCGGAGGTAAACCGACCGGGCGAGCACATCGACCTGCGCGCCGCCATCATTGATGTAGTATTCCCGCGTGACCTCATAGCCTGCGTAATCCAGAAGCGACGCCAGCGCATCGCCAAAGACCGCGCCCCGCGTGTGGCCCACATGCAAAGGACCCGTCGGGTTGGCCGAGACATATTCGACGTTCACCTTCCGCCCCTGCCCCGCATCGGACCGGCCGTAACCGGGGTTCGTCAGCACTCCCCGCACCACATTCTGCCAGACCCTATCGGCCAGCCGCATATTCAAGAACCCCGGACCCGCCACGCTCGCGTCAGAGATCCGGTCATCCCCGGACAGCAGCGGAGCCAATGCGTCCGCGATATCGCGCGGCTTCATCCCGGCAGGCTTGGCCAGTACCATCGCGGCATTCGTCGCCATATCGCCATGACCCGCATCGCGCGGCGGCTCGACAGCCACGTTGTCATAGGCCAAACCACCCGGAAGCGTGCCGCTTGCCGCCAGCGTCTCAAGCGCTTCGATGACAAGCGCACGAATATCTGCAAATACGTTCATGACCCCGCGATTAACGCGGCTCTAAGGCGGATGCCAGCGGCAACCTCAGCCAAAAAGCCTCTCATGCGTCTCAAGCGCGAACCGATCGGTCATCCCTGCGATATAATCGGCCACAATGCGCGCCAAAGCCGTCTCGTCCTCGACCGCGAGCACATCGGCCCGCCAGGCCTTGGGCAACAGCGTCGGATCCCGCAGAAACATCGGAAAGAGATCCTCGACCACCCGCGTGACATCCGCCCGCATCCGCGTCACGTCCGGCGCCCGGTACATCCGTTCAAAAAGAAACGCCCGGATGACCTCAATATCGGCCCACATCCCGTCCGAGAACCGGATGATCTGCCGCCCCAGACCGCGAATATCCTCGGGCGTCTGCGCCCCGGATTGCTCCAACGCCGCCCGCGAGACCGCAACCACGTCGCTGACCATGGCCCCGAACACCTTGCGCAGCGCCTCGTGCCGCCGCCTCCGCCGCTCCAGCCCGGGATAGCGCCGGTCCACTTCGGCATAAGCTGCACCCACAACGGGCAGCTCAGCGATATCCTCGTCCGAGAATAGCCCCGCCCGCACTCCATCATGCAGATCGTGGTTATTATACGCGATATCATCGGACAAGGCCGCCACCTGGGCCTCCCCGCTCGCATGGGTCGTCAGTTCCAGATCGTCACGCGCCGCATAATCGGCCAAAGCCACCGGCAGAGGCGGCAGAACCGGCCCATTATGCTTGGCGATCCCCTCCAGCGTCTCCCACGTCAGGTTCAGCCCGTCGAACCGCGCGTAGGAGCGCTCCAAAGACGTGACGATCCGCACCGCCTGAGCATTATGATCAAAACCGCCATAAGGCTCCATTAATGCGTTCAGCGCATCCTCGCCCGTATGCCCGAACGGCGTGTGCCCCAGATCGTGCGCCAGCGCGACCGCCTCGGTCAGCTCGCCGTTTAGACCCAGAGCGCCCGCAATCGTCCGCGCCACCTGCGCGACCTCGATCGAATGGGTCAACCGCGTGCGAAAATGATCACCCTCATGCTCCACGAAGACCTGCGTCTTGTGCTTGAGCCTCCGGAACGCACCCGAATGGATGATCCGGTCCCGATCCCGTTGAAAGCAAGAGCGAAAATCGCTCTCCTCCTCGGGATAAAGCCGCCCCCGACTCTGGCTGGGATCGCAGGCATAGGGGGCCATCATGGCATCGCCTCGTCTTGTGGCACCGAACTGCTCTGCCTATATTGTAACACGAAACAAAGCCCAAGGCCCCGCGATGCTCACGCTCCCTCCCAAAGTCACGCCCCGCGCTTTCGAACGCCTCGCTGAAATCGGTGCCGCAGCCGAAGGAAAGGCCCTGCGCGTCGCGGTCGAAGGCGGCGGATGCTCGGGCTTTCAGTACGAGATCACGCTGGACGAGCCCAAAGAGGACGATCTGATCCTCGAGGAGGCCGGCGAACGCGTCGTGATCGACAGCATCTCCCTGCCCTTCCTGACCGATGCCAAGATCGACTTCACAGAAGAGCTGATCGGCGCGCGCTTCATCATCGACAACCCCAACGCCAGTTCAAGCTGCGGCTGCGGCACATCCTTTTCAATGTAATAGCGCCTTGTGAGCTCCTGGCGCGTGGGCCATGCTCCGCGCATGAAAATCGCGACCTACAATATCAACGGCATCAAGGCTCGTCTTCCTGCTCTGCTTGATTGGTTGACCGAAACGCAGCCAGACATCGCTCTCCTGCAAGAGATCAAATCCGTCGATGAAGGCTTTCCCCGCGAGCAGATCGAGGATCTCGGCTATTCGGTCGAAACCCATGGCCAGAAGGGCTTCAACGGCGTCGCGATCCTGTCGAGACTCCCGCTCGAGGATGTCGTACGCGGCCTGCCCGGCGACGAGACCGACGAACAGGCCCGCTGGATCGAAGCAACGGTCGTCGGAGAAACCGCAATCCGCCTTTGCGGTCTCTACCTGCCTAACGGCAACCCCGCTCCCGGGCCGAAATACGACTACAAGCTCGCCTGGATGCAGCGCCTTAAGGCCCGCGCCATAGAGCTGCTCGCGGATGAAATGCCCGCGCTCATGGCAGGCGACTACAACATCATTCCCCAGCCCGAAGACGCCGCCCGCGCCGATGCCTGGCGAGAAGACGCGCTCTTTCGCATGGAAAGCCGGACCGCGTGGCGCCGGATCCTACACCTCGGCTTCACCGAGGCGATCCGCGCGCGCCATCCGCAGCCGGGTCTCTACTCGTTCTGGGATTATCAAGCCGGCGCCTATGATCGAAACGATGGCATCCGGATCGATCATGTCTTGATGACCCCTCAATGCGCGGACCTGATGACCGCCTGCGATATCGACGCCGAGTATCGCGCACGGGACAAGCCGTCCGACCACGTTCCGGTCTGGGTCGAACTGGTCGCATGATCGGAATTCTTTTCTCTACCGCGATGGAACCTCTCGCGACGTCGACACATTCCTGTGATAGACTGCCGTCTCGAGGATAAGATCGATGATTCTGCTGCGTGCTCTGTCAGGTGCTGCTGTTGCTGCCATGTTTCTCTGGACCGCGTCGCCGGTCGGTGCGGGCCTGTGTTCGACGTCCTCTACCGGTGCGCGTTGCGCGGTCGTCCCCAAAGCGATGCAAAAACCGCTTCCCGTCGTTCCCGGCGTGGTCTTGGAACGCGGCGAATACAACATGGTCTTCAATGTGGAATATGTCGGCCTCGAACCGGTCGAGGATGGCTGGATCTACATGGAGATCGAAGACGAGATCTACCGCGTGGACTGGCGCAGCCACGAAGTCCTGTCCCACGTCACCAGCCGTTACTATCTTTTCTAGATCCGGCTGGTTTTGAGCAACGGGCGGCAGACACCGCCCGCCCGTCCCGCATCAATCGTCGCGATGAACACGCTCCCGCCGCTCGTGACGTTCTTGTGCCTCAAGGCTCATGGTCGCGATGGGGCGCGCGTCCAGACGCTTTAGCGAAATCGGCTCGCCCGTCATGTCGCAATAGCCGTATTCGCCCTCATCGATCCGCCGCAACGCCGCGTCGATCTTCGCAACCAACTTGCGCTGGCGATCCCGCGTCCGAAGCTCCAGCGCCCGGTCGGTTTCCTCGCTCGCGCGGTCCGCGACATCGGGAATATTGCGCGTGCTATCCTGAAGGCCGCTGATCGTATCGCGGCTATCGGACAAAAGCTCCCCTCTCCAGTTTTGCAGCTTGCGTCGGAAATATTCGAGCTGTCGCTCGTTCATGAATGGCTCGCTCTCAGCAGGCCGGTAATCATCTGGCAAGAATACCTCGGCTTTCATCCTGGCTCCCCTGGCTATTGCGATGTCCGCCACTCTCCCGTTGTCAGACATACGCTCCCCTTCCGAAACTGGCGCCCGTGTAGTCCCATTTCAAAGGACTGTCACGCCCTCAAATCAGTGTGTCCGCAAGCGGTTGAAGCGCCCGGGCGCTCTGATACGGTGCCCCCAATTCCAAACGAGGAAAGCCCGCCCCGATGCAGTTTCAGTCCACCGACCAATACATCGCGACCGAAGACCTCACCGTCGCCGTCAACGCTGCGGTGACGCTTGAACGCCCGCTTCTTGTTAAGGGCGAGCCGGGCACAGGCAAGACCGAACTGGCCCGGCAGGTCTCCGCGTCGCTGGGTCTGCCGATGATCGAATGGCATATCAAATCGACCACCAAGGCGCAGCAGGGCCTTTACGAATACGACGCTGTCAGCCGCCTGCGCGACAGTCAGCTGGGCGATCCCAAGGTCGAGGATGTCGCGAACTACATCAAGAAGGGCAAGCTTTGGCAGGCCTTTGCCGCCGATCAACGGACCGTCCTTCTCATTGATGAGGTCGACAAGGCCGATATCGAGTTCCCGAACGACCTTCTTCAGGAACTCGACCGGATGGAATTCCACGTCTACGAGACCGGAGAGACGATCCGTGCCAGACACCGGCCCATCGTCATCATCACTTCCAACAACGAAAAAGAGCTGCCCGACGCCTTCCTGCGCCGCTGCTTCTTTCACTTCATCCGCTTTCCGGACATGGCAACGCTCAAGCAGATCGTCGAAGTCCATCACCCCGGTATCAAGAACGCCCTGCTCACCACCGCGCTTACTCAGTTCTACGAGATCCGCGACACGCAAGGCCTCAAGAAAAAGCCCTCGACCTCCGAGGTTCTCGACTGGCTCAAACTGCTCCTTGCCGAGGATCTGACGGCGGACGATCTCAAACGCGACGGCGCCTCCGCTCTGCCCAAACTGCACGGCGCGCTCCTGAAGAATGAACAGGACGTGCATCTCTTTGAACGCCTCGCCTTCATCGCGCGCGGCCAACGCTGACAAGTTGATTCGTTTCCGCAACGCTTCCCCAAAAAAGCGGCACAAAACGGCACAAAGCCATCCCGCCAAACAGCCGCTTTCTGTTTAGGTGAACCGGTTGCAAACGAAAAAGGCACGTTCATGTCGGCACATCCGGGCCTCGTAATCCGTCCGCTCGCACCGGCTGATCGCAGCGACTGGGATCGGCTCTGGACGGCTTACCTGGAGTTTTATGAAACGACCGTTCCGCGAGCCGTCTACGACACAACCTTCGCGCGTCTGCTTGGTGATGACCCTCAGGACTATAGTGGCCTCATCGCCTGCCACGACGGCGAAGCAGTCGGCATTGCACACTACTTGTTCCACCGGCACGGCTGGAAGATCGAGAATGTCTGCTACCTGCAGGATCTCTATGCGGACCCGCACATGCGCGGCCAAGGCATCGGCCGTGCCCTGATCGAAGCGGTTTACGAGCAAGCGGACGCTGCGGGCGCGCCTTCCGTCTACTGGTTCACCCAGGACTCAAACACCTCCGCCAGGCGCCTCTACGACCGCATAGGCGAACTGACTCCCTTCCTCAAATATCAGCGATCCGCCCGATGACACCTATACGCGCAGCTATCGCATCGGTCTGTTTGGCCGCAACCGTCGCCTGCGCACCGCTTGGCGGAACAGCGACCCGCGCCGCTGTCCAGCCCGATCTCGGCTCTCTTCCCGCGATGAAAACCTTTGCCCGGCAGGCACCTCCCCCGGTGACCCGGTCCAACGAGGATATCGCCCGCGACATCCTCGATCTGGTCTTCGAGTTGGAATCCGGGCGTACAGTGCCGCGCCTCACTCGCTTTGACGGCCCGATCACCGTTCGTGTGATCGGTGCCTCACCGCCAACGCTGGGTCCCGATCTCGACCGCTTGATCGCACGGCTAAGAACCGAAGCCCGGCTCGACATCCGCCCGACGACCGGAACAGCCAGCATCACGATCGAGACGATGCCGAAAACACGGCTCCAGCGCGCCGTGCCGAATGCCGCCTGCTTCGTTGTCCCGGGCGTCTCAAGCTGGGACGAATTCCGCACCCACCGCAACACGGCCCGGACCGACTGGACCCAGCTTCGCGCGCGCAGCCGCGCGGCCATCTTCGTCCCCTCGGACGTCTCCCCGCAAGAGATCCGCGACTGCCTGCACGAAGAGATGGCCCAGGCGCTCGGTCCGCTCAACGATCTCTACCGTCTGCCCGACAGCGTCTTCAACGATGACAACATGCATGCCGTTCTGACCGGGTTCGACATGCTCGTGCTGCGCGCAATCTACGCGCCGGAGCTTGCGAACGGCATGATCCGCGATGATGTCGCGCGCCGTCTTCCCGCCCTGCTGCGCCGTCTCAATCCGCGCGGCGCTGGCATTCCCGCAAATCAGCGCATCAAGCCATCCCGCGCGTGGAAAGGCCGCATCGAAAGTGCCCTGCGCGATGAAGGCGGCCGCCCTCGTAGGCTCGCTGCCGCCCAAGACGCTGTTACGCTCGCAACCCAGGCCGGATGGACCGGTCCCCGCCGCGGCTTTTCCTATTACGTCCTCGGCCGGCTCCAGCTCGCGACCTCCCCCGAGGCTGCGCGCCGCTCCTTCGAACGGGCGGCGATCAGCTACGCTGCACCCGAGACTGCCGTGCAGAAAGCCCATGTCGGCGTGCAACTGGCCGCTCTCGCGCTCAGATCCGGCGATGCGCAGCGCACCTTGGCCATCACATCAGAGGCAATCCCCATCGCCCGCAGCCACGAAAACGCGGCGCTTCTCTCTACGCTTCTAATGTTTCAGGCCGAGGCCGAGGATCTCGCCGGCCGAAGGCCCCAGGCCGCCGCCACCCGTCTGGACAGTCTTGCCTGGGCGCGCTACGGCTTCGGCCGATCCGAGGCGGTCCGGGCCCGCCTGACAGCGATCAGCGACCTGACGCCCGGTTAGAAAGTCAGTGCCATGATCTTTCCCCTCACGGGTCTTGTCCTCGGAGCCCTGATCGGCGGAGCTGTCGCAGCCCGTCGCGGCGGAAAACGGGCCGATATTATCCAATATGCTTGCGTCTACGCCATCATCATCGGCCTCGTGGGCCTCTTCGTGCTGATCATCGTCGAGCGCAGCCTGACCTGATGTTCCTGCCCTTCTTTCAGACCTTGCGCGAGACGGGGGTTCCCGTCTCCCTGCGCGAGCATCTGACCTTTCTCGAGGCGATGTCGAAGAACCTCGCGACCTACGATATCGACGCGTTCTACTACCTCGCCCGCACCTGCCTCGTGAAGGACGAGCGCAATATCGACAAGTTCGACCGCGCCTTCGCCTCTGCCTTCGAGGGTCTGTCGCAGATCAGCGTCGATCAGGTCCTGACCGCGGTCGATCTGCCAGCCGACTGGCTCGAGAAGATGGCCGAAAAGCACCTCACCGATGCCGAGAAAGCCGAGATCGAGGCGCTCGGCGGATTCGACAAGCTGATGGAGACACTCAAGGAGCGCCTGAAAGAGCAGGAGGGCCGCCATCAGGGCGGCTCCAAATGGATCGGCACCGCCGGGACGTCGCCCTTCGGCGCCTACGGCTACAATCCCGAAGGCGTGCGCATCGGCCAGAAGGAAAGCCGCCACCAGCGCGCCGTGAAGGTCTGGGACAAGCGCGAGTTCCGCAATCTCGACGACACGGTCGAACTGGGCACCCGCAACATCAAGGTCGCACTCAAACGCCTGCGCCGCTGGGCGCGGGACGGCGCGAACGAGGAGCTTGATCTCAACGGCACCATCCGCGCCACGGCCGAGCATGGCTACCTTGACGTCCAGACCCGTCCCGAACGCCGCAACGCGGTCAAAGTCTTGCTTTTCGTGGATATCGGCGGCTCGATGGACCCCCATGCCAAGGTCGCGTCAGAGCTCTTTTCCGCCGCTAAGGCCGAGTTCAAGCATTTCGAACATTTCTACTTTCACAACTGTCTTTACGAAGGCGTCTGGCGTGACAATCGCCGCCGCTGGAACGACCAGACCTCTACGCACGAGATCCTGCGAACCTATGGCCCCGACTACAAATGCATCTTCGTCGGCGACGCTTCGATGTCACCTTACGAAATCGCTATGCCCGGCGGAGCGAGCGAACACTGGAATGCGGAATCCGGTCAGGTCTGGCTGGAACGGGCCCGCGACCAATGGTCCGGAAGCCTCTGGATCAATCCGCTCGAGGAGCGCTATTGGCCCTACACCCCGTCCATCGGAATGGTTCAGCAGATCTTCGGAGCGGACCGCATGGTGCCCATGACCCTCGAAGGGCTTGACCGCGGAATGCGCCTTTTGGGTCGTTGACAGGGCGCCTGCAAACGCGGTCTAGGCCGCTTCCGCTCTCTTTTCGCGACATTTCTCTCTTGCCGCGAGCCGGATCAGAAGCCGCTCGATATCAATGCTCTTGCTCTCGCAAACAGGATAGGCCGCATTCAACGTGGCCAGGAATTCTGCTGTCTTCTCTGAATTTGCCATGCTCACTCACCTCATCGCCGCCGGATCTTCTCCGCCCGGTTGCTGGCTCAACCAGAAGAAGACATTGCCGTTCCCGCAAAAGTTCCAACAATTTGAACTATTGCCGTAGGGTCACACTTCCCGCCTGACACCCTCCAGAAGAACCTCATCAAGATCTCCGTCCGAGCGGTGAAGAACGCTGACATCTCCTGTCTGCTCGAACACGACCGCACGCACCTGGGCCAGCTGGGTGACGTTGGCCTCCCTCAACTTCGCAAGCAGATCGCCGCGGCTAATCTCGGCGGTCCGCATGTTCTCCTCAAGCATGGTATCGCCGTCCATGATCAAAAGCGGCGCGTTATCCAGGGTCTTGCGCACCCGCTCAGAGGTCACCCGCGCCCGTGCAACAACCCACTGCACCGCAAAAAGCGCGATGAGCGCCGACGTTCCCGCCCAAATCCCCGTCGAGCCCGAGACGACGACACTGGCCAGCACCGATCCCATCGCGACAGTGATCGCGAAATCGAAGCCAGACATCTTCGAAAATGATCTCAGCCCGGCCAGCCGCGTCAGAATGACAAGAACCGCAACCATCACCGCCGCATCGAGGATCGCTGTACCGAATGTCTGCATCTCGCTTGCTCCTGCCGTGGTCCAAAGGCCAAGCCGGGATGCTGCGGCGAAGTTCCCCTTTTCCTTCTCCGGATCCGCCCCCATATTTCACGCATGATAAAGATCCTGCCGATCCTGCTTGTCGTCGCCTACGGCCTTGCGATGTACCGCTTTTCTGTCTGGCGCACTCAGCGCGAGCTGGATCAGCGCTCGACCGAGCTTGCCGATCCGGTGCTCTCCCGCCTCACCGACCGGATGGCTGACGCGCTCGATCTGCCCCGCATCCGCGTCCACATCTACGAAATCGATCCCGTCAACGGCCTGGCCGCACCCGACGGGCGGATCTTCATCACCCGAGGCTTCTTCCGCAAATACCGCAACGGAGAGGTCACGGCCGAGGAGATGGCGTCGGTCATCGCACATGAACTCGGCCATGTCGCCTTGGGCCATTCCCGCCGCCGGATGATCGACTTTTCCGGCCAAAACGCGCTGCGTGCCGTCCTCGTCATGGTGATCGGCCGCTTCATTCCCTTTATCGGTCCGTGGATCGCCAACGCGATCACCGCCTTGCTGGCCGCACGCCTCTCCCGCTCGGACGAATACGAGGCGGATGCCTATGCCTCGGCACTCCTGATGAAATCGGGCCTTGGAACGGGGCCGCAGAAATCTCTCTTCCGCAAGCTCGAGACCCTGATGGGCGTCCGCGGCGCGATGCCCGCCTGGCTTCTCAGCCATCCCAAGACCGATGAGCGGATCGCCGCGATCGAGGCCAACGAGGCCAAATGGCTCCCGGCCTAAGCTGCCGCCAACGCTTTGCCAAACCGAGGGAGCCGCGCCTTCTTCATCAGCGCGCGCATCTCCCACGGCTCTCCAGAGAGCCGCCGCGCCTGTGCCAGAACGCGCGCGGCGGCGCGGTGCGCAGCGGCCTCGTCCTCATCCAGCATCCGTAGCAGGAACCCATCCGGATCGATCCGCATCAGACCCTCTTCTCCGAGTGTTCCGCGCGGAAAATCCTTAGCGTTCATCGTCATGATCGCATCGACCGATCCGCCCACTGCCACCGCCAGAACGTGGATATCGTTCTCATCCGGCAACCATAACCGCGCCTCGAGCCCCGGTGCCGGTGGCAGCTCTGCTCCGGACCAGCGGTCCCGCAGGATCGCGATCTCCGCCCGAGCCTCCAGCCCCTCCCGCTCGGCGGCACGTGCCCATTCCTCGAGGATCCGCGCCGACCAGAACGGCTGATAAAGCCCCTCCGCCGCGATCCCGAGCAGCACCTCCCGCATGACCGTCGGATAAAGAACGCAGGCATCAAGAAGAACCTTCACAGACGAAAGACCAGCGCCTTGAGATATCCCGTCGCCGCAAGCTGCGGATGCACCGGATGATCCGGCCCGGCAAACCCGGTATGGATCAAAGCCGAAGATCGCCGCGCCCGCCCGACCCCCCGGATTGAAGCGGTCCGGAACGCCGTCAGATCGACGGCATGGGAGCAGGAACACAGGCAAAGATATCCGCCCTCCCTCACCAGCGGAGCGGCCAGACGCGCGACTTTCTCATACGCCCTTAACCCCGCATCCAGTGCAGGTTTTGCAGGCGCAAAAGCAGGCGGATCGCAAATAACCACATCGAACCGCTCACCGTCCTTATCCAATGCGGCGAGCATTTCGAACGCATCGCCCTGCCGCGTCGCGAACCGGTCCTGCACCCCCATTGCCTTGGCCCCACCAGCGGCCAGCTCCAGCGCCGGGGCTGATCCGTCCACCGCCAAAGCCTCCTGCGCGCCCGCCGCGAGTGCCGCCAGGGCAAAGCCGCCGACATGTGAGAAGACGTCCAGCACCCGCGCCCCATCGCAAAGACCGGCGACGAAAGCATGGTTCGGACGCTGATCGTAGAAGATCCCGGTCTTCTGCCCGCCGACAAGATCCGCCAGATAGGTTGCGTCATTCATCGGAACCGGTACGGGACCAGTGGGCGTCTCGCCAATCAAGGCGCCCGAGACATCGTCAAGCCCTTCGAGGCTCCTTGCCCGCCCGCTCGCGTTCTTCAACACGGTCGCGCAGCCCGTCACATCCATGACGGCTTGCGCCAACTCCTCGATCAGCACCTCGGCCCAGGCTGCATTGGGCTGCACCACGCAAAGCGCGCCAAACCGGTCGATCACGACACCGGGCAGACCATCCGCCTCCGCATGAACCAAGCGGTAATAGGGCGCGTCGTAAAGATGACGCCGCAAAGACAGCGACCGCTCCAACCGAGCGACAAGCCAAACTCGATCCACCACAGCCTCTGGATCGCGGTCCAGCAGCCGCGCGGTGATCTTGCTTTGCGGATTGACCGCGACCAGCCCGATGGGCTTGCGGTCTCCGTCCTCCAGCACGGCAAGCGATCCCGGGACCCGTCCCTTCGCGCGCCGGTCCATCACAAGATCCGAGCCATAGACCCACGGGAAACCCCGACGCAGCGGACGGGGATCGACCTTCGGTTTCAATCTAAGCGCAGGATAATCCATTCTGGCGCGCTTACGACATCCACCCGTCAGGCGCCAGTCATCGCACTCTAACGCCAGATGATTGACGTACCTCAGATCCGTCGCCTACCGTTCCCCTGTCTGGGAGGACGATGTGACGAAGCCCACGGTTCACGATATCGCCAAGGAAGCCGGGGTCAGCCTGGCCACCGTCGACCGGGTGCTCAACGCACGCTCCGGGGTCCGCGATCAGACGGTCACGCGGGTCAAAGCCGCCGTCCACAAGCTGGGCTATGTGCGCGACACCCATGCAGCCAATTTGGCACGCCAGCGACAGTACCGCTTTGTCTTCGCTCTGCCCGGCAGCGATGATCCTTTTGTCAAGGCTCTCTCCAACGCTCTTTCGGAAGCCACCGAAGCGCAGCAGGCCGACCGCATCACAGCCCGCCATGTTGTCATCCCGACCGGCGACGCCCACGGTATCGCGGGTGTGCTCGACCGGCTTGATCCTGAAACCGTCGACGGCCTCGCCGTCATGGCCCCTGAGACACCGCAACTGCGCGATGCCATCGCCCGTCTCAAGGCAAAGGGGATTGCCGTCGTCGCCTTCGTCTCGGACCTGCCCAACTCGGATCGCGACCATTTCGTCGGGATCAACAGCCTGAAGGCGGGCCGGACCGCGGGCACGCTGATGGGCCGGTTCCTGAGTGATGCCAAAGCCGATATCCTGGTCGTCACCCCCTCCATGCTGGCACGCGACAGCATCGAACGGCGGCTCGGCTTCGACGCTGTCCTGTCCGAGGGTTTCCCGACCCTTTCCGTTCTGCCCACCATCGAAACCCATGATGATCCCGCCCGCATCCGCACCGTCGTCACCGCCGCGATCGCCGCCCATCCGAAGCTCGCAGGCATCTATTCGATGGGCACGACCGGCGATCCGCTGATCGAGGCCATCCGCGCCTCTGGCCGGGCCAAAGATCTTGTGATGATCGCCCATGACCTGACGCCATTGACCCGAACGGGTCTGATCGAGGGCCATATCGATGCGGTCATCGCCCAGAATGTCGGACATCTTGTGCGCAGCGCCCTGCGCGTGCTGCGCGCCAAATGCGACGGAACCGAGATTTTCGAAGCACAGGAGACGATCCGGATCGACATTGTGATCCGGGAGAATTTGCCCTGAGAACAGGGCGCAAGGGAGGACGGAAATGAAGACCATGCAAGGGCCGGCGCTGTTTTTGGCGCAATTCGCAGGCGACGAGGCGCCGTTCAACAGCTGGGAGGCGATCACCAAATGGGCCGCCGAGTGCGGCTATGCCGGGGTGCAGGTGCCCAGCTGGGACGGGCGGCTCTTCGATCTGGAGAAAGCCGCGTCGTCCAAGGACTATTGCGACGAATTCAAAGGCGTCTCCGCCGAAGCGGGCCTGACCGTAACGGAGCTGTCCACCCATTTGCAGGGGCAGCTTGTCGCCGCCCATCCAGCCTATGACATGGCCTTCGATGGCTTCGCCGCCGAGACTGTGCGCGGCAATCCCAAGGCCCGGCAGGAATGGGCCGTCGATCAGGTCAAGAAGGCGATCACCGCCTCCCGCAATCTGGGGATCACGGCCCATGCGACCTTCTCCGGCGCGCTCGCCTGGCCCTACGTCTATCCGTGGCCGCAGCGCCCCGCCGGTCTGGTCGAGATGGCCTTCGACGAGCTGGCGACGCGCTGGCGCCCGATCCTCGATCATGCCGAGGAGCACGGCGTCGATATCTGCTACGAGATCCATCCCGGAGAGGATCTGCATGACGGTGTCAGCTACGAAATGTTCCTCGAGCGCGTGGACAATCATGCCCGCGCGAAGATGCTCTACGATCCGTCCCACTACGTGCTGCAGGCGCTCGATTATCTCGACAATATCGACATCTACCACGAGCGGATCGGCATGTTTCACGTCAAGGATGCCGAACTGAACCCCACCGGCAGGCAAGGCGTCTATGGCGGCTACCAATCCTGGGTCGACCGCGCGGGCCGCTTCCGGTCACTGGGGGACGGTCACGTGGATTTCGGCGCCGTCTTCTCGAAACTGGCGCAATACGATTTCGAGGGCTGGGCCGTGGTCGAATGGGAATGCGCGCTCAAACATCCCGAGGACGGCGCGCGGGAAGGCGCAGCCTTCGTGCGCGACCATATCATCCGCGTGACAGAGACGGCCTTTGACGATTTCGCGGGCGCGAACACCGATGACGCGGCCAACCGGCGAATGCTGGGCCTAGATTGATCGGACGGGACCGGGGGCCAGCCCCCGGACCCCCGGAGTACTTTTGGCCAGATGAAGGAATAGGTTATGGAACGACAGGGCGCGGATCGGATCAGACTTGGGATGGTGGGAGGCGGGCGCGATGCGTTTATCGGCGGCGTGCACCGGATTGCCAGCCGGATCGACGATCAGTTCGAGTTGGTGGCTGGATGCTTTTCGTCGACCGAGGAGAAATCGCGCGCTTCGGGCGCCGATCTGGGTCTGAACAAAGACAGGGTCTATGGCGATTTCGCGGAGATGGCCAAGCGCGAGGCGCGGCTGAAAAGCGGGATCGAGGCTGTGGCCATCGTCACGCCCAATCACATGCACGCGGCCGTGGCGCGCGAGTTCCTCAAGCGCGGCATCCATGTGATCTGCGACAAGCCGCTGACATCCACCCTGCCCGACGCCAAGAAGCTCGCCAAGACGGCAGAGGCTTCGGATGCGCTCTTCGTTCTGACCCACAACTACACCGGCTATCCGATGGTCCGGCAGGCCCGCGAGATGGTCGCGGCGGGTGAGATCGGGGCGGTTCGGGTCGTGCAAGTGGAATATCCGCAGGACTGGCTGACCGAAGCGACCGAGGAAACCGGCCAGAAGCAGGCCTCCTGGCGCACCGATCCCGCCCGATCGGGCGCAGGCGGATCGACCGGGGATATCGGCACCCATGCCTTCAACCTGGCAGGCTTCGTGACAGGCCTGAAGCTCGAAGCGCTCGCCGCCGATCTGCAAAGCTTCGTCTCGGGCCGGCAGCTCGACGACAATGCCCATGTCATGCTTCGTTACGAGGGCGGCGCACGCGGCATGCTCTGGTGCTCGCAGGTGGCGCCCGGCAACGAAAACGCGCTTCGGCTTCGGGTCTACGGCGAGACAGGCGGGCTCGAATGGGCGCAGGAGACGCCGAATGTCCTGCGGCACGCCCCCTTCGGAGAGCCGGTGCGGCTTTTGACCCGCGCCGGTGCCGGAACGGGCGCAGCAGCGGGCCGGGTTACGCGAATTCCTGCAGGCCATCCCGAGGGCTATCTCGAAGGCTTCGCCAACCTCTATTCCGAGGCCGCTGCCGCGCTTCGAGCGCGGCAATCGGGAACAAAGCTGGATGCGGATGTGGTCTTTCCTGGCATTGCCGAGGGGCTCGAAGGTGTCGCTTTCGTCGATGCCTGCGTGCGCTCCTCGAAGCGAAATGGCGCGTGGGTCAACCTCGCCTTATGAGCGTAAGCACCTGGCGTAGAAGGAAAGTTTGAAACTGTTATTTCCTCGCCGATAAAAATGAGGTACGTTCCTCAAAAAATGTCTTTACGGAAGGGACACCGCTCAAATACGATCTGATCAATCCGGGCTGGCACATGCGAGGAGGCATGGTTGGACCCGGGCCGTGACACCAGGGAGGAGTTACAATGAAATTATCCACAAGACTGATGGCGGCCACCGCGCTCGCCACAACCGCGGCCAGCGGAGCCGCAGCAGAGGACCTGACGCTGTGCTGGGCGGCATGGGATCCGGCCAACGCTCTGGTCGAGCTCTCCAAACAGTTCGAGGAGACGTCAGGTCATACGATGAACTTCGAATTCGTCCCCTGGCCCAACTTCGCGGACCGCATGCTCAACGAGCTTAACTCCGGCGGCCAGCTTTGCGATCTGCTGATCGGCGACAGCCAGTGGATCGGCGGCGGCGCCGAGAGCGGCCATTACGTCAAGCTGAACGATTTCTTCAATTCCGAAGGGATCTCGATGGACGATTTCGCGCCCGCGACCGTCTATGCCTATTCGACCTGGCCCAAGGGATCCGAGAACTATTACGCCCTGCCCGCGATGGGCGACGCCAACGGCTGGTTCTATCGCCGCGACTGGTTCGAAGATCCGGACATCATGGCCGCCTACAAGGAGGCGACCGGCCAGGACCTGCGCGAGCCTGAAAGCCAGCAGGAGATGCTCCAGATCGCCCAGTTCTTCCAAGGCCGCGAGATCGACGGGCAGACCCGATATGGCGCCGCGATCTTTACCGAGCGTGGCTCCGAAGGGATCACGATGGGCGCGACCGGCGCGCTTTATGCCTGGGGGTTCAAATACGAGAACGAGCCGGGCACCTACGATATGGAGGGCGCGGTGAACTCGCCCGAGGCAGTCGAAGCGCTGGAATTCTACAAGACCTTCTACCAAACCGCGACACCGCCGGGCTATACCGACAGCTATATGGAGCAAGGGCTGGACGCGTTCAAATCCGGTCAGGTCGCGATGGCGATGAACTGGTTCGCCTTCTTCCCGGGCCTTTATGCCGATCCCGATGTGGGCGGCGACAAGATCGGCTTCTTCGTCAATCCGCCGCAGAACCAGCCGGCCTCGACACTCGGCGGTCAAGGGATTTCGGTCGTCGCCTATTCCGACAAGCAGGAGGCGGCGCTCGAATACATCAAGTGGTTCGCGCAGCCTGAGATCCAGCAGCAATGGTGGGATCTGGGCGGTTACTCGGCCCATAACGCGGTCCTTGGCAGCGACACCTTTGTCGATAGCGCGCCCTTCGCCGCCGATTTCCTCGTCGCGATGGAGAGCGTTCAGGACTTCTGGCAGGAACCGGCCTATGCCGAGCTGCTTCTGGCGATGCAAAAGCGGCTGCACGACTACATCGTGGCCGATCAGGGCACCGCGCAGGAGGCGCTCGACAAGCTGATCGAGGATTGGACCGAAACCTTCGAGGATGAAGGCAAGCTCTGATCGCACAGACCGGAGGCGCCCCGGACCTGATCCGGGGCCTCTCCCCCTTCGCCGCCTGACATGACTTGAACGAAGAGGCCCCGGGTCAAGCCCGGGGCAGCTCTTGCCCTTCGACAAACGGATCCCGAGATGACCGAAACCCCGATAGATCGCGCCGCCCGGGCCACACCGCCGTCGGTCGCCCGCCGGGTCCGTGGGCTCAGCGATCGGGCCATCGCTTGGATTTTCGTTGCGCCGACGATCTTTCTGCTTCTGGCGGTGAATATCTTCCCTCTGATCTGGACGATCCGGCTGAGCTTCACCAATTTCCGCGCCAACCGACCGAACCGCGAGGTCGAGTGGGTGGGCCTGAGGAATTACGAGCGGATCCTGACGGACAGCGACATCTGGCTGACGATGCAGGCGACGGCGCATTTCCTGATCTGGACGATCGTCCTTCAGGTCCTCATCGGCTTCACTCTGGCCTATCTGATCAACAAGAAGTTCAAGGGCAACGATTTATGGACCACGATCATCGTCCTGCCGATGATGCTCTCGCCCGCCGTGGTCGGCAACTTCTGGACCTTCCTCTACCAGCCGCAGATCGGGCTTTTTAACTATATCGTAGAGTTCTTCACCGGCATTCCCGCTTCAAGCTTCGAGATGATCGGCTCAGTCAATCTGGCCCCATGGTCCATCGTCATCGTCGACACATGGATGTGGACGCCCTTCGTCATGCTGATCTGTCTCGCCGGGCTCAGATCGATCCCCGACTACATTTACGAGGCGGCCGAGATCGACCGCGCCAGCAAGTGGCGCCAGTTCTGGACGATCACGGTCCCGATGGTCTTGCCCTTCCTGATGTTGGCCGTTCTTTTCCGCGGGATCGAGAACTTCAAGATGTTCGATCTAGTCGTGCAGCTGACCGGCGGTGGCCCGGGATCGGTGACCGAGCTGACCTCGATCAACCTCAAACGCGAAGCCTTCGAGAAATGGCGAACGGGCTACGCCTCGGCCTATGCGATCATCCTTTTCGTGACGGTGTTCGGGCTGGCCTCGATCTACGTCAAAGCGCTGAACAAGGTGAAAGAGAGATGAGCAGCTACTCGATCACCGAACCGCCTGCCCGCCATAAATGGATCGCCGGCGTGCTCGTCGTCACCTACGCGATCATCACCCTCCTGCCGCTCATCTGGATCGTGGCCACCGGCTTCAAGACGCCTGCCGATGCGATCAGCTATCCGCCAAAGGTCCTCTTCGAACCTTCGCTCGAAGGCTACGTAAACCTCTTCACGACCCGCACCCGGATCGGGGACGAGGCGCTGGCCGCCCTTCCCCCGCCCGAAACCTGGTACGAAGAGATCGTGCGAGACCGGGGCATGGTGATCGCAGGCCCCTCCCGCTACGGCGAGCGGTTCCTGAACTCCGTCATCATCGGCTTCGGCTCGACTTTCCTGAGCGTCTTTCTGGGCACGCTAGCCGCCTATGCGTTCAGCCGCTTCCGGGTTCCGCTCGCCGATGATCTGCTCTTTTTCATCCTCTCCACCCGGATGATGCCGCCCATTGCGGTCGCGATTCCGATCTTCCTGATGTTCCGCCAGCTTGGCCTATCGGACACCCATCTGGGGATGATCCTGCTCTATACGGCGGTCAATATCAGCCTCGCCGTCTGGCTGCTGAAAGGCTTCATCGACGAGATCCCGCGCGAATACGAGGAAGCGGCCCTGATCGACGGCTACACGCGCTTTCAGGCCTTCTACAAAGTCGTGCTTCCACAGGCGGCCACGGGCATCGCCTCGACCGCGATCTTCTGCCTGATCTTCGCCTGGAACGAATATGCCTTCGCAGTCCTGCTGACATCAGGCACAGCCCAGACCGCGCCGCCCTTCATCCCTACGATCATCGGCGTCGGCGGCCAGGACTGGCCCGCCGTGGCCGCGGGCGCCACGCTGTTCCTGCTGCCGGTCATGATCTTCACCATCTTCCTGCGCAAGCATCTCCTTCGCGGCATCACCTTCGGGGCGGTGCGCAAATGACAACCGTCGACTTGCATATTTAGAACAAGATGAAGGATCCGGCATGACCTCTCCCTTCGATCCCGATCGCAGCCTGACAGAGGCTCAGAAGAAGGCGGACCGCCCCGTCCATCCCGCCGCGCGAATTTTCGTGCGCGGCCCGTGGGAGATGCTGGCCTCAATCCTCATCGCCGTGGGCGTCGTAATGCTGATGCAGCCCTTTTTTCTCTGGGCCTATACCTATTCCTTCATCGTCATCCTGACCGGAACCGTGATGTTCCTGATCGTCAGCCATTTCCCGGACTAGAGCATGGCTGAGATCGTCATAAAGGACCTGCGCAAGGATTTCGGCGATTTCAACGCCGTCAAAGCCTCCTCCTTCACCATCGAGGATGGGGAATTCTTCATGCTGCTCGGTCCCTCGGGCTGCGGTAAGACGACGACGCTGCGGATGATCGCGGGGCTCGAGCTGCCGACCTCGGGCGAGATCTATATTGACGGCGAAGAGGTGGGCCGCAAACCAGCGAGTGAGCGCGACATCGCCTTCGTGTTCCAGATGTTCGCTCTCTATCCGCATATGAATGTGCGCAAGAACATGTCCTACCCCCTCATCAGTCAGGGTATGCCCAAGGCCCGCGTCAAGGAGAAGGTTGCCGAGGTCGCGCGGATCCTGGGGATCGAGGATATCCTGAACCGCCCTGTCGGCGGGCTCTCGGGCGGGGATCGGCAGCGGGTTGCCCTGGGCCGCGCCATCGTGCGCGATCCAAAGGCCTTCATGATGGACGAGCCGCTCGGCGCGCTTGACGCCGAATTTCGCGAACATATGGCCGAAGAGCTGCGCGCGCTGCATGACCGAATGGGGGCGACGACTGTTTACGTGACCCACGACCAGCTCGAAGCGATGCAGATGGGCGACAAGATCGTGGTAATGAACCACGGCGTGATCGAGCAGTTCGGCACGCCGCAGGACATCTACGACAAGCCCGCCACAATGTTCGTCGCTGAGTTCATCGGCTCGCCGCCGATGAATTTCCTACGCTTTCACGGGTCTCTCGAGGCAGGCGCAACGGAAGTCACGCTCTCGGGCCACCGCTTTGGCATGCCGCAACTGCGCGAGCCCAAGGATGGCGATCTCGTCTTCGGCGTGCGCCCCGAACATGTGGAGCTGACCGATAGCTCGGACTATCGCGGCGAGGTGCTGGCGACTGAATATCTGGGCACCACGCAGATCGTGACGCTGGACACGCCCGATGGACAAATCAAAGCGCGCACCCCGTCGGGCCAGCCCGCGCGCGTCGGCGAGCGCGTCGGCCTCGGCTTCAATCCGGCGACCATCACCCTTTTTGATCGGCAAAGCGGGCGCGCACTGCGCTCGGACCTCAACGAGGGAGTGCTTGCCCATGGCTGAGGTGCAGCTGACCGGCGTGAGCAAACGCTTCGGCCGCGAGATCGGCGTCGAAGATCTGACCATGACCGTGGCCGACGGCTCCTTCGTCGTCCTGCTCGGCCCCACTGGCGCGGGTAAGACCACCACCCTGCGCCTAATTTCGGGCCTTGAAAAGGCCGATGCAGGCGATATCCGCATCGGCGGCCAGCTCGTGACCAACCTCACCCCGGCGCAGCGCGACGTGGCGATGGTCTTCCAGCAATACTCGCTCTATCCGCATCTCACGGTCCGGGAAAATCTCGCCTTTCCCTTAAAATCCCCGATCCTCAGGACCCCCGAGGACGAGATTGCGCGAAAGGTCACCGAGATCGCCGAGGTCCTGCGCATCCCGCACAAGCTCGACAACAAGGCCACCGCGCTTTCGGGCGGCGAGATGCAGCGCGTCTCGATCGGCCGTGCGCTGGTGCGCGATCCGCAGGTCTACCTGATGGACGAGCCGCTCAGCTCGCTCGACGCCAAGCTGCGCAGCGATCTTCGGATCGAGCTCAAGCGCATCCAGGCGGACCTGGGCGCGACGCTGCTCTATGTCACCCACGACCAGATTGAGGCGATGACGATGGCCACCCAGATCGGCGTTCTGGACAACGGGCGGCTGGTACAATTCGGCACCCCGCGCGAGATCTACGAGAACCCGGTCAGCCTTTATGTCGCCAGCCGCCTCGGCCTGCCTCGGATCAACACGCTGCCTGCGGAAATGTTCGGCGGCGCCCCCTCTGGAGCCGCCACGATCGGGCTCCGGCCCGAACATATCGAACATGGCGCGGGCAAACCCTCGCAGGTCGTGCGGGTCGAGCATCTGGGCGATCAGACCCGTCTGCACCTGACCCTCGACGGGCACGACATCATCACGCTGACCGATCCGCATACGCCCCTGAAGGGCGGAGAGACTGTCGCGATCCAACCGCGCGATGCGCTTTACTTCGATGCCGCCGGTACCCGCATCGCCTGAAGGAGATCCCCCATGACCCAGTTCATCAACAGCCGCGAGACGTTGGTCACCGAAGCCATCGACGGGATGCTGCGCGCGGGCGGAGAGAGCCTCGCCCGGGTCGACGGCTATCCACATATCAAGGTGGTCGTCCGCTCTGACTGGGACCGCTCCAAGGTCGCGCTCGTCTCAGGCGGCGGCTCGGGGCACGAGCCCTCCCATGCAGGCTTCGTCGGGCGCGGCATGCTGACGGCGGCGGTCTGCGGCGATGTCTTCGCTTCGCCTTCGGTTGATGCGGTGCTGGCGGGCATCCTCGCGGTGACCGGCAAGGCGGGCTGCCTCCTGATCGTCAAGAACTATACCGGCGACCGCCTGAACTTCGGGCTGGCAGCCGAGCGCGCCCGCGCCTTCGGTCTCAAGGTCGAGATGGTCGTCGTCGATGACGACATCGCCTTGCCCGATCTGCCGCAGGCGCGCGGCGTCGCTGGCACGCTCTTCGTCCACAAGATCGCAGGCGCCATGGCAGAGGACGGCGCCGATCTGGAAACCATCGCCAAAGCTGCGCAGAATGTGATCGACAAAGTTGTCTCCATCGGCATGTCGCTCGACACATGCACCGTTCCCGGCTCCGAAAGGGAAGCGCGCATCCCCAAAGGGAAGGCCGAGCTAGGCCTCGGTATCCACGGCGAGCCGGGCGTCGAGCAGGTCGAGTTTACAACCGCCAAGGACGCGATGGCGCAGGTGGTCGACAAACTCGCCCCCAAGGTCGGCGCAGGCCCGCATGTGGCGCTTCTCAACAACCTCGGCGGCGCCACCCCTCTCGAGATGTCCATCCTCGCCCAGGAACTCACGCAAAGCGCTCTCGGAGACCGGATCACCATGATGGTCGGGCCTGCTCCTTTGATGACCTCGCTCGATATGCGCGGATTTTCTGTGTCCCTTTTGCCTTTGGATGGAACCGAGGTCCAGCTCACCGCAGACGTCGCACCGCAAGCCTGGCCGGGATGCATGCCGGTCAAAGAGCCAAAGATCCTTCCCCTGCCCGACGGTCTCTCTCCCATTCAGCCGATGCCGTCACAGAATGCCGAAACCCGCGCCTTCATCGAACGGTGCTGCGATATCCTGATCGCGCAGGAGGCCGATCTGAACGCGCTCGACGCCAAATCCGGCGACGGCGACACGGGCAGCACGCTCTCCACCGCCGCACGGGCGCTCAAGGATGCACTGGACCGGATGCCGCTGGCAGATCTGACGCAGCTTTACCGCGCCATCGGCCTCGAACTCAGCCAGACGATGGGCGGCTCTTCGGGTGTTCTGCTCGCCATCTTCTTCACCGCCGCCGGAGACGCCTCCGCCAGCGGTCGCGACGCGGTCGGCGCGCTCAAGGCCGGGCTCGAGCGCATCATGCAGGTGGGCGGCGCGCAGCCGGGCGACCGCACGATGATCGACGCCCTCGACCCCGCCCTCGAGGCGCTGCAAGAGGACCTGCCCGCCGCCGCCAAAGCCGCCCGCGCCGGAGCCGACCACACCGCCACAATCACCCGCGCCAAGGCCGGCCGCGCCAGCTACATCTCCGAAGAAAAACTCGCCGGCCACAACGACCCTGGAGCCGAAGCCGTCGCCCGCCTCTTCGAAGCGCTGGTCTAGGGGGAACCTATTTTCTCAGATCTAATATCCCGCCTGTCGAAAGGCCTACAAGTCGAAGACGGCGAAGGTCTGGAATCGAGCCCAAAATGACGGATGCTACATTGCAAACGAATGGCCGCTTTCAGAGGGGCTAAAACGCGTCATCCGGCAATTCTACAAAGTCAATCAAGCCTTCGCGCGAAATAGCGGGGTGGTAGTTCTTAGCTTTGGAATAGGTCGTAAAATCTTCGCCAGACTCATACAAAAATCGAAGTCCTGCTAAAATCGGGGCGCGAGTGCTTTTGGGAAGGTCGTTGTAATCAGTCGCCAAGTTGCTCCAACGAAACTCAAACCAGCCAACGTTGTCTCTACCTTGTATCGCATTTGCCAAAAGCAATGCAGTGCAAGGCACAAAGCCAGGCGTTGATTGCACGTGCGATACGAGTTCGACAACTTCGCTTGGATACCAGAGCTCATCTTTCTGGAACAGACATGTTTCCGAGGATAACACATCCTTCAAAGCTTGTAGGTGCTGATCGGTATCATGACCGTAATCCGCAGCAGCAATGCTCTGTTGCGTCGGCTCGTCCATTGTCCGAGCAATCTCACATAATTTAGGCAGTATTTGTTCTCTTTTGCGTGTTAGTCTGGTTTCATTGTGCAAGAAGTACTCAATTGGCTTACGATCATAAGAGAGGTCGTCGAGAGCGTCCAAACCGCGCAATATTGCCGAGCACAAAGGCCGAGATGAGGCGCGAATTCTCTCTACCGCGATATCGGCAAAATCTCTTGTGTGGCCGTTCCAACGACCTTTTTGAAGATCATTGGCTAAGATCATGGCAACTGCGATGTCTGCTCCCTCTAGGGAGTCTAAAGCTATGGCAGCAAGCTGTTCAAAACACTTTGCGTCAGCCTCATCCTCAAAACGACACGACTGTTTCCGGACGATCCTTGGAAAGTCTTGTCCGCCGAATTGAACAAGCACCATATCGTCTTGAGCTTGCAGCAACCAATTCAGGTCAAATGCAGCTTGCGCCTGTCGAAACCGTAAGTTCAAACGATCCATGCGCGAAAGCTAGCCTAGTCGGATGACTATTTCATAGCACTGGATGCTCGTGCTAACAAAAAAGGAAGCGGCCCTTTGCGTTGACAATGTGAATGGTGACAAAGTTCCGCATAGCAGTAACTGTGCCATGCAGTACTTGCGTCACCCTCCACCCTACGGCAACAACAGCGACGCATCCCCATAGCTGAAGAACCGGTAGCGCTCGGCGATCGCATGGGCATAGATCGCCCGGATCCGGTCAGGACCCATCAGCGCCGAGACCAGCATCATCAGCGTCGACTTCGGCAGGTGAAAGTTCGTCATCAGCCCGTCTGTGATCCGAAACTCAAAGCCAGGCGTGATGAAAATATCGGTCTCGCCTATCCACGGACGCAAGGTCCCGCCCTGCCCCGCCGTCTCGATCAGGCGCAGCGCCGTCGTGCCCACAGGAAGGATCCGGCCGCCAGCCGCGCGGGTCGCCTCAATCTGGGCGGCGGCCTCCGCACTGACCTCGCCCCATTCGGCATGCATCTTATGATCGGCGATATCGTCCACTTTCACCGGCAGGAACGTTCCTGCCCCCACATGCAGCGTCACATGGGTGAACTCCACGCCCCGCTCCCTTAGCGCGTCCAACAGCGCGTCGTCGAAATGCAGCGATGCGGTCGGCGCAGCCACCGCCCCCTGCCGGGCGGCCCAGACCGTCTGATAATCCGTCCGGTCCTGCGCATCCGCTGGCCGCTTGGCGGCGATGTAAGGCGGCAGCGGCATGGCGCCCGCTTCTGCCAAAGCGGCGTCGAAATCGTCCCCGTTCAGCGAGAACCGCAGCCGCGCCTGCCCTTCCGATCGCCCGTCAACCTCAGCCGACAAAGCCTCGGTAAACCGGATCACCTCCCCGTCCCGGACCTTCTTCAAAGGCTTGACCAGCGCCGTCCAACTCCCGTCGGCGGCAGGCGCAAGCAGCGTCACCTCGATCCGCGCCTCCACCGGCCCCTGAGCGCTGTCTCGCGCCCGAACCCCGGACAGCCGTGCCGGGATCACCTTGGTATCGTTCAGCACCAACCGATCCCCAGGCCGCAGAATCTGTGGCAAATCAGACACCACGCGATCCGCGATCCCGCCGCCCTCTGCCAGCAGCAGCCGCGCCGAAGAGCGGGGCTTAGCGGGGCGGGTGGCGATCAGGTCATCGGGAAGGTCGAAATCAAAATCGCTTAGCTTCACTGGGTCAAATCCGGGGCTGGGCGCCGGAAAATCTCGCGGAACATGCCGGGCGTCAACGCCGAAAGCGGATTGACAGATACCTGCGGCTGCGCCGGGGTGCCCGCCAGGTTGAAGTTCATCCCAAAAAGCCCCTCGCCCCGCCGGGTCAACGCCGCCCCGATCCCGTTCACCAGATAAAACGGAGAGGCCACGCCCTGAAAGTTCATCTGCTTGTTCGCCAGCCCATAGACGCCGTCCAGCGACACGCCGAGCGACGGCCCAATGGCCGACGCCTCCGCTACGATCAGCTGGTTCGGCGTCAGGCGAAACCGCGAGCGGACCTCCGAAAAAAGGAGCCCATTGCCATCGAGCTGCTGGATCAGCCCGATTACGGAAATCGCATCGACCAAAGCCGCGACCGAGGGTGCATCCCGCAGCCGGATCTCATTGATGGCAAGCTGACCATCATAGCTCCCGCGCGCGCCCGTCGGCACGAGCACCAGATCGAGCGACCCCTTCCGTGCGCCCGGTGCCAGCTGCGCCGCCCGCAGAACCTTGCCCGCATTGTCCGACCGGATCCGGACCGCCGTGCCGCCGTTGCGCGGCCCGAGCGTTCCGGTCACGTCCGCGCTGCCGTTAACCTTGCCGCTGAACCGTCCCGACAGCCCGCCAGTACTGTCCAGCTCGGCCCGGAAGTCTCGCAGAGCAATCGTATTCGTAACCGTCAGCCGGTCGAGAGCCGCGGTGATCGGCGCGCCGCCACTGCCGCTTGAGGCGCCGAATTGAGGCAGGTTGCGCAGATCCAGCGACCCGCCCCGGATCGTCACCGCAGGCGCACGCCCTGCGCCGCGCCCGGTCAGCGTCACCGGCGCGTCAAGCCACCCTCCCGCACGCAGCCGCGAAAGGCTCAACCGCTCCAGCCCGCCGCCTGACAGTGTCAGCGTTCCCGCCGCATCGAGGCCCGGCGCGGTCAGCGACAGCCCGTCAATGACAGGCGTCGACGCCAGCGTGCCGGAAATCTCGAACCGGCCCGTCTGTCCGGGCGATTTGGTCCAGCCCAAAGGTGGCACGGATAATCGCAGGCCCGCCAGATCCGAGGTCAGCCGGAACCGGGGCGCCGCGCCTTTCGGCAGATCCAGCCGCACCTGCCCCTGCCCCAGCCCGCCAAGCGTGCCGCGCGGCAGGCCGATCCCGAACGCATCGAGCGTCTGTTGCGACAGGGCGAGCTGCCCTTCGACCGACGGGACCCCGCCGGAAGTAAAAGGCTGCGCGTAGGTGAGCGTGGCGGCGGCCCCATCGATCCGCACAGGCCCGCTGACCTCCAGACCGCCCCTATCCGCATCGACCGACAACCGTTCGGCTGTGATGATCCGGTTGGGCACCAGAACACCCGACGAGACATCCTCGACCGTGGCCGTCGTCGCGAAGGAAACATCGTCGATCGTCAGTCCCTTCTTGATCGGAAGATCCAGCCGGGTCTCGGCCCGGGCCCGGCCTTCGCCAAGGGCAACCGGGCGTCCGGCCTTCGCAAGAAAGCCCAGCGGCGGCTGATCGAGCAGCGACAGCGTTGCCGTCAGGGGGCCATCGGTGCGCAGAATAGCCGTCGCGGGGGCAGGCTTGAGCCGCATGTCGGGGATCGCGAAGGTCGATCCTGCCACCGACAGAACGCCTCCCTCGGGAGGCCGAATAACGCCTGCATCGACAGCGACCTGCAATCCGTCCTCCTGAAGCGTGAGGAAACCTTCCCCCTCCTCGACCGGAGGCAGCCCCTTGACGACACGGACCCTGGCATCCGACAGCCGCGCGCTCACCGCATAGCGCAGCGGTTCGGACTGACGCAGCCGCAATCCTGCGGAGACATCGGTCAGCGTTCCCGCTTCGATATTGTTGACGATCCAGCGCCGCGTGCCGGGTTTGAACGCGGGGGGCCACAGCGCCTTGACGGTCTCGGTCTGCGTCGCTTCGACCTCGGCATCGACCGCCACAGCCCATCCCGTCCCGTCCGCCGTGACATCTCCGGAGGCGCGAGCCGTGCCCGCTGGTCCCACCAGCGTCATTTGCCCCAGCTCCAGCCGGAACGGATCGAGCGACAGGCGCAGATCGGCGACCCCGCTCGAGATCCGGACCGGATCCGCGAACAGACCCGCCGGATTGGCATTCAGCCCGCCAAGATTGATCTGCGTGAGAAACGTCTTCGGCAGACCGTTCTCGAAATCCTTCAAAAGGGCCGTTCCCGTCGCATCGATATCGCCCCATTCGGAGGTGACCTCGATCTGGTCGAACTCGATCCGGCCTGCCGCAGGATCAAACCGCAGATACGTCTTGGCCGCATCGAACCGGATCGGCGTCGCTGCCCCCGGGGCAAGAGCGCCTGCGCCGATCTCCAGCGTTCCGCTGACATCCTCGACCTCACCGGCCGGGCTGAGCGACGCGCGAACCGCTCCGGTGATCGGGGCATCTATCACCGACAGAAAAGACAAGGCCGGAGACTGACTTGCCAGATCGACGGCCGGGATACGGTCCACGGCCAGGGCGACATCGGTCTGCCGCGCGCCGCGCGGACGGGTCAGCGTCAGCCGCAACGTGCTGGCGAAGGAACGCCCCGACAAAAGCGCCAGATCCGCCGAGAGCCGCCGCCCTTCCGTCAGATCGACATCGATCCGCCCGTTATCGACGAGCCACCTGCGGTCGGACCGCTCGTCCAGATAGTTGATGACCACGCCGCGAACATTGATCTCGGTCAGGGCAGACAGCGCGCGCGCGTCCAGCACCGCATCGAGGCTATCCAGAAGATCCGGCAAACTTCGCGTCTGCGAAGCGGTGCCCTGCAGATTGTCGAAACTCACGGCCAGATCGCCTTCGGGCGCACGGCGCAGCTGAAACTCCGCTCCGATCAGATCGAGCGTCTGAACAAGTGCCGCGCTTTCCAGTAGGATCCCGCGCGGGCTGACGCCTGCTTCGAGCGATTGCAGCCGCGCCAGCTGTTGCCCGTCACCATCGGTCAGCGTGACATCCGACAGCCGAACAGTCGGATGAAGATCGCGCGCTATCGTCACGTATATACTGCCGAAATCTAGGCTGCCGCTGCCTAAAACCTCAGACGCCCGTTCCGAGACCGCATCCTTGACCCAGGTGGGCGCGCGGATCTCCTGGCCCAGAAGCAAGACCGTGGCAGCGATGGCGAACGCGACCGGCAGGCCCAAAACCAAAAGCGAGACCCTCAGACAGATCCGAAGCGGCCGAAGGCACCAGCGATGCACCTGCTCGGCCCGTTCAGGCGCGCGCGATCGCCTGCGCGGCAGCGGGGCGGCCTTCGCCGGTTGATCCTGCGCGGGCAAGGGGACAGGCTCCGCCTCGGACCGCTCCGATGCCGGATCCCGCTTTGCCGCCTTGTCGGCCTCGAATTCGGAATAGGACCTGATGGATGCCTCTCTGGGTAATGGTGTCTCTGGGGCAGGCTTGCCGGATGGCTTTCTTTTCACGCGTGGCGGACTAGAACGATTCTGACATATGACCGCACCCGGGCGGACATGCGATAACAAGGAGATGATCCCCCGTGACCGATATCCCACAGACCGGTTCTGCCGCTCCCGATTTCACCCTGCCCCGCGATGGTGGAGAGGAGGTGTCGTTGAGCGATTTTCGCGGACAAAAGGTGGTCCTTTACTTCTATCCCAAAGACGACACCTCGGGCTGCACCAAGCAGGCCATCGCCTTTTCGGAGCATCTGGGCGAGTTCGAGGCGGCAGGCGCCGTGATCCTCGGGGTGAGTAAGGATAGCGTCAAAAAGCACGACAAGTTCCGCGACAAGCATGGATTGAAGGTCGCACTTCTGTCGGACGAAGAGAGCGACGTCTGCGAGCGCTACGGCGTTTGGAAGGAAAAGAGCATGTACGGCAAGACCTATATGGGCATCGAGCGTTCGACGTTCCTGATCGACGCGGAGGGTGTGCTGAGTGAAGAGTGGCGCAAGGTGAAGGTGTCGGAACATGCCGAAGCAGTGCTCGAAGCAGTCAAGGCGCTGTGACCGAAATGCGCGCCTGCGGCGCATATGATGCTTTTGCGCCTCCGGCGCGCGGCCAAGGGGCGCTGCCCCTTGGATCCCCGAGGTATTGTTCGGCAAGATGAGAATCTTATGATCACGCTGCGCGAGATGGCCGTTCAGGTCCTCACCATGGCCGACGGGCGCGCAAAGACCGCTCTGTCCCTGAGCCATGGTGCGGCTTGGCAAACTGCGCGGGAGGCGGAGACGGAGGTCGCGCTTGGCCGGGCAGACCCGCCTCTGCGTCCTGCGCGGCCCGAGGCGCCGGAGCTTCTCGATCCCCGCGACGTACCGCGCCGCAAACCCGGAACGCCCGAGGGGCGGATCGCCATCCTGCACGCGATCGCGCATATCGAGCTGAACGCCCTCGATCTGCACTGGGACCTGATCGCGCGGTTCCCCGACATGTCGATGCCCATCGGCTTTTTCGACGACTGGGTCCGCGCCGCTTGCGAGGAAGCCAAGCATTTCAACCTGATCTGCGACCGGCTCGAGGCGCTCGGCAGCCATTATGGCGCCTTGCCCGCCCATGCCGGGATGTGGCGTGCCGCCGAGGATACCGTGGAGGATATCATGGCGCGGCTCGCCGTCGTGCCGATGGTGCTGGAGGCGCGCGGCCTCGATGTGACGCCCGGCATGATCGAGATTTTCCGCCGCGCCAAAGATCATGACACAATTAAGGCACTCGAGGTGATTTACGCTGAGGAAGTTCACCATGTGGCCTACGGATCGAAGTGGTTTCACTTCCTCTGCGGACGCCACGACCTTGAGCCTAAGGGCACCTTTCACGCTCTTGTCCGCCGCTACTTTCCCGGCGGCACAAAGGCCCCGTTTAATGAGGAAAAACGCGCCGAAGCCGGTTTGCCGCCCGACTTCTACTGGCCACTGTCCGACCGCGCCTGACACCCGGGCCCGTCAATCATCGGCAGATTGTTGCTGACATGAATCGCATTGTGGCAACCTGCCACAGTTTTTGCGCAAATTTCTTGCAGATATGCCCCTCAGACGATATCCGATTGGCTAACGTATGTGGGCAAACGCATGCGAAAAAGACGATGGCCGGGAAAGGTCATGGATATTTGGGACAGGCAAATGCAAAGGGCGGCGCGTGCGCAGGAAACTGATCGACCGACTTAATCTTTCACTGGAAAAGATGCTGCCCGAACGGCGGCTGTTTCTCAGAACGGACACCGAAACCCGGTTCATCCGGCTCAAACCGTCCAGCCAGCTGCTGGCCATCTCGGGCAGCGCCTTCGTCGTTGGATGGTCGATCTTCGCGACTGCCGTCCTGCTGATGGACTCGATCGGGTCGGGCAACTTCCGCGCCCAGGCCGTCCGCGATCAGCGCGTGTACGAGGAGCGGCTCAACGCCATGTCCTCCGAGCGCGATGCCAGCGCCGAAGAAGCGGTCGCCGCGCAGGACCGGTTTGACGATGCCCTCGCCCAGATCTCGCTTATGCAGTCCGAGCTTCTGCAATCCGAAGAGCGCCGCAAGGAGCTCGAGACCGGGATCGAGGTCATTCAGGCCACGCTTCGCCGCACCTCGCGCGAGCGCAATCAGGCCCGTATTCAAAGCCAGGAACTGATGGCCAATGCCGAAAACGGTACGCCCTCTGGCCCCGCCTCCACCGAAATGACCGGCACCGTCGATCTGCTGTCCTCTGCCTTGGCCAGCACCGCGGCAGAGCGGGATATGATCGCCGAAGATGCAGAATTTGCCATCGAACGCGCCGCGGAGGTCGAGCTGGAGCTGGAACTTCTGCACGAGAAGAACGACCAGATCTTCCGCCAGCTCGAAGAGGCGATGCTCGTCTCGGTCGAGCCGCTCGACGAGATGTTCAAGGCCGCTGGCATGGACCCCGACAACCTTATCAATCAGGTGCGCCGCGGCTATTCCGGTCAGGGCGGGCCCCTGACGCCGGTCCAGTTCTCGACCAGCGGGTCGAGCTACGACGCCGATGCCGCCCGCGCCAACGGGATCCTCTCCAAGATGGACCGGATCAATCTCTACCGCATCGCCGCCGAACGCGCGCCTTTCGATACACCTGTCAAATCCGCTTTCCGCTTTACCAGCGGCTTCGGTCCGCGCTGGGGCCGGATGCACAACGGCACCGATTTTGCCGGTCCGCATGGCACACCGATCTATTCGACCGCCGACGGCGTCGTGATCTCGGCAGGCTGGGCCTCGGGCTATGGCCGGCTGGTCAAGATCCAGCACGAGTTCGGGATCGAGACGCGGTACGCGCATCTTAGCCGTATCCGGGTGCAGCCGGGACAAAGGGTCTCGCGCGGCGAACGGATCGGTGATATGGGGAACTCCGGAAGGTCGACCGGGACCCATTTGCACTACGAGGTTCGTGTCGGTGGCAGACCTGTAAACCCCATGATCTATATAAAAGCGGGACGAGATGTTTTCTAAAAGCAAGATCAACGAACCGGGCGCAAAGACCGGAGATCAACCGTCACAGCCAGCCAAGGGCGACGCCTCCAAGGCGCCTGCCTCCAGCGGCAGCAGCGCCCCGGCGCCTGATTACAAATCCTCGACGCCCAAGGCAAAACCGCCTGCATCGACCCTATCGGGCGATCTGCACATCAAGGGCAACATCAAGACCTCCGGCGATATCCAGGTCGAAGGCCAGGTCGAAGGCGACATTCGCGCGCATCTTCTGACCGTCGGCGAAGGCGCCACCGTCAAAGGCGAAGTGATGGCCGACGACGTGGTCGTCAACGGCCGCATCGTCGGCCGCGTACGCGGTCTGAAGGTCCGCCTGACCGCCACCGCACGCGTCGAGGGTGACATCATCCACAAGACGATCGCCATCGAAAGCGGCGCTCATTTCGAGGGCTCGGTCCAGCGTCAGGACGACCCGCTTCAGGCCTCCGCGGCCAAGAAAGCCGAAGAACCCAAAGCCTGACGGCCAAGGCATATGACAGACAGCAAACGGGTGCCGGATCTTCCTCCGGCGCCCGTTTTGCATTGCGGGATCCGCGTCGCGCCCTTGACCATGGACGATCACGCGGCCCTACTCGACTTCGAACAGCGCAACGCCGATTTCTTCGCCAAATGGGTTGGCCCCCGCCCCGATGGATACCTGACCGAGGCCGGGCTGACTAAGGCGATCACAAGCCTGCTGGACGAGGCGGCCCGGGGTCAGGGCTGGTTCGGTCTCGTCCACGACGGACCGCGAATTGTCGGCCGGGTCAATCTGCCGATGACGCTCCCTCGCCTGCCCAAACTGGGCTACCGCATCTGCCGATCCCGCACCGGACGCGGCCTCGCCCGCCATGCCGCCCGGCAGGCCGTCGCCCTCGCCGAAACCGAGATGCAGATCGACACCGTCCTGGCCCGCGCGCTCCCCGGCAACGACGCCTCCCGCGCCGTTCTCCTCGCGCTCGGCTTCACGCCCCTCACTCGCGACATCGCAGACTTCCCGGCCGAAGGCCGCACCTGCTTCGAAGCCACGCCCGCTACCATTGCCCGAAGCGAGGCCCCATGACCGACACCGCCGTGACGACCCCGCACGATCCGTCCTTCTGCGATCCGCAGGCGCGTCCGTGGATCCTGACCGCGGCGATCCTTGCCTCCGCGCTAGGCTTCATTGACGGCTCGATTGTCTCCATCGCTCTGCCCGCCATGCGCGAGGATTTGGGCGCGACGCTGGCGCAGGCCACATGGATCTCGAACGGCTATATGCTGCCGCTCTCCGCGCTGATCCTCGTCGGCGGCGCGGCAGGCGACCGGTTCGGGCTGGTCCGCGTCTTCACCTCGGGCCTGATCGTCTTTCTGATTGCCTCGGTGATCTGCGCGCTCGCCCCCTCACCCGAGATTCTGATCGCGGGCCGCGCGCTAAAGGGGATCGGTGCGGCCTTCCTTGTCCCCGGATCGCTCGCGCTCATAGCCAAGGCCTACCCATCCAACGAACGCGGCAAGGCTATCGGCTATTGGGCGGCCTCGTCGGCGCTGACCACCGCGCTCGGCCCGCTTCTGGGTGGCGCGCTCCTCTCGTTCGGCGGCGAGGCAGCCTGGCGCATCGTCTTCGCCATAAACCTGCCCTTCGGAGCCTTCCTGATCTGGGTCCTCATGACCAAGATCAACAAGGATCGCCCCAGCAGCTCCGACCGTCTCGACTGGCTTGGTGCGGCCTTCGCGAGCCTCGGCCTCGGCCTCGGCGCCTGGGCGCTTACCACTTTGCAAAGCGCGACCGGCCCCTCCCCCGCCCTTCTGGGCACCGGGGCCATCTTCGCCCTTATGCTCTTCATCCTGCAGGAACGCCGCGCCAAACATCCGATGATGCCGCTCGGCCTATTCTCCGACCGCCAATTCTCAGCCGCGAACCTCGCCACCTTCTGCCTTTATTTCGCGCTCGGCGCGGTCCTCTTCTACCAGCCGATGACCGTCATCGCAGGCTGGGGCTACTCCGAACTCGAAGCCTCCCTCGCCTTCGCCCCACTCTCGGTCTTCATCGGCCTTCTCTCTGGCTGGGTCGGCGCGCAAGCCGACAAACGCGGCCCCGGGCCGCTCATCGCCACCGGCTCGGCCCTCGTCGCCATCGCTTTCGCGGGCCACGCCATCTCTGCCCCGTGGGAGGCGTTCTGGACCGTCACCCTCCCTCTCAACTGTCTCATGGGCTTCGGCATGGCGCTTGTCGTCGGCCCGCTCTCGACCGCCGTCATGGCCAGCGCGACCGATGAGACCACCGGCGCCACCTCGGGCATCAACAACGCACTCAGCCGCATGGCTGGCCTCATCGCCGTTGCCGCGATGGGCGCGGTCGCGGCAGGTGTCTATGACGGCCCGGACAGCTTCGGCGCCACCAGCGACGCACCGGGCCACGGGGCGGCCACCAACGCCGCTTTCGCCGCCATCGCCTGGATCACCGCCGCGCTCTCGGCCATTGCTGCCGCCGTCGCGTGGATCGGCATCGCGCAGACCAGGCCCGCTCAGACCGGTACGTAAAGCGCCCGCCGATAGACATGCCAGCTGGCATGACCCAGCACCGGTAGCACGATCATCAGTCCCAGAAACGCCGTCGCCAGCCCGACAAAGCTGAGGCTCGCAATGATCGCAGCCCAGACCAGCATGACCCAAAGGTTTTGCCGCACGCAGGACAGGCTCAGCAGCATCGCGGTCACGAAATCCACCTCCCGGTCCAGAACCAGCGGCAAGCTCACCACCGTCAGAGCAAATAGCAGGAAGGCCAGCACTCCGCCGACGATCACCTCGATCGCGATCAGGGTCAGCCCCCGCGGCGTCAGGAATATCTCGACCGACGAGGTGATATTGGTCAGCGCCGACGGCCCCATCACCAGCGCAAAGATCATATGCGCCAGAAACGTCCAGAACAGAAAATAAATCACGATCAGCGCGCCCAGCCACGGGATCTGCCGCCCGCGCTCGGCCCAGACGACGCCCAGGATCCCCGGCCAGTCGAGCGCCTCCCGCGCCTCCAGCCTCCGGCTCACCTCGTAAAGCCCAACGGCAGCAAAGGGCGCAATCAGTGGAAACCCCAGCGACGTCGCCAAGATCCAGGCCACATGCCCCGCCCCCAGCCAGATCATCGCGAACCCGCCCAGCACGTAAACCGCGCTGAAAAAGAGCCCGTATTGCGGAGCCGCCCAGAAATCGCGCAGGCCCTGACCCAGCGACGCCCAAAGCTCGTGCAGGGTGAGCCGTCCGATCTCGGGCAACCGGGCAGCGGGGGCAGAGGACGTGGCGGTCATGCCTCATCCTCTTCAGGATAAGGCAGAGCAGCAATGATCCAGATCAAGGCGCATCGCATCAGCCGTTTGATCGTTATCGATCTCTATCTAAACTGCTAAGCGTCTCGCCACTTATGAGAGGAAATCTCCAACCAACTTTGCTTGATGGCGGTTGCGCAGACTTAGCCGCCGTTCAATCACCGAGAAATTTTGTTCCAGAAATCCATATTCACATGTCTCATTTGCATTGACGAAGCATCCTAGTCTAATTGCTCAAGAAGAAATTTTTGCATGTAGTCTGAGCGTTCATCTTCTAGTCCAGATGCCGCCAAAAACTGTAAAAAGGCAAAGATTATGCGCAGATGTTTTTCTTCTAAAGGGTCAATTTGGCGTTTATTAAATGCCAGAAACTGCTCCTTTTCGCTTCCTTTAGCAATAGAAGGATCGAACAGAGTAAAAAATTCTAGGAGGTTATCAAAGTACGGCTCTTCCTTCAAAGAAAGTTCCATAAGAGCGCCAAGAAAATAGGGAACATGTTCTTTTGGCAAGAACGAAAATAAATATGTACACTTGTCAAAATCGGCCATCTCCAATTCAGACCAGCTTTTCCACCAGAACCGATAAGTTTCTTCAATCGCTTCCGAGTAATTTGCTGAGCTAATGTCATGTGTCAGATCTTCCCAGCTTTTAGGACGACTAGGAGGTTTGTCTTGGCCAAATGCATTCCTTATGTCGCGAAGGAGTTTTGATTTGCTCTTAGAGGGTTCCATCTTCCATATGCTTTCATCATCGAAGTTTCGCCACGAAATTTCTAACGTGACAGCCGAGACGATAGAAGAATAGCTTGTGGAGGAAGTAGATTCGGGCTCAAGCCAGATATTCCCACAGCGGTCACACAACGGGTCCTATAAAGAACGTGACAAGCGACCCAACCGCCACTCAACCCCCTACCCCTCAGCCGCCTCGGCCCGGGACTTCCCAGCCACATCCATCGCCAGCGTCGCGGCCATGAACTTGTCGAGATCTCCGTCCAGAACGCCCTTGGTGTCCGACGTCTCGTGGTTCGTCCGCAGATCCTTCACCATCTGGTAGGGCTGCAGCACATAGGACCGGATCTGGTTGCCCCAGCCCGCATCGCCCTTGTTCTCATGCGCCTCGTTGATCGCCGCATTCCGGCGGTCCAGCTCTAGCTGATAGAGCCGCGATTTCAGCGCCTTCATCGCGATGTCCCGGTTCTGGTGCTGCGATTTCTCAGAACTCGTCACCACGATCCCGGTCGGAATATGCGTGATCCGAACGGCGGAATCCGTCGTGTTCACGTGCTGCCCGCCCGCCCCGGACGACCGGTAGGTGTCCAGCCGGATATCCGCCGGATTAACCTCGATCTCGATATTGTCGTCCACCACCGGATAGACCCAGACCGAACTGAAAGACGTGTGCCGCTTGGCCGCGCTATCGAACGGAGAGATCCGCACCAGCCGGTGTACCCCGCTTTCCGATTTCAGCCAGCCATAGGCATTGGGTCCTGAAATCTTGTAGGCCGCCGATTTGATCCCGGCCTCGTCGCCCGAGCTTTCCGATTGCAGCTCGACCTTGTAGCCATGCTTTTCGGCCCAGCGGACATACATCCGCGCCAGCATCGACGCCCAGTCGCAGCTTTCCGTGCCGCCCGCGCCCGCATTGATCTCAAGGAAGGTGTCGTTGCCATCCGCCTCCCCGTCGAGCAGCGCCTCCAGCTCCTTCTGCGCGGCCTTCTCGCGCAACGCCGCCAGCGCCTCCTCGGCCTCGGTGACGACGCCCGCATCGTCCTCCATCTCGCCCAGCTCGATCAGCTCGATATTGTCCGACAGATCCTGCGCGATGGACTGCTCCGTCTCGATCGCATCGACCAGCATCTGCCGGTCGCGCATCAGCTTCTGCGCCGCCGCCGGATCGTCCCAGAGCGTCGGATCCTCGGTGCGCGCGTTGAATTCCTCAAGCCGGTGCGCCGCCGTCTCATGATCCATCCGCTGGCGCAACAACGTCAGGGATTTCTCGATATCGGCAATGATCGATTGTGTCTCGGCGCGCATCTTGGCTGGTCCTCGGGAAGGGCTAGACCGGTGTGATAGACCGCCCCCGCGGAGCGGTCAAATCGCCTGCGGTCAGTAAAGCCCGCCCGAGCTGAGCGTTCCGAAATTGGCCTTCGGCGCCACTGTGACCGACTGCCCGGTCGAGGTCGTGACCTGACGCGCACTGCCGCCTGCCTCTTCGAAAAGCGGCACATCGGCTGCCATCACGAAGCCGCCGTCGAAGGTGATCCCGAAGGCCGGATCGATCCCGCCCCGGAAGCACTCGGCCACCACGTTGCCGCCACTCGCGCTCGCCGGAAGGCGCGATCCGGTATAACGGTCGATCTTGATGAACTCGCAGCCCTCGGGCACCCGGAACTTCTCGCCACCATATTTCGCCGTCGCCGCCTTCATGAACTCGTTGAAGACCGGCGCACATAGCCGCCCGCCGCCTGCACCGCGACCCATCGGGCGCGGATTATCAAAGCCGATATAGCAGCCCGCCGCGATGTTTGACGTAAAGCCCACGAACCACGCATCCTTCTCGTCATTCGTGGTTCCGGTCTTGCCTGCCACCGGCACCGACAGGTTCACCGCACTGCGTGCCGTGCCGCGCTGCACCACACCTTCCAGCATCGACGTCAACTGATAGGCCGTGATGTCGTTCATCACCCGGTCCCGGTTCGAGACGATCGTCGGAGCCTGCCCCGCAGGCAAAGCGGGATTATCGCAATCGCGGCAGGTCCGCCGGTCATGGCGATAGATCGTGTTGCCATAACGATCCTGCACCCGGTCCACGAGCGTCGGCTCCACTCGCTCTCCACCATTGGCGAACATCGCGTAGGCCGCGACCATATTGAACACCGTCGTCTCTTCCGAGCCCAGGGCGCTCGACAGAAAGCCATCCATGTTTTTGTAAACCCCGAACCGCTCGGCATAGTCGGCCACGACGCCCATTCCGATCTCCTGGGCCAGCCGGATCGTCATCAGGTTCCGCGACTGCTCGATCCCTGTCCGCAGGGGCGTCGGCCCGTAGAACTTGTTCGACGCGTTCTTCGGACGCCAAACCCCGCCGCCCGGGATCTCCACCTCGATCGGAGCGTCCACGACAATCGTCGCCGGTGTGTACCCGCTGTCCAAAGCGGCCGCATAGACGAACGGCTTGAAGGCCGATCCCGGCTGCCGCTTGGCCTGCGTCGCCCGGTTAAAGACCGAATGCTGGTAAGAGAACCCGCCCTGCATCGCGATCACCCGGCCGGTATTGACGTCCATCGCCATGAACCCGCCCTGCACCTCGGGCACCTGCCGCACGGACCAGTTCTGAAACGCGCCATCGCTCGTGACCTGCCGCACGTGAATGACATCGCCGCGAGCGAAATTCTCGAAGAAATCGCCCTTTATCCACTTGATGTCCTCGCGTGGCACGGTCCCGGTCTCGCTCTGGCCTTCAACCCCGACGGTCAGGCTGTTCTCGGCCACATCGAGCACGACCGCCGGATACCACGGATTCTCCAGCACGATATCGCGGGCGAGATCCACCTCGCTCAGCGCCGCCTGCCACTCTCCCAGCTGCTCTTCGGGGATCGTCTTGCCCGTCCCGCGCCAGATGCTCGTTCCGCGATCGTAAAGCTCCAGCGCCCGGCGCAGGGCCGTCGCCGCCTCGACCTGCATCTCCGGATCGATTGTCGCCCGGATCGCGAGGCCTCCCGAAAAGAACTCCTCCTGACCGAAGTTCTGGCTCAGCTGCCGCCGGATCTCGTCGGTGAAGTAATCCCGCTCCGGCAGATCGCCCTTGAAGCTCTCGAAATCCCCCGACTGCACCGTCCTAAGCGGCGCCTCGCGGGCAACCTCGTAGTCTTCGCGCGTGATATAGCCGTTCTCCCACATTTCGCGCAGAACGAAGGCCCGGCGCCCGAGGGCCCGCTCTTTCTGGCGTACGGGATGGTAGTTCGACGGCGCTTTCGGAAGGATCGCGAGATAGGCCGCTTCTTCTAGGTTCAGCTCGGCCAGCGACTTGTTAAAATAGGTCTGCGCCGCCGCCGCCACCCCGAACGAGTTCTGGCCCAGAAAAATCTCGTTGAGATATAGCTCCAGGATTCGCGATTTCGGCAGCGTCTCCTCGATCCGCGCGGCCAGGATGATCTCCTTGATCTTGCGCTCGATCGACCGTGATCCGTCCAGCAGGAAGTTCTTCATCACCTGCTGCGTGATCGTCGAGGCCCCGCGCACATCCTCGCCCCGGCTGCGCACCGCATCGCGCAACGCCGCCGCGATCCCTTCCAAATCGTAACCGGCATGATCGTAGAACCGCTTGTCTTCCGCCGAGATGAAGGCGTGCTTGACCAGATCCGGGATCTCCTCGGCAGGTGCGAAAAGCCGCCGCTCGACCGCAAACTCGTCGATGATCCGCCCTTCGCCCGAATAGATCCGGCTGATCGTCTTGGGCGAATAGGAGGCCAGCATATCCGTCGAAGGCAGATCCCGGCTGAACGCCCAGAACAAACCGCCCAGCCCGATACCGGCCATGAGCACGCCAAGCGCGACGAAGGAAAAGATCCCGCCGATGGTAGAGAAGATGAAACGGAGCACGATTTGCGGTGTCCTGTAGACTGCTATGTTGGTTTTCTGCGTCTTACCCCAGCGCGCCCGCCGGGTCAAAACACGATGCCGCGCGCCCGGGCCGGTTCCCGCCACCTGCGGCAGAGATGTCAGTGGCCCGGATCTCCAGCCCAACGCGCGATCCCTTCCGCCAGGGCGATTGCCAATTGGCGCTGGCCGTCCGGCGTGACCAGCCGTGCCCGATCGCCCGCATCCGACAGGAACCCCGCCTCGACCAGAACCGACGGCATATCGGCGGCTTTCAGCACCCCCAGATCGGCCTGCCGCACGGGCCGGGAGTTCATCGGCACCCCGCCCGCGTCCATCTGCCGCGCGAGAAGACCAGCTAGGGCCTCGCTCCGCGCCAGCGCATCCCGCCGGGTCAGCTCCATTAAAGCGATCGCGACGCGGTCGCCCTGCCCGTCCAGATCCAGACCGGAAATCAGATCGCCTCGCGAATGGCGCTGCGCCATCAGCGCATCGGCCCGCGTGCCGCCGCTCTCGCTCAGCGTATAGACACTGGCCCCGGATGCCCCGCCCCCGTCCAGCGCATCGGCATGAAGCGACACCAAAAGCCCCGCGCCCGCAGCCCTTGCCTGCGTGATCCGCGACGGCAAAGATCGCGTGATGTCTCCCGGCCGCACCAGCACCGCCTCGATCCCGCGCGCCCGCAATTCGTCGGCCAGCATCCGCGCCAGCGACAGCATCAGATCGGCCTCGCGCACCCCGTCCCGCTCTGCGCCCGGATCGCGACCGCCATGGCCTGGATCGATCGCCACCACCAACCCGGCGGCATCCTCGCCTCCGGCCTCGGCAACGCCCTCATCCGCCCCGGGCCGCAGAACGATCCGGATCCGCGCCGCGCCGCCTGACACTTTCATCTCAGCCGTCTCCACCCGGTGCGGAGCATCCAGCGTCACCAGCACCCCGTCCGGCACCATCGCAATCCGGCGAGATCCCAGGGGCCCGCTTGGCTCCAGACCCTCGATCCGCACAAGCAATCGGCCATTCTCGGCCTCGACGACGGACCAGGGCACGGCCCGGTCCAGCACCAGCGTTACCTCCACCCCGCGCCAAAGATCGTCCACACCCGAAAGGCTGCCCTCAAGGCGCACCGGTCCATCGGCCCGAAGCGCAGCGCTCCAGACGTAAAAGAGACCCGCCATCACCCAGACCAGCCGCATCGATTGCCTCATATCCGCAGGATCTCGCGCCCTGCTCTCAGGCCGCTCTTATGCCAGAACGCGCCCCCTCGCGCAAAGCCCCGACATCAGGAGGTCCGCCCCTCCTCATCTTGCCAGAAATACCTCCCCCGGAGGGTCCGAAGGCACCAGAGGCGCCCTGCCCGGCAAAGAGGCGCCGCCACAGCCACCGGCGGATAAAACATGTCGTGCGCCGCAGGCGCTCAATCCGGTCGCCGCGCCTTGAAAAACGCCGCCAGCCGCTCCGCACCGACCGCGATCTCGGCCTCGGGCCCGGCATAGGACAGCCTCAGGAAGGATCCGCCCCGATCGGGATCAAAATCCAACCCCGGCGTCACCGCGACCCCGGCCTCGCGCAGGATCTCCTCGCTGAGGGCCAGCGAATCCGTCGTCCAGTCCGACACGTCGGCGTAAATGTAAAAGCCGCCATCCGGCGGCGCGAACCGCGTCAGCCCGATTCCCTGCAACGCCGCAAGAAGAACACTCCGGTTGCGCGCATAGACGTCTTTGTGCCCCTCAAGCTCTTCCCGGCACTCCAACGCCGCAAGCGCCGCCACCTGACTGGCATGGGGCGCGCAGATGAAGAGGTTCTGCGCAAGCCGCTCGACGACGCGAACATGATCCTCCGGCACGACCATCCAACCGATCCGCCATCCGGTCATCGAGAAATATTTCGAGAACGAGTTGATGACATAGATCTCATCGGTCAGCTCCAGTGCACTTACCGCGCGCTCGTCATGGTGCAGCCCGTGATAGATCTCGTCCGAAATCAGCGACACCCCCCGCGCCGTGCAGGCCTCGATCAAGGCCGCCATCGCCTCCCGGTCCAGCATGGTCCCCGTCGGATTGGCAGGCGAGGCGACGATCAGCCCGTCCAGATCCTCCGTCACCTGATCCGGCACCGGCTGATACCGCGTCTCCAGACCCGTAGGCAAAGACACCGGATCCAGCCCCATCGCCGTCAGGATCTGCCGGTAGGACGGATAGCAAGGCGTGCCCAGCCCGACCCGCGCGCCATTATCGAACAAGGCGGAAAAGGCCAGGATGAACGCCCCCGAAGCGCCCGCCGTCACGACAACCCGTCCGGGATCCAGCGATACCCCGTACCACTCGGCGTAAAGCTGCGCGATCCGCGCTCTCAGCTCCGGCTGGCCCAGACCGACCGTATATCCCAGCGGCCCCGCCTCCAAAGCCTCGGCCAAGGCCGCCCGCGCGCCCGCAGGCGCACCGGTTCCCGGCTGGCCGATCTCCATATGCACGATGTGCCGCCCTTCCGCTTCGGCCGCTCTCGCCGTTTCCATCACGTCCATCACGATGAAGCCATCGACGCAGGAGCGCCTTGAGTTCCGCATGCCCACTCTCCTATTCTCGCCCCGAAACGCCTTCTTTCAACCAAGGGACGCGCCGTCAATCGCCGCGCCCCCGATGGAGATCTCCCCCATGTTTCGCCTGATCGCGCTGGCCTTCGCCGCCCTCCTGCTCGCCGCGCCGCATGCCCGCGCGCAAAGCCTGATTCGCGACGCCGAAATCGAATATGCGCTCAAGGAACTGGCCAAACCGGTCCTGTCCGCCGCAGGCCTCAGCGCCTCGCAGATCCGCATCCTGGTGATCGGCGACAGCTCGCTGAACGCCTTCGTCACCGACAGCCAGACGATGTTTCTCCATTCCGGCCTCATCCTGAAGCTGGAAAGCGCCGCGCAACTTCAGGCCGTCATGGCCCACGAGGCCGCCCATATCGCCAATGGCCATATGGCCCGCCGCACCCAGAACGTCCGCGCCGCCTCCCGCGCCGCCCGGCTCGGCATCCTTCTGGCCGCGGCCGCCGCCGTCTCGGGTAATGGCGAGGCGGCAGGCCCGCTCGCCGCAGGCACGGCCGAGGCCGCGCGCCGCTCCTTCTTTGCCCATACACGGGCCGAGGAAAGCTCCGCCGATCAGGCGGGCGTGCGCTACATGGTCCGCGCCGGGATCGACCCGCAAGCAGCGGTCGAAGTGCTCGATATCTTCCGCGGTCAGGAGGCGCTCTCGGTCAGCCGCCAGGATGCCTATACCCGGACCCATCCGCTGACCCGCGACCGGCACCGCGCCATGGCGGGCTTTGCCGCCTCCGTGCCGCGCAGCGCGCCCGATCCGACAGCGCAATACTGGTTTGCCCGCGCGCAAGGCAAACTCTCGGCCTTCACCCGCAACTCCTCCTGGACGCTCCGGCGGGCGCGCAACGACAACAGCCAGATCGGCGTCATGCGCCGCGCCGTGGCCCAGCATCTCAAACCCGATCCGCGCCGCGCCTTCGCGCTGGCCGATCAACTGATCGCAATGGCGCCAACCGATCCCTTCGCCCACGAGCTGCGCGGCCAGATCTTCCTCGAAAGCCGTCAGCCCGCCGCCGCCGTCTCCGCCTATGGCCAAGCCGTCCGGCTCGCCCCGAACAACGCGCTGATCCTCGGCGGTTACGGCCGGGCGCTTCTGGCCGCAGGCCAGCCGGGACAGGCGCTCGACGCGCTCGAACGCGCCCGCGCCCGGGACGGAGAGGATCCTCGCATCCTGCGCGATCTCGGTCAGGCCTATGCCAAGGCGGGCAACAACGGCATGGCCTCGCTCGTGACCGCCGAACGCTACGCCCTGAGCGGACGCTTGCAGGATGCCGCGCTCCATGCCGAACGCGCCTCGGGCCTGCTGCCGCGCGGATCCGCCTCGTGGCAACGCGCCCAAGACATGCTAAGAGCCGCCAAATAGATCCCAGCCCTGACATAGGAGAGGTTCGCCAATGCGCGCCCTGACCCTCGCAGCCCTTCTTGCCACCGCCGCTCCCGCGATGGCTCTCGATCTCACGCAGATGAGCGACGCGGACAAGGCCGCCTTCAACGCCCAGATCCGCGACTACCTGCTGGAAAACCCGCAGGTCCTGGTCGAGGCGATGCAGGTCCTCGAGGATCGCGAGGCCGAGGCGCAGGCCGCCCGCGATGTCGATCTGATCGCCGCCAATCGGGACTCGCTCTTCAACGATCCCGATAGCTGGTCCGGCGGCGCGGAGGAGCCCGATATCACGATCGTCGAATTTCTGGACTACCGCTGCGGCTACTGCAAACGCGCCCATCCCGAGGTGGCCGCCCTGATCGAGGACGACCCCAATATCCGCATCGTGGTCAAGGAATTCCCGATCCTCGGGGAGGCCTCCGTTCTCGCCTCCCGGTTTGCCATCGCGACGCGTCTGGTGGCAGGCGACGAGGCCTACAAACAGGTCTCGGACGCGCTGATGACCATGCGCGGCGACGTGACAGAGCCCGCTCTGACCCGGCTCGGCAACACGCTCGGGATCGAGACCGAGGAGGTGCTGGCCCGGATGAACAGCGACGAAGTCTCGCGCATCATCACCGAAAACCGCGAGCTGGCCCAGGCAATGGGCCTGACCGGTACGCCCAGCTTCGTGATGGAGAACCGCATGCTGCGCGGCTATGCGCCCCTCGCGGCGATGCAGCAGATGGTCGACGAGATCCGCGCCGAGGGGTAGGGCCAGGTGCCAAAATCTTCTAGAAGATTTTGCAAGACAGAATTTTCTAGAAAATTCTGCCCCCCCGCCCCACCGGCCCGCGACTTGAGCGGGCAGAGAACATCCCGGCCGTCGCGCCGGGACCCGTCGCAAGATCTGACGCGGCGAGGACGCCATGCCCTACGATCCTGACTTCATCGCCGGACAGACCCTTCCGCTCCCTCTCCCATCGGATGCCGTTCTCTCGGCGGCTTACGAGCAGCGGTTCATCGACCACAGCCGCATGTCGCTCCTCTTCAACCAAAAGCGCGGTCTGGCCGCCTGCACTGCACACAATATCGATGGAGCCGCGCTCCAACCGGCCCAGCAGACCGAGCGCGACTACCGCTTTGATCCCAAGATCGAACCGGCCTCGCTTCAGATCGACACAGATCGCGGCTATCGGAACAATCCCTGGGATCGCGGCCATCTCGTCCGCCGAAAGAGCGTCTCCTGGGGCGATCCCGAACAGGCGGCCCGGGCCGAGCTTGAAAGTGACTACTACTCCAACATCACTCCCCAGCACGAAACGCTGCACAGCGCCTCCTGGGGCCGGATCGAGGACTGGATGCTGGCCCGCGTGGACAGCGGCGAGCAGCGCGCCTGCATCTTCACCGGCCCGGTCTTCACCGAGGCCGATCCCCAGATCGTCAATGCCGAGGGAGAAGAGCCGATCCGCATTCCGGCGGGCTTCTGGAAGATCATTGCGGTCGAGGCTGACGGGATCATGCGCGCCGCCGGGTTCCTGACATGGCAGCGCGATTACGACGATCCGAACCCCCTCCCGTTCGAGCCGCAGCTCGAGCAGGTCCGCCTGACGACGATCGAGGTTCTGACCGGTCTCGCCTTTCCCGCCCTGCGGCTTTTCGATCCTCTGCTCTATGGCTCCGACCAAGCGCCGCTCACCCGCCGTTCCCTTCGCGGCAGCGACGATCTGATCGTGTCCTTGGGGGACGACATCCCTGTGCCCGCTCCGCGCCGGACATCATCGATCAACGCGCCGCGCGACATCATTCTATAGGAGCACATCGGCGTCTTTCACCCAGTATCCTGGCCCCTGTCCCAACCGATCTATGGACTGAACAATCATCCGCTCAGACAGCCATTGTCTACGCTGTTGCCTTGGAACCGGATCGTTCGATCCCTTAGCCCCGCTGTGTCGAAAAATCCACCGACCGGATACCGACGCAATACCGACCGGATACCGAAGGTCCGATTTGCCGAAAACCTCTGTGTTAATTGTGATTCAGCGATCTTTCGGGGCTTGAGCGCACTTCTTACCGCATGACGCATTTAGATCCTGTTAAGACCTGCGTCTACTCTGCCGCCTTATCGCTCGCCGCAGCTTCCGCTTCGATCAAGGCGGCCTTCTTTTCGACCTCCTCAACGATATGCTCGACCATCTGATCGTTGGACATCTTGTGGCTCGCCTTGCCCGCCAAATAGACCATACCAGACCCGGCTCCGCCGCCAGTGAATCCGACATCGGTCATCAACGCCTCGCCCGGCCCGTTCACCACGCAGCCAATGATACTCAGGCTCATGGGTGTCTTGATATGCTCAAGCCGTTTTTCCAATGTTTCCACGGTTTTGATGACGTCGAACCCCTGCCGCGCGCAGGAGGGACAGGAGATGATATTTACTCCCCGATGCCGCAGTCCGAGGCTTTTCAGGATCTCGTAGCCGACCTTCACCTCCTCGACCGGATCGGCCGACAGGCTTACCCGGATCGTGTCGCCGATCCCCATCCACAGCAGATTGCCAAGGCCGATCGCGCTCTTAATCGTCCCAGAGACTAGCCCTCCGGCCTCGGTGATCCCCAGATGGATCGGCTTGTCCGTCGCCTCCGCGATGCCCTGATAGGCCGCTGCTGCAAGAAAAACGTCCGAGGCTTTGACGCTGATCTTGAACTCGTGAAAGTCGTTGTCCTCGAGAATCTTGATATGATCCATCCCGCTTTCGATCATCGCCTCGGGACAAGGTTCTCCATACTTTTCAAGCAGATGCTTCTCGAGAGATCCGCCGTTTACGCCAATCCGCATCGAACATCCATGATCGCGCGCGGCTTGGATCACTTCCTTCACACGCGCGGGACTGCCGATATTTCCGGGATTGATCCGAAGACACGCCGCGCCCGCTTCGGCGGCCTCGATCCCCCGGCGATAGTGAAAATGAATGTCGGCAACGATGGGCACCGGGCTCTCGCGACAGATTTCCTTAAGAGCTTTCGAGCTATCTTCATCCGGTACTGAAATCCGAACGATATCCGCCCCTGCTTCCGCCGCCGCCTGAACCTGAGCAATAGTACCCGGGATGTCCGTCGTAACGGTGTTCGTCATCGTCTGCACAGAAATCGGGGCATCCCCTCCGACCGGTACATTGCCAACCATGATCTGGCGGCTTTCCCGGCGGTAGATATTGCGCCACGGACGAATGGAGTTGAGCGACATAGGAAAGCGGCCTTTCGCGGCTATCTTCGCAATAGAGATAGTCTGCAGAACACGGGGCCGCAACGGCCCAGACCTCTATTGCGACGACGCTTCCGTGTCCTGGCGTTCCGCAACGAGGTATTCCGCAAGATCGGGATCAGCTTCCAGATCGGCAACTTCATACCCGCTTTGCAAGGCATCCGCGGCAAGGGAAATCCCGCTGACAACGTCTCCGGGTGCTCCAACGGGGCCGACAGCCTCGCCGTTCACCATGAAATATGTCGCACCAGCATTCCCGGTCCGCAAAACAGAGGGAGTCTCGGTCATCGGAACCGAATATTCGTCGCCGGACCGCATCATCGCTTCATGAAGGACCGATCCGTCCGCAGCGCTCACCCGCATCCAGACATCCCGAACAGCAACGATCCGCACGCCCGGAATGGGATCTTCGGTCACCTGCGCTACAGGTGGTCCCTGCATTTCGGCAAGCGCGGCTGGGGCAAGGGGGGGACCGATCGGATCGGCCGCTGCGGTTGTCGTCATCGGCTCCGGACTGCTTTCGGGCGGCACGAAGGTTCCTGTCATCCGAGGATCAATAGTCGAGATCGGACCATCCCGCGGCACCAGGCGAGGAACATCCAGGGCCTCGGGCCGGTAGAGCCGGTCCAGCGCTTCCGAACTCGGTGCACCGAACGCCGCGCTGGTGACATCTTCGGCCACATCGGGCTGACCGGCCAACGGATCGATTTCCGCAATCACAGTCGGTGGTTGCTCCACAGGGGCAAGCTGGACCCGCTGCACCTCCTGCAGAACCGTCCAGCCCCCGTATCCCAAGCCGCCAATGATCGCGAGCAGCACCAGAACGGACCCGATCGCTCCAGGCTCAATGCGGCTGAGCATCCGGTCGCTGGCCGGAAGATACGGCATCGAGGGAGACGCAAACATATCCGCGCCAGCGCCCGATGACACCGGCGTCACGCCTCGTGTTGACTTGATCGTCGAGGCAGCGCTCGACATACCATGGGCTGTGGTAAAGCCACTTTCCGCGCAAAACGTGTTGAACGCCTCTTCGGGATCCATGCCCAGATAGCGCGCATAGGAGCGCACATAACCGGCGATAAATCCTGGAGTATCAAAGGCCGAAGGATCCGAATTCTCGATCGCGGCGATGTAAGCTGCCTTAATCCGAAGCTCCCGCTGCACATCGAGAAGCGACTTGCCAAGCGTGGCCCGTTCCCCGCGCATAAGGTCGCCAAGACGCAAATCAAAGGCGTCAAAGCCCTTGATATCAGTGTCAGCATCGCTGCTGTCGCGTTTGCTGCCGCGCCCCATCATCTTTGTTTTCCGTCTCGTGCCTGCCCCGGTTCGACCTGTTTCTGTCGATTCGATCAGAGGGTCGTCCCGTTATCTAACTAACATAGCACAAAAAACGTTGCATACAGAGATGGCAATTCAACCCGCCAGTTCGGCGCGATTTAGCGCACAATGCGACCAGAGTGCATCAAGAGCCTTGACGAGCGCCTCAATCTCAAGCGGGCCATGGACAGGCGACGGGGTGAAGCGAAGCCGCTCGGTCCCGCGCGGAACGGTCGGAAAATTGATCGGCTGCACGTAGATCCCGTTATCGGTCAGCAGCATATCCGACAGCATCTTGGTGTGGACCGGATCTCCCACGATCACAGGTACAATATGCGATCCGTGATCGATCAGTGGCAGGCCCAACCCCTTCAACCTCAGCTTGAGAATGGCCGCTTGCTGCTGATGCAGATCGCGCAGAGCCTGATCCGTCTTGAGATGCCGAACGCTGGCTGTCGCACCCGCGGCGACCACTGGGGGAAGTGAAGTCGTGAAGATAAAGCCCGGCGCATAAGAACGGATTGCATCCGCCATTTTCGCGCTCGTCGCGATATAGCCGCCCATCACGCCATAGGCCTTCGCGAGAGTTCCGTTGATGATGTCGATACGCTGCATCAGACCGTCCCGCTCGGCCACCCCCGCCCCGCGCGGGCCGTACATGCCGACAGCATGAACCTCATCTATGTAAGTCAGCGCTCCGAATTCGTCGGCCAGATCGCAGATCGCCTCGATCGGAGCGAAATCGCCATCCATGGAATAGATCGATTCGAACGCAATCAGTTTCGGTGTTTCCTCTGGCAGCTCCTCCAGAAGACTGCGAAGATGATCCAGATCGTTGTGCCGGAAGATCCGCTTTGCTCCGCCGTTGCGGCGGATGCCTTCGATCATCGACGCATGGTTCAACTCGTCCGAGAGGATCACCAGACCCGGAAAGAGCTTCGGCAGGGTCGAAAGGGTTGCGTCATTGGCGATATAGGCCGACGTGAAAAGAAGCGCGGCGTCCTTGGCGTGAAGATCCGCAAGCTCCGCCTCGAGCTCCTTGTGATAGACGGTCGTGCCGCTGATATTGCGCGTCCCGCCAGATCCGGCCCCGGTTGCATCGAGCGCCTCGTGCATCGCGCTCAGGACGTCCGGATGCTGCCCCATTCCCAGATAATCATTGCCGCACCAGACGGTCACAGGACGGCTTGTTCCATCGGGTCTGCGCCATGTGGCATGGGGGAAATGGCCCTTCCGCCGCTCGATGTCGATAAAGGTCCTGTACCGGCCCTCGTCGTGCAGCCGCCCGATCGCCGTATCGAGATGTATCCCGTAATTCAAACCGATCCCTCGTTTTCCTCCAGACGAGATATAGGCCGACAATCAGCAGGGCAACACGCTACAATTGGACGCCATGGCGCGCTCTGGACACCAGCCGACGCAGCGTTACGCTCGCCGCTGCCGAAAAGAGGACCTCCCGACATGCTGACGCCCGTTCTTGACCGTATCGACGCCGACCTTCCTGCCGCGCTGGACCGATTGCAGACCTTCCTGCGCATCCCTTCGATTTCAACCGACCCCGCCTATGCCGAGAAATGCGCGGACGCAGCAGCCTGGCTTGCAACGGATCTCCAAACTCTCGGAATCGAGGCGTCTCCCCGTCCGACTGAAGGGCATCCGATGGTTGTCGGGCATGGCGGCGATGGTGGACCGCATCTGCTCTTTTACGGTCACTACGACGTGCAACCCGTCGATCCCCTCGAGCTTTGGTCCCACGATCCGTTCGAGCCGATTATAGAAGATGATATGATCCGCGGACGTGGTGCGTCCGACGACAAGGGACAGCTGATGACGTTCGTCGAAGCCTGTCGCGCCTGGGTTGCCGTGCATGGCGCGCTTCCGTGCCAGCTGACCCTGCTATTCGAAGGTGAAGAAGAGTCAGGATCGCCGTTTCTAATCCCCTTCCTCAAGGACAATGCCGACGAGCTGCGCGCAGATCTTGCCCTGATCTGTGATACGACGATGTTCAACAAAGAGACCCCGGCCATCACCACGATGTTGCGCGGTCTTCTGGGCGAGGAGATCGTCGTCACGGGTCCATCCCGAGATCTTCACTCCGGCGCCTATGGCGGAGCGGCGGCCAATCCGGCCCGCATCCTTTGCAAGATCCTCGCCAGCCTGCATGACGAAACCGGCCGTGTCACCGTTCCGGGGTTCTATGACAGCGTGCCCGAGCTGGATCCGGCTCTTGCGGAGCAGTGGTCAAAGCTTGACTTCAACGCAGACGCGTTTCTGTCCGAGGTTGGGCTCAGTCATCCTGCAGGCGAGCAGGATCGAACAGCGCTTGAGATGATTTGGTCTCGCCCGACCTGCGAGATCAACGGTCTCAATTCAGGATATACGGGCGATGGTTTCAAAACGGTTCTGCCCTCTCAGGCGACCGCCAAGGTCAGCTTCCGCCTTGTCGGACAACAGGACCCGCATGTTATTCGGACGGCGTTCCGGCAAATGGTGACGGAGGCCCTGCCTCCGGACTGCACGGCCGCCTTCCATGACCACGGGGCATCGCCCGCCAGCATCATGTCGACCAGCGATCCCGCCTTTGAGGCCGCCCGGCAAGCTCTGTCCGACGAATGGCCGAACGAAGCCGCCTTTGTCGGTGCCGGCGGCTCGATTCCGATCGCCGGCTACTTCCGGGACTATCTGGGGATGGATGCTCTCCTGGCCGGGTTTGCACGTAACGACAATCAGATCCATTCGCCGAACGAGAAATACGATATGGACAGCTTTCATAAAGGGATCAGAAGCTGGGCCCGGATCCTCTCTGCCTTGTCTCAGAAAAAGGCCTCCTGATACCCTATGACAATCAGTCGGGGGATGACCTACTTTTTCTGCAACTGCGACAACGCCTTATTTGTGACGACGGCGTGACCGCGCTTGCCCGGAATTTCCCTGATCCCGACCTTCTGTTGCCCAAGACGCCTCTCATACCAAACTCAGGACACCAAGCAGAGGACACGGACATGGCTGATTTTTTCGATCGTCTTGATAAGATGGCAGACCCGAAACCCTTCGGAGCGAGCGAAACACTTGCCATGGCGGCCTCCCGCCACGACGACCACGTCGGCCAGGTAGAGCGCATCGAAGAGTCGGCAGAAGAAAGCAGCCGCCTGATGGGCCTCGCCTCTTTCGTCTTCGGCAGCGGCTGGCTCTTCGGGTCGTCCTACATCGTCTCCCAAAGCGAAACGGTCACGTTCCTCATGAAGGCGAATACAACCTTGGCGCCGTATGCCGCCCAGGGAACCTATATTCTGCTGACGCTCTTTGTTCTCAGCCTTCTGGGTATGCTGCATGCCCTTGGCGGCATGCTGGTAGGTCCCGCAAAGACCCGGTTCGAGCGGATCGGCCTTGCGACAGGCAGCCTTGTCGGTTTGATCGCCGGTATCGCGATGACCCCGCTGCTCCAGCATCTCACAACCCTGTTCTAAAGCAGTCCTCACGTCCGAAACACGCAAAGCCGGGATCTCTGATCCCGGCTTTTTTCATATGCTGGATCGCGGCGCGTTCGCCACTGGCGCGATTATAAATGACGTGCGGCGCACCCGCTCCGTTTGGTTCAATTTCGGTAAGGGAGAAGTGGCGCGGTTGACGGGGCTCGAACCCGCGACCCCCGGCGTGACAGGCCGGTACTCTAACCAACTGAGCTACAACCGCGCAGGGTGGGCTTTGATCGCCCTTATATGGCAGCGGTGGCGCGGTTGACGGGGCTCGAACCCGCGACCCCCGGCGTGACAGGCCGGTACTCTAACCAACTGAGCTACAACCGCCCGCTGCACGCTGCGGCAACCTGTGCCGTAACGTGACGGTGGACCTAACCGAGGCCCCCTACCCCGTCAAGCGCGATCACACGTCAAATATCGCTAAAAACGCCCAAAGACGTGATGAAACCTCAGGGGCCTTTCCGGTCGGGCAGAGGGATAAATTCGTCGGCATCGCCAGGCGGCAGCTGGAACCGGCCATGGGCCCAATCTTCACCCCGCCAAGCTTCTTTGGCCGCTTCGATCCGCTCTTTCGACGAGGCCACGAAGTTCCACCAGATATATCGCGGTCCCTCCAAGGTCGCACCCCCAAGCACCATAATCCGCGCGCCTGCATCACCCGCTTTCAACGACACCCGGTCGCCCGGTCGAAACACGATCATGCGGCCAGCCTCGAAGACATCGCCCGCAACCTCGACCGACCCTTCTAGAACGTAGACCCCGCGATCCTCCTGATCGTCCGGGAGCGGTAATCCTGCTCCAGCGTCCAGGCGTGCATCGACATAGAACGTCTCTGACGGCGTCTCGACGCCAGCATCAGCGCCATAGGCCCGTCCGAGGATCACGCGGACCTCCTTCCCCTCTCCCTCAAGGAGCGGAAGCTCGTCCTTCGTCGCGTGAAGAAAGGCGGCCTCTCGATCCTCGTGGTCCTTGGGAACCGCGAGCCAGGTCTGGATCCCGAACAGAGAGGAAGGTTCTTTTCGCGCAGGGCCATCCATCCGCTCGGAATGGGTAATGCCGTGGCCTGCGATCATCAGGTTCATCGCGCCCGGCTCGATCCACTGATCGGTCCCAAGACTGTCGCGATGATGGATCTTGCCGCGATGAAGATAGGTCACTGTCGCCAAACCGATATGAGGATGCGGCCGCACGTCGATCCCCTCGCCCGTCACAAGTTCGGCCGGCCCCATCTGATCGAAGAAGATGAACGGTCCAACCATCTGGCGCCTCGGAGACGGCAAGGCCCGGCGAACTTCGAAGCCGCCCAGGTCGCGGGCGCGCGGCACGATGACAGTCTCGATCGCGTCGACTTCGTTTCCGGTCGGACAATGAGGATCGAGGGCGGGGTTCCAGCTCATGGCGAGGCTCCTGACGGACTAACTGCTGCCAGTCAGATAGTCCGTCAGGGCTCGCTCTTAAAGGAGACCTCTTGAGGGGTCGGTTTCTCTGCTCGGATGGGGATTGAAACTGGGATCTTCGGCCGTCCGCTCAAGCTCGGCGGATGTCAGGATAAGACGCGAAAGGGTTGTGCTAGGGCAACGACCAGCCAGCTCGTAAGCGGCGAATTCAGTTAGCTCCGACGCAAATTGCAAGGCGACTGATGCTGCTGTCTCGGTCGGCAACGCGCGAATGCGATCCTTCATGCGGGACATCCGCGCTTCCAGATGATCCTCCAGATACGCTTCAATCTCGCTGCCGGTCATAATCGAAAGGCCCATCGCCTGCCCCACCCTGTCCATCAAAGGTAAGGAAGACATACCGGGTCCTTCAACGTCTTGTCTGTCCCGTAAATCCGGTACGCTGGATCCAAACCCTTGTTTTTCGGGTGATTGACGTAGCGTCGAAGGATCATGGCGGTAGGCATCGCCGTCGGTGACGCACCTTCACCTAAAGGACATCCGACCCGCCGATCCAGATCCGAAGATAGCCAGAGGCCCTAGAACTGGATACGCATCTGAGCGGTCAGCCCCCAACTGTCGATTTGATCGCCAAAGCGAGCATCGGCCCGGACGCTGCCTGCATATTGTTTGACGCCCGCAGCATTGTCCGGTGCGGCCAACCTCAGATAGCTCAGGCCCGCGCTCAGCTCGCCGTAAGAGCCAAGCGTATCGTTCTCAATCCGCGTCCGCTCCCCCGTGGACGATGTGAAGCGAGAGACAACCGGATCGGAGAAGTCGTTATAATAGGTCGACGTCACAAAGGTGCTTAAGGCACCTTGGCCGTCCTCATCGACACGGCTCCACGACCCGGTCACTCCGGCAAAACCCACTTCGCTTTTGAAATCTCCGATATCAAGGCGGGACCCGTCGTCAAAATCGATACTGCCCGACGTTCCGCGAGTGATTGCCATGCCCGCCGTGGGAATGATGGCAAAAGCCGTTTCTCCGACTGGAAAGGCGTAGCTGACCGCTCCGCTAACTGTCGTGGCATCCGAGGTGAGCCGAACTTTGTCGATCCCGATCCCATCAAGCCCGTCGACACCTTCGTTGGTGATATCGAACTCGGTATGTTCCGCCCGGACTTGCAAATCGGCGGACAGACGACCGGACGTGGCCGTTCCATAGATGCCGAGATAGCTTTGCGAAAAGTCTGTTGTCGTATTGCTTGTCAGCGTCGTGCTCATCCTCTCGGGGTCCATCGGATCGATACCGAAAACCGGCTGCTCGATCGTGCCGTCATTGATCCCGCCGATCACACCAAAGGCCAGATCCCAGCCCTCAGGATTGCGGAAACATGCGAAATCTCCGCCTGCCTGATAGCCAGTATAGTCGGCGCTCACCGTGCTTTGGACCTGACTGACGCCATTGGATCCGTCAGGTGAGGCATCCGCCTGACCGCCCTGAAATCGGGTCCAGACACCGGCGCCGCAGGGATCGGGATCTTCGTATCCCAGTCCTACAACGAAAGGGCTTGTCGGTCGGTTCACGATGGCCCCGATCAGTGACTGGGTCAGGACAAGGTTGGCCGCGATCGACGTCACGCCGGGGCTGACCTGACCGAGCACGAAGAGGTCGCCCTCTTCTACTAGCGAGTAGACGCTCGTTCCGTTGCTTGCCGGAAGCCCGGAGGAAGAGAAGGTGAAATCGTTCTCTGCCGTCTCATCGATATCGAAAACAAGGATTCTCTGCTGTCCGGCGGTGTCCGGCTGCGCGACTATGTTGAACGTGAGGTTCACCTCACCCACTGTCTCGCCTTCGACGACGATACGGTCGCCATTTCCCGCGCCGCTGAGATCTAAATCAAGGGTATAGGATCCGTTCCCGGTAAGATCACCGCTGATGGCCAGGCTGTCGCCTGCGCGACCACTGGCAAGCGTGACACTGCCTGCATTTGCAAGGCTCCCCTCGATTTCAGCGCGAGGTCCGGCAATGAGAAGACCGTCATTCGTAACATTTCCGACGATGGCGCCCGAGAGCTCCGTTGTCGATCCGGCTTGCAGCGCAGTTTCGCTTTGCAGCACACCGTCAATGAAGAGGCGGCCACCAATTTCGTTTGTCGTCGACGAGGCAATCAACTCCGCTCCGGCGGCGATGCCAAAAATGTCTCCGTTGACGACGCTGCCGAAAACCTCAGTTTCCCCGCCAGAGATTAGGGCAGATCCTGAACCGTTGAGAAAATCTTCGCGAATGAACAGATCAGACGTCACTTCGATCGTGCCGTTGGAGCCATTCACGAGCGATCCCCCGATCGTGCCTGCCAGATCCATTTGACCTCCGTCATTAAAGGCCTCACCGGCGATGAGGCCTTCAGGGGTGTTCGTGAACACACCGAAATTGGTCAGATTTCCGATCGTCCCTTGATTGCTTGTCTCACCGAAGTTGGTGACATCGGTGTTGCCGTTCGCAGAGGATAGAAGCGTCGCGTCGTTTCCAACGACCAAACTGCCGAGTTCGAACTGGTCTCCTGAAAGCGACAGGGTGCCATCGCCGACAACATTCATCTCACCCGAAAGGCTAACGTCGATGGCGACCCCAGAGCCGTTGTTCAGGATCAGGTCGGCCGGGCCCTCACCAAGCTCCAGGCTGGCTTGGCCGTCGCCTGTCAGTTGGTAGCCGTCCACCTCGAACCGCAGACCCGCCACGGACACCTCATTCTGGACAGTCACGACATTCTCGTCCTCTCCGCGCGCGGTGAAGGCGATACCCTCGCCACCGGGAAAGACTTGTCCTGACTGGCCATCGGGCGATTGGAAGTTCGGCGTCTCTCCCTGATCGAGAACACCAGAGCCTCCGACCACCGCCCTATCTCTAGGCGTGATATCCCAGATGAAATCCTGCGCTGTTGAGACGCTTGGGATGACCGAGATGACTGTCGCGAAAAACGGGGCCCGCATAGGTAAAAGGGCATATTTCAAAGGAACTCTCCGGGAAAAACTGTGGGGAAGGAAGTCGGTGCTGGTTTGAAAATAGAGACGTTGCTTGTGTTTATGCGGGCTCAATCCCGCAAAGCAGGATTAGGTCATTCTTGGATTTTCCGCAATCTATGGGCTCATCAGTCGAGATGGTGCACGTATTAGGGAGGCTACTCTGCTGTATGGTCTCCCGAGATATCGGGCTTCGATCTTTGCGGATACATCAACGCTCCCGTCGGCTCGTCGAACCGATAGGAACTTCAGGATTGTCCGGTAAGCTCTTAATATCATGGTGGGCGATGACGGGCTCGAACCGCCGACATCTTCGGTGTAAACAGAGCAAGGAACAGTCAAGCAATTGATATTTGGTCCAACACACTCTTTTCATTCAAGACTTTTTCGCCGGTTCTCCAAGGGATCGCAGTTCAAACAGGTTCAATGAACCAGTGCGCACTTCGTAGCTGAAAGGCCTAGAAGCCGCCTGAGTAGCTACGTAGAACGACTTGACTCGCAACGAGAACAAAAGGTAAACACTCCAGCACAGGGGTAGGTTATGTATGAGTTAGACGGCGACTTTGAGCTAAGAATTTTAATGAGGCTCAAAGACGCAAACGAGAGATGGCTTAGTTACACGACAGACGATGAGCATGAGATGGAGATCCTAATCGACCTTGCCGACGAAGGATTTGCCGAGCGAGGTCGTCTAGGCTGGTGGTTAACGTTCGATGGAAGGCAGCTTCTGGACACCCGGCTTATGTGAGGTTCTTTAGTTCTCACCTTTGTTGCATGAGTTCACTCAATAACGTTGAGCTTTGCAGGCTCCTGATCAGGCACCGGCGGAAAGCCGACTTTCGCTGCAGTATGTGCGAATGCCCGGTTTGGGGTCGTCCTCTGTTTGAAGAGCTGTCGACATGCTCAAGCTGAAACCGGACGTGGGTTCTACGGCCGGTCAAACTGATTGGGTTCCCATGAAGGTTTTCGCCGAAGTGCCCTTCCCTAGCCTTTCGGGCGAAGATGAGGCTGATAAGGTTCGCCGACCACTTTGCATGTACCGACCGTTAGCTCAAACCTGTAGCGCACGTGCTGATCGTCCCAATCGTCCGGCTGCACGCACTGCGCGACGACATAACCAGCGGGATCAATCCAACTGAGACTTCCGTCGTTTTCCAATGGCAAGACGTTCAGCGTGTTGGCGCGATAATCGCGGGCAGGTCGTTCAAGCAGGACGTCGAGTTCGATCTTGGCGGTTGCCGCTCGCCGGGGTGCCGGTTGTCGGCGCGTTTCAAGCCAATCGCGAATACGCCGCGGATCGAGCTTGTCGTTCGGATCGGTATCCTCGTCTAGCTGGGCATAATAGTCGTGCGCGTCAGCCTCGGCCTGCACACGGTCTTTCGCGTTGCCGCGGGCGAGCAGGAATGCCGCGACGGGATCAAGAGTCCCCCAATTGACGAGTTCTTTGAGCCAGAAACCAATCCAAGGCAAACCGCTGCGTGGCCAATCATCCATCGTTAGTGCATCGACCGGCCCGTCGGCGTCGCCGCGATCCATAAGAACGCCGACCAGACTGCCCAGTCCCCAATTGCCGCGATAAATGAAGCTTTCCGCGACGAACGCGAACCACGGCGCTAGCTCCTTCGGCTTGGGTTGACGAGGCAGGCTAGATTTGAACAGCCACCAACGCAGCAGCTTCTCCCAGTCGGTGAACGGTTTTTTCATGCTGCCAAGCTTGGTTGAAATCCTGAACGCTGGGACTTCGCTCAACAGCGCGACCACCGAGCGAATGAACTGAAACTGTTCTTCGGCCGTCCGATCCGCATAATCGCTGCCAGCCTGCAGCAAAGCACGGATCTCCTCGATGCGGTCGAGCAAGATCGAGCCCGACCGCGGTGGGAGACTGGTCTTGTAGAGCTGGCGGCGGCGGACGGGGTCCGGGTAGAGGCTGGTGATCGCGCGCCCGCGTCCGAGCCAAGTGTGCGCAAGGCGATCTTCTTCATCGGCCGCAACATGTGCGTATGTCCGACGCCACAGGGCGGTCAATTCGGTCTCAAGATCGGCGGCGGTTAATCCGGAAACCCGTAGCTGCTCGATTTCCTGGACGGCAGCGACAAGCAGGCTATCAAGTGTGTCAAGCAGGGTCTCACTAGCCTCATCGGCGCCGTCATTGTCCACCACTGCGGTTGTTTCGAGCCATTCAGCAAACTCGTCGTCATCGTCGCTGCCGCTCAAATCCTCCCAGGCGTCACGCAATTTGGTGAGTAGGATGACAAGTGCACTATTAGCAGTGCCTTCCTCGACCGACAGGTCGCCGCCGGATGCCAGCTCAGTGGCTTCTTTCAGCTCATCAACCAGCTGCTCATAGCCCACCCACGTGCGGTTCCACGCCGGTTCGCGCGTCCTACCCCGCCAGTGATACTCGCGCTCGGGCAGTACGACGAGGGCACTGCCTTCCGTCGCGACGCCTGGGCGTCCGGCCCGACCGATCAGGTTGGAGAATTCGTTCACTGTGAACACGCTGTTTGAGCGGTGGACACTTGGGATCAACAGGGTGTTTACCGGAATATTGACGCCTTCCGACAGAGTCGATGTAGCGATGACGACGCGGACATTGCCCCGGTCGATGGCCACTTTCAGGCGCCGCGCCAACAGTCCCGGCATTCGGCCATGATGGACCGCAATGCCGTGTACGAGCAGGCGATATTCAAAGGACTTTTTGGTGAAATAGTCTTTGGCGGCCGCGAGGCAGCTCTGCCATTGCAGATCGTCGGCAGCGACCGACCAGTAGTTGGGAAGCTCCTCGCCATCTTCGAACCACGTTTCAATCAGGTCGGCGCAGCTTTCGGCGAATGCACTGACGAACTGAGTCAGTGAGATCATCACGGTTGGCTTGGTGCCGTCGGGACGCTCAGCCGCGAGATGGAGTGCCGCCCACAAGGTAGGACCACGCAAGGATTTCTCGACGCCCAAGTCTTTGTTCACACCGCCAGGCACACGAGGGAATGGTCGTGGGATATAGGGTCGGTCGTCGGTTCGCTCATCCTCAAATTCGAGGGTTCGCCCGTCCATTAGATCATAGCGGATGTCGAACTGACCCGAGGAGGTGACTTCAAGGCGGCCAAGCATCTGACGCGTGCTGCGATAGGTCGAACTGATCGGTCCGCCATCGGTGTCGGTCGACAACCAAGAGGCAATGGCCGGCGCTGCCTTGGCCGCTACGGCCGAAAGCGCAATGATGCGAAAGCCCTTGTCGTCCTGTGCTCTTAAAAGGCGGGCGCTCAACTGTTCCAGCCGCAGGGCTCGCGAGGTGCCATCGGCTACGGCGTCGGCGCGGCTCGGGTCCTGCTCGACCATATGAGCCTCGTCGATCACGATGAGACGCACGCGGTCCAAGAACAAGGTGCCAAGGTAGCGTAGCAACGCATCGGCCTTCTCAAACGTACAAATTACGACCGTCGGTTGGTCTATTTGCACCCAAGCGTCAGTCGGGCCCCAGTCAGTGCCCCCATAAAGGCCTGTCACGACGACTGGTTCGGCTGCAATGCCTCGCAAATCCTCAGCAAAGCGTGTCTCGACTTCGGCGGCCAATGCGCGTGAGGGTACTAGGTAGAGGATGAGGTTCTCGGGCGCGAGAGGATTGGCCCGTGGTGCGAACAGGCCCTGCACAGCCCCAAGCGTTGCGATTGTTGTCTTTCCCGAGCCGGTTGGTGTGCAGAGCACGAAGCTGTCGTTTGCGGCGAGCCGATCGATACCTTCGCGCTGCGCAGGCCACACCAGCGCCCTGCGATTGGCAAAGGCGGCGCGAGCAAATTGCGTCAACGCCGCCCGGGTACTGGAATTCATGTCGTCGGCCAGCCGTTCGATATGCGGCCAAAGGCTAGCACCAATGAAGTCATGCGCAGCCCCTGCGCACAGGCGTGCGAGGAGATAGGAATAGGGATCACGGCTGTGCAAATAGCTGTGGGCGAGCGCGTCGAGCTTGGTGACCGCGCGTTCGGCAAGGGCAGATTCACCCGTACGCAGGTAAGAGCAGATCGTACCAATGCACATGACGACATGACGCACGGTGGAGACTTCAAGGTCGACCAGGGTGGCGCTGGTTCCATCTATCTCCATAACTTCTGGGCGCAGCACCTCTTCCGGCCCAAACTCATGCTGCACTTTCCAGAAATCTTGGACCGCGGTCAGTGCCGCATCGAAGTCCCCGCGTAGAAATTCGCGCAGGATTGCGGAATATGGCTCGCCTGCCGGCATGGCCCGCAATTGCCCAAGCGCCATCGCAGGATACCCAGCCACCTGATAGGCGGCTGCCGATAGGAGATGGATCGGCGCTTCGGGAGGCTTGAGCGATGCATGCGAAATCCATTCGAGCACCTCGGCCGCACGCTTCACGGCCTGCGGCCATAAGCGGCTGTCACCGCCGGACCGTTCGAGCCAGCCGACTTCAAGCAGAAGACACGCCTCATCGAGCCGTGCAGTCAGCTCCGCAACGCTGAATGAGGGAAGGCCATCGGCACCCATGTCACGCCGGGTACGCTGGCTGTAGAGCTTCGCCTGAAGCGGCGAGAGGGCCGATCCGGCGAGCGTTTCCCGGATTGACTGGGCAATTTCTGTGACAGCCTCACTTGGCATCATTCCCCCCTGTAAAGCATGTCGACAAGACCATTGAGGTCCTCGAGCTGGAATTCCATCGCGTCGAATCTGCGGGTTGCCGTGTAGGCCGTATGTGGTGCGTCAACAGGTAGCCAGCCAATGCGCGTGGCCGGCTTTTTTGGTGAATGGCCGACAGTATAGGCAAGCCCGTCGCTCCTCTTCGCTGTTTCGTACCCCTTGTGATAGAATTCAAGCAGACGTTCGACCCAGGCTTGGGCCTCCTCGGTCTCGTATTCGGAAAGGAGAGTAATCAACTCGCGGACGCCGCTCGGACGCCGCTGGCCTGCGGAGAGCTTTGCGTGCGCGTCAGTCATGACGTCGGTGTTGCTCCTGACCAGACACTTCGCCTCGAGCGACAAAATGTGTGTGATCTTGCCATCATCGTTGAGACGAAAGGCTAGTGCGTCGTCACCGGTCCTGCCCGGTCTGCGCTCCGCCACCGCGTCGGGATCATGGGCGTCGCCCACTAGCAGACGCTCATTAATCAGATCGAGATGCTGGAACTCGGTATCGTGGAAGCGAAACAGGAATGCCGGAATTTGCCAGTCAGTCCTGTTGAAGGCGCCAAAGTGTTCGACAGCGAGGCCTGCCAAAGTTTCCCCCAGATAGCCCTGCAGCGTGATGCGGTTGAGCATGGCCGGATAGTGCGCGGCTGGATCGTCAGGCGGATCAGCAAAGGGCGAGAGACTATCCTCGAAACCCTTGCGGATTCGGACACGGGCGTCGTCCAGTGCCTCTTGGCAATATTCAATCAATTCATCACGCACGGGAGCGAGGTTTGCGCTCACTTCCCGCCATACACGCAATTCGTAGCGCTTATGCATTCTAGATAGATGCTGATTTACAAGCCAGGCATTGAGCGGCCGAAGGGTAACCCGCCGAAATCGGATCATCTAACCCTCACCATATCCCAAATAACAAATCGGAAAAAACAATCGCGAGCCCTTTCTTAATGCACACACCAACTATTTCATTCTAAAAAAAACCATGAGTTGCAACTGCAAGCATCTTTCCCCCCCTCAAGCTGCGACTCAAGCAGTCTTTGTGGCTGATCTGGTGCAGTTGCGCCTCTACGTGTCCAAGTCGAGGATAAAGACAAAGACAACGACAGCCTTAGGCATTGGCAGCGGAGCAACCAAACGACAAAAGCAGTGTCGCGAAGCTGACATTTGGTTGGAGGCACTCGAGCATCTTCTTTTGGATGGGGAGCGGCCTGTCGCTGCACATACGACAGAAGTCGGCTCTGGGCCGTCCTCGAGGAATATGAACCGCTGTCCTAACGGGGATGCTGCGGTGGCCCCAATGACCGGCATGAGCCCAGAGCACCTCATGCGGCAAGACGCATAAATGGCGGCTTCTCAGACTAGTAGAGACGAGAGACACTACGTAACAAGCGTTGCGAAAATTTCGTCGAAGCAATCATCACATAACATCGGGGTATGCTTCAAATGCGTCTTTCCAAGCGTCCAGTTCACCGTCGGCGTTAATCAACCCGATGATCTCCCGACGCACTTCTGCGTTATCCTTTGCCGCCACAGTCATGAGAAGGGCGGTCGCCTTGATCAAGGTTTGCCTGTCAAGCGAAGCCGCTGTTCTGAGATCTATAGTTTCATTGCTCGTCATCTATTTGCTGCCTCTTATCAACACATATCCTTCACACGGCTTGAAGGCTAGCGACAAGCTCAACTCAGCCGGTACCAAACACTTGTAGCGTCGGATCGATTACGCGATATCAGAACAAAATACGAACAAATGTCAGAAACAGGCTTCTAAAGGACGCTGGGACAGATTATGACATGTTGTCAATAACAGACACGGAGCAGAGGCAGGCAGATGAACGCACATCCACGGACAGAATTCGCAGAGCTTATGGAGCGCGCCGGTCTCGACATCGACACGGCGGCGGAACTTCTGGGCGTGAGTGACCGGACGATCCGGCGCAATATGAAGGGCGAAGGCAAGCGGATCGACCAGCTCCGGCTGGAGAAGCTGCGCCAGACGGCCGATGCGCGCTGCACCGGCGAACGGCCCACTGGGTTCCGGTTCATCGACCTTTTCGCCGGGATCGGGGGCCTGCGCCTTCCGTTCGAGGCCATCGGCGGGCGCTGCGTGTTCACGGCCGAGTGGGACCGGTTCAGCCGGGAGACCTACAGCGCCAACTTCCCCGAGCCTGCCGACAGCGAACATGTCTTCGCGGAAGATGTGCGGCCCTACGCGGATGCGCCGGAGACAATCCCGGACCATGACATTCTTCTGGCCGGGTTTCCGTGCCAGCCGTTCTCGATTGCGGGCGTCAGCAAGAAGAACGCCCTTGGCCGTCCGCATGGTTTCTTTTGCGACACGCAGGGCACGCTGTTCTACGATCTGGCCAAAATCATCGACCATCACCGGCCCCCGGCCTTTCTGCTGGAGAACGTGAAGAATCTTGAGCGCCACGATGGCGGCAAGACCTTCGCTACCATCATCCATGTTCTGGAGAAGGAGCTGGGCTACCGGGTATTCCACAAGGTTATCAGCTCGACACCCTGGGTGCCGCAGAAGCGCGAGCGCATCTTCATTGTCGGCTTCAAGGACCACAGCATCGAGTTCGACTTCGACCAGCTTGCCGTACCGGAAGGCGACAGCCCTACCCTCGGCTCGATCCTCGATAAGACAGTCGATCCGAAATACACGCTGACCGAACACATGTGGACGTACCTTCAGGGCTACAAGGAGAAACACCGCAGCGCCGGAAACGGGTTCGGTTTCTCGTTGTTCGGCCCCAACGATGTGGCCCGCACCCTGTCGGCTCGCTACTACAAGGACGGCTCCGAGATACTGATCGAGCAGGAGGGCAACCGCCCGCGCCGCCTTACGCCGCGTGAGTGCGCCCGCCTGATGGGGTTCGAGAAGCCCAGGCAGACCGAGTGGAAAATTCCCGTCTCCGATACACAGGCCTACCGCCAGTTCGGCAATGCCGTTGTCGTGCCGGTGGTGAACGCCGTCGCGCAGCTCATGCAGACGCGGATCGCCGAAGCGATGGAGCTGGACGGCCGGGACGTGCCCGGAAACATCCAGGCACAGCTTCCACTGGACGAGAGGCGCGCCTACGCCGCCAGCGAAATGCCAGCCGAGCATCCGGAAATGCCGGAGGCCTCACTGGCGAACGCGTAATGCCAGCCGACACTGTTTCCGCCGCCGTCCGAAGCCGGATGATGGCCGCTGTCAAAGGGAAGAACACCAAGCCAGAGCTGGCGATCCGGTCTGCGCTTCACGGACGCGGATTCCGCTTCCGTCTGCATCGTAAGGACCTTCCCGGCAAGCCGGACCTCGTATTCACCAGCCGCAACGCGGTGATCTTCGTGCATGGGTGTTTCTGGCACGGCCATGACTGCCACCTGTTTCGCTGGCCGAAAAGCCGCGAGGACTTCTGGCGCGAGAAGATCGGTGCGAACATCGAGCGCGACCGGCACCAGTGCGAGGCGCTGGCGGCCGCGGGCTGGCGCATCGGCACAGTCTGGGAATGCGCGCTGAAGGGAAAGACCCGCCTGCCCTTCGACAGCGTTGTCGATCAATGCGCCATATGGTTGAAATCAGATTTAAAAACAATGGAGTTAAAGGGCGATGAAGCGCGGGCAACTGTCTGACTATTTTAAAGGCGTCGGAGTTAAACGCCTATCTGCTGTCGATGCAGAGCCAAAAAAATCAAATCAGCATGAAGTAAATACGACGAAGGCTATGAAGGATTTTCTCGGCACCGAACCCCATCATAAATCACCGGCCATTTATGTCTGGCTGGGTGGTGATCAGGACGGTATCAGTGAAGAGAGCTGGTTCACTCACTATGACACAAGGCTCAATAAACCCCGTGCAGCCGAATGGCGTCTCTATTATCCCTCAAATCCCATAACAGAGGCTATGAAGGCCGGAGACACACTGTTCCTTGCAAAAGACCACGGCAATGTCCTGTGGTTCATTGTGGCCCCCGAAGGGTCCACAAGTGAGCAACAGCTTCTCTGGTTATTTGGGCTGCGCCCTGAAGGCGAAGAATTCATCTCGCGAGGTTTTTCCGACGAAGACCCGGAGCTGGACTTTGCTGCACGCTTCATTCTGGACGAGATCGGCGTCGAGTTTGAAGAACCCGAAGCCGACAAGCTGGACAGTATCATTGAGAAGTTCGGCACAACATTTCCGAAGACGGCCGCGTTTTCCGATCTGGCCCGCCTCACCCTGCCCGAGGTGCGCGCCGAGGATGACCCGGACGCCGCGCTCATCGCGTGGCTGGACCATGAAGAAGCCCTGTTCCGGCGGCTGGAGCGCCGGGTCGTGTCCTCGCGGATCGAGGCGGGGTTCACGAATGCGGACGGCACGGACGTGGACGGCTTCATCAGTTTTTCCCTGAGTGTCCAGAACCGGCGTAAATCCCGCATGGGGCATTCACTGGAGAACCACATGGCCGCTGTTCTCAGAGCGCACGACATCCGGCATGTCCGGGGCGCGATCACGGAACACAAACACAAGCCGGATTTCCTGTTCCCCGATCTGGAGACCTATCAGGCGGCTCCGGCCGATGGGGACGTCCGTCTGACGATGCTGGGAGCCAAATCGACCTGCAAGGACCGCTGGCGGCAGGTTCTGGCGGAAGCCGAGAAGATCAGCCGCAAGCACCTTCTGACACTGGAGCCGGGGATTTCGGAGCCGCAGACAGATCAGATGGAGGCGTCCAGCCTTCAGCTCGTGGTCCCCTCCCCTGTTCACGGCAGCTACACCGAGGCGCAGCGCAGCTGGCTTTGGTCTGTCGGTGATTTTATCGGCGAGGTCCGGGCACGGGCAATGTCGTAGGCTTGCTAAATAGTGCAAACTAAATTTCCGCGATGGCCTTTTAAGCTTGCACATCTTGCGCCTGAAGCAAGAGTCCGTTTCCCGCGCGCCTTGGGGGAGCCGTGTGTTTCAGGGTATGCAAGGATCGTGTACGCTTTGGGCCGACTGCGGTCTTTCAGAGCTAGGGGATAGATGGCAGCAAAGCCCCGCAAGACAGCCGTTCAAGCGGGCTACCTCCGAGAGCCATATCTCCGTAGCAGCCGCTGACGGACACGCTCACGGGCCCTTCGGTCGCTCTTGTCCTCGCCCATCGCTGAACATGCGATGTCGAGCACGTAGCCGCCGTCAACAGACACGTTGGCCCACATCGACCTGATCCGGTCGTCTTCATCCTCAGACGGTTGCCAAGACGACGGACGACCGGTAGGTTTCCGCGGCTGTTCTATCGCGACCTCAGCCACCTCGATCGAGACACCGCGTTCATTCAATTCAGACCGCATGTTTCGAAGTCCTTTTCCAGCGCCGAGGTCCGATATTGCAAGCAAGACGAGCGTGTCCCCGCTCCGTAGATCTCGAAAGAGATGCCGTCGCTCTTCCCGGTTCGTTTTTTCTCCGTCGAGATAAACCCGCTCTGCCCCTACTGCCTCCAAGGCGCGCGTCTTTCGCTTGTATCCGTAGCCGATCTTCATTCGACGATATGTGGCACGACAGTTTCATACGCCGCAAGCTATGCATCTGTTTCGTACGCGTCAATATATGTTTCGTACGTTTCGTACTTGTGCGTGTGAAACATTGGTCTTATATCTTTGTCATCGAAAGCGAGGCAGAGGAACTGACATGAAAAAGAGCGTCGCATACTTCATGGAGCGCAAAGCTACCTTCGCCGATCTGCACGACGCAATGGATTGGGTGGCGACCGAGGCCAGCGGGTTCGGCATGACTGGCCCCGAGGCCGAGGCGAAAGGTTACGCCTATATCGCGAAAAGCAACTGATACTGATCAGGGAGGACCGTTTTCACCGGAAGGTATTGGCAAGGAGTATCTGTAAAAATTCCAGTCCAGTCTGGTAATGTGAGAAGAGCTAGAATCTCTGATAAACTCGCGATCAGGAAGGGAGGCGCTAATGAGTTCAGAGTACTGCTTGGTTGTCTTCAAAGGATTTGTGACATTTGTTTTCGTTGGAATAATCGGATTCTCTATCGAAAGCTGGTATTCCGCTTCACAAGCGGTCCGCGACCGACAGCGTGTGCTTTTGGAGACTAGTTACGACCACTTGGCTGACTTCAGTGCATCATTGGCCTATCTCAGGGCTACGGTGAGCAGAATGCCAGCGGATCAGTCCGCTACACCAGAAAACCTAGCAGACTACCGGGCGGCCTATAGGCAATTCAGCGAAGCAAAAGTGCCGTTCATTGTTGGTATGGAACAGCTTGGCATTGGCGACACGAATCTTATCTCGGAATTTGGCCAGCTGAACGAAATCGCGATAAAACTTGACAGGTGCTTGCTTGGTGCGAGAGGCGACGATTGCATCTTCCGCGAAGACTTTAAGCGCTTCATCAAACTGTCTACCAGCTTCGAGGGCGGAATGGTTCAAGCCCTGTCTACCCGATAATAGTGATCCAAAACTCATACGTTTCTGTCACCAGCGAAAACCACCAGATCGATTCCGTTGCCGATGACCGATCCGCGTTTTTCGCGGAAGTGGCACGGCAGCAACTGGAAAGCCATTAGGGCGTCAAAGCAGACCGACGCTGATCTCCCGGTTGCAGACAATCAGTTCCGGCGCGGCCTTCGCCTCGTGTTTCGATATGGTATAGGTCAACCTCGCCTCCTCGAAGTGAAACCCATCGAACAGGCGCCGTACCTCAGGCGTGTCGTTCATCGAGAGCAGGAAGGTGCCGTCGATCTTGGACAGCCTGTCCGCCATCTCCCGGATATCCCTTTTATCAAATAGCCCACGGCCGTAGTCCGCCTCATGCCCCCAGTATGGCGGATCGATGTAGAACAGGGTTTTGCGCCCGTCGTACCGCTCGAGGATGGCCCGCCAATCGAGATTTTCGAATATCACGTCCTCGAGCCGGGCGTGCGCGGCCTCCAGTAGCGGCTCCAAACGCGACAGGCTAAATCGGGAGGGGCGATCGGGCGCAACGCCGAAGACGCCGCCGAGCTGCCCCCCGAAAGCCAGCCGCTGCAAGTATAGGAAGCGGGCGGCGCGCTCTAGATCGGTCAGCGTGCTGGGATCGCATTTCCGGAGACGTTCGAACTCAGCTCGGGACGTGATCTGAAACCGCATCACCTCGATGAGCTGCGGATAGTGCCGCTGGAGGATGCGGAAGAGGTTGGTAATCTCGCCGTTGATGTCATTGGCGACCTCACATTTCGGCTTCCAGGTACGCCTGAGAAACACTCCCCCCATGCCGACGAACGGCTCAACATAGGTGGCATGATCGATCGCGTCGATCTTCTCGATGATCAGGTTAGAGAGCATTTTCTTGCCGCCGAGCCACGGGGCGACAGGTTTGGCCGCTGGTACTTGCCTCATTTTCGTCATGGGAATTCCAGAATCAGACCGCCCTCCTGCACCTGACGCGGAATGGGCGGCGTGTTCTTTCAGGAACGTCGGCGCAGTCGGTCTGAAGTTTGGCTGCGTGGTGGGTGCTGTTGGCGCAGCACCTGCCCCCTTTGGGGTCAATTTCGAGCGCCGCTTTAGGCGATCGAAAGGTTTTTCGTTGAGGGTCTTAGAGCGCTAGTTCTGCGCCTGAATTATTCGTCGGCTAACAAACATTTCGGAAGGCTTGTGCCATGCTTCTCTCATTCTGCGCCTTGCCGCTCGTCCTTGGGACCGTTGATGGCGACACCGTTGAATGCCTGCCCACCGGCGCCAATCTACGGCTTGAGGCGATTGATGCGCCCGAGCGTGGGCATCGCGCCGATTGTCGGTCTGAGCGTGACTTGGCAGAGAGCGCGACACGGCGAATGGAGGAACTGCTGAGAGACGTCGTAGCGGTCGAAGATAGCGGCCGAACGGGTGGCTACGGGCGGCCGCTAGTGCGTCTGAGGCTGCGCAACGGTCAAACCGTCGCGGAGGTCCTCATCTCCGAAGGACTCGCTGTGCAATGGGCTGGACGACGGCACGAATGGTGCTGACGGGATCAGACAGCGTGACGCGTCCATAATAAAGCCAGGCGACGGCCCAGCTCGAAGTGACTTAACCCCGACCTGGGCGATGGGCGGTTTTATCTTGGTTCAGTCTGCAGCTTGCCAAACGCCTCGTTCGCGTAGCGCTCGATCAGTCGATCAATGACACCATCTCCAGGTGTCAGTGCCGTCAAGGCGTCCGGCACGCTTTCCTTCAGATGGTGCACGACATGGGCCCGCAGATTGGCCAGGGCCATGTCCGGCCCGTAGCGCAGAGCGGATTCGACGCTGGTCTGGATCGCTTCGTGCAAAGCCTCGCGGTGGCCCTTCTCAATCTGGATCCCGGAGGCGGCCTCGATGGCGCCGGCCGCGCGGTTGATGAAGAGCGTCAGGAGGGCCGCGAAGACTGTTGCGATTGCCGTGATCACGGCCTCGGAGGATAGGATCGCGTTTAGAGTATCCATTGCTGGAGTCCTTTCTAGGTTCGATGGTTGGGGGTGGGGGTGGTTCAGATCGCGACGATGTCGCGGATGGCGTCGAGCTTCTCGCGGTCCGAGAGGCTGGTCTCGCCGGGGATGGGTTCGGCCGGGTCGCCGAGCAGAGCGCGCAGGATCGGCTCGATCGTGATCCGCTTGGCGGAGGACCAGACGGGCGTATGGCGGGCGGTCAGCCGGGTATACTCTGTCATGGTGCCGTCTCCGGCCCAGATGCCGTCGAAGAAGAGATCCGCCTCCGTTTCGCGCCTCTTGATGATCTCCGCCGGCTTGTTCCAAAGCATGAAGCTTTTGCGGGCCTGTTCGACCTCTCCGGCCTTCCAGTGATCCGGCCAGGACGCCGAGCGGATGGATCCGGTATTCCAGTGGAAGCTCAGCGCGGCGGCGAACTGAGTCTCGGTCAGATCGTGCCCCTTGAACTCGGCACGTACGGCCTCGGCATAGTTGTCGAGCGCCCAGGCGAAGACCTCGAGACAGCGGCGCAACGGTTGCGGATTGTCGATATAGCGCCGGACATTGTGCCCGGTCTGGCTCGTCAGTCCGACGCTCCAGGTCCAGACGCCGACGCTGTCCCTATAGGCCTGCCGGACAAGCCCCTCGTGGAATGCGACCTCCATCGCAGTTTTGAACGTCAGTTCCATAGCTCTCCTCCAACAAAAAAAGCCCGCGCGAGGCGGGCCGGTGAATAGGATCGGGGTGCGGTGTGGATCAGCCGAGCGGTTCGGCCGATGGGACGTCGAACGGGATCGGATCTGAGCAGCTCGGGCGCATGACGAAACTGAGGACGGCCGGCACCCAGCAAGGCGTGTAGAAGTAGCTGCCAGACGGCAGCGTCTCGCAGGCCAGATCGAAGATGACCGGACGATTGCCCCGCGCTTCATAGAACGCCCTGCCCGAGGCATCGCAGTCCTCGACTTGTCGGCCGTCGATCGTCTCAACCTGATCGGTGAACTGCATATGCATTGGCAGCGTGACGGTTCGGGTCAGGGACACCGATGGGAACGCCACGGCGACCCGCTGCACCTGCATGAAGGGCCAGAGGGGCGAGGCGAGATATAAGATCATAACGACAGCGACGATGGCGGCGATAACGTCCTTCGTGTCCCAGGCGGATCGTCTGAAGAACTGCATCACGAGCCCCGCCCGCCGAACCATTTGGTGATCTCGCGGATGGCGACGCCGAGACCGGCAAGGGTCGGCAGAAGCCAGATCAGCAGCCGCGTCACCCAGGACGCCCGCTGGAACGCCCGCACGACCGTCCGCATCTCATAGATCAGCGGGCGGACATCTTCGGGTGAGCCCTCCGGCACGCCATAGAGATCGCGCATCAGAACCCCCATCTGCTCATGCACCTCGACGAGCATCTCGCGTTCTTCATCCGTCATATCGGCCCTGCCTCGGTCCAAAGGGTCAGAAAGTCGTCGGCCTCTTCCGCGTCGCTCACCTGCTCGGCCTCGATGCCGATCGCCAGCGCGAAGAGAGCGTCCATTGCCATATCGTCCAGGCCCGTGGCGGCGGCGAAGGCCGACATGTCGCTATGGCTGCGCTGGAAGACCGTGATGTCCTCCAGCGCGCGCAGAACGGCCTCCTGCGCTGGCATGAGCGTGGTCAACAGCTCTGCCAGCGTTTGGTCCGAGGGCGCGGTACCGACATCCGGCGCGGGATAGAGGGTGAGCGCCTGCAGGAAAGCTCGGCGATGGGCGGAGGCCACACGGCGCCAGGCGCCTATCGCGACGACCGTCTGCGGGCGCCCTGCCCTAACCACCGGCCAATCCGGATCATGCGGGGTCTTAACGGTCTGCGGCAGGTCCCGCAGCTGCTGACGATAGCAGCGCCAGTCCAGACGCCGATCGGCCGGCAGCGTGGCGCAGAACTCTATCCAGTCGCTTGCGGCCAGCAGCCGATCCCGCTGGCGCCGCAGATCGTCGAGCGCCTCCGTGTCCGACTTGCCGGTGTCTTGCAGCAGGACCGCCCTGCGCCCTTCGATCTCGAACTTGCCGATCTCCTCCGGAGCGCAGATCATCCTGTCCTCGAGGGCACTGCCGTCCGGACCGTCGAGCCGATAGACCGCCATCAGCTCCCTCCCGCCAGATCGAGCCCGCCGCGATAGAAGATGATGACGAAGCCGCGCCCGCCTTCGCCGCTTTCGGCTTGGGCGGCGACGCCGCTATCGCCATTCGCAACTGCACCTCCGCCGCCCGTTCCGAGCCGTCCGTTGCCCCCTTTGGTCACGCTGCTGCCATTGCGCTGCAAGCGGGCATCGCCGCCTTGGAAGTTGTAGCCATCGCCCATGCGCAGGAACGGGATCGGGCTGCTCTGAACGCCATCGAGAATGTCCGGTATCGGCTTGCCGTCATCTCCGGCCCCGTTGACCGCGCCCGGGCTGGCAGCAACCGCGTTGAGCAAGTTGAAGCTCAAGGCGCCGCCGCTGGACGCGGCTCCAAGATCGCCGTCCACCGTGCACAGCGCGCCGCCGGCGTCGCCGCCCCGGAAATTGCCATCGCCACCGGACGCCGTGCCCCCGCTGACGCCGCTCACCTCGACCGGAAGGCTCTGCGAGGTGGCCGCTCGTCCGCCCCGGCCGCCATTTGCGATAAGATCGAGGCCAGCGCCCTGGAACCGGCTTCGATTGCCATTCTGACCGAAGGTCGCGCCGTTGCCGCTTTGCGAGACAGCGGCACCCCCGGCTCCGATGGTCACTATGTAGGTGTCGGTCGTGTTCGCCTCGATAATGTATTGACGAACGCAGCCGCCTGCCGATCCGCCGCCCGCGACCCCCTGCCTGACACCAAGATCCGCGACAGCCGCACCGCCGCTCCCTCCGCCTCCGACCACGTAGAGATCGACCAGACCGGGTCGCTTGAAGCGGAAGTCCGTCGTGCTTTGATCGATGAACTCGATATCGAGAGGTTCGATCGGGACGGTCAGCTCGCCGCCTGCAAAGGCCGATCGCTTGAGCGCTCCTCGAATGCTCACGTCGCTGCCGAAAAAGGCGGTGCCATCGCGATTGATCTGGAAGCCTCGCAAGTTCGGCAGCGGCTGAAAATTGTCCGACTGCAGCGAGCCACCAAAGACTGCGAGCTGCTCGACCGAAAGATCCTGCACATCGAGAAGATCGGTCGTAATTGACCCGGGCAGGATCACCGTATTTGCAGTCGATTTGCGCCGCACGATCGCGCGCCCGAAGAAAGCCTCGCCGTCATCATCCGGGTGAGCGGCTCGAACGATATCGATCCGCATGCTAACCGCTTCCGCCGGGGCTTGAACCTGACCCTCGAAGACAGTCCAGGCCGGGAAGGACCCTGCGCTCGGTCCGACCAGCCTCGTGGCAAATGTTCCCCCGGTCGCCTTTTTGAACTGGAAGGACACCAACAGACGGCAGGAGCCGGCGCAAAAGAGCGGGAACCGAACAGAGTAAAAAGCCCCGGCTTCGCAGGGCGTGGAAGGCTCTACGATGACGCGCAGATTCGATGGATTGACCGGAAAGCGCAGGACATGCTTGTCGGGATAGCCATCACCGATCTGCCCTTCGACAAGCTCGATCTGAGCGGATCGGACATCCCAAGGCCGAACGTCGCCGCTGAAAAACGGCGCATCGCGCACCAGATTGCCGCTGAAATCCGACACGACGAGGGCGCTCGCCCCGACCGTCCCGTCGATGATGAGCTGCCCGTCGAATTGCAGAGCGGCACTCGTGGCGCCCGTCGGATCGGTATATCGTACGATCTTAAGTTCGATGATTTCGCCATCTGGCGTCGTAACCGCGCCAAGGCTGAGCACGTCCTTGATGTTCTCTTCGACAACATCAATCTCGGCGATGGCCGTATCCGCCGTTGTACGGGCGTCCTCGATCTTGTCGCGCAGCGGATTGACCAGATCGCTTTCGGCCACGCCGTTTGGCACAGCCGGCAGGAACGGTGTTGGATCGCTCAGAGCGCCGGTGTTGAGCGCTTCGCGGATCACATAGCCCGTCGCGCCGATTGCGGGATCAGGGCGCAGAACGATGACCGGAGCGGCGCTGGCCGCGACGAAGACCTCCGGCTGGCCCGCCGCCGTCAGCGCATAGGCCCGGAACTCGGCAAAATCCTCGTTGATCGAGGCAGTGCCCTGCAGCGTCACGGTGTCGATCCCGGCCTTCGCGGTCCAGCCTGACGGAGGGAAGATGAAGAGCGGCGCCACGCTGGCCTCTAAGATCCCGGCCGGCACGAAGCCGCGCGTCCGTCCCTGATCGTCGAGAAACTGGATCTCGGCCTCGTAGGACGCCCCTTCCTGGACGGGATCGGTGAAGATCTCCGGCGCCCAGGGCAAGATGGCCGAGGTCGCCCAGGGACCATCTCCGACCTTGCGCCACCGGATTTGCGCGGAAACCGCCCGTCCGATCTGCGCCGTGGGCGGACGGGTCGCGACGCCGATCCGGGGCAGCGGAACGGCAGTGGCGCGCCGCACGACCGCAGTGGCGAGGTTCGAGCGGACGGCCAGCACCTTCGGGAAAGACGGCCCAGCCTCCAGCCCGATCAGATCGGTATTGATATCTGGATCATAGGTCGGGATCGGGCCCTGATCGGCCTGCAGAATCTCCGGGGCCGCATCGACCGCGTAGAGGGTTGCCTGGCCGTCCGCCTCCGGCACGATCCGGGTGACGATCAGATCGCGTTCGGCGTCCTCAACGCGCTCGATGACCGTCAGATCGCAGGGCTCGATATCGCCGGAAATATCGCGGTCGCAGATCCAAACAGGTCCGCGAACAGGATCGGGGACCTTTGCTTCGGTGTAGATTAGAAGATCACCAGCTTGTCCGGTCCAGTCGTTCCTGGGAGCACCCGCTACCATTGAAGATGTGAAACCAGAAAGATAATGCCCGACGTTACCTGCCGTCCACTTGCCGCCTAGATATGAACCGCCGATAGCAAGTTCGGACGCAACAAGACGACGGCCGATCCAAAGCCTCAGGCTATTGAGATCGGTATCGATCTCGACGGTCAGGTCAACCGAATGCCCGCGGAACGCCGAGTAGTCGAATTCTATGCGCGCCTGACCAGTCGCGCCTGGCTCGGTTCCCTGACCGGCTTGGGCGACCAATAGATCGCCGTCCACAAAAACTGCAAAACCGCTCCCAAATCCTCCCACCTCGGCAAGACATTCGGAAAGTGGAACAGAAGGCATCTCAACCGACTGGATCTGCAAAACGTAGCTTGCGGACTGCTTATTGGACGGAACAGACCACGTGCCGCCCCGAGCAATATTCGCATCGATCGCTAATTCTTCGACGACATCATAAGGCCACCAATCGTTGACTGATGTCGGCGGGCGGTCTTGCACCGCCGTCGCCGTGACCAGCTCGGAGACGGTATTCCACACCGAGAGCCGATAGTCGCCTGCCGGGGTCTCGAGCGCCTCGTCGAGCGTCAGCCGGGTGCTGGCGCCCTCGGACGCGATCTCCAGAATGCGGCCTGAGCCGACGCCGTTCAGCCGGACATCGTGCTGGAAGCGGAACTTCGATCCGATGCGCAAGGCGAGGTGATGGAGATCGACCGGGATCTGGATCTCTTCGGGCCGCAGCAGCAGCTCGGCCATGAAGTAACGGGCCAGCTTCCAGGCGTTGCCCGCGTTCTCTTCACTCTCCCCGATCACCGTGCCGATCAGGGACAGGTCGAGGAACTTGGAGGCGGTCTCGAAGCTGTAGCCATCGCGATAGACGATGATCTCGTCTTCCTGCCATTCGAGCCGCTCCGAGACAGCCTTGACCCGCAGCGCATGGAAGTCATCCACCTTGCGATGTTCGACGCGGAACCCGCCCCTTGTGTTGCGCGGGGTCAGCAGAGCCTCGACCGGCTGTCCGGCGGTCTCGCGCACGACGCCTGACTTGGTGCCTATGAACGTGTCGCGGGCCCGGCCAGCGGCGCAGATCGTGCTGACGAGCTGACCGATCCGCTGGTTGCCGCGCACGAGCAGATCGCAGCGCCAGTCCGGCTCCTGGTCCGCCCAGGCCTTGA
>NZ_JBFONW020000003.1:0-489622 GCF_040783535.2 Aestuariibius insulae
CCCGCAATCCTTTGAGAATGCGCCTGCAAACGGAGGGGTCGGACCGGGGCTCTGCCCCGTACCCCGAGGTATTTGAGGCAAGATGAGGAGAGGGCGCGGCTTTAATGGCTTGTCCTGTCGAAGGGCGACTGTACGGGCGCGTTTCGCGGCAAGGGGCGGATCTTGCGGATCGTTGCCGTCCGGGGAGGCTGGCGATGGCGTCACGAAGTTGTGGCGTGGCGCGGAGGACATCCTTGAGTAGCGTGGGATTCGGACAGGGCGGGAACCGCCGGACGCGTTGCCCGTTTTTATCCAGAGACCTGCACTCCGAAGGAGACCATCCCATGCGGCCCATGCTTTTCGCCTCTCTCTTTGCAATTTCGATCGGTGGCTGCGCCATCGCAGACGATTTCGAAACAACACCCTCATCCAAATCCGTGACCGACACGATGGATGCCCTCGTTGCCGCGGTCGAAGGCGCGGGCGCGACCGTCTTTGCCCGCGTGGATCATACGGCGGGCGCGCAGTCGGTGGGCCTTGATATGACAGAGGCGCAGCTCTTGATCTTTGGCAATCCGGCGCTGGGCACCCCGGTCATGCAGGAGGATCCGCGCGCCGGACTTGTTCTGCCGCTTCGTGTTCTTGTCTACGCGGATCGCGGCGGCCAGACACAGGTCCTTTACGAAGAGGTCGACGAGATGGTCGATGAATTCGATGTGGATGACGATATGGAGGCGTTGCAGAAGATCGAGGGCGCCTTGGAGCGGCTGACCGCAGCAGCGGTTGCTCAGTGAGCCGCCGAAAGAGTTGAAATAGCCTCTTTCAGATCGATCGCGCCGTCATAGAGCGCCCGGCCGGTGATAGCCCCGGCCACCACGCCTGTGGCCTTGAGGGCCGTCAGATCCGTCATGGACGAGACGCCACCCGAGGCGATCACGGGAATGGAAACAGCGCGGGCAAGCGTCTCGGTGGCCTCGATATTGGGGCCGCCCATCGCGCCGTCGCGGTCGATATCGGTGTAGATCAGCGCGGCGATTCCGGCATCCTCGAATGCCTTGCCCAGATCCGTAACGGTCATTTCTGTTTCTTCCGCCCAGCCTCGGGTGGCGACCTGACCCTTTCGGGCATCGAGCCCGATGGCGATTTGGCCGGGGAAAGCACGCGCGGCCTCTCGAACGAGATCCGGATCTTCGACGGCAGCGGTGCCAAGGATGACCCGTTCTATCCCGCGGTCGAGCCAGCTTTCGATCGTGCCGAGATCGCGGATGCCGCCGCCAAGCTGGGCGGGGATCGAGATCGCCTCGAGGATTGCGCCGATGGCGGCGGCATTGACCGGATACCCTTCGAAGGCCCCGTTGAGATCGACAAGATGGATCCATTCGCAACCGGCCTTTTCGAATAGGCGGGCTTGGGCGGCGGGATCGGTGTTGAAGACGGTGGCGGCCTCCATCTCTCCGCGCAGGAGCCGGACGGCATCGCCGTCCTTGAGATCGATTGCGGGATAGAGGATCATGGTCGCCCTTTCTTCAGGTTCCGGGCGTCTTATCCGGCAAGGGCCGGAAGATGCAACGCGACCCTACGTCAATCTTGATCGCATCGCGGTCATGCTGAGAGGGTCAAGGGAGAGGAATGGGAGGCTTGAGTATGAAGAAGACAATTTTGGCGGCATTCGTGGCCATGGGACTGGCCGGGACGGCGGCGGCGGATCCGCTTGTCGGGATGTGGCGGACCGCACAGGATGACGATGGCAATAGCGGGCTGATCGAGGTTGCGCCTTGCGGTACAGCGCTTTGCGGCACGCTTGTGCAGGCCTATGATGCGAGCGGAGCCGTGATCTCGTCCGATCGGATCGGAACGCAGATCATCAGCGCGACGGTGCCTGAAGGCGGGGGAGCCTATCGGGGAAAGGTCTATTCGCCAGATCGGAACAAGACCTATAATTCGCGTTTGACGCTGAGTGGCAATCAGCTGGCCGTGTCAGGATGTGTGCTGGGGATCTGCCGGGACGGCGGGACTTGGGTTCGCGCGAATTGATGTAGCGGAGGCAGGCCCGAAGCCGGGCCTGCCATGACAAACTTTGTTTGGCGCCCGGTCGGTCTGTTTCGCCTTGGGGCAGTGTCCGTGCGGGGGCCGCCCCTTCGATTTTCGAGTATTTATGACAAGATGAAGCTGGAGCTTTGCCGTCAGGGCGCCCAGTTCAGAAAGTTTGCGATGAGGCGCAGACCGGCGGTCTGGCTTTTCTCTGGATGGAATTGAGTGCCGATCACGGTATCTGCGCCGACGATGGCGGTCACGGGGCCGCCATGATCGGTATGGGCGATGAGATGCGCAGGATCCGCGACCTGCATGTGGTAGGAATGGACGAAATAGGCGTGATCGCCTGTCTGGAGGCCTTCGGTCACCGGATGGCAATTATCGAGTGTCAGGACATTCCAGCCCATATGGGGCACCTTCAAGGAGGGGTCGGAGGGCGTAATACGGGTGATCTCTCCACCGATCCAGGCAAGGCCCGGGGTCGGTTCGTATTCCAGGCCGCGCGTTGCAAGAAGCTGCATGCCGACGCAGATGCCAAGGAAGGGGCGCCCCTTGATACGCACAGCTTCGGTGATGGCCTCGACCATACCGGTTTGCGCATCAAGCGCGCGGCGGCAGGCAGGAAAGGCCCCGTCGCCAGGCAGGACGATCCGGTCGGCCTTGGCCACGCGGTCGGGGTCGGTTGTCACCTCGATCGTGCCGCCTGCCCCCTCCAGCGCCATCCGCTGAAATGCCTTCTCTGCCGAATGCAAATTACCGCTATCGTAGTCGATGAGGACCGTCAGGCTCATAGGCTGCCTTTGGTCGATGGGATCTCGCCTTCGCGGCGGGGATCGGGTTCGACCGCGTCGCGCAGGGCGCGGGCTGTGGCCTTGAATGCGGCTTCGGCGATGTGGTGACTGTTGATCCCATGCAGCTGGTCAAGATGCAGCGTGATGCCGCCATGGGTCGAGAGGGCCTGGAAGAACTCGCGCACAAGCTCGGTATCGAATGTGCCGATCTTGGCGGTCGGCAAATCAAGCGTACAAACGAGGAAAGGCCGCCCCGACAGATCGAGTGCGCAGCGCACCAGCGCATCATCCATCGGCAGAAGGCAGGCCCCATACCGACGGATCCCGCGTTTGTCGCCCAGCGCCTGGGTCAGGGCCTGCCCGAGGGCGATGCCTGTATCCTCGACAGTGTGGTGATCGTCGATGTGAAGATCGCCCTCCGCCCGGATCTTCAGATCGATCAGCGCGTGGCGGGCGATTTGGTCGAGCATGTGATCGAAGAAGCCGATCCCCGTCTGGCAATCCGAGACGCCGGTTCCATCGAGATCGAGCGTCACGGAGATATCCGTCTCGGACGTTTGGCGTATAATGGTTGCCTGCCGCATGGCCGACCCTCCTATTGTCCCGCGCGGGGTATAGAAGGCGGCCTGCGTCTTTCCAAGACGTCTCGCGCGGCTACTGCGCAGATGTGGCCGGTTTGAGAGAGCGGTGCAGACTGGGGGTGCCGGATCTGGAGGCCTGCGCCTTTCGGGGTGCGGCGAGATCCGCGATGCGGATGATCCGCGGGAGCTGTCGGTCTGTCTTGGCGGACATCTTGTCCGGCGAGGCGGGTTTGTTCGATTTGGTCTTGGTCATGAAAATAGGTCTTTGTTCTAATTTTTCTATCGTGCGAACAGGACCGAAACAAAACGGGGCGCTTACATGTGGGGAGACTGGTGTTTGCGCCTCGGCCCTGTTCGCATATCTACGGTGGCCCAAGGCTCGTCGCTGCGTAAAGACACAGGAGGCGGCTTCACGGTCATCTGGCGCTTTATTCACGCGCGGCGTTGTTTGCCGTGCAGTCAGCGGCAATATCGTGAAAACTTCGTCAAGGAGTTGACCTGGTCCGGTTCAGGATTTGACCCTGGCGCCGCGGCAGTTTCAACCTGACCCTGTCACGTGGGCCCGGAGGGAGAGTATCATGGAGGAGACTGAAAAGCAGCGGAAGCGCCGGTTTCGAGGTGATCCCTACGCTCATTTCGCGCGATATCTCGACCGCGAAGCGGCACGTGATAAAGAGCCAGAGGAGCGTGACGAGGAGCGGTCTTATCAGCTTTCGCTGGTCTCCCTGATCGTAGGCGAGGTGTTCGAGAACCTCAGAGATGCGCGCGGTTGGTTGCTCGAGGAGCTGCTGAGCGACGATCCCGAAAGCCTGCGCGCCGAAGAGAGCGAGATTACTCTGCTGTCCAATCGTCTGGAATCGGGAGAATTTCGGCCTGATCAGGCGTTCCAGGACCAGAAAGAGGCCCAGGAAGTGCCCTTGGCGGAAGCATATTCTGTCTATGTGCCGTGGTTTTCCGAGGAAGAGCAGTTCGAGCCGATCGAAGCTCGCTATGACGGGCGCCTTCTTGTCGAAATCGTCGGGCCGCGCGTCGTGCTGGACCCGATGGAGGCTCTGACCGGATTTCCTCAGCCGTTGCAGGACCCTACGGACGCTCCGACTATTGCGATCATCGATGATGGGATCGGATTTCTGAACCAGCGCTTTTGCCGGGACGGGGATCCGATGACAACGCGCTTTGAAGGGGTCTGGCTGCAAGCCTTGAAGCCGATCTTCATTCCGAACTTCGGACCTGTCTATGTCATGGCTGGCGCGGCGCTCAGCCCAGTCGACATCAACGCTGTGCTGGCTCGGGGTCCAGAGTTGGAGGAGGATCATGTCTACCGGCAGATCAACCGCGCTCTGGTGTCTCCAGGCGAGCATCCAAGCACCGAGTTCCCCTTCACGCATGGAACATTCGTCGGAGATCTCGCTGGCGGGGCTGAGCCAGGAGCGGAAGATCCGGTTGAGGAATGGCCTCTTCTGGGCGTCTCGCTTCCGCCATTGGCGGTCAGCAATACGGCTGGCACCCAGCTTGAACCCAGCATCGTCATGGCGGTGCATTGGTGCCTTGGACGAGCCGAAGCGCTTGGCGGCAATGGGCCGCTTGTCATCAATGTGAGCTTCGGCACGATGGCGGGGCCGCGCGATGGCAGCAAGCTGCTTGAACGGATCATCGCCTGGGATCTGGCCGAATGGGAGGCGCGAACCAAGCGATGTGCGCGGATCGTGTTCTCCTTCGGCAACAACCGGGTGGATCGCCTCGTGGGCCGGATCGCTCCAAGCGAAGAAAAGGGTATCATGGCTGATTGGCGTGCCTTGCCGGACGATTTTGCGGCCAGCTATCTGGAGGTGCGGGCAGATGATCCGTCTGATGTGGCCCGACTTGCCGTATCGCTGGGCGCGCCCGATACAGGCGGACTGGATGCTGCAGGGTTGCCGCCAGGATTTTACATCGCGCTTTCCCGCAACGGCAAAGACTATGCGCGGATCTACCATGTCGGCGCGCGCACGGCCTTTGGTGGGGGTCAGCAGCCGCCTTACTATCTGCTCGCACTCGCGCCGACCATGACATGGAGCGTGATCGAACCGGCGCCGGCGGGAGCCTGGCCTGTGGAGGTCGGTATCACATCCGGAGGCCCGGTAGAGGCGCGGCTCGAGATCCAGCGCGGCGATACACCGACAGGATATCGGCTGAAAGGACGGCAGAGCTATCTTGATCATCCAGATGCCCATCTCTGGGATCCGAAAGTTCAGGACTGGAGCGGTCTGGGACCTGATGCGGTGATCACGCAAGAGGGCACTCATTCAAGCTTTTGCACGATAGAGCTGAATTCACATCAGGCGCTGACGGTCGGTGCAGCTGTACCCGATCCGGAGGTGGGCCCCGCCTACCGAACGCCCGGGCTCGAAGCTGCGCCGCGACGCTACAGTGCCGAAGGCGCTCCGTGGTCGGTTCCTGGGCCGACTCTGGCTGCCTTGGGCGACGATGGGCGCGGGCTGGTCGGCCTTGTGGCGTCAGGCACGATCAGCGGGTCGACGCAGACGATGAACGGAACCAGCGCGGCCGCTGGCCAAGTGAGCCGCGCTCTTGCCCATGTGCTGATCAAAGACGGCTGCAAGCCAATCCCGGTCCAGGTCGAGAATATGATCAACTGGTTTGGAGTGCCCAGTCAGCCCGGAATGGAGCGCCAGGCAGGTGCAGGCCTGCTCAGCGCTCAGTTGGGCAGCCGAAAGCGCTAGGTTCTGGCCGAAAGAAAAACGGCGCGGGAGTGTCCGCGCCGTTCTTCGTTGGACGTTCGATTAGGCTACCATTCGGTTTTTGCGATGGCCCATAGCGGCGAGAGAAGTCCCAGGTCCAGTCCTCCTGGGATGGCCTCCGTTCCCGCACCGAGCTGCATCGTATCCTTGAGCGTCGTCAGGTCGAAATCGCCGGTAAAGTCCGAGCCGTCGAACTTGCGCGTCGGCGTCTTCGCTTCTCCTTCAAGCATGTTCACAAGCATCTCGCCGATGGTGATGCCGAGGATCGCACCGCACATGCTGTCTGACGGATAGTGCACGCCTGCGACGGTCCGATTGGCCGCGATGCGCTGGGCAAGGCGCATGTAGAACGACGTGTTGGACACCTCGTTGAACCCATCGACCGATCCGCCGTTTTTGAGCGCGCTGAGGACAGTCGCAATTGCAAAGGCTTCGGTTGCATGTCCGCTGGGCCAGCTGGGATGACCCGGGGTCTGAATCATTGGCTGAACCTCTTGGGCCACCGTGATTGGACGCGGCAGATCGAAATGCAGCTTGAGCCGCATCTCGTTGACGTTGACCGATCGGAACAGCGCGCCGATCAGCTCGAGCGAGCGTTTCGTCGCTTCGGGGTCGAGATAGGAGATCGCCCCGAAGAACGAGAGAACGTCGCCGGTCTGAATGGTGATCTCCGCCGTCCGATCAAGCCGCAGATCCGCGTAGCTTCGCAGATATGGCATCTGATCCTTGAGAAAATCATTGTCGAAGTCAGGGCGGATCAGCTCGACCAGTGTCGTGTTGCCGAGAAGCGATGCCTTTACATCTGCGGTGGTCATCGCGGTGACGTCGAGCGAAAGGAGCCGCGCCATCTCCCCGTCCAGAACCGCAGAGCGCGGTCCCGCATCCATTTTGCGAAACGCATCCCAACCGCCAGGAAGAGGAGGATTGGTAACAACTCCGCCATTCTGACCCGTCCAAGCCCGCGCGATACCGTCGCGGGTGGTGGTAAGAGCATTGGCGAGGAGGGGGCTGTCTAAACTTACGGTAGTGCCATTGACACCGTTTACACCGTTCACTCCGTTTACGCCATTAACACCGTTGACCCCATTTACACCGTTGACGCCGTTGACTCCATTAACCCCGTTCACGCCCATACCGTCGTCTCCCGCTTGGCTGAAAATATATGTTTCTACCCGAACAGCGTTTGATCTATTGTGTCAAAGGCATAGCATCTTCCTTAGAGGTCTATTGACGCTCATTTAACGCTAAGGATGCGTAGGGCTATGATGCAGCGGACCTTGGCCGCCTTGGCCACCAAAAAAATGGGGAAATGATGTCGTCAGCGCCACCATCAAAGATGTTGGAGCTCACTCTCTTCGGGCGCTTCTCACTTCGGACAGTAGATGGAACTGACATAACTCCTAAAAGCAAGAAGGCTTGCGGCCTGCTTGCTCTTCTAGCCTATGCGCCGGAGATGAAGAGAAGCCGGGCTTGGCTCGTTGATCATCTTTGGAGCGATAGGCATCCAGATCAGGGCTTGGGAAGCCTCAGGCAGGAACTCTCCAATCTTCGTAAGTGCTTAGAAAACTACGACGGGTGCGTACAATCTGATCGTCGTTGGATCTGGCTGTCCTCAGACGCTTTCGATTGTCTAGGGCAAGATGCTTCCTCCTCTGACTGCGAGTTCTTGGAAGGTCTCGATATTCGCGACCAAAAATTCAATGATTGGCGCTCAAAGGTCAGCGAAAAAAGCGCAGCTTCCAGCGCCTTGGTGTCACATCGAGAGGTGCTCGACCAATTTTCACAGAGCTCGGCGCCCCCGATATCGATATGCTGCGTTTCTATCGGCCCCGAAGGCGCTTCGTCGACCGTTGTCGCCGATGTAATTGCGACCCGGATAGCCGAGGGAATCTCCGAACATATCTCGGTTTCCCACATCGCAAACGACAAGCCGCGAGGAGAGCTAGCTAGCTCTGCAGATATTCTTGTTGAGTGCAGCGTGGTGGAAGACAATGGATTTTGCGTCGCACTGATAAAGGTCGTGCATGTCGATAGCGGCAAGATCTTCTATTCGAAGACGTGTCAGATGACGGGGACGGCCGGCTCGCTTGTTCGGAGCGACATTTTAGCGAAGGCGGCATTTGATGCCTCCGAAGTTACTGTGGAACAGCTGCCTCACATTATCGGCGTGGGGCAGTCGTCCAGTCATGCGACCGCTTTAAGCCGCCTAGCTTTACATAAGTTGTTTACTTTTGAAGCCAACGCGATTGACGAAGCTGATCAGCTCCTGCTTGAAGCATACTCTATTGAAAAAAATGGAGTTTTTTTAGCCTGGGCCGGTCTTTTGAACATGATCCGCTCGGTAGAGGTCATGCATTCCGAGCAAGACGAGACCCGCGAGCGGATAGACGAGCTTATTCAGAAAGCTTTATCGATTTCAGGGCAAAACGGCCTTGTTAGAGCACTTGCCGCACAGACTACGGCCATTCTATTTCGAGATCCCGCGCGATCTCTTCCCATGGCCGAAGATGCGGTTGAGATGAATCCGAGCAGCTCCTTTGCGTTGCAGGCATTAGCGACCTCAAAGATGCTGACCGGTGAGACCGAGCAGGCCTATGCGATATCAGCAAAAAGCCGAAACATTGCGAGTCGATCCCAATTTCGCCAGTGGTGGGATCTGAACCATAGTATGATCTGTGTTGCTACGGGGCGTTTTGACGAGGCTTTGGCACTGGCTGAGGCTGTGACCCGGATCGTTCCGACCACTCGCCCAATGCATCGCTATCTCCTTAGCCTTTATGCAGAAAAAGGGAATTTCGAAGCGGCAAACCGAGTAAAACAGAAGCTGATCCAGCTAGAGCCTGGTTTTACCTTGGATCAAATGATCGATGATCCGGAATATCCGGTTCACACCCTTAGGAGGGCCGGGCTAATTGCACCACTCAAGGCTATGAAATAACCGCCAGTATCTAAGTCGGAAACTTCAACAACTGATTAGCTTGTATTTTTGGAGCGGGCGATGAGATTCGAACTCACGACCCTAACCTTGGCAAGGTTATGCTCTACCCCTGAGCTACGCCCGCATCCATTGGGTGAGCGTCAGATAGGGGGGTTCTTGGATCTCCGCAAGAGGAAAATCGCGTGATGCGGCGGGCAGGGAGAGATCCGGCTGGATGGGTGTCTAGTAGGACGGGGGGTGAACGTCAGTGCAGCCCGGTTAACGGGCGGCTCGAGCCTTGTTTGGGCCTTCGGTATCCGGTCGGTATCGCGTCGGTATTTGGTCGGTGGATTTTCGGCACGAGGCCGGGTTAACGCCCCGGACGCCGGATTGGGCGCGCAACAGTTATATTCCTCCCGATGTCAGGTCAGCCTCGATGCCATTTCTTAAGGAGTGGAGGCTGGGCTAACTTGGGTCTTGTGGTCAGGGAGATATCTACGGAACGCCTGGGCGGAGGGGCGCTCGATATATCGGTAGCAGGCGGCTGCGAAGACATGGGAGACGACGAAGGCCAAGGCAAGGCCGGTATAGGTCGGGATTTGATTGACGATGAGGTGCAAGACCAGAAGGTGGCACAGATAGAAGCTGTAGGACCATGAGCCGAGCATCCGCATGATGGGGTGACGCAGTAAGGCAGCGATGAGGCCTGTTCTTGTCGCCAAGGAAAGGATGAGGGCGACTGAGCAAAGCTCGACGATGGAGATCTCGAGGAGGTCGACGCCGCTTTTGTACGGCAGAAGCATCAGGCTGAAGATAATGGCGATGGCCAAGGCGGTGGAGATATTTGCCAGCAGAGGGGACGGGCGCCAGCGGATGGTCGCGAGCCATGCGCCGAGAAAGAGGCCTGACATGCGAAAGAGTGAGTTGAAGTAATCCTCGAAATAGGCATCGCGAAAGAGACCGCTCGCGATCCGGAGCGCGGTTGTCAGAAGGAATGCGGCCAGTGCGATCTTTTGCAGCCGTAATATGCGATCAGAGCGCGATCTGCCTGAGCCGCCCCGAACCAGTGCCAGCCATAGGAAGAGCGAGATGACGAGATAGAAGTGCATCTCGACGGCGAGGGACCAAGTTATGATGAGAGACCCCAGATTGGCCCCTTCCATAAGGGCGAAGTTGCTTGTGAATGTCAGCACGGTCGCTGCGATAAGGATGACGTCGAAATCGCCGTAAAGATGGCGCGGAAGGCAGGCGATGGTTACGACAAAGAGGGCCGGATAAATGCGGACGAGCCTGCGGGCGACGAAGGTGACCGGCGAGAAGGAGCCTTGTGCGGCAAGAGCGACCGAGACCGTCAAAAAGCCGCTGAGGACGAGGAAGACATCGACCCCTAATGAGCCACTAGGGAGGATCCTGTCGGTGGCGCCGTGGAAGAAAAAGATGGACAGAGCCGCAAGATAGCGAAGTCCATCGAGTTCGGGGATGTAACGAAACGAGGAGTCTCCCTGCCTCATTCCGCCGGGTCCAGATGGCAATAAAGAAGCTGTCATGCGCCGTCCGGTTCCAGGCAAGGGTTTCTTGGAAGTACAGGCATTCTAGACAGGCATTCTGGCCAATTCGTGTCGGCGCATTCTAGTCCAGTTCGACCAGAAGGTCCTTGGCGTCGATCTGGGCTCCGGGGGTGATGTGGACTGCTTTGACGACGGCGTCGCGCTCGGCGTGGAGGCCGGTTTCCATTTTCATCGCCTCGATCGTCAGGAGCAGGTCGCCCTCTTTCACCTTGGCGCCGGTCTGGGCGGCGATGGTGGAGACGACGCCGGGCATGGGCGCTCCGATATGGTTGGGATTGCCGTCTTCGGCCTTTGGACGGGCCTGCGTGGCGGCGGCGATCAGTCGGTTGGGGACGCGGATGTTGCGGGGCTGGCCGTTCAGCTCAAAGAAGACCTTGGCCTCTCCTTTCTCATTAGTCTCTCCCATCGCCTGCATGCGCACGACGAGTGTCTTTCCGGGATCGATTTCGACCTCGATCTCTTCGCCCGGCTGCATGCCGTAAAAGAACGTATGGGTCGGCAGCGAGCGGACGGGGCCGTATTCAGCGTGGCGAGCGGCGTAGTCGGTAAAGACCTTGGGATACATCAGGTAGGCGGCCAGATCCTCGTCGTCGATCTCGGTGCCGGTCTGGGCGGCGAGATCGGTGCGGGTTGCCTCCAGATCGACCGGGTCCAGGTGTTTGCCCGGGCGGTCGGTGAGGGGCTTTTCGCCCTTGAGGATCTTGGACTGGATCTTCTTGGGCCAGCCGCCGGGGGGCTGGCCGAGCGCGCCGCGCATCATGTCGATGACGCTGTCGGGGAAGACGACCTCGGTGTCCGGATCCTCGACCTCGGCGCGGGTGAGGTTCTGGGCCACCATCATCAGGGCCATGTCGCCGACCACCTTGGAGGAGGGCGTGACCTTGACGATATCGCCGAACATCTGGTTCACGGCGGCATAGGTCTGGGCGACCTCGTGCCAACGCTCCTCGAGCCCCAGGGAACGGGCCTGCGCTTTGAGATTGGTGAACTGGCCACCGGGCATTTCGTGCAGGTAGACCTCGGAGGCGGGGGCCTGCAGGCCGCTTTCGAAGGCGGCGTAGTGGGCGCGGACGGCTTCCCAGTAGTTCGAGATCTCGCGGATCGTGACCGGATCGAGCCCGGTATCGCGCGGCGTGGCCTTGAGCGCCTCGACCACAGAGCCGAGCGTTGGCTGGGATGTGTTGCCCGAGAGGGCGTCCATGGCGCAATCGACGATGTTCACACCCGCCTCGGAGGCGGCGAGGATCGTGGCGATTGCCGCTCCCGATGTGTCATGGGTATGGAAATGGATCGGCAAGCCGACCTCGTCCTTGAGGGCCGTGACGAGTTTGGTGGCCGCGGCGGGCTTGAGAAGGCCCGCCATATCCTTGAGGCCGAGGATCTGGGCGCCGGCCGATTGCAGCTGCTTGGCGGTGTCCACGTAGTATTTCAGGTCGTATTTGGCGCGATCGGGGTCGAGCAGATCGCCGGTATAGCAGACCGTTCCTTCGCAGATCTTGCCGGTCTCGAGCACGGCATCCATGGCGACGCGCATGTTCTCGACCCAGTTGAGACTGTCGAAAACGCGGAAGACGTCGACGCCGCTTTCCGCCGCGGTCTTGACGAAGAACTGGACCACGTTGTCGGGGTAGTTCGTGTAGCCGACCCCGTTCGAGCCGCGCAGCAGCATCTGGGTCAGGATGTTGGGCATCCGTGCCTTGATATCGCGCAGACGCTGCCAGGGGCATTCCTGAAGGAAGCGGTAAGCCACGTCGAAGGTCGCGCCGCCCCAACATTCGACGGAGAACAGCTGCGGCAGTTTGTGGGCATAGGTCGGGGCGGCGGCGATCATGTCGAAGCTGCGCATCCGGGTGGCCAGGAGCGACTGGTGGCCGTCGCGCATCGTGGTGTCGGTGATGTGTAGGCGCTTGGAGGCATTCAGGTGAGCGATGACGCCCTCCACGCCCTTGTCGGCGAGGATGGTCGCGGTTCCGGCGGGGGGCGCGTCGATCGGGGTGACGGGCGCGCGGGGTTTGCGCGCCTCGGGGGACGGCATAGGGCGGCCTTGCGTTTCCGGGTGCCCGTTGACGGTGATGTCGGCGATGTAGCGCAGGATCTTGGTTGCGCGGTCGCGTCGGGGCGCGAAGTCGAAGAGCTCGGGCGTCTCGTCGATGAACTTGGTGTGGTATTCGTAGTTTAGGAAGGTCGGGTGCTTGAGCAGGTTCTCGACGAAGGCGATATTGGTCGAGACGCCCCGGATGCGGAATTCGCGCAAGGCGCGGTCCATCCGGGCGATGGCGGCCTCGGGCGTGGGGGCCCAGGCGGTGACCTTTTCCAGAAGCGAGTCGTAGTAGCGGGTGATGACGGCGCCGGAATAGGCGGTGCCGCCGTCGAGCCGGATGCCCATGCCGGTGGCGCCGCGATAGGCGGTGATGCGGCCGTAATCGGGGATGAAATTGTTGGTCGGATCCTCGGTCGTCACGCGGCACTGGATCGCATGGCCGTCCAGTTTGACGTCGTATTGCGAGGCGGTGCCGGTTGCCTCGACCAGGCTTTTGCCTTCAGCGATGAGGATCTGGGCGCGGACGATATCGATGCCGGTGACTTCCTCGGTCACGGTGTGCTCGACCTGCACGCGCGGATTGACCTCGATGAAGTAGAACTCGCCGCTGTCTATATCCATCAAGAATTCGACGGTGCCCGCGCATTCGTAATTGACGTGCTGGCAGATCTTCTTGCCGAGCGAACAGATATGTTCGCGCTGGGTGGGCGACAGGTAAGGGGCGGGGGCGCGTTCGACGACCTTCTGGTTGCGGCGCTGGACCGAGCAGTCCCGTTCATAGAGGTGGTAGATCTCGCCATGGCTGTCACCGAGGATCTGCACCTCGACATGGCGAGCCTTGAGGATCATCTTTTCCAGATAGCCCTCGCCATTGCCGAAGGCGGCTTCGGCCTCGCGGCGGCCTTCGCGGACCTTCTCTTCCAGCTCGTCCGGGCCGGTGATCGGGCGCATGCCACGCCCGCCGCCACCCCAGCTGGCTTTGAGCATGAGGGGGTAGCCGATCTTTTCGGCGTCCTTGGCGATGGCCTTCATGTCGTCCCCGAGGACTTCGGTCGCCGGAATGACGGGCACGCCCGCCGCGATGGCGACCTTGCGGGCGGAGGCCTTGTCGCCGAGCTGGCGCATCGTCTTGGCCTTGGGGCCGATGAAGGTGAGGCCGGCGGCGGTGCAGGCATCGACGAAATCGGGGTTTTCGGAGAGGAGGCCATAGCCGGGATGGACGGCATCGGCGCCCGAAAGCTTGGCGACGCGGATGATTTCCTCGATTGACAGGTACGCGGCGACGGGGCCGAGGCCCTCGCCGATCTTGTAGGCTTCGTCGGCCTTGAATCGGTGTAGTCCGAGCTTGTCCTCTTCGGCATAGACGGCGACGGTTTTCTTGCCCATCTCATTGGCCGCCCGCATGACACGGATCGCGATCTCCCCCCGGTTGGCGATGAGGATCTTAGAGAACTCGGTCATGGTCACGCTCCTGTTTGCAGGTGCAGCATGTCTAGGGCCTTTGCGGCGGCGCGGCAATATGGCGCCGGACGCGGGCGACTGCGCGGGGCCTGCGGCCCTCGCGGCACCCGCCCGGCCCGGCCTTCGGGGGCGCTCCGCGGCTGCGGACGGGTCAGGTTTTCGAGCGGTGGCGCTGCCGCCAGCCCCACAGGCCGAGTAATAACAGACCGTAAATCAGTTCCGGTGAGAGCAAGGCGGACCAGGGATCGAGGGCGGGCGCGCTTTGGGCAGGATCTGCCGTGCTGCCTTCCGCGTCCAGAATGGTCTGATCGAGCGTGACCGCCGCATCCCAGAGCCCGTGCATGAAGATGGAGGGCCAAAGCGATCCTGTCCACAAAACGAGAGCGCCGTAGAAGACACCTCCTCCGGCTGCGCCGATGACTTGGGCCACCGTGATATCGAGAGGCTGGCCGCCGATCCAGTTCACGAGGTGGAAGAGACCGAAGATTACTGCCGCGAGCAGGACAGCCGCGACGGCGGGAACCTTCGATCTGAGGCCGTGGAGAAGTGCGCCGCGAAATAGAAGCTCCTCGAACAGTCCGACCACAAGAGCGGCAATGCTGGCGATAGCGATTGCCCGCCAGTCGGCAGGTGTTAGGGCAATCTCGTCGTCCTGCAGCAACGCGCTTCCGTAGACCGCGAAGACCATGAAGAGAACGAATGCGACATAGGGAAGGGCAAGGAGGGTCGCGCGCCAGTGCGGCGGGGTTGTAAGGCGCGTCTGCCGCGTCCAGCCAAGGAGGATGACAGCGAGGACGAGCGCCCCGGCGAGAGCGATTTCGGCCCACAGGATTTTTGCGAATTCGGAGGCGCCCTGCGTCTGTTTGCCGTGTCCGAAGAGATGAGAGGGATCGGTGAAGGCAACAGGCGCGATGAAGTAGAGCCCTGCGATGAGCAGGAGCAGGTTCGCCGCGGCGAGGGGGCGTTCGGCCGCCCATCTGCGTATGGTTTCTACGCTTGAGATACTCGGAGGTCCTTTCTTTGACCTTGCCGCCGGGATCTTTGGGCCGGTGAGAGGTGATGGCCTCTCTTTTAGCGGAGGATGGTCACGCTGTCTTCTAATCTAAGGGCGTGGAGCGCTGCTGCTGCCTATCTGCCTTGCGGAACGGGCGGTATCCGGTGGAGCGCCGTGAGCCAGCGGTTGATCTGGGTTTGGGACGTCAGGTGGATCACGGTCAGGTGCGGAGGCGGGGCGTCGGCGATGGCGGCGAGTTTGGCGCGGGCGGTTTTGCGTGTGCGCCAGATGAAGGCGATGAACTCCAGCGTCTGGCCGTTGATCTGTTCGAGGCAGCCCTCCGGCAGGTCGGGGCGGGTTTGGCCGCGGTAGCGGAGCGATCGGCGCAGGACGCGGGCGAGGCGCAGGGTTACGGGCAGGTCGAGCCAGATAAAGGTGTCGGCGCGAAAGACGCGTTCGGGATAGGTTCGCGAATGGCCGCCTTCGAAAATCCACCGGTCCTGAATGTGGACGGCATGGGTGAGCGCGCTTTTCTCGGCGCTGTCCCGCTCGATCCAGCCGGATTTCCAGTGGATGTGATCCATATGGTGGACCGGCAGGCCGGTGATCTGGCCGAGCGCGCGGGCGAGGGTGCTTTTGCCGGAGCCGGGCCCTCCGGTGATCATGACGCGCTGCATGGGCTTACCCTTTGACTGCGCCGTCGCTGAGGCCTGAGACGAGATAACGCTGGGCGATCAGGAAGACGACCGTGATCGGCAGGCCCGAGAGGATGGCGGCGGCGGCGAAGTCTCCCCAGAGATACTGAAATTCATTGAGATAGAGCCGGGAGCCGACGGCGAGGGTCATCTTGTCCTCGGAGCGGATCAGGACGGAGGCGATGGGATAGTCGTTGATGAAGCCGATGAAGGCCAGAACGAAGACGACCGACATGATCGGGACGGCCAGCGGCAGGAAGATGTGGCGGAAGGTCTGCCAGGGGGTCGCGCCGTCGATTTCGGCGGCCTTGTCCAAGGCGGTGTCGATGCTGTCGAAATAGCCCTTGATCGTCCAGATATGGAGTGTGACGCCCGCCAAATAGATGAGGATCAGGGCAAGGTGGGAGTTGAGGCCAAGGGTGGGCGTGACCTCTCCCAATGCGTCGAAGATGGCGTAGATGGCAACAAGCGCCAGCGTCGTGGGGAACATCTGGATCAGGAAGAGTCCGTCGAGGAGCGCGCCTTTGCCGCGCAGGCGGATGCGGCTGAACGCATAGACCGAGATGGTCGCGATGGCGAGAACGCCCGTGCTGGCGATCAGGCTGATCTTGATGGAATTCCACATCCAGAGGAGCACCGGATAGGGCGGCTCGACCACGGTGCCGTCGGGGCGGGTGAAGTCTCGCCCGAAGGCGAGCACCCAATGTTCGAGCGTCGGGTTTTCGGGGATGATGGAGCCGACGGCGAAGTTGCCCTCGCGAAACGAGATCGAGAGGACGACGACGAAGGGAAAGAGGATCAGGAGCAGGAACAAAATCAGGAAGCCGTGGGCGAGGATCTTCTTGATGAGGAGGTCGCGGGGGCGTTCGACGATCATGCGGGCCTCCCCGAGCGTTTCGCGGCAGCGCGGCGCATGGCGACGAAATTGGCGTAGGAGATCGCGGCGACGACGAGGAAGATCAGGAGCGTGATGGCGCCTGCGAGGCCGAATTGCTGGCCGGCATTGTCGAAGGCCAGCCGGTAGGTGAAGGAGGCGAGGATATCGGTCTCTCCGGCCGGGATGACGGTGCCGGGGATGTCGGGCAGACCGCGCGTCAGCAGGAAGATCAGGACCAGATTGTTGAAGTTGAAGGCGAAGGACGCGATCAGGAGCGGGAGGAAGGGCGGGATGATCTGCGGCAGCGTGATCGTGAAGAAGACACGCAGCGCGGAGGCGCCTTCGAGGGCGGCGGCTTTCTTGTGATCCTCGGGGACCGATTGCAGAAATCCCATGGCGAGCAGCATCATGTAGGGGTAGCCGAGCCAGGTGTTGACGACGAGGACCATGATCCGGGCGAGCGTTCCGTCGGTGAACCAGCTGGGGCGCAGGCCGAAGAGGCTGTCCAGGATCAGGTTAATCTCACCGAAATTCTGGTTGAAGAGGCCCCGGAAGACGAGGATCGAGATGAAGGCCGGGACGGCGTAGGGCAGGATCAGCAGGATCCGGTAGAGCGCCTTGAAGCGCAGATATGGCCATTGGAGGATCACCGCGAGCGTCAGGCCCAGCGCGAAGGTCGCGGCGACGGATGCCGCGGCAAAGATCACGGTCCAGAGGAAGATCGAGACCATTGGCTCGCGGATGCCTTCGGAGGTGAAGACCCGTTCGAAATTGGCCCAGCCGATGGGAACGCGCCATCCCGGCGGGACGCGCTCGCCTGCCTCGGTCGTGAAAAAGCCGGTGTCGTGATCGGCGGTCAGGATGGTGCCGTCCGCGCCGGTGAGCTCGTTTGGGCCGGTCTGGGTGTAGTCGGGGGTGACGGTCGCGAAGGTGCGCAGACCTGCATTTTGCAGGAGCGTGCCGTCCTCGGTCTGGAGCGTGAGGGTTTGCAGGCCGCGGCGGAGCTGGATGGCCTCGCGGCGTTCGAGCAGGTCCGGCGGTTCGGCGGCCGGTGCTAGATCGGCGGTTTCAGGGGCTGTCAGCGTGACCGGATCCGAGAGCAGGCCGCTTTGCGGCAGCCAGATGCGAAAGGCATCGCCGTCGGGGGCCACCGCGAAAGGCTCTTCGGTGGCCGGATCGATGGAGCCTCGGGAGGTCAGGACCTCGACCGTGCGCTCGTAGCTGAGCAGGTTGAAGGAGGAGTAGTTCGTGAAACCGATATAGATCGTGTAGATCACCGGGAAGGCGATGAAGATCAGAACGGCGGCGACCCCCGGGAAGATGAAGCGGGCGCCGTAAAAGCGGCTGGCGCCGAAAATGACGGCAAAGCCGGTGGCGAGCGCGAGGACGATGGCTCCGAAGAGGGGCTGGGCCAGAGTGTAGAGGTAGAAGGCCACCGCCAACAGACCGAGCGTGACCGCGCCCACGACGAGAAGGCGCGGGAGCGGAGAAGCTGTGGGCGCGTCGGCGGTGAGGCTCATGGCCGGGGTGCTACTCGCCGAGGATGCGGGCGGCGGCGTCGTTCAGCGCCTCCTCGGGAGTCGACGTACCGGTCGTAATGTTGGTCAGCGCGGGGGCCATCGCGGCCCAGAAGGCGCCCATCTCGGGGTTGGAGGGCATCGGCACGCCGTTTGCCGCCGCCTCGAGCATGCCGGTGACATTGGGATCGTCCTGTGCCTCGGCGGCGGAGGTGTCGGCGAGGGCGCCCAGCTCTCCGTTCGCGTTCCAGGCGGCGAGACCCTCGTCGGTGGCCAGGTAATTCTCGATCAGCTCGACCGCGAGATCGGCATTGGGCGTCGCCGCGTTGATGCCAAGGGTGAGGACACCGAGGAAGGGCGGCGCGACCTCTCCGTTCACGGTGGGAATGGGGGCGATGCCGAAGTCGATCTCGGCTTCCTCGAGCGCGCCCCAGGACCAAGGACCGTTGAGGATCATGGCGACATCGCCGCGGTTCATCGCGCCTTCCATCACGCCGTAATCGACGCCCTGGGGCATCACGCCGTCGTCGAAAAGGGATTTCAGAACCTCGGCGCCCGCGATGGCGCCGTCGGTGTTCACGCCGGTCTCGGAGCCGTCATAGCTGCCATCCACCTTCTGGAAGGCGTAGCCGCCGCCGGCCATCAACATGGGCATGGTGAAATAGGTGTTGTTGTAATCCCAGAGGATCTTGGGTCCTTCGATCTCCATCCCCGCGATGTCTTCGAAGGCAGCGGGAGGGGTATCGACGAGGGCGGTGTTGTAGATGAGCGTGACCGCCTCGACCGCGACGGGGTAGCCGTAGGTCTTGCCGTCGAACTGCACCGCCTCCATCGCGGCCGGCAGGATACCGGAAGACCAGGCCTCGCCGGGGGCGACGGGCTGGATCAGGCCGCCGCTGGCCCATTCGCCGAACCGGTCATGGGCCCAGAGGACGATATCGGGGCCGTCGCCGGTGGCGGCGGCTTGCTGGAATTTCTGGGGCAGGTCGGGATCGACGATCTCGACTACGACCTCGATGCCCAGATCCTCGGTGAAGGGGGCGGCCGCCTCGAGCAGGGCCTCGCGGTCGCGGTCGGAGCCGGTCCAGATGGTGAGCGTGCCGTCATCGAAGGCGAAGGCGGTCGTGGTCGCAAGCAGCAGCGCGAGCGCTGCGGGGGCGGCTTTGGTCATGGTGGATCCTCCCTGGTCGTGGTCTGTCGTCCCGATTTTGGCTTCGGGTGTTTGCCCCTCATGTTTACCATCCCCGGTGGAGGAGGGCGACACCTCAAACCCGCCGGGCGGTGAAAACCGCCATTCCCGTGCCGGATCTGAGCGGCTAGGATCGTCCTGAGGTTGAACGCTGGTCCGGAAGAGGAGACGTCATGGCGCTGGACGGACAGGCAGGTGTCGCGCTCGCGGCGGACGGGGTGAAGAAATCCTATGGGTCCGTAGAGGTGTTGCACGACATCGGGATCGAGATGGCCGAGGGCGAGTTTCTGGTGCTTGTCGGCCCGTCGGGTTGCGGAAAATCCACGCTGCTCAACTGCATCGCGGGGCTCGAGGAGATCACGGCGGGCCGTCTGCATATCGGCGGGCGGGACGTGACGCAGGAGCCGCCGAAGGATCGCGATATCGCGATGGTGTTCCAGTCCTACGCTTTATACCCGACGATGTCGGTGGGCGAGAATATCGGTTTCGGGATGAAGATCCGGAAGGTGCCGCGCCCGCAAATGGAGGAGAAGATCCGCGAGGTGGCGACGCTTTTGCAGATCGATCATCTGCTGAACCGGCGGCCCAGTCAGCTGTCGGGCGGGCAGCGCCAACGGGTCGCGATGGGGCGGGCCTTGGTGCGGGATCCGGCGCTGTTTCTCTTCGATGAGCCTCTGTCGAACCTCGACGCCAAGCTGCGGGTCGAGATGCGGGCGGAGATCAAACGGCTGCACAAGAGGGTCGGGGCCAGCATCGTCTATGTGACGCACGATCAGATCGAGGCGATGACGCTGGCGAGCCGGATCATGGTCTTGAAGGACGGGCATATTCAGCAGATCGGCACGCCTCAGGAGATCTATGACCGGCCTGCGAACACGTTCGTTGCCGATTTCATGGGATCGCCGCCAATGAACCTGATCCCGGCCCGCGTGGCGGGCGGCGAGGTGCAGGTCGGCGACGTGCGGCTGAAGGGAGGTGAGGGGCTGCCCGGCGAGGTCATCCTCGGGATCCGGCCGGAGCATCTGAGCCTGGCGGAGGGGCCCGCGGATCTGGAAGCGCGTCCGGTGATGATCGAGAATACCGGGTCGGAGAGCTATGTGAGCTTCGATCTGGGCGGGTCGCGGGTTGTGGCCCGGCTGGCCGGGCGGATTGCGGAGGACAGCACGGAGATGCTGCCTCTGGCGATCGCGCCGGGAGCGCTGCGGTTTTTCGATGCGCGGACGGGCGCGCGTCTGGAGCGTTCCTAGGGTCTGAGACGGGCGGAGAGATCGGCGAAGCTGCTCGCGCCGATCTGGTGCATATTGGCGATCAGGTCCTTTTGCAGGATATCGAGCAGATGGGCAGGGCCCTCCTTACCGAGCGCGGCGAGCGCATCATGCGGCGGCTGGCCCATCATCGTGAAATCGGCGCCGAGCGCCAGCGCCCGCAGGATATCGAGGCCGGAGCGCAGGCCTCCATCGAGGATTAGGGGAAGATCGGTGGCCGCGCGGATGGCGGGCAGCGCCTCGATCGGGGCGGGGGCGGCGTCGAACTGGCGGCCTGCATGGTTGGAGATCCAGAGCGCGTCGGCGCCGGCCTTCTGGAGGCGAGGAACGACCTCGGGATCGAGGACGCCCTTGATGATGAGGGGACCCGTCCAGGCCTCTCGCAGGTGGTCGAGATAGTCCCAGTCGGGCGAGGTTCTGAGCAGGTAGCCCGCATGTTCGTTCGAGGCCATGGCGGTGCGCGTTTCGATGTAAGGATCGAGCGTGCGCATACGCGGCAGGCCCGCCTTGGCGGAGGCGAGGGCCCAGGCGGGCCGCTGGATCGTTTGCCAGAGAATGCGCGGGGTCAGCTTGGGAGGGTTCGTCAGGCCCCCGCGCACCTGCCGCTCGCGCCGGGAGGGGGCGGGGACGTCGACGGTCAGAACGAGCGTGGTGAAGCCTGCCGTCTCGGCGCGTTCGAGGAGATCCGCGAGGATGTCCAAATCGCGCGGCGGGTAAAGCTGGAACCAAGCATGGGGGCCGAGATCGGTGGCCAGATCCTCGGGGGATTTCGTGGCGACGGTGGAGAGCGTGTAAGGCACACCCGCCTTGGCGGCGGTGCGGGCGAGAATATGTTCGGCCCCGGGCCAGATCAGGCCGGACATGCCTACGGGCGCGAAGCCGACGGGCAGCGGATGGGTTTGACCGAGAAGGGTCGCGCTCGTCTCGGGGCTGATATCGCCATGCAGGACGCTGGGGGTGAAGCGGATCCGGTCCAGTTCGCTGCGGTTGCGGCGCGCGGTGGCGCCGGTGCCCGTGGCGCTATCAAGATAGTCCCAGACAAAGCGTGGCAGTCGCCGCGCGGCGCGGGCTTGCAGATCGGAGAGGCCGGGATAGCGGCTTTGGCGGGTCATCTCGACTTGCTACGGGGTTTGGCGCGGGCTGGGAAGCCGGGGGATTTGAGTATTTTTGGCCAGATGAAGCGGAGTGGAACCTCGGCGGGGATGGTCTGTTGATCAGGGACCCTCAGCGAATGGAGCATGGCATGGCACGATTTGACGGAAAGCGGATCCTTATCACAGGCGGCACGAGCGGGATCGGTCTGGCAACTGCGTTAAGGATCGTCGAGGAGGGCGGCGAGGTGGCCGTGACCGGCACGACGCAGGAGCATCTCGATCATGCGGGGCGCAGCCTGCCTCCGGCGAGCCTGGTGCTGCGCAACGATGCCTCCGATCCGGAGGCCGCCGAGGAGCTGGCGGGCAAGATCAAGGATCAGATGGGCGAGATCGACGGCGCCTTTCTAAATGCCGGCTACGGGAAGTTCTGGCCGGTCGAGGAGACCGAGCCGGAGGCGTTCGACAAGATGATGAACGTCAATGTCCGCGGGCCCGCGCTGCATATGGCGGGGCTGAAGGCGCTCATAAAGGATGGCGGGGCGGTGCTGGTGACATCGTCCGTGGCGCCCTATCTGGGGCAGGGCGAGGGCGCGGTCTATGGCGCGAGCAAGGCGGCCTGCTATGCGATGGCGCGCGGTTGGGCGCGGGATCTGGCGCCGCGCGGGATCCGGGTGAACTCGGTCGCTCCGGGGCCGATCGAGACGAATTTCTTCGCCGGGATGGGTTTGAGCGAGGAGGAGAAGGAGGGCTTCAAGGAGCAGATCCTTCAGATGGTTCCGCTGGGTAAAATGGGTACGGATGAGAATGTCGCGGCAGTGGCCTGTTTCCTGCTGTCGGACGAGGCGGCCTATGTGACCGGATCGGAATATATGGTCGATGGCGGCATGACGATGCGCTAGCGCCCCTTAGTGGAGCGGAACATTGTCACAGGCGCGAACGGGGCGGGCAAAAGCTTTGTCGCGCGCTGGATGGGGGCGGTGCGACCGGAGGTTCCTGTCGTCTCCTTCGATGCAGTGAAGCTGACGACGGGGTGGGCTCAACGGCCCAGGGCGGAGATCGAGGCGGATCTGGCGGAGATCGTCGCGCGGCCGCGCTGGATCCTCGAAGGCGGGCCGAGCCTGTTGGCTCTGGCCTTGCCCCGTGCGCAAGCTGTGATCTGGCTCGATCCGCCGGACTGGCTGAGGGGTGTGCGGCTGGCCTGGCGCCCGTTGCGCCATCTGGGACGGACGCGGCCAGAGATTCCGGCGGGCAATCGGGACTGGCCGCACCGGCAATATCGGTTTGCAATGAGGAGCCTGCGCGCGGGCGCGCGGTTCCGCGCCGGTATCACGGCGGCTTTGGGCGAGGCGGGGGATCTGCCGGTCTGGCGGTGCCGGACAGCGCGCGAGGTGCAGGAGGCGGTCGACGCTTGGGCGGATTTAGGAGCGTGACGGTATGGTTTTTGCAGGCGATCCGGCGACAGTCGTGCCGGGCGCGACGTCTCGGGTGACAACGCTGCCCGCGCCGACGATCGCGCCTGCGCCGATGGTGACGCCGGGCAGCAGGATGGCCCCGCCGCCGATCCAGACGCGCGCGCCGATCCGGACGGGGCGGGCGATCTCGAAACCCTCTGCGCGTTCGGCCGGATCGCGGTGGTGATCGGCGCAGTAGATCTGGACGTGGGGGCCAAGCATGGAGCCTGCACCGATCTCGACCCGGGCGCTGTCGAGGATCGTGCAGCCCGCATTGAGATAGACACCCTCGGCCAGGGAGATGTTGCAGCCATAGGAGCAGTGGAAGGGCGCTTCGACGATAGCATCCGGCGCGGCATGGGCGAAGAGGGCGCGCAGAGCGGGGGCGATTGTGCGACGATCCGTCGGAGGGGCGGTATTATGAATGTAGACGGCCTCGCGGGCGGCGGCGCGCAGGACCTCAAGCTCGGGGTCGAGGCAGCTGTACCACTCGCCTCGGGTCATCTTTTCGCGTTCCGTTGTCATTGGGGTAGACTGGCAGGTGGCGGGCCGAGTGTCACTTCTGGCGGGATGCGACGAGATGCTCTAGCTCTGGTAGAACATCTGGCGAACATACTCTTCCCTGACCCTCCGAGATGGAGTAGAAAAGCGTATGAGCGACTCTTACGAAGATGACGCCTTCGAGGCGGCGGTTCCCCTGTCCCGGCGGGCGATGCAGGCGGCGAGCGCGCCCTATATGGACGGGTTGAACCCGGCGCAGCGCGAGGCGGTGGAGGCGCTGGAGGGTCCGGTTCTGATGCTGGCGGGCGCCGGGACCGGTAAGACCAAGGCGCTGACCACGCGGATCGTGCATCTGCTGGCGACCGGGACGGCGCGGCCGAACGAGATCCTCGCAGTGACCTTCACCAACAAGGCGGCGCGCGAGATGAAGAACCGCGTCGGGCGGCTGATGGGCGAGGCCGTCGAGGGGATGCCGTGGCTGGGTACGTTCCATGCAATCTGCGTCAAGCTGCTGCGGCGGCATGCGGAGCTGGCGGGGCTCAAGACGAATTTCACTATTCTGGATACGGACGATCAGCTGCGGCTTCTGAAGCAGCTGGTGGCGGCGCATAACATCGACGACAAGCGCTGGCCCGCGCGGATGCTGGCGGGGATCATCGATGGTTGGAAGAACAAGGCCTGGACGCCTGAGACGGTCCCGACGGCCGAGCATGGCGCCTACGATCACAAGGGTGTCGAGATCTATGCGGAGTATCAGGCGCGGCTGAAGACGCTCAATGCGGTTGATTTTGGCGATCTGCTTTTGCACGTGATTGGGATCTTCCAGACCCATGAGGACGTGCTGGAGCAGTATCGGCGTTGGTTCCGCTATATCCTCGTGGACGAGTATCAGGACACGAATGTCGCGCAGTATCTGTGGCTGCGGCTGCTCGCGGGCGGGCACAAGAATATCTGCTGTGTGGGCGATGACGACCAGTCGATCTATGGCTGGCGCGGTGCGGAGGTCGGTAACATCCTGCGGTTCGAGGAGGATTTCCCGGGCGCCGTGGTCGTACGGCTGGAGCAGAACTACCGCTCGACCGGGCATATCCTGGGGGCTGCCTCGGGGGTGATCGCGGCCAACAAGGGTCGGCTGGGCAAGACGCTTTTTACCGATGGCGAGGATGGCGAGAAGGTGCGCCTCATTGGCCATTGGGACGGAGAGGAAGAGGCGCGCTGGATCGGCGACGAGATCGAGGCGATGCAGGTCGGTACGCGGGGGCTGGATCCGATCTCGCTCGATCAGATGGCGATCCTCGTCCGGGCGTCGCACCAGATGCGGGCCTTCGAAGATCGGTTCCTGACGATCGGGCTGCCCTACCGTGTGATCGGGGGTCCGAGGTTCTATGAGCGGATGGAGATCCGCGATGCGATGGCCTATTTCCGGCTCGCCGTGTCGCCCGATGATGATCTGGCCTTCGAGCGCATCGTGAACACGCCCAAGCGGGGGCTGGGCGACAAGGCGGTGCAGAAGATCCAAATCGCGGCGCGCAGCAATGGCGTGTCGTTGCACGAGGGCGCGCGGCTTGTCGTGGCGATGAAGGGGATCGGCGGCAAGGGGCTCGCGGCGTTGCGCGAGCTGATCGAGGGGATCGACCGCTGGTCTGCGCAGGTGCGATCCGAGGCGGATACCCATGTCGAGCTGGCGGAGATGATCCTCGACGAAAGCGGCTATACCGGCCACTGGCAAAACGACAAGACGCCCGAGGCGCCGGGGCGGCTGGAGAACCTCAAGGAGCTTGTGAAGGCGCTGGAAGGGTTCGAGAACCTGCAAGGCTTCCTCGAGCATGTCTCGCTGATTATGGATAATGAGGCCGATGGCGCCGAAGAAAAGGTGTCGATCATGACGTTGCATGCCGCCAAGGGGCTGGAATTTCCCGCCGTGTTCCTGCCGGGTTGGGAGGACGGGCTGTTTCCGTCGCAGCGCTCGATGGATGAAAGCGGGCTGAAGGGCCTCGAGGAGGAGCGGCGGCTGGCTTATGTCGGCATCACGCGGGCGGAGCGTCTTTGCACGATCTCTTTTGCCGCGAACCGGCGGGTTTACGGGCAGTGGCAGTCGGCGCTGCCGTCCCGCTTCATCGATGAGCTGCCCGAGGATCATGTGGAGGTGCTGACGCCTCCGGGCCTTTACGGCGGCGGCTATGGCGCGGCGGGGATGGCCTCATCGATGGGGATGGCGGGAGCCGCCTCTCCGGTGCTGAACGCGATGGCTGGATCGGATCTGCATGCGAAGGCGGCTGAGGCGAATGTCTACAACTCGCCCGGCTGGCGGCGACTTCAGTCGCGCAGCGCGGAGCGGCCGATGAGCCAGCCGAAAGAGAGCCGGAACATGGTGATCGATCTCGATGCGGTCTCGTCCTTCGGGGAAGGGGACCGGGTCTTTCATCAGAAGTTCGGCTATGGCGAGGTTATGGGCGTCGAAGGCGACAAGCTGGATATCGAGTTCGACAAGGCGGGATCGAAAAAAGTTGTCGCCCGTTTTGTCATCGCTGCGGGCAGCGAAGGCGACGTGCCGTTCTGAGGCGGCACGCCGCTATGTGCTTTAGAAGACGTGGACCTGCGTGCCGATGGGCGTGATCGCGAAGAGCTCGGCGATCTTGTCGTTATAAAGTCCGAAACATCCCGAGGAGGACGGGCGCCCGATCTTGCGCGTGTCGTGGGTGCCGTGGATCAGGTAGGCAGGCCAGGTCAGATACATGGCATGGGTGCCCAGCGGATTGCCCGGGCCCGGCGGCATGAAGGCGGGCAGGCTGGGGTCACGCGCGCGCATTGAGGCGGTCGGCGTCCAACTGGGGCCGACCTTTTTTCGCACGATCTCGGTATAGCCGCGGCGGGTGAGATCCTCTGTCTTGGGAACCGAAGTCGGGTAGATGCGGTGATCGGTGCCGTCGGCGTTCCAGAAGAACACCGCGCGCGATTGCACGTCGCAGAGGATCGTGGCCACGCCCAACGTGTCAAAATGATCGCGCCAGTTCCGACCGACGAAGCTTGATGCGTTGCGTTGGGGCGCATCCAAAGCAGCATTGGCGCTGAGGATTGATGGGGTGGCCAGAAGGCTTGCGGCACCGGTCAGAATTGCGCGGCGGGTCGGACGTGTCATTGGGGCTCGTTCCTTTGATCGGTGTCTTTCCAGCTAGAAACGCGCGGGGGCCCGATCAAGCACCATGCGATCACAGCGATGTGACCTCACGCGACAATCGGCCAGAGGGATCCGACAAGGAGGATGGCCATGATCCAGTTGAAGATCCTCAGACGGGTCGGGGAGGACAGGAACGTTCGGAGCGCGACCCCGAGGCCTGCCCAGACGCCGACCGATGGCAGGTTGATCGCGCCGAAGATCACGCCGACCAGAAGGATGCCGGTCAGATCGGCGCGAGGCAGGTAGACCGTCGTGGCGCTGACGGCCATGGCCCAGGCCTTGGGATTGACCCACTGAAAGGCGGCGGCCTGCAGGAAGGTCATGGGTGTTCCGGTCGTCTCGGGCGCATCGGGAGAGGCAGGCGCGGCGGTCGCGATTTTCCAGGCGAGGTAGAGCAGATAAAGGATACAGGCGACATTGAGGATGGTCTGGCTGAGCGGCCAGATCTCGAAAACGCGCACGACGCCGACACCGACAAGGACCACCATCAGAACGAAGCCGATGGCGACGCCCAGCATATGCGGCATGGTGCGGAGCAGTCCGAAATTCGCCCCCGAGGCCATCAGCATCAGGTTGTTCGGGCCCGGCGTGATCGAGCTGACGAAGGCGAAGAGAGCGAGGGCAGTGAGGGCTTCAAAGGTCATGGTGCGCAACATGACACCGGATCAGGGAAATGAAATTGCAAAGAATTCGAACTTTTCTGATAAGCTGCAATTCATGAGCGTGACGGATGAGATCAACGCAAGGATATTGCGAGTACTTGAGGCCGATGGGCGGATCAGTAACCTAGATCTGGCCGACCGGGTTGGCCTGTCGCCTTCGGCCTGCCTGCGCCGGGTCGCGGCACTTGAGAAGAGCGGCGTCATCACCGGCTATCGCGCGCAGCTTGATCCGGGCCGGGTCGGGCGCGGCTATGTTGTCTACGTCGCCGTGGGGCTGTCGGAGCACTCCAAAGAGGCGCAGGAAGGGTTCGAAAGAGCGATGGACCGGTTCGAGGAAGTGTCCGAATGCCACAACATAGCGGGGGCGTTCGAATATCTCCTGCGGGTCGAGACGGCGGATTTGCCGTCCTACAAAGCGTTTCATACCGACAAGCTGGGGACCGTCCCCCATGTGCGGTCGATCACGAGCTATATGGTGATGGGCTCTCCGAAGGATGAGCGGGGTTAGGTGGCGGTCAGGGCTTTTTCGAACCAGTCGACATCAAGCTTGAACCGGCCCGATGGGATCTCGAGCAACGAAAGGCTGCGTTCGGCAAGGTGCCAGCCGCATTTGCGATAGAAGCGTGCGGCGCGGTCATTGCCCGGGGCACAGGCGAGCCGAGCTGTCGAAACTCCGGCGCGGCGGAGCCTCTCTTCGCCGTCTTTTAAAAGATCCTGAGCGATACCGGTGCCGCGGGCCTGCAGCGAGACGTAGAGCTGATCGATCTCTGTCCCTTTGATGATGCAAAGCCCGGCAGGCCGGTCTGCTATCACAGCCATCCGGGTGCGGTCCAAGGCCGGGCAAAGCCTGTCTGCAAAACTGGACAGAACCCTCTCGGCCACGAGCGCTTGAGGCACGATGGAGGCATGGGCCTCGTGCCACCCCGCATGCCACAAGGCAGCTAGGTCGGGGATATCGTCCGGCTGCGGTTCTTTAACTATCATTGCCGCCCGAGGATACCGGGCCTGCTTTGATCTGAAAGGGTGGTGGCAAAGAAAAAGCGACGATACCGGGAGGAGGTATCGCCGCTCTTCTTTTTGCCTCGCCGGTCAGGGAGGAGGAGACCGGGTCGGCGTATCGGAGCTCACTCAGGGAGGAGGAGGAGGAGCGGCCCCGAATTCTGTTCCTCAGGCTTTGTCGCCGTAGATCGCGTCATAGGCGACGCCTTGGATCATCGACCGGTGCAGTCCCAGATCGGACAGGTCGCGGTCGGTGAGCTTGTTGAGCTCGTTGAATGTCGTGCGGTAGGCGCGGTAGGCCCCCCAGCGCTGTGCGTATGTTTTGCGTGCGTCCGCGATGCGGTCGAAAAGACTTGCGGAGGCGCCGCGCGTGATCTGTGCGTATGCCATGGTTTGTTTCCTAACTGCTCATGCCCGTTTGGGGCTTTTTGCACCCCATGGGTCTTTGTCGCGCCGGATTGCGCTAACACCGATGAAGATAGGCATATGCTGCGGGCGCACAATCCCCCGCGACAACAATGCTGCCATGCAGCAAATGCATAAGTGTTACTGCCCTAGTTTTGGGCATCTTGGCTGCTGGATGTATAATGACTGCGCAGGTGGTTGCGGATCCCGGCGCGTCGCACGACTTAGAGGCAGGAATGATGAAGGAGTGACCGATGCCTGTCTCGCGCGATGATGTCCTGAGAGCTCTGGCCCGGGTTGGATTGCCGGATGGCGGGGATCTGGTGAGCCGCGATATGATTCGGGCGCTGAGTGTCGAAGAGGGCGCGGTGCGGTTCGTGATCGAGGCGCCGGATGCAGGACAGGCAGCGCGGATGGAGCCTGTGCGGGCGGCGGCGGTGCAGATTGTTGAAGAGGTGCCCGGCGTCGGTTCGGTCTCTGCTGTACTGACGGCGCATGGGGGCGCTCCGAAAGCGCCATCCCTGAAGGTCGGGGGGCATCCGAAACCGCAGGCCGGGCCCTTGAAGCCTGTGGGGGTCGACCGAATCCTGGCGGTGGGCAGCGGCAAAGGCGGGGTAGGCAAGTCGACTGTATCGACCAACCTTGCCGTGGCTTTGGCCAAGCAGGGACGCCGGGTCGGGTTGCTGGATGCGGATATCTACGGGCCATCGCTGCCGCGGATGATGGGGGTGTCGGGGCGGCCTGCCTCTCCGGATGGGAAGATCATTGAGCCGCTGCATGCCCATGGGGTCACGGTCATGTCGATCGGGCTGATGGTTGATCCGGCCAAGGCGGTGGTTTGGCGCGGGCCGATGCTGATGGGAGCGCTTCAGCAGATGCTGGGGCAGGTGGCCTGGGGCGAGCTGGATGTGCTGATCGTGGATCTGCCGCCCGGAACAGGCGATGTGCAGCTGACGCTGTGCCAGAAGACGGAGCTGACAGGGGCGCTGGTCGTGTCGACGCCGCAGGACGTGGCGCTTCTGGATGCGCGCAAAGCGATCGATATGTTCGCCACGCTCAAGACGCCGGTTCTGGGTCTGATCGAGAACATGTCTCTTTATATATGTCCCGAATGCGGACATGAGGCGCATCTTTTCGGGCATGGCGGCGTGCGTGCAGAGGCTGAGAGGCTCGGCGTTCCGTTTCTGGGAGAGCTTCCCTTACATCTGGATGTGCGGATTGCCGGGGATGACGGAGTCCCCGTGGCCCTCGGGGAGGGTCCGCTGGCAGACGCCTATGCGGCGCTGGCGCGGGGGCTGGTTGCGGGCGGGATGGCCTGACGGATCCGGCGCCGGCTCTCCGGGCGACCGGCGGGCTGCATATTTTTGACAAGATGAAGAGAGCTGTGGCGCGCAGGTCGCTGCCGCTGGGAAATGATGGGATGGCTTTTCAATGAGGATCGCCAACTGGGATTCGATGGGACATAGCTGCTTGAAAGGGTGATATTACCGGAAATGTCGGTATCCCTCTGAAAGAAATGTCTTGCCTGTTATATTTATAGCACTTCGAGTCCATCAGAAATAGCAACATGTTGCGATGCTTGTCCCAAGTATGACTACATCTGCGATATCTATGTCGCGTGATGTTGCCGGATATGTTCGGTTGCCCGGCTTTCCCATAAATTCCCTTGTTTCCCATGAAATCCCGGCGCATACAGTTCTTACACGAACGACGGATCAAGGGGCGCTCAAGACCCCACCGAGGCACAAACTGGTTTCATACAGGCAACCCGACTTCGTGAACGATGAGATCCGGCGCGCGAGCGAGCAGACATCCCCCCAGGTGGCGCGCGCAGTCGGACATTCCCGGAAACGGGACGAGGGCGGCGGATCGAGCAGTGGCAGCAGCTCGACCGCCGTTTTCATTTTTGAGGACAACACTTTGGGGGTCGAAGGGGCCGCGGGACAGTGGCACTGAGGTTCAGAGGCGAATTCAACCAAAAGGTTGATGCGAAAGGGCGGATGTCAGTTCCGGCCCGGTTTCGCCGTGTCCTCGAAACCGGGGACCCCGATTATCCCGAAATCAACGGTCAGGCCTCGGTGGTTCTGCTTTATGGCGATCACCTGACGGACTGCATGCATGCCTATACCGTCGAGGCCTTTCGCGAGATCGAGGACGAGATCCTTGCCATGCCGCGTGGATCCGAGCAGCGGCGGCTTTTGTCGCGGCTGGTGCTGGGCCAATCGCTTGATGCGGAAGTCGACAAGGACGGGCGAGTCGTCATCCCCAAGGAACAGCGCGATAAGTACAGCCTGTCGGGCGATACGGTCTTTATCGGGATGGGCGATCATTTCGAGATCTGGCCAGCCGAGACCTTCGAGGCCAAGGAGGGCGTCTTTGCCCGCGACTTCCTCGAGCGGCAGGAGGAGAGCTTTGATCCGCTTTCGCTGCTGCAGGGCGGGTCGTGAGCGCGCATGTTCCGGTCCTGCTCGGCCCCCTTTTGGAGGCCGTTGCTCCGGTTCGGGGCACCTGGATCGATGGCACCTTCGGGGCGGGCGGTTATACCAAGGGTTTGCTGGAGGCGGGCGCGGAGCGGGTCATTGCGATAGATCGCGATCCTCTGGCTTTCGAGATGGCGGCGGACTGGATCGACGGACGGGTCGAGACGCGGCAGACGACCTTCTCGCAGATGGAAGGCCCGGTGGACGGGGTGGTTCTGGACCTGGGCGTCAGCTCGATGCAGCTGGACCGGGCGGAACGGGGGTTTTCCTTTATGAAGGACGGGCCTTTGGATATGCGGATGAGCCAGGACGGCCCGTCGGCGGCGGATTTGGTGAACGGCGCTGAGGAAGGCGTTCTGGCGGATGTGCTGTATCAATATGGCGAGGAGCGCGCCTCGCGCAGGATCGCGCGGGCGATTGTGGCCGCGCGCCCGCTTGAGACCACGCTGGAGCTGGCACAGGTCGTCGAGAGTTGCCTGCCGCGCGCCAAGCCGGGGCAGAGCCATCCGGCAACGCGGACGTTTCAGGCGCTGCGGATCGCGGTGAACAATGAATATGGACAGCTGGCGGACGGTCTGGAAGCGGCCGAGCGGGCGTTGGTGCCGGGCGGGAAGCTTGCTGTTGTCACCTTTCATTCGATCGAGGACCGGATGGTGAAGCGGTTTTTGCAGGCCCGGTCGGGCGGCGGTGGAAACGCAAACCGCTATGCGCCCGAGCGCAAGGCGCCGCCTGCGGGTTTCGAGATCCTGACGCGCCGGGCCATCGCAGCCGATGCGGATGAGATTGCGGCCAACCCGCGTGCGCGGTCGGCCAAGTTGCGCGTGGCGCGGCGAACGGAAGCCGAGGCGGCGCCGACCGATCGGCGCGCCTTGGGAATGCCTCAGCTGGAGGGGATATTTTAGATGCGATCGTTTTTGTTTATGCTGTCCGCGCTGGCCATCGTGGGGCTGGCCTTCTGGGCCTACCGGGAAAACTACGCAACGCAGCAAAGCCTGCGGGAGGTGCGCGATCTGCATGACCAGATCGGCGCGGCCCATGCGCGGCTGACGGTTCTTAATGCCGAATGGGCCTATCTGAACCGGCCCGACCGTCTGCGCGATCTGGTGGAGCTGAATTACGAGCGGCTGGGTCTGTTGCCGCTGACGCCCGAGACCTTTGGCCGTCTGGAGCAAGTGGCTTATCCGCAGCCCGATCTGGGGCCGATCCTCGAGACGGTCGAGACCTCCAGCGCAGGGGAGGACCGGCCATGATCCGCACGCCGCTTCGTCCTTTGGCCCGAATCCTGCGCGCGCGGGAGAAGGGCGAGAATCCCGACGTGATCGAGCGGGAGAATAAGCGCTTGCGCCATGAGGCGATGCGCGACCGGGAGCGGATGCGCGCCGAGGGCCGGCTTCTTGTACTGGGCTCGATGTTTGTCGGCGCCTTCTTCGTCGTCGGGATGCGGATGGGCGCGCTCGCCGCGACCGATCCGTCCGAGCCGCGGGCCAGCGCTGCGGGCAGCGCGATCATGGCGCAGCGCGCCGATATTGTAGACCGCAACGGGCGGGTTCTGGCCACCAATCTGGAGACGCACGCCCTTTATGCGCAGCCGCCGCAGATGGTTGATCCTGTCGCCGCCGCGAGGGGCCTTGCATCCATCTTTCCCGATCTGAAGGAAGACGAGCTTGTCGAGAATTTCACCGGCAAGCGTAAGTTCCTCTGGATCAAGAAGAAAATTAGCCCCGAGCAAATGCAGGCTGTCCACGAGATCGGCGATCCCGGGCTGCTGTTCGGTCCGCGTGAGATGCGGCTTTATCCCAACGGTCCGATTGCCGCCCACGTTCTGGGCGGTGCGTCTTTCGGACGAGAAGGCGTGGCCTCTGCCGAAGTGATCGGGGTGGCCGGGGTCGAAAAGCAGTTCGACGCGGATCTGCGCGATCCGGCGCGTGACGATGCTCCGCTGCAATTGTCGCTCGATCTAACAGTGCAGGCGACCGTCGAGCGGGTGCTGCATGGCGGGATGACGATCATGAACGCCAAGGGGGCAGCGGCGGTTCTGATGGATGTCTCGACCGGAGAGATCATCGCGCTGGCGAGCCTTCCCGATTTCGATCCGAACAGCCGCCCGCGTGTGCTGACCGAAGGCGATGCCTCCGACAGCCCGCTTTTCAATCGGGCGGTGCAAGGCGTCTACGAGCTGGGATCGGTGTTTAAGATCTTCACGGCGGCCCAGACGATCGAGCTGGGTCTCGGCAATGCCGATACGCTGATCGACACCAAGGGACCGTTGACCTGGGGCCGGCACCGGATCCGCGAGTTCCGCAACAAGAATTACGGGCCGTTCCTGAGCGTGACCGATGTCATGGTGAAAAGCTCGAACATCGGGACCGCCCGGATGGCGATGGAGATCGGCGGCGCGCGCCAGCAGGACTTCCTGCGCTCGCTCGGCTTTTTCGAGGCGACGCCGCTGGAGATGGTGGAGGCTGCATCGGGGCGTCCGCTGCTGCCGCGCAACTGGTCGGACATCTCAACGATGACAGTGAGTTATGGGCACGGGATCTCGAGCTCTCCGGTGCATCTGGCGGCGGGCTATGCGTCGCTTTTGAATGGCGGCACGCGGGTGCGGCCGACCTTGATCAAGCGCGCGGCGCCGCAGGTCGGAGAACAGGTGGTGCGGCCCGAAACGTCGGCCGCTGCCCGCGACATGTTGAGGGCCGTGGTGGCGCGGGGAACGGCGAGTTTTGGCGACGTGGAAGGCTACCGGGTCGGCGGCAAAACCGGGACGGCGGACAAGCCGCGTCCGCGCGGGGGCGGGTATTACGATGACAAGGTGATCGCGACCTTCGCCAGTGTTTTTCCAGCGGACGATCCAAAATACGTCCTCGTGGTGACGCTGGATGAGCCAGTCGAGACTTCGGACGACGAGCCGCGCCGCACCGCAGGCTGGACCGCCGTGCCTGTCGCAGCGGAGATCATCCGCCGGACGGCCCCGCTTATGGGGCTCAGACCGGAGATTGAACCTGCCGCCCTCGAAGGTGTAACACTCACGTCGAACTGAACAGGGAGGGGTCATGGCCCGGCAGGCACGTTTGAGCGAGTTGGGGCTGACCGCCAAGGGAGGGCGTAATCCCGAGGTGACCTCCCTGATCGTGGACAGTCGCGACGTGACCGAAGGCGCCTTGTTCGCGGCTTTGCCGGGCAGCCGGGTTCATGGCGGCGAGTTCATCCAATATGCGCTTCGCATGGGGGCGAGTGCCATTCTGACGGACGCCGCCGGAGCCGAGATTGCCGCAGGCGAGCTGGCTGCATCGGACGCAGCGCTTGTGGTGGCCGAGGAGCCGCGTCAGGCTTTGGCCTATGCGGCGGCTTTGTTTTACGGGGCCCAACCGGAGACGATGGTTGCGGTCACCGGCACCAATGGCAAGACCAGCGTTGCCACTTTCACCCGTCAGATCTGGGAGACGCTGGGGTATAAGGCGGTCAATCTGGGCACGACGGGGATCGAAGGAGGCTGGAGCGCGCCCTTGGGCCATACGACGCCCGAGCCAATCACGCTTCACCGCGCTTTGACTGAGGCCGCCGAGGCCGGGGTCACCCATGGGGCGATGGAGGCCTCATCGCATGGGCTGGCGCAGTACCGGCTCGACGGCGTGCGACTGGCCGCGGCGGGGTTCACGAACTTCAGCCAGGATCACTTGGATTATCACGAGACGTTCGAGGCCTATTTCGAGGCCAAGGCGGGGCTTTTTGGCCGTGTTCTGGGGGAGGGCGCGACGGCTGTCATTCACCTTGATGACGGGCGCGGCGCTCAGATGGTCGAGATCGCGCGGGAGACGGGTCATCCGATCCTGGGCATTGGTCGCCGGAAAGAGGCGGATCTGAAGATCGAAGCCTTGCGGTTCGATCCAGCAGGTCAGGATCTGCGGTTCGCCTGGCAAGGCCAGAGCCAGCAGGTACGGCTGGCCCTGATTGGCGGGTTTCAGGCGGAGAACGCGCTGGTGGCGGCAGGGCTTGTCATTGCTGCAGGAGAGCCGCCCGAGGAGGTTTTTGCCGCTCTTGAGAATCTTGGAACGGTTCGCGGCCGGATGGAGCTTGTGGCCGCACGTGCGAATGGCGCGTCGGTCTTTGTCGATTATTCCCACACACCTGACGCTGTTTCTACGGCACTGCAGGCGCTTCGGCCGCATATCATGGGGCGGATCATCTGCATCGTAGGGGCCGGTGGTGACCGGGATGCGGGCAAGCGGCCTTTGATGGGGCAGGCGGCCGCGGATTATGCCGATCAGGTGATCGTCACCGATGACAATCCGCGCAGCGAGGATCCGGCGGCGATCCGGGCGGCGGTTCTGGGCGGAGCCGGACCGGACGCGGTCGAGGTCGGCGACCGGGCCGAGGCGATCCTGCGCGGTGTCGATGCGCTGGGGCCGGGCGATGCGCTGCTGATTTGCGGCAAGGGTCACGAGACCGGCCAGACAATCGGCGATACGGTTCTGCCCTTTGATGATGCCGAGCAAGCCAGTATCGCGGTGGCCGCTCTGGACGGAGCGCGGGCCGGATGAGGGGAAAAAATCTTCTAGAAGATTTTTGGTTCAAGATCGTTCTAGAACGATCTTCCTTTGCAGAATTTTCTAGAAAATTCTGGTGGTTGGCGTGAGCGTGCTCTGGACATCCCAGGCCATCGCTGCGTCAACCGGCGGTGCGGTATCCCGTGAGTTCGACGTGAGCGGTATCTCGATCGACACGCGATCGCTTGTTCCCGGCGACCTTTTCGTTGCCCTTTCTGCCGAACGGGACGGTCACGATTTCCTGACGGCTGCCTTTGAGGCGGGCGCGGCGGGCGCGCTGGTGACCCACAGACCGGAAGGCGTCTCAGACGCGCATCCGCTGATCCTCGTCGAGGATGTCCTCGAGGCGCTGGGCGCGCTCGGACGCGCGGGGCGCGCGCGAAGCGAGGCTACCGTTCTTGGCGTCACCGGATCGGTTGGCAAGACGTCGACCAAGGAGATGCTCAAGATCATTCTCGAGCGGCAAGGCCGGGTGCATGTGCCTGAGGCGAGCTACAACAACCATTGGGGCGTTCCACTGACGCTGGCGCGGATGCCGCAGGACACCGAGTTCGCCGTGATCGAGATCGGCATGAACCATCCCGGAGAGATCGCGCCTCTGGCTCAGATGGCCGATCTGGACGTGGCCCTGATCACGACAGTGGCGGCCGCGCATCTTGAGGCCTTTCCGGATGTCGATGCCATCGCCGTGGAAAAGGCCTCTATTTTCAAAGGTCTTCGGTCCGGTGGTCCGGCGATCATCAACGCCGATATCACGACCGCTCCGATCCTTCTGGAGGCGGCGCAGGCCGCAGGCGCGCGTTCTGTGCTTTTCGGGCGTCAGGGGACCGATTGGCATCTGACGGATCTTCGGGTGGGGCCCAAGACCACGACGTTGCAGGCCAGTCACGATGGCGAGGACTGGCTCTTCAAGCTGACCGTGCCGGGTGCGCATTTCGCGATGAACGCTTTGGGTGCATTGGCGGCGGTCGAGGCGCTGGGGGGCGATGCGGCCACCGCGGCGCGCGATCTGGCGCTTTGGGCGCCTTATGCCGGGCGCGGCACGCGGGAGCGGCTGGTTCTGGACGATGCCGAGGACGGGATGAGCTTCGATCTGATCGACGATGCGTTCAACGCCAACCCCGCTTCGGTTGCGGCAAGCCTGGAGGTTCTGGTGACTGCGGAACCGCTCGACGGGGTCGGGCGGATCGGGCGGGGACGCCGGATCGCGATCCTGGGCGATATGCTGGAGCTGGGTCCGGAGGAGAGCAAGCTGCATCGGGATCTGGCGGATCTGCCGCCATTCGCGCGGATCGATCTGGTTCATTGCGTGGGGCCCCGGATGAAGGCGCTGCACGAGGCCCTGCCCGAGATCAAGCGGGGGCGCTGGGTTGAAACCGCCGATGAGCTGGCCGAGCGGCCGAGCCGTCTGGTCGATGCGGGCGACGTGATCCTGGTCAAGGGATCCAAGGGGATCAAGGTCAGCCGGATCGTTGACGCGTTGCGCAAACTGGGGCATCCGGTGGCAGACGAGCAAGAGCGATAAGAACAAGAAAACAAGAGGCGGGCGCATGCTCTATTGGTTGACCGAGTTGTCGGATGGGGGGGATCTCTTCAATCTCTTCCGCTATATCACCTTCCGGGCCGGGGGGGCGTTTCTGACGGCTTTGGTCTTTGGCTTTCTCTTTGGGCCGCCGCTGATCAACGTGCTGCGCCGCAGGCAGGGCAAGGGGCAGCCGATCCGTGATGACGGGCCCGAGGGGCATTTCGTCAAGGCGGGCACGCCGACCATGGGCGGCCTGCTGATCGTGGGGGCGGTTCTGACCTCGACCATCCTTTGGGCGCGGCTTGATAATCCCTATGTTTTCATGGTCATTCTCGTGACCGTTGGCTTTGCCATGATCGGGTTTGCGGACGATTATGCAAAGGTTTCCAAGCAGACGGTCGATGGTGTCTCGGGCAAGATGCGGCTGGGACTTGGTTTTCTGATTGCCGCAGCAGCGGCGGCCTGGGCGGCCTGGCATCATCCCGAGGATCTGACCAATCAGTTGGCCTTTCCGGTCTTCAAGGATTTGCTGGTCAATATGGGGGTCTTCTTCATTCCCTTTGCCACCATCGTGATCGTAGGGGCGGCCAATGCGGTGAACCTGACGGACGGGCTCGATGGGCTGGCGATCATGCCGGTGATGATCGCGGCGGCGGCCTTGGGAGCGATCGCCTATGTCGTGGGGCGGACGGATTTCACCGAATATCTCGACGTGAACTATGTGGCGGGAACAGGAGAAATCTTCATATTCACTATGGCCTTGATCGGCGGAGGGCTTGGCTTTTTGTGGTATAACGCGCCGCCAGCTGCCGTCTTTATGGGCGATACCGGATCGCTGGCCTTAGGCGGCGCTTTGGGGGCGATTGCGGTGGCCACGAAGCACGAGATCGTCTTTGCCATCATCGGCGGAATTTTCGTAATGGAGGCTTTGTCGGTCATCATCCAGGTGGCCTATTTCAAGAGCACCGGCAAGCGGGTCTTTCTGATGGCGCCGATCCATCACCACTATGAAAAGAAGGGCTGGGCGGAGCCGCAGATCGTGATCCGGTTCTGGATCATCGCGCTTATTCTCGCGATGGTCGGTCTTGCCACGTTAAAGGTTCGTTAAGGTCTCTTAACGCAGGACCGGGGGCCAGCCCCCGGACCCCCGGGATATTTCCCAGGCAAAGAGATCGGGGAAGAACGTTCTGGGTGTTTGCCTCATCAAAGTTTGCAATAGATTAACGCGGCGAGCGGCAAGGAGAGCGGTATGATCCCGGTGCGCGGATTTGAAGGGCGAACGGTTGCCGTTCTGGGACTGGGCCGGTCGGGGCTGAGCGTGGCCCATGCGCTGGAGGCCGGCGGCGCGCAGGCGGTGGCCTGGGACGACGGCGCGGCGGCGCGCGAGCGGGCGGAAGGCGAGGGCATCGTCCTGCGTGATCTGACGCGGGCCGGAGCGTTCGAGGATGTGGCAACGCTGGTCGTCTCGCCCGGGATCCCGCATCTTTATCCGGCGCCCCACCCAGTGGTCGTTGCCGCCCAGGCGGCGGGGGTGCCGGTCGACAACGATATCGGGCTGTTCTTCCGGTCTTTCGGAGGGGCCGACTTCGACCGGTTCGACACCGTGCCGCGGGTTATCGCGGTCACCGGATCGAATGGAAAATCAACGACGTCCGCGCTGATCCATCATATTCTGCAGGAGGCCGGGCGGCCTGCGCAGCTGGCAGGCAATATCGGGCGCGGGGTCTTTGATACGCAAGCGGCGCGCGACGGGGAGGTGATGGTGCTGGAGTTGTCCTCCTACCAGACGGAGCTGGCGCGGGCGCTGACGCCGGATGTGGCGGTCTTCACCAATCTGACGCCCGATCACCTGGACCGGCATGGCGGGATGGGAGGCTATTTCGCGGCCAAGCGCAGGCTTTTTGCCGAAGGCGGGCCAGACCGGGCGGTGATCGGCGTGGACGAGCCGGAAGGGCGGTATCTGGCGGGGCAGCTGGCCGAGGACGGGGCCGAGATGCGGGTCATTCGGATCTCGTCCGGGAGCAAGCTGGACGGGCCGGGATGGTCGGTCTTTGCGCGCAAGGGGTTCCTGAGCGAGTGGCGGGGCGGGCGGCAGGTCGCCTCGATCGATTTGAGGGATATCAAGGGCTTGCCGGGCGCGCATAACCATCAAAACGCCTGTTCGGCCTATGGCGCGCTGCGGGCCGTGGGGCTGGGGCCGCAGGCGATTGAGCGGGGATTTGGCAGCTTTCCGGGCCTGCCGCATCGCTCGCAGCATATTGCGGAGCGGGACGGCGTGGCGTTCGTCAATGACAGCAAGGCGACGAATGTGGATTCGGCGGCCAAGGCGTTGGCGGCGTTTTCGCGCATCCGGTGGATTTGCGGGGGCTTGCAGAAGGAAGGCGGGCTGGAGGCTCTAATCCCGTTTTTCGGCCATGTGGCAAAGGCTTACGTGATCGGGCGCGAGGCGGAGGCCTTTGCCCGGCAGCTGACCGGCTGCGAGGCGGAGATCTGCGGGACGATGGATGTGGCCGTCGAACGCGCAATGGCTGAGGCCCAGGCGGGAGAAACGGTTTTGCTGTCGCCCGCGGCGGCCAGTTTCGATCAATATGACAGCTTCGAGAGGCGGGGTGAGGATTTCGCGGCCGAGGTGAAGGCGCGTCTGTAAGGGAACGCGATTTGCAGGTTAACGCAGCCGATCTGGTCAGAATGGGCTTTCGGTATCCGGTCGGTATCGTGTCGGTATTTGGTCGGTGGATTTTCGGCACGACGCGGAGTTAACGGAGCGCGCGCAAGATTCGTCGCGCAACGGGCGGATATCACGTCACGGCCGGGCGTTAAGGATTAGGAGGCGGGTTCGACGGCCAGCGTCTCGGCGGCGGTGTCGATGACCTCGGTCAGGCCCGCTTTCTCCATCAGAACCTGAGCGGCGGTGCGCAGGGTCGGTGTGAAGCCGCCCCGGTCGATGCTTTCACCCGCGACCAGAGGCAGGCGCGTCTCTGGCAGACCCTCGAAGGTAATGACCAGTTCGGCGACGCTGTCGCCTTCGCTGATCGGCGCCTCGAGCGGGCCGCGATAGCTGACCGTGGCCTCGACCCCATCCTCGTTCAGGATGGGAACGAGCAGATCCGTATCCTCGGGCAGGACCAGATCGACGCTGGTCTTCGAGCCCATCCAGACGGGCGCCTCGGCGATATAGGTGCCCGCGCTGCCAAGCTCTTTCTGGGCGAATTGGCGGAAGGCCCAGGTGACGAGGCGCTCGGCCTCTTCGGCGCGCTGAGCGGCGGTGTCCAGCCCGGTGATCACGAAGATCACGCGCCGGTCGCCCTGTTCGGCCGAGCCGGTGAGCCCGAAGCCCGCCTCTTGCGTGTGGCCGGTCTTGAGACCGTCGACGCCGATGCCGAGACCCAGAAGCGGATTGCGGTTGCGGGTATTGGCGGGGGCGCGGCCATCGAAGGCGAATTCCTGTTCGGCAAAGAGGGGGTAATAGGTCGGGAAATCCTCGATCAGGCGTTCGGCCAGGATCGCTAGATCCTTCATCGACATGACGTGCCCGGCGGCGGGCCAGCCGCTGGAATTCTGGAAGACGCTGTCCTCCATGCCAAGCTGGCGGGCGCGGCTGGTCATCATCCGGGCAAAGCCCGCTTCGGTGCCGTCGGGGCTGATTGCTTCGGCCAGAACGACGCAGGCATCATTGCCAGAGAGGACGATGATGCCCCGGATCAGATCCTCGACACTGACGCGGTCGGTCGTGTCGAGAAACATGGTGGAGCCGCCGAAGCTGGCCGCATGGGCCGAGACCGGAAGCTCTTCACCCAGCGTCAGACGGCCATCGGCCACCGCTTCGAACGTCATGTAGAGCGTCATCAGCTTGGACATGGAGGCGGGCGGCAGGGCCTCGTTCGCGTTCTTTTCGAGCAGGACGGTGCCGGTCGTCTGGTCGATCATGTAGGCGGCTTCGGCCCGTGTATCGAAGCTTTGGCCGACCGCGGGGGCGGCCAACAGCGTCAGGCCGAGACAAAGGCGCGTCAGCATGGCGGATCCTTTCGAGCGGTGGCGGGCCTAGCCCTGGATGTAAGCGTCGGTGAAGCCGGTGGCCTTCACCTGTTCCAGCAATGCGGCGCGTTCGGCTCCGGTTCCGATATTGGGCACGACGACCCGAAAGACCGGGGTGCCGCCGCTGTCGCCGCGCAGGACGGCAGGCGTCAGACCCGCGGCGCGCAGGCTGGCGGCGGCGGCATTAGCATTACGCTCGGTCCGGAAAGTGGCGGTCTGGATCACGGGGTTCGAGGAGCCGGATGCGGCGGTCTGGGCTGCGGGGGCCGGAGCCGGAGCAGGGGTGGCACTGGCCTCCGCCGCATCGATGGCCGCAGCGGCACCTGCTATCGGATCGCCGCCCGGAGCGGCCCCGTCAAGCGGGGTGACGCTGACATCGCTGGGCGCGGCCAGATCGTCGACGCCTTCCTCAAGCGGTGCGGGGGCGTCGGTGACAACCTCTACCGTTTCGGTCTTGAGCGCCACGACACTGAGCTGCGCGGGTTGTCCCGCGATCATCCCAAGCGCCTCGGCGGCGTCCGAGGAGACCTGGATGGTGGGTCCGGGATTGTTGCGCTCGCGGCGGAAGAGCGCGCCGGTCACGTTAGTGTTGTTTTCGGTGTTGCGGATGATGACCCGCTCGGCGTCCTGCACGTCGGGATGGGCGACCCAGATCCCGCCCAGCGACGGGCGACCGTCCCAAAGGCCGCTATCGGTCGCCTCGAAGATCTCGGGCGCCTCGACATCACGGGTGACGCTTTCGGTCGATCCGCCTGCAGGTGCGGCAGCGGCGGTTTCACCGCCGGAGCCGCTCCCGGTGAAAGGGTTGGAGAAGCCGTCTTCGCATCCTGCAAGTGCAAGGCATGCAAATGTCATGGGAATGAGCCGGGTGATGGCCATGGAAATGTGTCCCTCTGCCTGTCGGTTCACATGGTGCGAACCGGTGGTCTGCCGATATCGGTCCGGTCTGTGCCGGAATTGTCGCCACTTTAGCCATAGTGGAGCGCGTTTGGGAAGTCTCGCCCGCAAGGTGGGCGATTTTTCGGACGCTTCCCGAATCGCAGCTGTCCGCGTATCGGGGGCCGCAGATCGCGGAGGAGTGGCAGAGTGGTCGAATGCACCGGTCTTGAAAACCGGCGTGCGTGAAAGCGTACCGTGGGTTCGAATCCCACCTCCTCCGCCATCCACACGCTTTGCCTTGGTGGTGTTCTGATTGCCGAGGGCTTTGCATTGAGATTTCGGTGTCTTGGCTTGGTCGGTCTTTCAGTGGGACTCTGGTTAAGGGCGATGGAGTAGCCGCTTTTGGCTGGCGTCTCTGTTTGGCGATTGCGCGGTCCGTGTTTACGGAAGCCGGGAGGGTGCGGCCCGGGACTATGGCGCCCTCTTGCATTGCCGCGCTGCTTCTTGCGCGAGCTTGGCCGGATCGTTCGCGGGTGACAGACAGGCGGATCTAGAGATCAGCGACCTGCTTGATCTGGTCGTCCCAGAGGGTTGGGAGGCCGGTCTTGACGAGGTAGTCGGTGGTCAGGGCTGGGAGCTGGGTGCCTTTTGCGATGGTCTCAAGGAGAGGTGGGGCGAGCAGCGCGAGGGGCAGGAGGTCCTTGATCCGGCGGGGCGAGGTGCCGTCTGCATTGGCGATCCCGGCGATGCTCTCTCCGGTGAGGATCCGGGTGAGCAGCCGCGCGCCTTGACGATGTTGGTCACGAGCGTTCGGTCGATGTTGGGTGGCGCGTCTCCCAGGTGCAGCTTCGTTTCGACGCTGCGGCGGCGCATCTGGAAGGGGAGAACCTCGGGATACAGATCGTCGAGCATGTCGTCGATCAGAGCCGCGATGGCCTTGGCTGAAATTGGACAATGAGCGCCCCGGGGCGTAGGTCGACTCGGTTGATCGAGGAGAGTAGGGCGGCTCTGCTTGGTGCTGGAGCTTCTACTGGATCTTCTCCCAAGGCGCGGGGTCGATGAGGGCGCGGCGCTGGCCGTCATGAACCTGGCCCTTGTCGCGGATCCGCTCGGCGGTGACCTCCCGCTCGAACTGGGCGAAGGAGAGCAGCATGTTCAGCGTCAGCGACCCCATGCTGATGGCGGTGTTGAAGCTCTGCGTCACCGACACGAAGAAGGCCTCGGCCGCCTCCAGCGTCTCCACCAGCTTGGCGAAGTTCGCCAGCGCGCGGGTCAGCCGGTCGATATTGTAGACGACGATCCGCTCGACGCGCCGGTCGCGGATCGCCTGCATGAGCCGCGTGAGGGCCGGCCGGTCGAGCGTGCCACCCGAGATCCCGCCATCGTCATAGCGCTCCGACAGACGGTGCCAGCCTTCGTGCTTTTGGCTGGCGATATAGGCCGCGCAGGCCTCCCGCTGGGCGTCTAAGGAATTGAAATCCTGGTCTAGCCCCTCCTCGGAGCTCTTGCGGGTATAGATCGCGCAGCGAATCCGGCGCATCAGGCCAGTCCGAAGAACCGGGGGCCGGACCAATGTGCGCCGGTGATATGCCGCGCGATGGCCGAGAGCGAGCGCCATGATCGCCCATCCATCAGATAGCCGTCCTCGGTCACTTCGACGCGGTAGGTGCGCCCGTTCCACTCTCGCACGAGACGGGATCCGGGCGTCACGGGGCGGACGCGGGACCCGCTGGCCAGGCGGTCCAGCTCCCGCTCGGTCCGGGCGAAGAGTTCGCCCAGCGCCTCGGTCTGGCGCTGCCAGATCAGCAGCTTGCGCAGAAGAGGCAGCGACAGGTGCTTGGGCGGCGGTCTGCCGAAGGCCGCACGCCATCGCGCAAGGCAATCGGCGCGGGAGGCCTCTGCCAGCGCCTGCAAGTCGGCCGCCGGCCGGTCCGTGTCGTGCCGGCTCATGGTTTGGCCTCGTCGGTTACGATCCGATAGACTGGCCCGGTGTCGTTGGGCGTGCGCTCGACCCAGTGCCCTGCTTTGCGCTGCGCCGAGATTGCGGCCCGCACCGTATGCGGCTGCCATCCAAAGGCAGCCTGTACTTGCGCCATCGAGGCGCCGGTCTTGCGGCGCAGAAGCCGGGTCAGCGGCGCGCTGCGCGTCGGTTTGGCCGACCGGGCAGGCTTGCCCTTCGGTTGCTCCGATGGGGTTGGCTTACCCTTCGGTTGGGCTGCGTCGGCCCGTGTCCTGGTTGAAGGATTAGGCTGTGTCATCGTCATCTCCACATTCGTCGGCGCAAGGTAATCCCGCGCCCAGTACCGAGTGGAGCCCGGCAATCCGGGCGGTGACACAGGCACAGTACCGCTTCCGGCACCAGAGAAGTCCAGAGCGAAAGAGCGACGTCCTGTGGGCCACGTGAAAGCGAGGAACGGGAGTTAGGACACCCGCCGCAAGCCCCTGCGCGTGACCGCCCTAACCGAGCGGTTCACACAGCCTTCAAGACGGCTTGGAAATTGCAGATACCGCTAGAGCCACCGCAGACCAGCGACGGCCTTCCCGCATCACCGAACGCGCAGGACACCGAACGAAAAGCAACTGCGGGCGCTCTACTCTGTTCAACGCGCCACCTTCTGCATCCGCAACAGGTTGTCTCTCCGCAGAATGGGCGGAAACCGGTCGTTCCCTGCGGCTGTAAAGCGGGCCATCGCGATCCTGCAAAGCTGTCATTCGAACTTGGACTCGGCAGTAGTGTTGATGCGGTAACCGCACCAAGGTCCGGTATGCGCAGAAAGCGGACCTTGCAAAGTTTCCGACTTCTTGCGGCTTTCGCGGCTGGCACCGGCCCCAAGCCGCCAGCCAGCACAGATCTGCGATGCTGCGTCCGCAGTCCGATTTGCTGCCATTCGCTGCAAGCGTAAAATCGGTTGATGGGCGAACTCACAGATCGCAAGGCAAAGCACCAGCTTGGAGCGTATTTTCCAACGGCTGTTTTATGCAATTCGCAACGTCAGAAACAAAAACAGAGGGCGGGGAACGGACCTTGCAAGCGCGTGCAAGTCGATGCTCGCGCGACACGGGTGTGCGCACAATCAAAGGTACCCCATAACTCGGGGCTTGCCCTACGTCGCCACATGGCGATCGGGGCGCTACCTATGCTCCACTATCGGTCGAGCGGGAAGATCGGACGCGGCACATTGCGGTAGGGCAGCCTGGCGAGGTCCGGTGTGCAGAGCGCGCCGCTATCGCAAACAATAATGCGAGATGCGACCGGCTCGAAGGCGGCGCGAAAATGCTGCATGGACTTCAGGGCGACGATAGTCTTTTCGGCGGGGTCAATGCCAAACGTTTGGAATTGCGCAAGGTCAAGCATCTGGGTCGCGTTGGTTACAATCAAGATGTCGATGCCTGCTACGCCGAGGACGGCCGTGCGTCCCCAACTTCGGTGAAGACCGCCGAGGATCGGGCCTGTTCCTGTATAGTTTCCATCGCTGAGCATCTTGAGTGTGCCCGTCACCGTGATTGGCCCGCCGCCACGGCCGGGATCCGTCTTGCCTCCAAGTTCAAGGGTGACGGCCCGCCCTACGGTTTGCGTTTCCAAATACTCGATTGCTTCCGGATCGACCAACGGTCCAAAACATGCATTGTCGGCGCTTGCGGCAAGCAGCGCTGCAAGCAGCGACGTTGCATCGCCATACGCTCCTCCACCGGGATTGTCAGCATAATCGGCAACGACGATCGGGCCGTTTTCGGCTTCGTGATCCACGCATTGTGCGGCGGCAGCTTTGACACTGAGATAGTCGTTGAGACCCTCGAACCGCCTGTCCCAGATGTCATCTGCAAGTTCCTTGCCAAGCCGTTCATGTGGCGCAGGGTCGCCCTGATAGGTGACAAGGACTGTCGGCCCGACCTCAGCAATATCGGCATTGCCGAAGCCCGCATTGATGCTGACGGCAAAGGCATCAGGGTGCAGCTGGTGCGCAAGAGCCCGCGCGTTGCGTTCGATCATCGGGCCGGCATCGGTGCGTCCACCGTTGACCTCCTCAAGCATCGGGCGATGAACCCGCAGCGTCTTCGGTGCGATTTCACCCGACATGGTCCGATGCAATATCTCTCCTGCCAGCACGGCACAGTCGCGCATGTCGACATGTGGATAGGTCTTGTAGGAGACGATGATGTTGGCGAGGTCGGCCATTTCCTGACTTACATTGGCGTGAGGGTCGAGCGTGATTGCAATCGGAACGTCGCGGCCCGTCACCTCCCGGAGCCGCGCGAGGAACGTCCCCTCACCATCCTCGGCGCCGTCAATTACCATGGCGCCATGTAGCGAAAGCAAGATGCCGTCGAAATCTTGGGCGAGAGCACGCGCTATCACCGGCGCAGCGAGCGCCATGAATGTACCCGGTGTGACAAGACCACCGGGCGGCGCAGACGTGCTGACCGCATGCGTCAGATCCCATCCCTTGTCGCGTGCGACATCAAGAAATCCGGCAAGATCGGTGTTTGCCTGTCCTCGTTCGCGGATGGCCTCCTCTCCCAGAAGGAAGTACCGGCTCTTAAACGCTACAAGATCTGTCGGACGGATCGAGAAGGTATTTGTTTCATGGCTGATTTCGGCACTCAGAACGCGAAAGTTCATCTGCAATTCAATCCATCGGGTTGTGGCAGGCAACCATGCGGCCGTCGCCGAGGTTTGTAAGGGGCGGGCGCTCGCGTGTGCAAACATCGCTGGCCGCGGGACAGCGCGCCGCAAAGGCACATCCGGGGATCTTCGCAAAGGGGCTTGGAATTTCACCGCCCAGCATCGTGACGATCTTTCGCCGGGTCGGGTCGGGCTCGAAGTTGCTGTCGAGAAGCGCATGGGTATAGTGATGGCGCGGCTGCGTCTTAGCACCCGGCAAAATCTCCATGACGCGCCCCAGATACATTACCACAACACGGTCGCAGAAATAACGGACAAGGCTGAGATCATGGCTGATAAAAAGATATGTCAGCCGAAGCTCTTCCTTTAGGGCTTCCAGCAGATCTACGATCTGCGCCTGGATGGAGACATCCAAAGACGCGGTTGGCTCGTCGAGCACGAGAAATGACGGGCGTAGTGCCAGCGCTCGTGCGATCCCCACCCGCTGCTTTTGACCGCCAGATAGCTGATGGGGGAAACTGTCCAACATGCGCGGGCTGAGGCCGACCATGGAGATCAGTTCATCCACCGTCGCTCTCGCCTCCGCCACCGTCTTGGCTTCACCTTGCACCTGAAAGGGTTCGAGCAAGGCGCGGCGGATCGTATAGCGTGGGTCGATGGCAGAATACGGGTCCTGGAACACCATCTGCATCTGGCGGCGCAGTTTGCGCATCTCGGCCTGCGACTGGGTCGCCAGATTCTTGCCGTCGAAGATCACCGTCCCTTCAGTGGCCTCCAGCAGGCGCAAAACGAGCCGCGCCAAGGTGGACTTGCCGCAGCCGCTTTCGCCCACGACCCCGGTTACTTTGCCGCGCGGCACATCAAGTGAGACGTCATTGACCGCGCGCATGGTGCGGCGCGGCTTCATAAAACCGCCTCCGGACGAAAACTCGCGCGTCAGATCCTTTATCGTTACAAGGCTGTCATCGCGTGGGACCGAAGCATCCATTATCAAATCTCGCTGAAATGACAGGCCGCCAGACCCGAAGATTTGGGCTCAAGCGCAGGCGCCTGGTCGCGACATAGCGTCTGTGCGTTGCTGCAGCGCGGATTGAAGCGGCAGCCATTCGGATAATCGACGATGCTCGGCACGACCCCGGGAATACCCTTCAGGCTTCCTGGCTCCTGACCCAGCCGCGGAATGCAGCGGATCAGTTCGCGCGTGTATGGATGCTTGGGTTTGCCAAAGATCTCGCCAATCCGGTTCATTTCCGCGACCCGGCCGGCATACAAAACAACGACGCGGTCGCAGGCCTGCGCCACCACGCCCATGTCATGGGTAATCAGCATGAGGGCGAGGCCGCGGTCGCGGACCAGTTCGACCATGATCTGTATGATCTGGGCCTGGATGGTGACATCGAGCGCCGTCGTGGGTTCATCAGCAACGATCAGGTCAGGGTCTGCGGCAAGCGCCATGGCGATAACAATCCGTTGTTTCATGCCGCCTGAAAGCTGATGCGGATAGGCGCGATGGATCGCAGCGGGTTCCGGAATGCGCAACTGGGCGATCAACTCAAGGCTGCGTGCCTTCGCCGCCTCGGCGCTTAACCCCAGATGCAGGGTCGAGACCTGGTCGATCTGCGCACCGATGCGAATGATCGGATCCAGCGATGTCATCGGGTTCTGGCTGATCAGCGCGATGCGCTTGCCACGCAATCGGCGCAACTCGATCTCGGGAAGTCCGATCAAATCGCGCCCGTCAAAGACAATGGAGCCTTTGGTGATGGAGCCGCCGATGCGCGGCAGCAACCCCATGACGCACATCGCAGTCAGCGACTTGCCGGAGCCGGACTCACCAACGAGGCCGAGGATTTCGCCCTTGTCGATGTCGAATGTGACACCTTCCAACGGGCACAAGGCGCCAATCGAAACCGAGATGCCCTGAACCGAAAGAAGCGCCATATCACACGCTCCGCAAACGGTTGCGGATATCGAGCGCCTCGATCAATGCGTCACCGAACAGGTTTATCGAGATGACCGTGATGGCGATGGCCAGGCCCGGAAAGATGATGATCCAAGGTGCGATGAAGATTTGTGCCGTCCCACTCGACATCATGGCGCCCCAGCTTGGTGTTGGCGGCTGAGCGCCAAGGCCGAAGAAGCCGAGCGTGGCTTCCAAGATGATCGCGTCTCCGGTCGCAAGCATGCCGGCCACAATCACCGGCGTCAGCGCATTGGGCAGAAGGTGGCGAAAAATGATGTGAAAATGCCCGGCGCCTAGATTGGTCGTTGCCTCGACGTAGGTCTCGTTCTTTAGGGCCATGATCTGCGCACGTGTTAGCCGCGTGAATTGCGCGAGGTAGGCGATCGAGATGGCGACCATCGTGCTTTCCAATCCTGGGCCGATAATAGCGATCAGGATCAGCGCGATCAGGATCTCGGGAAAAGACCAGGTCAGATCGACGACCGCGGTGACGGCACGGTCGAACCAGCCGCCGAAATAACCGGCCATCGCGCCTAGCGTCAGTCCGGCCGCTACCGAGATCGAGATAGCGGTGACTGCCACGGACAGTGACGTTCTCGCGCCGTAGATTATGCGGGACATCAGGTCTCGTCCGAATTCATCAGTGCCCATCCAATGGGCCGCGCCGGGCTCAGTGTTCGCGCCCGGCAGGTTCTGGATGTCGTAGGCATAGGGTGCGATCAGCGGTGCAAACAACGCGCAGGCCACAACAAGCACCAGGACAGCAGCAGAAACGCCGCCGCGTGGCGACCAGATGGCCGTCCTGATGGGAGCGAAAGCCGTCATCATTTTATCCTTTCACGCACACGTGGGTCCATCGCGGCTTGAACGATGTCGCCTAGCAAGGTGCCAAGCATCACCGCGACAGCGAGCATCAGAAGGGCTCCCTGAACGACCGGGTAGTCGCGCTGGTTCAGCGATGTAATCAGCAGTGAGCCGAGACCGGGGCGGGCAAAAACGAACTCGACGGTAACCGCGCCGCCAAGGATCCAGCCGATGCGGAGCGACAGGATCGTGACAACGGGCAGCAACGCGTGACGCAGCACATGACGCAATTCAATTCGCCAAGGCGGAACACCCTTGGCATGCAGCATCATGACAAAGTCCTTGCGCGCCGTTTCTATCATGGCGACGCGCGTTACCCGAGCGACAAGCGCCACTCCTCCAAGTCCTATGGTCAGGACCGGAAGGACCAGCGCATCCCAGCTTCGGGCACCCGACACGGGAAACCAGCCAAGCTGCACCGCAAAAAGCATGATGAGAAGCAGGCCAAGCCAGAAACCCGGTACGGTCGACCCCAGCAGGATCAGCGTCATCGTCACCCGATCGATCCAGCTGTCCTTGTAGATCGCCGCCAGCGCGCCGGCGGTGATGCCGACCACCGTCGAAAACAGAAGCGCCAAGGCGCCAAGCGACAGCGAATGCGGAAGGTTTTGGGCAATCAGATCCGCGACTGGGCGGCGCAGGATTATGGCGTCACCCAGATCGCCGGTCAGGGCGTTGCCGAGCCAGATTGTGTATTGCTGGTAAAGCGGTTTGTCGAGGCCGTACTTGGCCGCAAGCGCCGCCTTTTGCTCGGGCGAGGAATTGATCTGGACAAGATTGTCGATCGGATCGCCCGGAACCAAGTGCACGATCATGAAGATGACCAGTGACACGGCAAGGAACACCGGAATGAGCAGCAAGAGCCGCTTGATGAAAAAGCTGATCATTTCGGGGCCTCGTCCGTTAGGGTCGCGGTACGACGCGGTTCAGTTAACCGTGATGTCGACCACGGTCTGGCTTTGCAGACGCGTTCCCCGAATGGCCTCAGGCACGAAAATGGCCTCTTTGTCATAGGCGTAGATCTGGACGGGCTGATAGATCGGCGCGAAGACGTACTGGCTCAGAACATACTCATGGTAGGTCGTGAAGTTAGCGACCCGCTCTTCCCATGTACGTGAACCACTCATGGCAGCGAGGTTCATTTCATCTGCCTTAGGGTCGTTCCACATCGACACGTTCGGATAGCCCAGGCGCTGACCGGAAAAGAACCAGTCGATGATGTCCGCATTGGCCCAGGAATAGGAGCGGACCGCCAGCTGATGATCGGTGCCCTTGCGATACTGGTCATTGATAGTGGCGCTGTCAAAGACCGTGATGTCGGCACCAATGCCAACGGCTTTCAACTGGGCTTGGACCACTTCGGTCACACGTTTGAATTCGGTCCCGTTCTGGGTCCACAGCGCAACCTGCAGTTTGGTCCCGTCCTTTTCCCGAACACCATCAGAGCCCATGACCCAGCCGGCTTCCTCCAACGCGGCGGTGGAGCGGTCCGGATCGTAGGAAATTTTGAGCGCCGGATCGACGTTTGCCGCCAACAGCGAGTCGATCAAAAAGGTATTGGCGACCGAACCGACGCCGCCGTAGAGATTATCCAGAATTTCCTTCTGGTTGATGGCAAAGGCGGTGGCCTCGCGCACCTTGATATCGGTGAATGGCTCAACGGTCGTATTGATGGGGATGTAGAACAAACCGGTCCCGGGCATTGTACCGACTTGAACCGACGCCTCGCCTTCAAGGCGTGGCAGGAAGTCGGTTGGCACGCTGTAAAGCAGGTCCACACCGCCAGTGCTGAGTTCAAGGAAGGCGGTGGAGTCCTCCGATATCTCTCGGAACGTCAGCGTCTTGATATGCGGCGCGCCTTGGTTCTCTGACAGATCGGACGCCCATGCGTAATCCTCGTTTGCCGACAGCACCGTTTCCTGACCAACCGTGAAGCTTTCTAGTTTGAAGGGCCCAGAGCCTACCGCAGAGGTCACGCCGAAATCATCACCCAGCGCATCGAAGGCTTTGGGCGAGGGAATACTCATGAAACCCGATGACATGTTCGACAAGAGGTTTGGATCGGGATTCGCCATCACGAACCTGACGGTCAAATCGTCGATCACTTCGACGCTTTCGATAGCGGCTGTCATGAACGCATTTTCGGTCTCGGCGAATTGCGGAATCCACCACACGATGGTTTCCGCGTTGAATGGCTCACCATCGTGGAAGGTCACTCCCTCGCGCAGCTTGAATGTCCACGACATGCCGTCGGCCGTCGATTCCCACTCGGTCGCAAGCTGGCCGTGGAATGTCTGGTCGGCGTCCTGAATGACCATACGGTCAAAGATCAGGGTAATTGCATCGTTGAGTTGAGTGCCGTTGATCGGGTTGTAACTCGGCGTGCCGACGTTCTGTGCGGAAACGACGAATGTCGCTTCCTGAGCGTTGGCGACAATGGCAAGACCAAACACGCCGGCTGAAACCAGCATTGAGCTTGCGAAAAGTCGTGTCTTGGAGATATAGCGCATTGCAGAATTCCTTGTTGTTATTGTTATCAATGGTGGTCTGCGTCAGGCCGATTTGCTCCCTGACTGAGATGTGCGATTGCTAGGTTTTCCGATATAGCCGGTGAACCGGCTATATAGCTGCGTGACGGTTTCCATCCTCGCTTCGACCTTCGGGCCGAGCTCCAGAAACACGCCGTTGACTAACAGGTTGGCCAAACTTGCCATCTGGGCCGTGGATTCCCAGAATTGGTTGAATTCGGTGGGGACGACGAACATCTCGTCGACAAGATCGCGCCCCCAGTCGCAGAATGGATCGGTCACCAGTGTCACTGGAATCCCGGCCTTCTTTGCTTCGATCGCAAGGTCACGCGACAACCTCGAATAGCGGCGGGCCTCGAACATCACGAGGCACGACTGGGTGGGGTCCGAGACCAGCACTTCGGCAAAACTGCCCCCGGCAAGGTCGAGCATCCGCACGCCGTCGCGCAGATATTGCAATTGATTGACCAGTATCTGCGCCATACCCCGTTCGGTCTGGAACCCGACCGCGTAGACATTGGGAGTGGTCGCCAACCGTTTCACGACGCGCGTCCATTCCGACGTCCGCGCAAGTTCGTAAATCGCGACCAGCGCCGAGATTTCAAGTTCCAGCCCGGCCGCGAGCTGATCCTCGCCCGCGGCTGCCCTCTTGCGTAGATCCTGAAGCCTGTCGCTGACGAGCCAAGGTTGCTGGCCTATGTCCTGCTTCAAATGGTCCTTCAGGTCCTTGAAGCTCTTGTAGCCTAAGGTCCTGCAAAATCGACCGACCGTCGGCTCGCTTACTTCGACTTTCGCTGCCAGGCTGGCTGCCGTTTCAAACGGAAGGTTGGACAATTCCGAGAGCATGAAGTTTGCCAGTATCCGGTCGGCCTTCGAGGCTGTGGCCAGACTGGTTGTCAATCGCTCGCGAACGGATGCGCTCATACCCGAGTATCCCCTTCTGGTGGCGAAAATGAAAGTTTTATAACATTTTGTCAAAGCATTTAATTTTTATTGCAGCTTAAATGATCTGCATCTGTTACCGGTTGAAGATCAGATGGTGAGTGATGGCAAGATGCCGCAACGTTCCCGTCCCGTTTGCCATCTCTCGAACTGGCGAGGGCCCACTTGACCGGCTGAAAATGAAAGACGAGTCAACACTATGTACCATTACGCCGTCATCGGTGCCGGAATTGCAGGTGCCTCGGTGGCCTTCGAACTCGCCCAGATCGGAACCGTCGCATTGATTGAGGCAGAGTCTCGGGCCGGCTATCACAGCACGGGACGGTCGGCGGCGCTCTATACACCCAACTACGGAAACGCCGTGGTACGCGGGATCAATGCAGGAAGCGGTCCGTTCCTGGTTGATCCGCCAAGTGGCTTCGCTGATCATCCCCTGCTCTCACCACGTGGGTTGCTGACGATTGCCGGGGCTGGACAAGAGGCCCGCCTCGACACGATCGTGGCGTCTGCCGCGGATGAGGCGCCGGTTCACCACTTGTCGGCGACACAGGCTCTGGCGCTTGTGCCGCTTCTGCGTCCGGAAGTGGTCGCTGCGGCGTCCTATGAATCAGGCGTAATGGACATCGATGTGGACGCGCTTCATCAGGCTTACTTACGTGGTTTCAAGGCGTTGGATGGACATCTCCTATGCAATGCGCGTGTGCGAGGGATTGACCGCCGCGCAGGGCAATGGAGTATCGAGGTCGCCGGCAGCACAGTTGAGGCCGCCGTTGTGATCAACGCCGCCGGCGCATGGGCGGATGAAATTGGGGCGATGGCCGGCGCCCGGACACTCGGGCTGGTCCCGAAGCGTAGAAGCGCAATTGTCGCCGATGCACCTGTGGGCATGAGTATACAATCGCTACCCGCCGTCGACATGGCCGACTCGGAGGCATATCTCAAACCCGAAGCAGGGCTCATAATGGCGTCGTTCGGCGACGAAACACCGACCGAACCACAAGACGCGCAGCCCGAAGAGCTCGACATTGCTCTGGCCGCTGATTGGCTCCAGCGTCACACCGTTATAGACGTGTGCCGCATAGCACACAGTTGGGCCGGACTTCGGACTTTCGTGTCCGACGGCGCCCCGGTCGTGGGATTCGATGGTGCGCTAGACGACTTCTTCTGGCTCGCAGCGCAGGGTGGTTATGGGATCATGATGGGACCGGCACTGGCGAAAGCATCCAAGTCTCTTATCCGACACAACCGCTTACCGGACGATCTCGAACAGCGCGGCGTGTCCCAAAGCGCAATCTCGCCCGCACGTCTGTCAGAGGTGCCATCTCGATCAGCTATCGAGTCATCTACTTGACTGATCAACTTGAATTCGCCGTTCCCAGCCAATTTGAAATGTCGTTGCAAAATCGCAAGCTGCTTGCGACCAGTCGCAGTACGGTCATCTGCCATATTGCGAAGCTTCGCCGTTGATCAGCGCCCTCCTTCGACAAGCTGCGTCGTGATGGCCGCTGTCCTGGCAAAAGCCCGCAATGGGCTGCTTCCGAGCTTATCAAGGACAGCTATCTGCGGATTTTGTCTGCCAGTGTGGCCCGCTTCATCGGTCAAAGTGGGTTCTTGTGGGGCCATCAATGCGGTGAGGAACCAGTATGATCGAAAGCACCGGTCGCGCTGAGATCGGCCCATACCGGACATTGAGTTCGAGGCGGATGCTGCGAAGCAGCGTTACGTATGGGTATAGCCCAACGAGACGTTCCACCGTTCGCGACAGATGGCCGAGGCACCGCGATTGGTAGGCCGGTGTCTCCCTCGCCTCAGATCTTCGCCGGTTAAGCCGGCTCTTCGACCCGGAGCGGATGATGGCAGGCCACGTCCCCGCCCGCGCCCGACGCCGCGCGGCGCGGCACCGTTGATCGGCAGAGGTCCGTCGCTTGGTCGCAGCGCGGGTGGTAATGGCATCCCGGCGGCGGATCGAGGGGGGACGGAATCTCGCCCTCGATCGGCCGGAACTCCTGCCGGCGGCGGTCGAGGCGTGGCACCTGGGCCAAGAGGTCGCGCGTATAGGGGTGCCGGGGGTGGCCGAAGATCGCATCGGTCGGGGCCATCTCGACAATGCGGCCCAGATACATGATCGCGACCCGGTCGGCGATGTGCTCGACCACGCTGAGGTCGTGGCTGATGAAGAGGTAGGTCAGGCCCAACTCCTCGCGCAGGTCCGCGAACAGGTTGATGACCTGCGCCTGGATCGACACATCGAGCGCGGCGATGGCTTCGTCGCAGACGAGGAAGCGGGGCTTCACGGCCAGGGCGCGGGCGATGCCGATCCGCTGGCGCTGCCCGCCCGAGAACTGGTGCGGGTAGCGGCGCTTGAGGCCGGGATCGAGTCCGACCTTCCGCATCAGGTCGTCTACGTAGTCCGGTGCCTCGGCGGCCGTGACGATGCCGTGCAGGCGGGGGGCCTCGGCGACGATGTCCTCGACCCTGAGCCGCGGGTTGAGCGACGAGGACGGGTCCTGGAAGATCATCTGCACGTCGAGATTGGCGCGGCGGCGTGCCTTGGCGTCCATTCGGTCGAGGGACGTGCCGTCAAAGAGCATTTCGCCGTCGCTCGCGGCGTGGATGCCCGCTACGACCCGGCCCAGCGTAGATTTGCCGCAGCCCGACTCGCCGACCAGCCCCAGCACCTCACCCGGCCGGATGGAGAGGTCTACGCCGTCGACGGCGTGAACCGTCTCCTCGCGCACGTTCGCGCCCAGGCGGCCCGCGATCCGGCCCGCGAGATCGAGACGCTTGGTGAAACGCTTAGAGACGCCGCGCAATTCGATCAGGGGTGTCATGCCATGGCCTCGCGCGAGGCGGCGAAGGGATCAATGCAGCGATAGGCCCGCACCCCTTCTTGGGTGACGCCGGGTGGGACGTTGCAGCGCCCCGTGGCGCGCTTGCAGCGGGGCGCGAAGGGGCAGCCCGGCGGCAGGGCCAGCATGTTCGGGGCCATTCCCTCGATCTGATAAAGACGCTGGCCCCGGGCGTTCGAGGATGGCACCGAGCCCAGCAGGCCGTAGGTATAAGGGTGGCGGGGATCATCGATTACATCACCGGTCGGCCCCGTCTCGACGATCCGGCCCGCATACATGACGGCGATCCGGTCCGCGAGGCCCGCCACCACGGCGAGGTCGTGGGTGATCCAGATCATCGCGGTGCCGGTGCGGCGCACCAGCTTCTGCGCCTCGTGGAGGATCTGAGATTGGATCGTGACATCGAGTGCGGTCGTCGGCTCGTCGGCGATGATGAGGTCGGGCTCGTTCAGGAAGGCGATGGCGATGGCCACACGCTGCCGCATCCCGCCGGAAAGCTGATGGGGATAGGCGCGCAGCCGCTCTTCGGGGGCCGGAATGCCGACCATGCCGAGGGCATCGCGGGACCGGGCAAGCGCCGTCCGCCGGTCCACCTTTTCGTGCGCGAGGATCGCCTCGACCATTTGGACGTCGATCCTAAGGACCGGGTTCAGCGTCATCATCCGGGATGTCGCAATCCACGCTGTCGACATGGACACCGACACCGACATGGACGGCACGCTCGAGGTCGCGGACGATACGACCGAGACGGACGACATGGGCATGATCGTCTATGTCAACAATGACGACGACGGCGGGATGGGGAACGATGCGGTCTCCAACGACGTGATCGACGGTGCGACGGACAAGACCGAGCTGTCTGAACTCACGATCCGCCGGAACGCCGCCATCGCAGCCGGTTCGACACTCACCCTCGAGGTATCCGACAAGACGAAAATCCGCATCTTCGACGAGACTGACACGGCGCGAATCGGTCCCCCCGCCGCCGATGGAGGACCGGACGCGGCGAGCTACGACATTCCGATTGCAGGCATCACCGCGGGCGATCTCGTTTATCTTGTCGAAGCCGTCCACGGCGGCGAGATCGACGTGACGCTGACCCTTCGCGATGCCGCATCCAACGTGATTGGCACCGACGAGATCAAGCTTCAGAACAATGTCCATCGCGAGCCCGGCAACACCTACTCGACCATCCGCAATCGAATCACCGCGCGTCAAGCGCAGGCGGGCCTGATCGGCCTCAAGGGATCGCTGACTGGGGCGCAGCCGGTTGTCTCATGGGACCCAACGCCGCCGCGGTTCAAGACGACATCCTACTGGATCTCGCTTCAGCGCAACGACATCTCGAAGTGGATCCAAACAGGAGTGCGCGCGAAACTGGACACTGCGGGCACCTCGACGGCCGAGCTCTATTTCGAGTTCGTCCCTGACTACCCCGGCTACTCGGCGACACCGCCCACCTCGCCACTAGGCTACCAGATATTCACGAAGGCCGGGGCGGGTTGGACCACCGGCGACTTCGAGGTGGAGTTGACGGACAGCACGACCGGGGAGGCCGAGGCACGCCATGTCGGCTCAGCATGGAAAACCGTGACGCACGCATCGATGATCGGGTCCTCTTTCCAGAACCTCCAAATCGGCACAGAGCCGAAACAGACGGTCTCGCGCATCCCCGGGTCGAGCGGCTCGCATGCCACCGTCACCAATCTTGAATACCGCGACGGCACCGGGTGGAACCCAACGACGCTTACCCGTACCGATATCGAGATCGATAGCACCGATGGCCGCGGCAACGTCACCAGCGTCAGCGCCGTGGCGCCTTCCAACACCGCCGATCTTGACGACATGAACTACGAGTGGGTCAGCGGAACCGAGTTCGAGATTTGGGACGATAGAAATTGATGCGATACCTGCTTCTCACTCTCCTTCTGCTCCTCGCCGTCGCCGCGCGCGCGCAGGACGATGCGGTCGGCCTCACCGAGCGTGCCGAGACGAGGGCCGCGCGTATACTTGCGCTGAACCGCAACGATATGGAGGGCCGTATCAAGCCGATCTCGCCCCGGCGGGGCATCGCGTTTATCGAGCAAGCCCCGGAGGTGCGGCCCGCGATCCTCCACGATCTCGTCCTCGGCGAACGGCGGACAGACGTGCCCGTCACCGCCTTCCTTGCGCGGGACGGCGGGCTGCTGCGGCTTGAGTCGGTCGCGACCATCGAGGACCCGCGCCGCATGAGCGTCGATGTCCAGGAACAGGGCACACGCGATTCCGGCCGCCGGATCGTGGAGATGAATGCGATCACGGACCGGCAGTCCCTCGCGGTGGCATAGGACCTGATCGAACGGCGGGTCCCGTTGGAGAAGATCGACGAGTTCGAAATCCTCAGCGTGTTGTTCGACTTCGGCGACGAAGGGCCGCCGCGCCCGGCACTGATCTTTCACCTCTGGGGCCCCGAGAACCCGCTCGGAATGCCCGAAGACCTCCCGGAGCTCGCGAAAAACCGTATCCGCATCATTTACGACATCGAGCGCGGAGAAATCTCCGCAGACAACCTGCTTTAGAAGGTCCGGACGACACCGCCGGCGGTCCGTCACGCCGCATCTGGACGCGAAATGCAAGGGAGCCTGCACCCGACACGCAGATGAAAGAGGAGAGATAGAATGGCACGCTGGATCACGTTTTGCGAAAGCCTCGCACTGGCCGCGCTGCTGCTGACGTCACCTGCGGCCGCCCAGGATGTGGGTGCCCCGCTGCTGATCGACGTGCCGGCCTCCTCTCCGAACGGGATTGCCCACGACTCCGCGCGTGACAGGCTTCTGGTCAGCGACACGGGCGGACGCCGGATCTTGCATGCGGAGGTGTCGGCTCTCGAGACCGGCGCGGCCAGTTGGCAGGATTTCGGGTTCGTTGCCGCAACGACCGATGCCGCGGCACTGCTGGCGCCACAGGGACTCGCCGTCGATGCGAACGGCAACGTTTTCGTTGCCGATTCCGGTCGCGGGCGCGTCTATGCTTTCCGGCGGGACGCCACGGCCGACACCTATGCGCTGGATCCGAATTTTGCCTCTACGACGCTCACGAGCGTCGACGGCACTGCGATCATGCGACCGCGCGATGTTCATGTCGCGGATGACGGCCGCATCTTCGCGACCGACAGCGGAAACGCGCGTATCATCGTTGCCGACGACATCGACGACATGAGTTGGTCGGTTTGGGGGTCGAGCCCCGACTGGGGCCATATCTACGGGATCGAAGTCGAACCAGACGGGTCCTTGCTTCTCGCGGCGCCCGAGCAGCACGGGGTCCGCGTCGTCTCAGGCGGGCCTGGCGCCGGGTCTCTGATCGGCCGCTACGGCACCGACCAGCGCGGCCTGCGCTACCCGCGCGGCGCCGCGCGGCTCGCGACCGGCGACATCCTCGTCGTAGACAGCTTCAATCACTGGCTCAACATCCTCGGTCCGGTCGGCCAACATCGCTTCGCGCTCGGGAGCGCGGCGCTGTTCCATACGCCCGCGGCGGCGGTGGTCGACGACGACGATCGGATTTTCTCCATCGACTCCGGCTATGATCGCGTCGTCGCCTGGCTGGGCGGCGATGCCCCCTTCGACACCTATGTCCGCGACCACGGCTTCGATGACGGAACGGAGCCTTCCGGCGATCCAGGCAGTTTAGCGCTGTCCTCGCCCGACATCGTCATCCGCCACGATCCCATCACCGATCTTGCATCAGTCACCCCCGAGAGCTTCGCCTCGATCCCGTTCGAGCAACCGCGACACGATCGCAACAACTACGTCTATGCGCGCGTGTGGAACACCGGCCCGCTGCCCTCGTCCCCGGCACAGCTGCGTTTCTTCTGGGGTGACCCTAACGGTCCGCTGGACTTCCCGGACGACTGGGAGGTGGACGGATTCTTCAGGAGCTGGTCGAGCCCCGCGGTCAACCAGCCGGCCAACTGGCTGTCTCTGCCGTCCATCGACCCCATGAGTTCGATCCTCGTCGGGCCGATCGTCTTCCGACCCGCCGATCCCGACAGCTTGCCCGTGCCCGACGGGCGCGCCGATCTGTTCGCGCGGATCGTCAGCAACGACGACCCTAGCACCGGTGTAAGCGATCTCGACAGCGTCCGGCTGTCCAACAACGTGGCGCGTCGGGGCCTTCTGGTCACCAAAGCGCCGTTCCCGACCGGGCCGCAGGATACGCTGGTGGTGCTGGCCGACTTCTCGGCACTTCCCGGCCCCGCCGACCAGATCGAGGTCGAGCAGCGCATCGCCGAGGTGGGCGACTGGATCGACGAGGTCTCCTGCGGCACCGCGGAAATCAACCCTACCTTGCGCGGCCCGATATCGCTCGACCACGATCGCGCGCACTACGAAAGCGGCGACAAAACCATCCTTGTCGATCTGACGCTAGAGCTGATGGACAAGCTGCTGGACACCGACCCGACGGTGCTCGACGGACTCGATCCGGCCGATCCCGCCGACGATCTCGACCGGCTGGTAATCGTGCTCGACGATCCGAGCTTCACTGGCAATTACGCCACGACCGGAAGCTTCCCTTTCGTCATCGACGGCGCGGTTCGGCGGTTCTCAGTCTCGATCCAGGGTCCGGACAACACGACGGAGCAATACGCCTACGGGTTGTCGCATCAGTTCGGGCTCCTCGACCTGCTGGAGCATCCCGACGCTGATTTCGCGCGGCCCTATGCCGATGGCTGGGATGCGCTGGCCGAGCCTATCAACGGAGTGCATCCGCTGGTCTGGAACAAGATGCATGCGGAATGGCCGACGACGGCGGATGTCGGCGTGGAATGGGTCCGTCGCCCCGAGAGCCCTGTCTCAAGCATCCAGGTGCCGCTCGCCTATCAGAGTGCCGCACCCGCAGAGAGCACCGCCGCGACCGCCTTCGGGTTAACCAGGGGTCTGACGACCTTCGAATCCGAGACCCACAAGATCTGGGCCGAGGGCCGTTCGAACCTGCTGGGCGACGCGGATGCCGAACTGCCGATGAGCGGGGTCATCGTCTATAACGCGAACGACCTGATCCGACAGGGACTGGGACCCGTCATCCTGCGAGATCAGGTACCCGGCACGGCGGACGACCTGACCGACGCCGCGATCCCGGTCGGTGGGTCGATGACGATCCCGGGTACCGGCATATCGCTCAGCGTCGGGCCCGAAATCGCCGATCCGCCGGGCGTGATGCTGACTTACGATTACGACCCGCCCGTGACCGACTACGATGTCGGCATGGTCCAGGGTGACCCGTCCTGGATGTCCCCTGCGATCTGGATCGACAACCAGTCCGACGGCTACGATGGCGAGGAGGGCCGGGTGCCTACACCGTCCGATGCTCCGGCCATCGAGGGCGAGGAAAACCGCGTCTACGTGCGGGTGGAAAATACTGGACCGGCAGACGCCTACGACGTCGAGGTCGCAGTCTATTTCTCATCGCCCTACCACACCGTCGATGGCGAAGGCGCGTTCGACTACTTCGCTTCAGTGATCATACCCGTGGTGCCCGCGGGAGGCTCCGCCGAGACCTTCGTCACATGGACTCCCCCGGCCGGCGAGGGCCCCCACCACTGCGCCCGGGTCGAACTGCGCCGCCTGCTCAACGACACGAACCCGGGCAACGATACGGCCCAGCGCAACCTGCGGGTCGAGCAGAGCACGACGTCGAGCCCCTACACGCCGGTCTCGACCGACTTCACCGCGGCGAACGCGGGCGAGAAAGACAAGCTGGTTTACTTCACGGCCGAAGGCATACCAGACACCTGGGAGTGGTCCTTTGATTCGGCGAAGGCCCTGATCCCGCCCAGCGTCACCCACGCGGGCCTCTTCACCGTGACGCCCGACGACGATGCGCCGGTCTGCACGACACAGACGATGCAGGTGCAGGGATGGCGCAAGAGCGGCAACACCCTGATCCGGCTCGGCGGGATGACAGTGGATGTCGATCTGAGGCGCACGCAAGGGCTGAAGTCTGACACCCGCGTCTCAGAGTGTCCAACGCGGAACGCCGAGGAAAACCAGGAACGCTACAGGGCCGCAAGCTGGGAGCCGAACGGCTACACCACCGATGACGTAAAGCGTGGCCTCCTGCCGCCTTGGATCAAATCACCGCGGATATGCCGGGTCGTGCAGACGTCCGGTTGCACCGATCCGGCGCAGCCGAACCAATCGATCACGATCCGATACACGAACGAAGACGGCTCGCCGGTCTACCGGCAGGTCCAGACGGATGCGAGCGGATGCTACGAGGACTTCTTCGTAACCGCCTCGGGTGGTGAATGGGAGATCGAGGCGACCTATCCCGGCACCGCCTGCGCGGGAAGCGCGGTCGATACGGGCCGGATCGAAGTCGATTTGCCGCGCAATAATAACCCGGATGGCGACGGGATATCCGACGGCAAGGAACAACAGGGCGACGTGGACGGAGACGGCATCCCGAACCACCTAGACCCCGATTCCGACGGCGACGGCGCCCCGGACGGCCGCGACCGCGCGCCATACGATCCCGCCCCCGCCGACCGCGGCCTCGCCACCGCATCGGACAACCCGTCCTGGATATTCGAGCCGAACTATGGCCAGTCCCGCACGGGCACACATCTGGGACGTGGTCCCATCGTTGGCCTAATCGCCGAGGCCATCGACATGAAACTGAGGCTGCCTCTCCGCTCCGACCGGGACGGCAAACTTCGCGCCGTGGCCAACACGCTGGCCCCGCGGAATCTTAAGTCCCAGGTGCTCTCCTTCAAGCCCGATGCGGCCCCCGGTGCGGCACCCGTGGCTCTCTATCCGCTCGACCGCCGGCATCACTATATTAAGGCAGCGCCCGGCGTCTCCCGTCAGAATGTGCCGACCTACCGCGCAATGCGTTGGCAATCGCTCTGGTCCGGTATCGACTGGACGCTCGCCGAAGCGGAAGGCGGCTCTGGGCTCGGCTGGAGCTTTGCGATCAGGCCGGGCCACTCGCCTGAGAAGATCAGGTTTATCGTCGAGGGCGGGAAGCCAGAGGCCACCGGGGACGGCGGACTGCTGATCGATACGGGGGGCGGTGTCGTCCGCCTCGCGCCGCTGCGCGCGGAAGCCACTTTGAATGGGCTGACGAAGGACATCGAAGTGAAGTTCGTACCCGATGGGCCTGACGCCTTCGGTCTCGCCGTCGAGCGTGTCGACGAGAGAGCGGAGGTCGTGATCTGGACCCGGCTAGAGGTCGGCGATGCGGCCGCGCCGCAGCGGACGGGCGTCGCAACGGCGGTGGCGCGGTTGGTCGGAGGCGATCACGAGTGGATCTCGGACGTCACGGTCAGCGCCGACGGCACAACGGTGGTAGCCGGATCGACAGGCGACTTCGACTCTCGCATTCGACCCGGGCCAGTCTTGCTCGAATCAGACGGGTACATCCTGCGCGCGGACAAGGAACTTAAGGTCGAAAGCGTCACGTTCCTCGGCGGCCCGGATGCAGACGCGATCACCGCGCTGGCGACGGACCCGCTTAGTCGGATCGGTTTCGCGGGCTACGCCGCGTCGAGCGGTCTTCCCTTCGGCACGAGCCCCCGGTCTCCCGCAGGCGGGATCGACGGGATCGTCGGCCAGATGACTGCCGACGGCAGATCGCTGGTCGCGGGCGGCTACTTCGGTGGACGCGAGGATGACGTTCCGCTCGCACTGGATGTACAGGCCAGGCAGGGTGTTTCCGTTGCGGGCTGGACCCGGTCACCTGGGATGCTTGCGAACTTCTCTCCGACGCAGTTCGGCGGACACACCGACGCATTCGTCGCAGATTTCGGGAGCTTCGACGGCCCACTCGTGGCGGGCCGCTATATCGGCGGGAAGAGCGACGAGGCCGCCACGGAGGTGCGCATCACGCAGGCCCAGCGCCTTGTCGGGGGGATAACGGCGTCGTCGGGCTTCGCACGGGCACAGGGCTTTCGCGGCAGCCTCCGCGGCGAAAGCGACGGGTTCCTCCTCGCCCTGCGCCCGCGCGAGAGCCGGATCGTCTGGGGCCACCTGGTCGGCGGCGACGGGCTCGACCTCGTGACCGGGATCTCGGTACAGGACGACCGCGTCACCGTCAGCGGCACGTCGACGGAACTTCGCGCGCTCTCGCCATTCGAGGGCGATCTGAGACCAGGTCCTGAGGGTGAAACCACCGGTTTTGCGGCGATCTTCTCGACCAACGGCCGACCGCTCGGCGCGCTGGCCCTTTCCGGATCTAAATACGCCGAAGCGATGGACATATCCGTGCAAGGCAGGCTCTTCACGGCAGTCGGCACGCGCGGCCAATCGATATTGGAACCTAGCGGCGCGGTTTGGCAGTTCGCTGCGGGCGGGGACCTTGAAGCAGCTTTCCAAAGCGGCAAAGGAGAGGCCTACATGGCCATCGCGAGCCCTGCTCGCGCGCCCGTCGTCGCCGGAACGCGCATGTTGTCTCCGCGGCCCGGCGCGACCGAAGGTGTCTTGCGTCGCATCGACACGAAGCGGACCGCGTCCCTCGGCGAACCGGGACGAGTGTCGTTTGAGCGGTCCGAACTCGCCGTTTTCGAACGCGACCGGCGGCTGGTGCTCGATCTCGTCCGGGACCCCGTCGCGCTGGACCAATCGCGCGACGTGGAAATCGTGGTGGAGGTGGTCGCGCGGCGCGGGTCGGAGGTCGTCGTCACCGTGGTGGGCCGGCGCGAGGTCCGGTTCGAGACCGGCGGGCGGAGGGCGCAACTCGAACTCGACTTAGCGGGCGAGCTCGATCTGTCGCGCTTCGAAGAAGCCGACGAGGTTCAGGTCACGGCCCGCTTCGCCTCGGATGGCGACGCCAGGGACACCGAGGCCGGCGGCACTGTGATCCGGCTCGCGAGGCCGCGCTGAGCTCTCCGTCTTTTCGGGTCGTGCGAGACTGGCCATGCGCCACCACGGCCAAGCCCGAGGTCATGAACACGGATCAGAGCAGCAAGTTCACATCCATCGAGTTAATCAAGACCCTGAAGGATGCCGACATCCAGATCAGCATCGACGGAAAGGGCGCTTGGCGGGACAACATCTTCGCCGAGCGTCTCTGGCGCGGGCAGAGGCCCGATAAGGCATATCTCAACTCGTCGTCACCAATCCTGGTGCCGGCATAACCGAGCGGAAAATCCACTCACGAAACAGCTCAAAACTGTTCAAACGAACCGAACCATCCCTCTATGGCCCAAGCCGCAGAAAACGAGACGCTGCAACCAACTTAAGACTGCTACCAAGGAGTACTTCCATCACAAAGGCGCACAACCCATTGAGAAGGACTTTTCTAAACGCTTAAATTCCAGATGTCGAAGCGGGTTTTATGAACGAGTTCGCTATGACTATATTCGACCAAGACACAATTTCTCTAAGTGCATTGGCCTCAGATTTTATACTATTCGTGTCTGTTGGCATGGCTGTCATCGAGGTTCATCAACACCAAGTTCTTCCGTGTATCTGTACAGTCGACAGACTTTCGCGAGGTAATCAAGCACGAACGACTGCTTTTTCACATGACCATCTGGTCTATCGCACTTGCAGCGAACTTCCGTTTCCCGCCGTTGCTGTTTTTCGCTGCCGTAGCGAAGCGCGCATAGCAGCCACTCGTTCTAAGGTCACAAACGGCGGCTTCGTCCGCAGACTGTGAGTTCCGCTCGCTTGAAGGTTCGCGCTTGCAGCGAATGGCGGCTCCGAAGGGCGCGCCGCAGCATCTCGACCCATTGGACAACGGCAGCTCTGGGCCGGGAAAGCAGGGTGCTCTGATAGGCTCCGGATGTGCTTGAGAGAGAGTCTTCCAATCCCTAGTCGACCCAATTGGAACGCGCTGGATGTTCCATCCAGGGGTCTCATATGGGAGGAGCACCCTGTCTGCCATGGGGGTCGGTGCCATTGGGACATAATTCGCCTAGCTGCGGCCTCCTCAGCAACGAGGGTCTATCAGGCCTTTCTAGCTGTGCCGTGATGCACGCACTGTCGTAGGGCCAACCTAGTCCTCAGTGATCTCGCTCTTGCCCGTAAACGAGGCAAATTGGCCTAGAGCGCCCAATTCGTCGGCATTGCCGAACAATGCCATGTTGACATGCCTGCCCAACAGCTTGCCGGTCGACCACGTCATCGGCCCACTTCTCCTACCCGCGGCCCACCGCTGCGAAAAACGGCCGACAGGGCCGGAGACATGGGGAACGTAACTATGAAAAGATTTCTTCTGACCACCGCCGCCATCTTGGCTGCAGGGAGTGCCGCCGCGCAAGACTGCGCCGATCCGATCAAAGTGGGAGTGCTGCACTCGCTGTCCGGGACGATGGCGATCTCTGAGACCACGCTGAAGGACACGGTCGAGATGCTCGTGGATCAGCAGAACGAGGCCGGGGGCCTGCTGGGCTGCGAGATCGAAGCTGCGGTCGTCGATCCCGCCTCCGACTGGCCGCTCTTCGCCGAAAAGGCGCGCGAATTGCTGACGGTGGAAGAGGTCGACGTGATCTTCGGGTCCTGGACGAGCGTGTCGCGCAAGTCCGCTCTTCCGGTCCTGGAGGAATTGAACGGCCTGATGTTCTATCCCGTCCAGTACGAAGGCGAAGAAAGCTCGAAAAACGTGTTCTATACCGGCGCCGCTCCGAACCAGCAGGCGATCCCGGCCGTCGATTACTTCCTAGAGGAGTTGGGGATCGAGCGGTTCGCCCTACTGGGGACCGACTACGTCTATCCGCGCACGACCAATAACATTCTGGAAGCCTATCTGGGGTCCAACGGCGTGGCTGCAGACGACATCTTCGTGAACTACACGCCCTTCGGCCATTCCGACTGGGCGACGATCGTGTCGGACGTGGTCGCCATGGGCGAGGAAGGTCGGCCAGTTGGCGTGATCTCCACGATCAACGGTGACGCCAATGTGGGCTTCTACAAGGAGTTGGCCGCGCAGGGCGTGAGCGCCGACGACATTCCCGTGATAGCCTTCTCGGTCGGTGAGGAGGAGCTTTCGGGCTTCGATACCTCGGAGCTGGTCGGCCACCTTGCCGCCTGGAACTACTTCCAGAGCGCGGAATCCGAGGCCAACGAGGAATTCGTAGCTGCCTGGAAGGCGCGGATGGGCGAGGATCGCGTGACCAACGACCCGATGGAGGCGCATTACATCGGCTTCAACATGTGGGTCAACGCGGTCGAGGATGCCGGAACCACGGACGTCGATGCCGTGCGTGATGCGATGTACGGGCAAGAGTTTCCGAACCTGACAGGGGGCACGGCGGTGATGCTGCCGAACCATCACCTCGCCAAGCCGGTCCTGATCGGGGAAATCACCGAGGACGGGCAGTTCGACATCGTGTCGCAGACCGAAGAAGTGCCGGGCGACGCCTGGACAGATCACCTGCCGGAAAGTGCGGTCCTGACCTCCAATTGGCCGGATCTTGGTTGCGGGATGTACAACACCGAGACCGAAAGCTGCGTGCAGATTCAGTCCAACTACTGACGCCGCCGTTGGGGCCGCCTGTTGCGGCCCCGAGGGTTCTGTTCGTCCAGCGAGCCGCCGCGCGGGCGGTCGCCCATGCGCCGAGGCGCTTCGATACCAGAGAAGAGACGCCGCATGCGCCTGATATTCGTCTTCGTCCTGTCCCTGACGATGGTCTCGCCCGCCACCGCCCAAACCGGTACGCTGCAGGAGGCGTTGCAAGTCCATGCCGAGGACATCGCATCCCCCTCGCGCCGGACGATTCAACCTGTGCTCGACGATCTGGCCGCGTCGCAATTGCCCGGAATGCCGCGCTTTCTGGAACGTTGGGCCGCTCGCGAAGTGGTGCAGCGCGATGCCGACGGTCTCTTCTTCTATGGTGAGCGAGACGGGGACGACTATATTCTAACCTCCATCGAGGACGAGACAGAGGCCGGCATTTCTCCCCGGGGGGGCACGAGCGAGGTACGGCCGAATGCCGGCGTGCGCCGGCTGATCGGAACGGCTCTTGTGCAGTTTCGCCTGAATGACCCGGATCCTGCCTTGCGCCGGAAGGCTCTCTCCAGTCTCGCACGCTCTCCCTCAGCGGAACTACTGGCGCCCCTGCGCGCCTCCATCGAGGGGGAGACGGATGCAGAGATCGCAGCGCTCAAATCCGCACTGGACAACCGCCTGACGACGCGGTTTGCCGAAGACCCCGCAGAGCGTATCGCCGCCATCGAGGCGCTGTCGCAGGGCGTCGCTATCGCGGATCGGGCCACGCTTGCACAGATCCTGACTGTGCGCCGAACGGTCAGCGACGGTCCCCCACTGGAGGAGGACAATGTCGCTAAGATCCTCCAGCCCGGCGACGATTTGACCGTGGCTGAAGCCCATGCGCTCCTGGTCGAGGCGGAACTGGCCGAGGCCCCGGTCGATGCGCAAACGCGCGATACCGCCCTCATCGCCGCCATCGAAGGCGATCAAGTCGCGGGCACCCCCGTCGCAACCCTGGACACCGAAGCCGCGCGCTGGAACGCCTATGCAGCTCTCACGTCCGCCACCGTGCCGAAAGACGGCTGGGGCGAGATCCCGATGGCCGACTTCGAAGGCGTGACCTTCTACGACCGCTACACGGAACCGGACGCCGCCGTTACTGATGCCGCCTCCGCCGCGCTGGCGGGGATGGAGGCGCGGCTCACGGGACATAAGGCGGTGGATCTGGGGCTCGACGCCCTGAGCCTCGCCAGCATCTATTTCCTCGCCGCCATCGGTCTTGCCGTCACCTTCGGTGTCATGGGCGTCATCAACATGGCGCATGGCGAGTTCATCATGATCGGGTCCTACACCGGCTATGTCGTGCAGCTTCTGATCCCCGACTATACGCTCAGCCTGATCGTGGCGCTTCCAATGGCCTTCCTTGTCGCGGCCGCTGCGGGTATCGCACTGGAACGGATGGTGATCCGTTACCTGATGCACCGCCCGCTTGAGACGTTGCTGGCGACGTTCGGCATTTCGGTCGCCCTCCAGCAGATCGCCAAGAACGTCTTCGGGACCCAGGCCGTGCCGCTGACCTCGCCCGATTGGTTGGCCGGATCGTGGATCATCTCGGACGCAATCGGTATCTCGTGGATCCGCGTAGCGATATTCGTCCTGGCGCTCGCGTTCCTTGCGCTGATCGTATTCATCCTGCGCCGTACCCGGCTGGGTCTCGAGGTGCGCGCGGTGACGCAGAACCCGGGCATGGCCGCCTCCATGGGGATCGACCCTGGGCGGATTGGGATGCTGACCTTCGGCCTGGGCTCCGGCATTGCCGGGGTCGCTGGGGTTGCCATCGGTCTCTATGCCCAGGTTACCTCCGAGATGGGGGCAGCCTACATCGTGCAATCCTTCATGACCGTCGTCGTCGGCGGCGTCGGTAGTGTCTTTGGCACACTGGCGGGGGCCGGCATGATCGGCGGGTTCCAGAAGGGCATCGAGTGGCTCAACCCGACCAACACGCTGGCAGCGCAGACCTATATGATCCTCTTTGTGATCGCCTTCATCCAGTTCCGTCCCAGGGGCATTGTCCCGCAGAAGGGGAGGTTCGCCCCGTGAATGCGCAGCCGCTCTATCGCCGGACGGACGTGCTCGCCGTCATCGGCACTCTTTTCGTGCTGACCGTGGGCGCAACGGTCTTGGCCGAGGCGGGGCTGATCTCGACATCCTTCGTTAAGACGCTGGGCAAGACGCTGTGCCTGTGTCTCGTGGCGGTCGCGATGGACCTCGTCTGGGGCTACACCGGAATCCTCTCGCTGGGGCACATGGCGTTCTTCGGGATCGGGGGCTACGCCATCGGCATGTGGCTCATGCGGGCGCGGACGGAGGGGATCGTTGCCGCCCAGCTTGAACGTGCCGCCCTTCCCCCCACGCCCGCCGAAATCGATCAGGCGGCGGCGACGCAAATCTTCGGTGTCGTCGGCTCGGACGAGTTTCCCTGGATGTGGGCATTCTCCGATATCCTCGCGGTGCAGCTTTTGGCTGTCGTCGCAGTGCCGGGCCTGCTGGCGCTGATCTTCGGCTGGTTGGCGTTCCGCTCGCGCGTGACCGGGGTTTATCTCTCGATCCTGACGCAGGCGGGCACGCTGGCCCTCTCGCTTTGGCTGTTCCAGAACGACAGTGGACTACGCGGAAACAATGGGCTGTCGGGGCTCCAGAACCTGCCAGGGCTCGAGACCGTGCCACAATCGACCATCTCGCTGTGGTTCCTCTGGGCGTCTGCGGTGGCCCTGGCCCTGACCTACCTCCTGGCCGCCTGGACAGTTTCGGATCGCTTCGGTTCTGTGCTGCGTGCGATCCGCGACGACGAGGCGCGTGTCCGGTTTCTTGGCTACGAAGTGGAGGCCTACAAGCTCGCCGTTTTCACCGGCACCGCCATGCTCGCGGGGGTCGCGGGCGCGCTGTACTATCCGCAGGCGGGGATCGTGAACCCGGCCGAAATCGCGCCCATTGCGTCGATCTACCTGGCCGTCTGGGTCGCCATCGGTGGTCGCGGACGTCTTTACGGGGCAATCATCGGCGCAGCGGCGGTCTCGCTTCTGTCGTCGTGGTTCACCGGGGGCGGGGCGCCGGACATCGACCTGGGGTTCTATGAGATCCGCTGGACGGATTGGTGGCTCGTCCTGCTCGGCTTCGGGTTCGTGGCCATCACCCTCTTCGCGCCTGACGGGATCGGCGGGCTCTTCGATCGCTTCAAACGGCCCGTGCGCGTCGGTGACATGGGCCCCGATCAGGGAAGTCTGCGCCGCGAGGAAGCGCGGCTCGACGGAAAGGAACCCGCAGAATGAGTGCCCTTCTCGAAGTGTCCGGCGTGACAAAGGCGTTCGACGGCTTTCGCGCCATCGACAACCTGTCGTTCACCATCAGCGAGCCGGAACTGCGCGCGGTCATCGGACCGAACGGAGCAGGCAAGACGACATTCATGGACCTCGTGACCGGCAAGACCCGGCCCGACAAAGGCACCATCCGCTATGGCGAGATGAGCACCGACCTGACGCAATTGAGCGAGGCGCGCATCGCCCGCGCCGGAATCGGAAGGAAGTTCCAGAAACCCACCGTGTTCGAGGCTCAGACCGTGCGGCAAAACCTGCGGCTCGCGCTCAAGGGCGTACGGGGACCGCTCGCGGTACTTAGGGGCCGGAACGCAGAGACGGCGCGCATTGCCGCCCTGGCCGAACAGGTCGGACTGCAAGAGGCGCTGGAGACCCCCGCGGGCATTCTGTCCCATGGGCAGAAGCAGTGGCTGGAGATCGGGATGTTGCTCGCACAGGAGCCGCGTCTGCTGCTCGTGGACGAGCCTGCGGCTGGGATGACGACCGCCGAGCGCGAGAAGACGACCGCCATGCTGGTGGAGGCCGCGCGGACCCGTGCCGTTGTCGTGGTAGAGCATGACATGGAGTTCGTCCGCCGTCTTGGATGCAGGGTCACCGTCCTGCACGAGGGCCGCGTGTTGGCGGAGGGATCGCTCGACCACGTGGTCGCCGACCCCGAAGTAATCGCCGTCTATCTGGGCCGCGAGGGGGAGGCTGCGTGATGCTGGCGGTACGGGATCTCACGCTGTCCTACGGCGGGTCGGTCATCATACCGGGCCTGGACCTGACGGCGCGCACCGGCGAGGTGACGGCGCTGATGGGGCTCAACGGGGTCGGCAAGACCTCGCTCCTCAAGGCGCTGGCTGGCCGACACCCCTCGGGTGGGACGACGACCTTCGACGGCATAGCCTTGCGTCCCGGCGCCCGCGCGCGGGCACGCGCCGGCATCGCCTATGTGCCCCAGGGACGCGAGGTGTTCCCGCTGTTGACGGTACAGGAGAATCTGGAAACCGGCTTCGCCTGTCTTTCGCGATCGGAGCGGATGATCCCCGACGCGATTTTCGATCTCTTTCCCGTTCTCGACCAGATGCGCGGTCGGCGCGGCGGCGACCTATCCGGCGGGCAGCAGCAGCAACTCGCCATCGCCCGCGCCCTCGTCACCCGTCCCCGCGCGCTGTTGCTCGACGAGCCGACCGAAGGCATCCAGCCTTCAATCATCGCCGAGATTGGCCGCGTCATCGAACGCCTCCGCGCGGAAGGCGAAATGGCGATCGTCTTGGTGGAGCAACGTTTCGACTTCGCCTGGGCGCTGGCAGACCGGGTTGTCGCTATGCGACGTGGGGAGATCGTCCATGAAGCTCCGCGTAGCGATACGGATCGCGACAAATTGCTCTCCCTCGTCTCCGTATAAGTGCCCGGCGGTCGTTAAGAAGCGTTTCGTTAACGTATTGTATCGGGAAAATCGGACCTTCGCGATGATATGGCGCATGGCGGTTCTATTTGTACAGCTGCCGTCCAGTTTGCGGTCATGCCGCTGGCGAGGTGAAAGTGCGCTTTTGGGAAGCTGCACGGCGGCATGTGGTAGACCGATGAAGGTCCGGTATGGGCCGTGACCGCAGTCCTGCGCCGCCTCAATCACGAAAAGGGCCCAGACGTAGCCCGTCTGATAGTTGTCGCACGCAAAACCCTGCACGCACTCGTCGTCCTCCAAAACAAGGAAAATAGCTTCGGCTATGTACCAAGTGACTTCGGCGTCAGTGAGGAGGGACGGGTCTGTCAGTCGGTTCTCCGAGGTGTTGTGGCGGATCGCATGGATGCGTGGCAGGTCGGCGTCCGTCGCTGCGCGGATTGTCGAACGCGATGATCTCATGTGCCAGCATCTACCGCCTTCATTCGGCGAGCGAACGACCAATCAGCTATGCTACTAAAAGGTAGGGGGCTATTTCGACGGGCTTCTTAAGGGCGCATCACTTGATGAGGCCCGTAGGAACAATCCAAAGCACGGAGAGGAGCGCGCGCCATTAACGCCTATCAAAGGCGCCCCATTGCCCTGCTGAGGGCGCGCCCGAGCGGACATCGTCAATATCGGGGCTGCCCTCATCGCAGATTGCGCAGTTCGCCGAACTAGTCGCCTTTCAGCACTCGACCGTCCGCGAGCGCGAGATTGATGGACCATGTGTCGGCATATTGCACCAGTCCATCGAGCCTGCCGTCGTCGTCGATAGTCCAGACGTGGACGAAGTTTGCCGTATGAACCTCAGTCGAGTTCTTGGGTGTGAGGTTGTAGGTTCCAAAGCTGAAAACGGAGCTCTCACCTACCTCGACCCGGTGGATGTCCACGGCGATGTCGTCGAATACCTCGAAGTAAAACGGTGTTAATTGCTCTTCGACCTGCGCGCGAGTAGTCAGGGTTTCGCCACCGAAGAAGCCGCTCGCGTGAACCCATTCCAACTCGTCGGCGAGCATGTCGTAGTCCATCGTCTCATACCACGTCTCGACAAGGGCACGGCGCTCTTCGGTGGTAAGGTCCTGCGCGATGGCAGGGGTCGCGCTTACAGCGAGCAGCAGCAAAGGGATAAGTCGGCTCATTTCGGAAGCTCCTTTTTCAGGGTTTGTATTCGGCAAGAAGCACGCGGGCGTCAGCCTCACTCACTCGCATGTCGTAAAGTGGCGCGCCGACCTCGAAGAGGGCCCCGTTCGCCAGGGACCCTACTTCGACGGGGGCGAAGCGGGCGTCCCTTACGAGATCCTCAGTCACCGACCGCGCAGCGGTATCGTCACCCGCGACGTAGATGGCCAGCGGTGGGCGAGACGCGCCTTCGGCGCGCGCGGCGAACTCGTCTGCGCGCATCATGTTGAACGCCTTGACGACCCGTACACCCGGAAGCCGGGCGGCGACGGCTTCGGTCTGGCTTAGCCCGCGCAGGTCGAGCGCGCCGTCGCGGTCACGATAGTAGTTCGACGCGGAGATCAGGACCTTGCCCGCGACGGAAGCGGGATCGATATCCAGCGCGGCAGCGTATGGCAGGGCATCGAGAACTACGTCGGCGCCGTCGACGGCCTGCGCAACCGTGCCTGCGGTCGCACCACGACCGGCTTGTGTGGCGAGATCGGCGAGGCGCTCGGGATGGCGCGATGCGAAGTGCACCTCGTGTCCCGCCTTGGCCCAGAGGCGCCCTAGATTGCCGCCGATACCGCCCGCGCCGAGGATGCCTATCTTCACCGTGCCGTCTCCGGGTACTCGCTGTCTTCGGCGGTCAAGGCAGCCGCGACGGCCCAGCTATCCTCGTAGACATTGTGAACGACAATCAGCCCGTCCCGAACCTCGAAGCGCTTCACGTTGTTCGATGCAACCGCGCAATCGCCCACTATCATCGATACCGTGGTCGCCGAGAAGGCATTCGGTCCGTCCACGGCAAGTGCGACGACCTCGGCATTCTCGATCGTGACGTTTGAAGTCAGCGTCTCTAAGAAGCTTCCGACGGCGTATTTGCCTCGATGCTCGCCGACCCAAGGCACCGATGGATCACCGTCGAGCCGCCACCGAACGTCCTCCGCCATCAAGGCCAGCATTGCCGAGCCGTCCCCTGCGGCCTGCGCCGCGCCGAAGGCCTCCACCACAGCGCGGGTATCGGCGGAATCCTGTGCGTTCACCGGGGCGGCGAGCGCTAGAGATAGGGCCGAGACAAGCACGGGGTGCGGGCAACGCGGCATGAGACGATCCTCTTTGGTGATGTCCTAACGGGAACGTTCGGCTCATCGTTCCGGTTCATGCCCATCCTGCGCGTTTGTTTGCCCAATCCGCGCATCACTTGCGCAGTTCAGAGCGGGTGACCCCATGGGCGCGGTGGACAGCGCGGCTGAGACCGGAAATGTTTTCGTAGCCGCAGCGATGCGCCACCTCTGAAAGGGCAGTTGCGTATCCATTATAAGTGTGCGAGCGCGAGCGGCCCGGCGGTGCAGGACATGGGTCCAGACCGGCTCTCCGATCGCGTCCTTGAACACGTGCGAGAACTGGGCCATCGGCCCCAGAACGGCTCTAGCGCGTTCACCCTTGCGCCATGCGCCTCAACTTGTGCCGCGGGGATGGCGAGGAACCTGACAGCGTGCGGGTCGCTCACTTCGGTTCGCTGGATCGCGCTGGGCGGGTAGCAGAGCAGGGAGGCGTCGAGCTCGCGGGCCACACGCGCACGCCCGCCGATCTCAATTGCACACTGGCGAGTATCGCCCCTCGCGTGCACGAACGCCACCTACAGGACGGCTGGCCCGACAGTATCGAAGGGTCCCTGGACTGCGTGGGTCATCATCGCGCCGGATCCACCGCGGTCGCGATGCTCGGACTGGAAGTCTGGGAACACGGTGCGTTCGTAGACTTGTCGATATGGGCCGTAGGAGTTGAGGTTGACTACTTGAGGCATAGGCATGTCGACATTCTAGCCAGGAAATGTCTCACTTGAATTACAAAAAAAGGGCGTCATACATAGCGCAGCGAGCTCATACTTTGTCGACAGTGCCGACATTCACCGGCTCCCCTAACCCTCCACCGCCACAAAGGTTTGTTTAAGGGAAGCTGCCTTGCAGCGTCAGGAAAGCCCGTGAATGTCCTCTAAGGACCGCTCGTGAAGATGCCCAATGTGAAGTCAAACTTGAAGTTTGAAATAAACACGTCGGCGATATTCTTTCCTATTCACCTGCCGCGAGGGTCGAAGCGCTAGTCTAAATTGGCAATAGGAAACTCTTCACGAACCACAGGATGCCGGTGCCCGGACCATCGCCTCGTTTGGTTGAGGTGTCCCAGACCACCCGCGCGCCATTACCGACTTTTAAATTGTAGCCGCTCAAGAAGGTATCCACCGTCGTGAGTGCCGCGAGGACACCGAAGGAGGTCTCCGCGCCCCAGGCGACCAGTTTTGGCATCGGCGCAGGTCGAGTGCCCTCCGCCTCGGAACTGATGCGGGCGGCTGCGGTCGTGCGAAGGATCAGGGTGCCTGGGCCTTCGGCGGCGTGGTAAACTATGCGGCCCAGCACAAGTGTGGTGATACTCAGGCTCGATATGCGCCGGACATGGACGTCATCGCTCATGCCGACGAAATCTGAGAATCGAAAGATCACGCGCTCTCCCTTTGCCAGACGCCAGACCACCAGTTCCGCAGGCTCGTCCACCTTGAGGTCGGCGTCGAACTCATCTTCTTCTTCGGCGCGATTGCCCTCGATGCGGTTCATTGCCCAGGTGCCGGATAGGATGCGCGCCACCGGAAACTTGAAACCCATGGGGCGACGGCGTGCGGGGGGCGGCCCCTCGAGCGTGACCCCCCAGCGAGAGATGAAATGCGCCTCAGGCACTGATGTGGGAATGGTAAAAAGCTGTCCGTGGCGCACTATATCCGATCTGGTTTCGGGCGGCTCGTGGGGCAAAAACTGCGCTGTCGCCCCAATGCCGCCTTTGGCGGAGAAAATTACCCTCGAGAATACGATCAGAAGGGTCTTTAGCAAAATAATTAGCCCGTAGATCAAGGCCAGTAGTGAGATGCCGCGCCAAATTCGGAAAGTATTCTGGATCGCTTCGCTTGTTTCACGCGACGTGTCGCGATGAAGCTCCGCAGAGAATTCGCGGATCGATTGTACCGCGCGCTCGGCATTTCCTTCGGCTTGGGTGTAGAGCGTCTCGATCTGGCCAGTCACCGCCCCGATTAGTTGTTCGTGCAGTCGGGTCATTAGGCGATTGACCCGCCGTGCGATCGTTGCCTCGACAATGCAGCCGACTTGCCAGAACCAGCAGCTTGGCACGTTGAGAGTGGGTAGGGTGCTGCGGGGGAAGGCGGCACGAATTTGCCGGTCCGCCTGATCGACAAAGTTGCCGCCCCTCAGCGTCTCGTATCCAGCCATTATGACGCCAAACTGGATGCGGATGTCCGACACGCCGATCTGCAATTGGCTCCAACGCCGGACGCTGCGCTCCAGCGCCTCTTCGCCGGTGGATTTTTCTGCCTTCCAGTCCGCGTAAAAGGCGTGCGACTTTTCACGGTGATCGCGCAGCTGTTCGCCTACCCAATCGTTCGCGGCAAGACGGCTTTGCGCAAGATCGACCATAGTGAAAAGGGAATTGAAACCTTCCCGCCGCGACAAATCGTTCATCTCCGCTTCGGTGATCAAGGTCGGGTCAATCTCCAGATCGGCGGCCAGCAGCGGGCCCATACTGCGCTCCAACTCGGTCCGCGCACGGTCAAATTCGGCAATCAACGTCGGCTGCACAATGAGGTTCAAGAGCGCCCACCAGGACAGGCTGAGGGCAACATAAATCACTGCCATCGGCCACCAAAGGCGCAGGGTGCGCAGAGAAGCCTGACGACGAACCTTCCCGTTAAGCTGGCCAAAGAACGCTCGGTTGTCGCGCACCATAAGCCAGAGCATCCGCAGCAGCACCGCGATCGTCAGAAACTGGAAGACCGCAATCAGGCTGGGTGTATAGGCGTCGAACACCAGCCCCATAAGGCCGCCGGACAGGAGGGCCATGTGATGCAGCGCTCCGTTGATGAGAAGGAGCGTGACATACCCCAGAAACCCCGTCGAAAGCAGATGCCCATGGCGCAGAAACAGGTAGGAGCAGGCCACGGCTAAGAGGGCATAAACCAGATGAACGGCCATTTCCAAGGGCGTGCCGAGGCCCGGCGCATTGAAGACGTTGATCAGGCACGACCACAACAGGAAGGCGGGAATAGGCCAAAGTGCGTACCAGCGCAGGCGAAACAGAAGCACCAGGGTCACGAGGCCCGCCACGGTCAGTACGCCCAAAAATGGTCCGTAATAGCCGGTTTGCGGATAAAGCGTCACGGTGTCCGCGAACGTCACGAGGATGCCGTTGCGCGCTGAGGTTACGGGATCCAGCACATGGCCATAGGCTGCCAGCATCGGGGTCCAGCCCAGAAACATGAGGAACCAGAAAAGCTGTCCAAGCGGGCGCTCGTCCTCGGAAATAATGGAGTTTCTCAAAGTGTGGCTCGGACAATTGGGTGGAATGTCGGAGCGTAACCAGAAATCCGCGAAACACTAAACAGAATTGTTCCGGGACCAGCGTCGCTTGATCAGCGAAAGCCTTTCTAGGCCGTGTTGGCAAGACAGGCTCACTTAAAGGGTCGAGAGCAAAGTCTGCGATTTGTGAGTTCGCGGCCTCTATGAAATTATAGTATCATCTACGGTTCGGTCTGACGAGCCGCGTCGCGGCGTTTTGAACGCAGGTCCAAAGTCCGCTCTGGGCCGCTGTTGATGTGCCCTCGTTGCCACGTGACTGCGGGTGTTGCGCCGCCTCGGAGGTCAGCTGCGAGCCCAGAATACCGAATGCCGCGAGCCACACGAGGCTACTTGGCTCCCTACATGTTTGGCAATTTACGACCTGCTCATGTCGTCAATATCCGATATGCACCCCGCGCATTTTGCCAAAACAAGGGCCGCCAAAAGTCTCATGAGCCGGTTGAACAACCCCGACAACCGACGCGTTACAAGAAAGCTGGTAACAGCGACAAGCTGTTAAGCAAGATGTGCAAAACAATGGGTGTCAAAAGCGAACCTGTTTTTGTAGCGCGCAAAACTAAAAAGCACGCCGATACAAAAGACATTGACCAACATGATGAGACTATATTGCACATGGATCACGGCAAAGAGCAGGGCGACAGCGACGATCGCGGCAATTGGCCCGAGACGTGTCGCCTCGAGCCCTTGAAAAGAAATCCGCGAAAGAGCACTTCTTCGAAAATTGGAACGAGAACAGCAATCGTAAGGACATAAAGCAGCGGGATATCGGCGGTCGCGAATTCCGTAGCAACATCGCCCACACCGACGGAAATCTCCAACAACTGTGGAATGATGCTGAAAATGATCTGAACGGCCACAAGAACTGCGGCTCCGATGCCGATCCACTTTAGCAGGGTCGAGAGCGGGACAGGGTGAAGGGCGAGATAGTCTTTGAGCCGCGATCCAGATTTCAGCTTGATGATCAGGACCGTCAGGATAACACAGACAACCGCTGATAGGACTAGCGAGGTGGTTGTGATGGCACCATCATTTAGCGCAAGCGCGGCGCTTTCGGGGTTTTCGAAATCGAGGTCTGAGTCTTCGTCGACAGCAGACAGAACCACGCCGATCGTTTGGGACATAAAGGATGCTGTGATGACAACAAACGTAAGCAGGACAGTCGCAACCGGTCCCCAGACAGTGGTTTTTTTCGGACATCGGACGCGCTTCTCTCTATAATGGACCGCGCTGGGTATAGCTGAGGCACCGGCACGACAACAGCAACTGGTCTCTGATTGGAGATCTGCCCTGAAGCGGACATTGCCGCAGCCGTAGCGAAAGCTCACTTCGTCCGCACGCTATCAGTTCGCCACACGCTCGATTTCGTGGCTACAGCGAAAGTCCAGTCTCGTGAAGCTGCGCCGCACCGCTAGGCTATATCGGCAATGGCCGGTTTGGGCTGTCTACAACTCCAGGCGCCGCTTCCGTCGCGAATATGCTGCATCGTATCTGAGCTCTTCTATCCCAAAGCTTCGGATTACAGAGGCAAGAATATCCCTGCCGCTTCGACAAGAACCAGTCCTTCCTTGGACTAGTCAAAAGCCTCTGCGACTACGAACCGTCTGAATGCGTATTGCATGGCAATCGTGGCTAAGCCTGTAATCAAGATCATCGTCAGCCAACCGGCCATACCAGGCAAGACCCACGTGGTCCTGAGCGTCATGAACGTAAAAGTTCCGACGCCAGCCGCCGCCGATACTGCGACGAGAATGATAACCATTTTCACTATGAACTCGACCACTGCACGACCGAGAAACTCGAAGTCCGCTCGGCCCATCGGAACGAGTTTTGCCGGGAACAGCAAGAAGATCGTGTTCTCGACCGCATAAATGAGAAAGGTCAACGGGAGAGCAAACAGTGCCAGAGCCAGAGCAACGGGAGCAGTGAGACGGTCCTCAAACAGCAGGACGCTGACAATCATTGTGAGCGCAACGATATAGGCCAGAAGCACCTGAACCACGAGTTGGCCCATGCAGATGCGCCATGGGGCGATCGGCAACATCTTATAGGTTTCCATTCGGCTGAGGTCGCCGCGAAAGTCGCATATCAACGTGCGCGGAAGGATGAAGGCAAAAAAGAAGAGGAGCATCACCAAGGCCCGGTCGTCCGTGATCGGTATTCCGACTACCGCGGCAAGAGGTCCCGCGCAGGCTGCGACGACAATGAAGACGGCGATGACTTTCGATGAGTTGCGGACGGCCTTGATGGCCTGGCGCCAGGCAATGGGCCCCACTCCTGCGAGCGTTGGAGCATTAGGGATCGAGCGAACCTCGATCCGCTCGGTGGCCCAGAACGACCCGCCCTGCTTCATACGTTCCCAGCGATCACTTAGCCGGGCGTTGTCCTTCAGCGAACGCTCGGATGTGCGACCGTCGAGCCTGACGACCGCCCATAGTAGCGCGACATTGATGAGGACCGCCATGATGCCCCAGAAGGCCAAATGCGAAGACTGGGTTCTTGCCAGAAAGAGTTCGGTAAAAACGATATAGGGTATCAGGATGACGGTGCCGATCCAGGAGTGGCGCAACTCCGACAGAAGGTCGAATATAGTTTGGTCAGGGGCAGCCGCAGCATAGACGATGGCACCGACTGCAAACACGAATAGCACTGCCATTGAAGGCCATTTCAGCCGCGCAAGCCTGTTGCCCTCGAATGCCTGCCAGGCCATGCCCGCGGCTGCGCTGTTCAACTGAACAAAAAGGAGCGTCAGAAACGCGGCGAGAAAGGCTGTAAGCACTGAACCCGTTTGCGCTTGCGCGAAGGGTATAATGAGGGCGGCGCTCAGTCCGGCGCCGGCGGCATAGGCGATGAACTTATAGAGGATCAGATCGCGACGGCTGAATGGCCCGACGAAAAGGAAATTGATCTCGGTCGGCGAGTAATGAAACGAAGGCCCCGTCGTGAGGACCACCGTAAGCAGCGTCATCCCAAGTAGTCCAAGCGGCATGAATGTGCTTATTCGAGCATGTATAGCCTCTGGATCGAAACGAGCAATATCGAGCAGCTCCGCGTTCGGAATGGTGTCTCTTGACGCGACCAGCAGCCAAACGATCCCGACCATTGCAAGCAAGAACAGCGCGCCGCGCAAGCTTATCACTTGCATCAGGCGCAGACGGAGCCCACCGCGCATTCGCATCACGAGAAGCTTAAGAAGCGCTGCGTCCATAATTCATACGTCACCCCTCTCTTTTTCTTGTGTGATCGTGAAATACGCCGCTTCAAGAGCTGAATTGCTGTCGGATTGACCAAACTCAGCAAGGACATCGCTCATGGTGCCAAACCGGCGGCACTCGCCGAGATTCAGCACCATAAGATGCGTACACAAGGTCTCGAACAGGCTCAGAAGGTGCGAGCTGATGATAATAGCGGCCCCCTCGCTGGCGCGTTCGCGTATCGCCTGTTGAATGCTGCGGATCCCGTCGGGATCGAGCCCGGTCAGAGGCTCATCGAACAGAATAGCTTTAGGATTGTGCAGAAAAGCGCAGGCAATCGCCACTTTCTGACGCATTCCGCGTGACAAGTTATGAACAAGCGTGTCGCGCTTATGCGAAAGGGTGAAGGATCGAAGAAGCTCTTCGGCACTTTCCTCAAAGTCTGCGACCTTATAGGCGGCGGCCGTGAAGGCGAGGTGTTCCCAAACCGTCAAAGTGTCGAACAGCCTTGGATCGTCAGGAATATACCCAAGATTATGTTTGGCTGCGATGGGGGCTTTGACGATGTCATGGTCCGCGATCGAGAGGTGCCCAGACGTCGGGGGAACAATACCGCAGAGAGCACGCAACGTCGTTGTCTTCCCCGCTCCATTCGGTCCGACAAGTCCAAGGATTTGGCCGGGCGCTACGGTAAAGCTGAGATCTTTAACGGCCGCGAAACCGTTGTAGTGCTTGCTGAAGTTCGTGACTTTGATCATTGATATTTGCTCGATAGGCGGTGCGCTGCCACATTAAATGACTGGCTTGGGTTCCAATACTGTTAATGTCGGGCATCAAGTTGAAATACCACCGCATATCGGCAGAGGGACCGCTTTGGCAGATTTTTCGGCCAGCACCAACGTCTGGCTTGTAGGGGGGGCGAGGGATGAAAGAACAACCAGGATTTTCGGGTAGATGTCAGTGTGGCGCTATCAGTTGCACGGTTTCTGCTGGTAGCGGGAAGGCGGATGCTTGCTTCTGTGAGACATGTAGATGAGCAACCGGTCCTCAGCTGAATGTGCTGTGATGTGTTAATATGCTCAGTTGGCGATTGTGCTCGCGCAGTGGATGTCTCCGTTGACGCGCTACGGCGTAGCATCGGGCCAATGTGCTGAAAATCCGGTATGGGCCGTTGGGCAGCGGCATCCGGACTTGTCGACCACCGGAATGTACGGCGCGATCTGGCGATCGACCAGTCAACCTAGCAGCGGCCTGATGCTATGTTCCGCACGATGCCGGTGAGATGGAAAAAGAACATCGCTGTTGCGACCATGATCGGTCCTGGCGCAGGTGCAATGAGAAGGAATAGCAGTGCCGCTGCCAGATTCATCCAAGTGGCCGGAGCGCCTTTTGAAAACACCCTTAAAGCGGAGGCACAACCAAACCGCCAACCACACCCCCGCCAGCTTCGATCGCCACTATCAGCCCATAGGCCGTCGCACCGGAGTTAAGACTTTCCTGAACGTGTAGAAAGAGCGCGATGAGCGCCATCTCGGCAAAGAAGTTCCAGAAGCCCGTGACCAGAACCAGCACACGCAATATCGGCTGGCCGATTATAAATCGAAAACGCTATGTTAGCTCGGGGCGCTAGGTATGGCAGGCAACGTTGCATCAAATCGTTGCGCACAGATACCGATATCTGCTTCGGGGAAGCTGCACTGCTGCAAAGCGACATTCGGTCAAGCTCGGCTAGGGCCGTCTTAGCCATACAGACCTTGGCTCACGACCGGGATACCGCACTGACTGCGATAACCGCATCAAGCCCACTTTCGCCGATGCTGCAGTCTTGACGAACGACAGCTTCGACGCCGCTCAGTATTGCCGTTGAGTGTTCCGTTTGACTCTAGATAAGCAACCGAGCGTGTTTTGGAAGGCTAGGGCAAACATATTGGCATGGTCGGAGTGTTCCATACGGCTGGCCCGCAGGAATGCAGTCTAGCAACATCGAGTTAAGCCCGCCGCCTCAGCAGCCAGACGAAGAACATCCCGCCTACCAGCCCGGTGACGATGCCGATGGGTACTTCCTCGGGGGACATAACTGTGCGGGCGACGATGTCGGCCCAAACGAGGAAGATCGCGCCGACCAGCGCTGAGCCGGGCAAGACGCGTGCGTAGTCTCCGCCGACCAGCAAGCGGAGGATGTGCGGGATCATCAGGCCGACGAAGCCAATGATGCCGGAGAAGGCGACCATGCACCCCGTCAGCAGCGCGCCGACGACGAAAACCGACAGACGGAAGCGGGCGACGGGGATGCCGAGAGTGGAGGCGGTCTCGTCGCCGATGGTCATCGCGTTGAGGCGGCCGACATTCGCCACGAGCCAGAGCCCGGAGCCAGTGAGGATCGCTGCGGGGTAGAGAAGCTGATCCCATCGCGCTAGACCGAGGCCGCCGAGCATCCAGAAGACGACCGTGTGTGTAGCACGGGGATCACCGAGAAAGATCAGCACATTCGCCGCCGACATGAGCATGAACGACACAGCGACGCCGACGAGGACCAAGCGGTCGGCGCCGGTGGCCCGCGCGAAGCTGGTCAAGCCGAGCACGAGGAGTGTCGCGGCCAGCGCGCCCGCAAAGGCCAGTAGCGGGACCGTGAGCGGACCTAAGAAGAGGCCGGTATGCAGCAGGGCCAAGATCGCGCCAAAGGCCGCGCCCGCCGAGATTCCGAGGAGGTGTGGATCGGCCAATGGATTGCGCGTCACCGATTGCAGACTGGCCCCGACCAGGGCCAGGCCAGCTCCTACCATCGCTGCGAGAAGAGCGCGGGGGAGGCGAATCTCCCAGACGATGGCGGCCTGGCCGGTCGTCCAGTCGGGGGTCAGCATCCCTGGCAACATCCGATCCGCCACAACACTCCAGACGGTGACGAGCGGCACCGCGACGGCGCCAAGGCTCACCGCCACCAAGATTGACAGCACCAGCGCCGCTATTCCGGCGACCGTCAGCGACGGCATCGCCAGGGCTCGGCGGGCGGGGGTGGCGATGCGGCTTTCGGTCACGGCGCGCGGAACGCTTTGGCGAGTGCCCTGATCGCGCCGATGTTGCGTGGCCCGGGCGTCGCCTCAACATAGTCGAGGATAACGAAGCGGTCATTGCGCACCGCCGACATGTCGGCGAAAGCGGGGTTCTGCATCATGAAGGCGCGCTTCTGCTCCGCCGTCACCTCGCCGTAGTTCACGATCACTTCGGGATCGCGCTCCACCACCGCCTCCCAACCGACGGTTGACCAGCTCTTCTCGAAGTCGTTCATGACGTTCGTGCCGCCTGCTGCCTCAATCAGAGCGTTGGGCATAGCGTAACGACCGGCGGTGAAGGGCGTGTCCTCTCCGCTGTCATAGACGAAAACGCGCGGTGCCTCCTCCAATGGGGCGAGGTTCGCGAGGATCGCGTCCAACTCGTCGCGGTAGCTGGCTACCAGCGCCTCGGCCCGGTCCTCCACTCCGAAGATACGACCCAGGTTCAGGATGTCGGCATACATGTCAGCCATGCTGGCTGCTTCTTTGTCCATGATGTGCGTGCAGCTTTCGGAAAGCTCATAAACCTGGATACCGAACGGTGCCAGGATCTCGGGCGTAACGTCCCCACCTACGCGCATGCCATAGTTCCAACCGGCGAAGTAGAAGTCCGCGCCCGCGCCCACCAGAACCTCCTTCGTAGGGTATTTCTCCGCCAATTCGGGCAGTTCACCCACGCCCTCGCGCATGGCGGCGTCCAGGTTATTCCAACCGTTGATGCCGGTGAACCCGACCATGCGGTCGGTTAGCTCCAGCGCCAGCATCATCTCCGTCAGATTGACGTCGTTGGAGACTGCCGCCGTGGGCGCGGCATCGAACGTCACCTCACGATCGCAGCTCTGGACGGTGACGGGATAGGCGAAAGCTGGAGAAGCCAATGTGAGCAGCGCGAGGCAGAGGAAGGATCGCATAGTCGGTTCCTTGAAGGTTAGAGATGGAAGGTCAGGTGCGCGTTGCCGCTGGGGACGAGGGTCTGGCGCTGAACGCGGACGCCGAAGGTCTGGGCGATGAGATCTTCCGTCAGCACTTCGCTCGGCAGCCCGCAGGCCAGCGGATGCCCTTCCGAAAGGACCAGCACCGTGTCGGTGTAAGTCGCGGCCAGATTGAGGTCGTGGAGCGAAGTAACGATGGTGGGGCCGAGGGTGCGAAGCATGTTCAGCACTCCCAACTGGTGCCGAATGTCGAGGTGGTTCGTTGGCTCGTCCAGGATCAGCAGGCGCGGCTCCTGCGCCAGTGCGCGAGCTACCATGACCCGTTGGCGCTCTCCGCCCGAGAGCGTGCCGAACATCCGGTTCGCGAAGGCCGCGAGGTCAAGCCGGGCCAAGGCCGCCCGCACGATCCGCGCGTCGCCGTCCCCGGCCGAGATCAACCCGCTGCGATGCGGTGTTCGCCCGAGGGCCACAATCTCCCCCACGGTCAGGGCGAAGTCTGCTGGCTGTTCCTGCAGGACGACGGCGATGGACCGGGCCACATCTTGGGCTGACATGGCCCAGATATCCACGCCATCCAGCAGTACCTGCCCGGTGGTAGGGCGCAGATAGCGGTAGAGTATGCGCAGGAGCGTGGACTTGCCCGCTCCGTTCGCGCCCACGACGCCTAGCACGTGTCCCGGCGCCACGTCGAAGGTGGTCGGGTGGAGCACGGTCGTACCGCGCCGCGGCGCCCAGCTCAGACCCTCAACCCGGAGGGCGGCAGACCTCATTTGACCGGTCCCTCCTCAGAGACGTTCAGCGCCGCGGGGACGCGAACCAGTGTCGTGCGCCGCAGCTTCCCTGGACGCGCGGTCGAGGAATGCCAGCCATCGGCCGGATCACGGTACTGCCGCGCGACAACAACGAGATCGTCGATATCCACCCCGGGATCGATGTCGCCGAACAGATGTGTCGCCTTGGCCGTCGCGTGATACACTGCGGTGCAGGGCCGGTCGCAGCCCGCTATGCAAACCGCGCCTGAAATTTCGAAATCTTGCAAGACTGTCCTGCCTGCGATTGCAAGAACCGTGGGCAAACGGTCGATTAGTTCAAGGTCCGGGCGGCAATTGTTGACCTTGTGTCGGCACGATGTGCAGATCGTGATCTTGCGGGAATGGTGTTCGGTGACGTTCATTTCGCCCTCCGCGAATACGCGGGAGCTGGCATCGGACATGCAAACCGGAGCGGGCGTCGCCCGTATGGACCATCATGACCTCCTGCCCAGACGCCCCGCCTGGTCGAATTGCGTTCACGATGGCAGGTCTCCTGACTCGCGGGTCACGGCAACATCCGAACCTTCCCGGACCATATCGGTCCAGTGGTGTCCACGGGGTCGCTCGCCGCTCACAGTTGCGGGGGCAGTCACGGAATAGGTGCCTGATGGCTACGCCTCACCGTGTTCCCTTTTCATCCCTCCACCCTCGCGGGTCTCGGAAACCATCATAGACAGCGTCGCTGCGATTATGGGAGCGGTCAAGAGGAAGCGAAGCATGTTGACAAAAACATTGCAGTAAGTAGGGCGCGTGACGCCTTCCAGATATGATCCGAATCTGTTTCGCAAGGGTTGGCTAAGACCCTGTTACTCAATGATACCCGACCGCAACAGCTCCGAGCGCCACGCAAGGCTGCACCAAAGCAAAACCACACCATTCCCGCTTAAAACGTAACCTTCATGCCCGCCGTGATGGTTCGCGGCGCGCCGGGTTGGGCGTCGAAGATGAAGTTCTGGTTCGAGATGTACGTTTCATCGGTCAAGTTCTCGACGCGAACGAAGCCGGTCGCGGTGTCGTTAAAATCGTATTCAGCGAAGACATCGAAGCGATGATAGGACGGAATGTCGTCGTTACCGAGATCGTCGATCTCGTTGATCAGATCCACGCTTCCGGTCACCGGGTTTCCGATCACGGTCGTTCGATCCAGGTTCAGAGACCGGCGGCTCGCCTCGTAGACGTAGCTTCCCCCTAGGGTCAGACCCTCGAACCTGCCTTCGTCGAAAGCATAGGCCATCAGTGCGCCGACCTTATGGCGCGGCACGTCCGCAAGACTGGTTCCGGACGCTTCGTAGCCGCGGCTGATTTCTGCATCGATATAGGTATAGCTGAACTGCACGCTCAGGTTGTCGGTCAGCGCACCTGTTGCCTCGAATTCTACACCTTGGCTACGCCGCACGCCATCGTTGCGCGACAGTTCCAGTTCTCCTCCTGCCAAGGCTCGATCGATGTCGAGAGACTCGGGATCGAAGAATTGGATGTTCGTCTGCTCCTGCCGGAAGAGCGTTGCCGATGTCGCGAAGCGCCTGTCGCCCCATTCCTTCTTTACGCCCAGCTCGTACGTTTCGAATTCGATCGGTGGTACGGTGTCGCCGGTCAGAGGGTCGGTCTTAAGCTGCTCGGGTTCGGCGGCAATGCCGGTGGCGTAGCTTGCAAACAGTGCCGTATCCAGGCGCAGCCTATAGACCAGGCCTAGCCGTGCATTGATGTCGTCTTCATCGAACGTATCGATGTCGCCCGTGTCTAGGTTGGTCGTCTCGATCTCTGAACTGACATAGCCGAGCGAAGCCAATGCGGACACACGCGGCGAGAACGTGATCTGGTTCTGCGCGAAGATGGCAACGTAGTCCGCCTCAATGTCGCGGTTCACTTTTTGGTCGGCAACCAATCCGTCGCAGGTGCCGTAAACGGGCTTCGATATGCTGACCAAGCACGTATTTCCGAAGTCGGCGGGCGACAGAAAAAGTGTCGCGCTACGGGCGTCGCGGTTCTCCTGATCGGACTGGCGGACGTCGAGTCCGAAAGTCAATTCATGGGTCACCGTGCCGGTCCGCAGCTCGCCGTTGACGATGATGTCCGCAAAGCCCGCGCGGCGTTCCTGATCGCGAACTGTGATGTTGCGCAGGATCGTGTCACCCTCGACCATCGGGATCGTCGGATCGACGCCGATACCGCCGGGGAGCGAGAACCCCGCAAGCGCGCGATTGTCGTATCCGATCCCATCCAACGTTTGCTTTTCGAACCCGATCCGTCCAGTGACAGACCAAGTGTCGTTAAAGAAATGCTGAACGGTCAGAGCCAGCTGATCGTTATCGTTATCGTTTGGCCCCGCATCAGGTTCCGAAAAGTTGGTTGAGATATCGGTTACGATTTTACCGTCGATTACCGGGATGCCCCGGTCAAAGAAGGCGTTGCGCCGCGTTACTTCCGCCTCCAAGAGTACCGATGTGTTCGGCGTGACGTCCCAGCGAAGGCTCGGCGCGATCGCGTAGAACTCGTTGTCCACGAAATCGCGGAAGCTCTCACCTCCTTCCGCAACCGCGTTGAGCCGAAAGGCGAGCGATCCATCGACATTCAACGGCTGGGAGATATCGAGCGTCGTCCGTCCAGTGAAGTCCTGGTCGCTCAACTCAAAGGTCAGTTCACGCAAGGGTTCGTAAAGGGGGCGCTTGGTGACGACGTTGACCTGCGCCCCGCCGTTTCCGCTGCCGTAAAGCGCCGCATTCGGGCCGCGCACTGCTTCGATGCGCTGGACCCGATAGGTATCGGTTAGACCGATTGTTCCTCTACGGGAGCCGTTGATTAGAATATCAGTCTCGAAGCCTCGGCTGATGATGCGATCGCGCGTACCACCAAAGCTGTTCCCGCGCGAGAAACCGGGGATGAAATCGGTCGCCTCGTCCAAGCGTTCGATATCAGCGTCCTCGATGATGTCCTGGGTGAGCGTCGTCGATGCCGCCGGCGTGTCCAGTGCATCGGCATCAGTACGTAAGGAAGTCGAACTACCTTGCGCCCCGTAGCCTTCGATGGGCTCGAAGAACGTGCCGTAATACGCCTTCCCACGCAGCGTGATCGTACCCAATTCCACAGGTTCCGCCTGCTGCGCTATGGCAGCGGATGTCGACAGAATAGTTGTGGAGACAAGGATCGGAAGCGATCGGGAAAGAGATGCCATGCGGAGTTCCTCATGCGGAGGCTGGCGATGGCTGACCCGAATTGTTGAGTATTGTTGTCGGGATTGTTAGAGCCTTTGCGAAACCAGCACAAGGAGCGTCAGATGGCCGGAGCTGATACGACCAAACCGGCCAAGACGCAGCGCCGTAAACTGTTCGATTTACACAGTTGGGTTGGATATCATTTGGCGGTTTTGATGTCGGTTGTTCTACTGACGGGGACACTTGCGACGATCTCAGACGAGTTGGACTGGCTAACCAAACCAGCCATGAGGATTACCCCGCAGGATGATGTTTTATCCTGGGGAGCTTTGGAGACTGGTCTTCGCAATGTCGCAGGAAGCGACAGGCTGCAGTTCATCCAAGCTGGAGAGGGATCGCGTCACGCTTGGCGCGGGCGATTTGCGGATCAGGACGGGCGAACCTACTACCTTTTCGTCGATCCTCATACCGCGCAAGTTCAGGGACGTTCCTCCGGCCTGACGATCCAGCGGTTCCTGCGCGACCTGCACCGCTACCTATTCTTTCCCGGCGTAATCGGGCTGCCTTTGGTCTGCTCCATGGCAATCGTCCTCGCAATTTCGCTCTATACCGGGCTGATGACGACACGTCGCTGGAGCACAGCCGCTTTTCGGGTTCGCATGGACAGAGGCGTGCGCATCGCGGTGGGTGATTGGCACAAGGCAGCCGGACTCTGGGGAAGCTGGCTCATCATCCTAATGATCGTAACGAGCCTCTGGTACGTTGCGGAGTTCGCGGCCGAGATCGCCGGTGACGGTTTCGAGCCGACACGGCCTACTATGGAGGCGCGGATATCGACGCAGATAGCATCTCTCGACCGCCATATCGCGATTGTAAAGGTAGCCTTCCCGGAGCTGAAACCAACCCAAGTCCTATTCCCCACGCGCGATGGTGAAGCACTTACCATCGTAGGCCGGGCGGGTGATATCCTCTTGCGCGATCGGGCCAACCGCGTTTTCCTCGATCCTGCAAGCGCCGAGATCATCCAAGTCCAGCGTGCCGAAGAGATCGGATGGCTAGCTTGGCTCAACGAGATGGCCGATCCGCTGCATTTCGGTGATTTCGGTGGGCTGACGACGAAGCTCATATGGTTCACCTTCGGCATCGCACTCACATCGCTCTCGCTCACCGGGGTCTGGTTGACAGCCCGAAGATTGCGCGCGCTCCGAATTACCCGAACACAAATCGCAACGATGCCCGTGCTCTTGGCGTCCGCCATTGTGTTCGCCTTCTACGTACAACGGTTCGCTTGAGTATATCGGCCTGAAACAGACCTTCGTGCATAGCGCAGCGAAATCCCGCATTGATCCGCTCTGCCGACCTTTAACGATTACATCATCTTGAGCTTGCAAAGAATGTCTGCTTTGCCGGCCCGCACCGCGGCGGAGATGAGCTGCACTAGAGGTCTGCTTTGGGCCAGAGGACGCCTTGAGAAAGAATACGAAGTACTGCTTAGCCTAGATCGTCCGCAATATTTCTTCGATGTGGCAAACTATAAGTTAAATCTGTTTGGATATGACTGTGCACATGCCCGTCCAACGCTCGAATTCTGCTACCACTTATGCGTTTGCGTCCTTCTTCTGGAGCAGGTTTCGATTTATCACTCCCGGTTCGCTCAGTTATTCCTTCTATCGTACCATTTCGACAAGTAGGTCGACAGTTTTTTCTGGCGGCACGCCCTTTCCTTCCGCAAGGCGGAAAAGTCTTAGAATTTCGTAGTTTAGCTGTACATCTGCTTCTAAATAAATTCTCGCGACTCTCGCTAAGTACGACGACGCGATGCAAAATGATCCGTCGATCGACGGCTCTGTGATTGACCCATTCCGATAAGCAAAAATAGTGTGTCAATCACGCTGATTCTCGTCCCCACGCACTCTCATAGGTTGTATTTGAGTATCATATAAGTCTTTCGGCACTTTCAGCCGTGAGGGCTGCAATTGCAGCATCCGATTACAACGTTGAGAGCCCGCTTTGGGCCATCTCAAACCCAGCGCGATTGGTCGGTCGGCGGGATGCTGCGCTGATATCGACGGCCGCAACGAGCCCGTTCTTTCATGTTTCTTTTCAATATCGAATGACGGCATTGTATATTGAGCGGCTCGCCGGAAAGTTCTTTCTATGTTTCCCATTGCATTCAAATCGAACGAGCTTCGAAAGCTACTTCTCGCCCAACTGCCTGCGGACTTTGCAGATTGGCTGGACGTCGTGGCCATAAGTACCTTATTCGCGTTCGTCTGGGATGCGCCGAGCTACGCCTACGCCTTTCTTGCGGTCGGCATTGGCACCCCGTATCTCCTTGTAGGGCCCATCGCGGGGGCGCTGGTCGACCGGTACTCTGTCCGAAACATCCTGATCTGGAGCAATGTTGGGCGTAGCGTCGGCACCGCAGCCTTGTTCTTCGCGGAAAACTGGGTAGTGCTCATCCTGCTGGTCACGCTGAGAAGTGCAGTGGACTGTTTCTTTTCCCCCGCGCGGCAAGCCGCCATTCAGGTGCTGACAACGGATGAAAACCGCACATCTGCAAATGGATTGAGCCACGGCATTAACCAAGCATCTAAGATCTTGGCACCGGGTGCGGGTGGTGTATTTCTAATCTGGTTCGGACCCGGGATCATCTTCTGGATTAATGCCGCGATTTCACTTGTTGCAGCGGCAATGTGCGCACGGCTGAACGAATTGGAGCGACGCACTCGCGTGAAAGAGCTTGCCGAAGATGGCCTTTGGAAGAGCGTGCGCGGCGGTTTGGGATACGTGAGGTCTCAACCTATTATCATAACAGTGCTGGCTATGATGGCAGCCATGTTCTTTGCGATTTTCATCTATGATTTCTTCATCGCACCGCTGGCGGCAGGACTTGGGTTTGAGAAGCAGCATTTGGGCTATGCGCTTGCGGCCGTAGGTGCTGGTGGCGTCTTGGGGTCGGTTGTCTTTTCGTTGTTGCCCGATCTGAGAAAGCCGCAGCTCTGGATCGCGGCAGGGACAGGAATCAGCGGAATCATGGCGCTGCTGCTTGGGCTTTTTGATTTGCGGGATGCGGTCGTTAGCTTGAAGATTTTCATTCTGATCTTCTTCGTTCTTGGTTTGACCACCGCGATGTCAGTCGTTCCATTTCGAGTCATTCTTCAAAATACCGTGCCCGAACACCGGATGGGATCGGTGACCGCGCTGAGTGAGGCAGCAAACACGATTGCCTTGTTGACCGCACCTTTCGTTGGTGCCGTCCTGTTCAACATTTTTTCTGTTGGTGCGCCATTTCTGGTAGGGAGCGCGGTGATGCTGGGCGCGACAGCCCTCGTTTGGCGCCTCAGCTTTGAAAGATGAGCCAGATCATCGCCGACATTTATTCTTCGCCGTTCAAGGTTTGCTTCGCCCGCACGTGGTACATTCTAGTTCGACTGGGTTTCGTGGACGCAGCGAATGACCGCCAAGCAGGCTGCGACTGTAGCATTGATAGGTGTCGGTCAGTGGCAGGTCGGGGCCGTCCCCGGCGATATAACAACAGTCTTAATGTTTGACGTTGCAATCGCTCCGACGTCCGCGCTGAACCCTTAACGGCCGAAGTGTCGAAGCAAATTTAAGGGTACAGATGCTGTCGCGATTTTCACGGTACGCGGAAAATTATTGTCAGTTTCAACACTTTTCGACCATGTTGGGTGCACCAGAAAGACCGTTGAGGGATCATCTGGATTTGTGATTAGAACGTTGTCTGATGCACCATCTCTTGCGAATAATTTTATGTTCTCAAGGTGGTGATAAATCTGGTGCTTTGGCCCTACTTCGATCTTCAACTGATTGATGACCTTAGACATGTTAGCTGGATTAGCTGACTCCCAGTTTTCCCAATCAATATTAGAGTCATTTAACATGATTGCTGATTATTGGTTTTGAACTCGAGAATCAACGGCAGCTTCGTCCCTCCGATTGTCAATTGAAGGGCGCTCAGATCGTGTACCTGTCGCGAAGGGCCGGTTCGGTGAAGCTACGACGCGACGCTTTAATCTGGGACGAAAGTCCGGTTTGGGTCGTGAGGGGCAGGGCTCTCTGATAGGTTTTAGATCCACCCAAGAGAACGTTACAGAGACTGAGAATGGCTATAATGGAACATCTTAAATGTTTCGCGGAGAGGTCTCACTGACGTGCATCCGACTGGAACGTCCACGAACGCTTCTCGAATATACGACTTTGCGAGACAGCTAGTTAGATATACGAGTTCGATCATGGTGCTCGAGGAGTAGTTCTGCACCTATTCCGATCACTAGCTCGTCCTCGTGCAGGAGATGCTGGTGCGCGCCCTGTACGGATCGCTGCCGTTCTAATGAGACGTGTCGGGATTCATTGAGAAGTTCGGCCGACACGAAGGTGGGTTTGTCTACATCGAGACCGGCGCCGCGCAAATGATGCTCGAAGCGCTGCCCGACGACCCATCGCTCGCATCGGTTACCGGAGACCTCGATCCTCCCTTCAGGCGAGGTGTGAACCTTTAGTTCGAGGTTCCTGACCTCCGCTTGATCCACGCACGTCTCTTAGCAGGCGGCCATGATCTGTTCCGCCAGAACCCTACATCGTGGGACCTCTGGGGAGATCGCGAGAATGAACAGGATGAGTTCCTAGTCCAAGACGCGGACGGCAACCCACTGCAACTCATGCAGGACATCGGAACGCGGGCGACTCAGGGAGCGTCGTCCTATATCATCGTTCCATTTCCAGCATGGCGCTTGGTATGTCCCTAGGAATGGCCGGCATTTGGTCGAAGTCGGAGCATGTCGTCCACAATGCCTGAATCCGGTCAAGCTATGCGAGAATAGCGAGAGGATCGGGCCGGTACGCGATTTGCGCGGCCTCGGGTCTGTACTAGACTTAATAGCGTGATGACCAAAGTTGCACGCCCCTGCTGACCGTAATCGGACCGGTTCGGTCGCACGGCCTTTCTCCAAGCTGCGCGAGGGACAGACGCGCCGGTAACCTGTCATGACCGGCCCGCAGCGCGCCGCGGCGGGCCGAAGCTTCGACAGCTACGCGGAGTTCTATTGGAACTCGGCCTATGCACAGGTCGAGCAGGAGCATTGGGCGAGCGGGTCGTTTGGGTTGACAATGTTCTAAGTGACACAAGGGCCGAGCGACGGTGTACCGCTGGGTCCAGAAAGTCAGCCCAGAACTCATAAAACGCATCGAGAGTAATCTGCGTCGGGCCAGCGTCGACTAGACTTACATCCGCGTTAGCGGCAGGTGGAGCCACCTCTGGCTTGCGATCGATGCGAACGGCCAGATGGTCGCTTTAGGCTGACCACGCGGCGAGATGCCTAAGCAGCCAAAGCATTCCTGAGACAGGCAGTCGAGCGGTTGCGGTTGCAGGGCACGTGATCATCTGCACCGACAAGTCGCATACCTTTCGCACGAAACCCGCGAGATCAATCACCGCTATGACCCGCGTTTCGGCAGCTTCCGGCACATCGACCGGGAGTGGCGCAACAACCTGATCGAGAGCGACCACACCGCCATGAAGCGATTGCTCGGCTATCGTCAGAGTTGTTGTCGCTGGCAAATGGCAAAGGCGACCTTGAGCAGAATTGAAACAATCAGAACCATCAAATGCGGCTATATCCTGCGCAAGCCCCCCGGCGTCAGGGGCAAGATCGAATTAATCGCGGGCTTGTTCGACAGAGCAGCTCAATTAGAGACGCGCTTCAATCGCCAATCAACCTCCAGCGATCAGCGCAACAGTGACGGCGCTATGGGGTTCTTAGTGCCGTTATTCCCCGACTACGATGAGGTCCTCGCTAGAATGGGATCGTTCTTGACCTCTCCCAAGCATTGAATCCCGCCGCTTCATATCTGGCAGGCGTCGCCATCGTAGAGCGGGCAGGCCCGGAAATGCTGCAGATGCACATCTTCGGATACAACGTATGCGCGAGCCACACCACATACCGTTCTTTGCCGCGGGCGTGAGCTACGAGACTTGAACGACAGGTTCCCACAGAGGGACACCTGTATGGTCGAAAATCCGTCTTTCATAGCACAAACGATCAAACGTCATGGCTTGCTGAGCGCAAAGATCCGACCGTCGCTGCCAGACATCGGAGCGTTCTATCATCTCCATCGCCTCTTCAATATTTTCGGGAAATTTGCTCGCATAATACCGAAGCATCTGAAGAACGCGTTCTTCATGAAGATAAAGCAAACCAAATCGTATCGCATTATGAACCATCCGTGTTCGGTTCTCCTCGAAAAATTCGTTAATCGCATCTGATCCCTTGAATTTGTGAAAGATAGCCACATCCGGCATGCTACAGATCGGAATTCCACACATCCACGACCGAATACTGAATTCCGGCTCTATCGCGCCATAGGTCAGCATTCCCTCGTCATAGCCACCGATTTGATCATGTAATGCCTTCGTAAAAACCGTTCCCGCCGATGAAGCCACGTCGACTTTGGCAAGATGACCGGGATTGGTCCTGATCCAGTGCGTTCCCATGAAGGGCACCACAAGATTACATCCATATCCCAGAAAACTCGATGTCTTGTCTCCGGTCGTTAGGGCGAGCACAATGTTATCTTTAGCGTAGGTTTCGATGGCGATATCAAAGCCAGGAGATGGTCGGCAATGACAATCCGTCATTAGGATCTGGTCATCTTGAACCAGTGAAACCGCCGCATTTCTGGCCTTGTTGACACCGCCCCAATCTATTCTCTTGAATGCAATAGGTATCCCAAAGGACATCCTAAGTGACATCAAAGCAGCATCGTTGATCGCATCGACATCCGACCCATCGTCAACTATTGTGAACCGCAGCCGCTCGGGTCGAGCAGCTGCAGCGATGAAGGCACTCACCGTCTCAAGTGCCTTTTTTCCTGCATTGCGACACGGGAAAGCGATAAAGATTTCCATAGCTTATCGATCAAGGAAGTCTTTGAGACGACTTGCGAAATGGCGGTCCTCGACCGCCCTTTTTGTGACCTCTAATAGATCCTTGTGATCAAGATCTTCGAGCCGCTGCGGAGTCGCGACGAAGGTAAGCCCGGTGTCAAAAGTAAATGTTTGAGTATTGTTGCCCGTCGGTCTTGTCAGAAAAGCACCCGCGCCCCCTGCAGTAATCGTCGTACCTGTTATAAAGGTAATTGTTTGCACTGGGACTAACGGGTTCTTGGGAGAATGAACGATTTGAAGATCGCTACTTACAAGCGCCATGGTTTCGCCATTAGACAAATCAAGATTTTTGGCCAAGGGCTTTGGATTTTCGCGAAGAAGCCTTGCGCCATCTTCAGTTTTCGAAATCTTCTGAACAATACTCTTTATGCGATCCACAACAACTCTCCTAAACTAGTACACATTAGCATAAATGGGCGCACTTGCTCGAATTCGTTAGGTCAGGCCTGTGAACTCCACACCTAAGAATCTTCAATCTAATATCAGCCGCCTAAATGATACTACTCCACGCTATATTGGCATTCTACCACAGCTTGATGTGTCTTTTTAGCATTTGGCGCAATTGATGTATAACCGCGCTGTAATCTAACCTAGAACGGTCCCTGTGACCGGGACCGCAAAAATCATGAACAGCCTCAGAATAACTCACAGCGTCCACTATCGATAGTGGACACTTAGACTACTTCCCCAGGATGACATTAGGTCAGGCTCCACGAACGCTTACTCATCGACTTTCCGCTTGCCGTTTGAATAATGCGAAACAGTGGGCCTTTGTTACGAGAATGCGCGCCAATCTCGCAGCTAAATCCGTTCAGAGTTATGGAACCGACCTTACCAAAGTGGTCAAAGCGTTCCACGCAATTACCCCCTATAGCTGAACTTACCAGGAACTTTACACTAGGAAGAGACTCGGTTGTTGACAGCCCGTCAGGCAGCAGCGCGTTGCCGTGCTAGCCCATTGACAGACCCGCCCGATCCGATGACGGTGAGGCATTGCAACAGGGGCATCCGGCATCGGCCGGGTTGAGACGTACCCTTGGAACCTGAACCGGCTCATACCGGCGGAGGAAGTTGCGCGAGGGTCGGCCAGGCCCCTGCGGCTTCGCATTCTCTGCCCACATTTGGAGAAGTGCGATGACACCCCTGTCAGGACATTTGGAGGCTATGCGCACGGCAGCTCCGCTTGTCCAAAACGTGAGCAATTTCGTGGCGATGAATGTGATGGCCAACGTCATGCTCGCCATCGGCGCCTCGCCCGCGATGGTCCATGCGCGCGACGAGGTAGAGGAGTTCGCGGGACTAGCCTCTGCAGTGACCATCAACATCGGCACGCTTGATGCAGAATGGAGCGAATGCATGATGCTGGCGGCCGGGGCAGCGGCCCGACGCGGGGTCCCGTGGGTGCTTGACCCGGTGGCAATTGGCGCGACAACGCTGCGGCGGCAACTCGGCGCGCGGCTGCTGGAACTGTCCCCCACAATTGTTCGAGGCAACGCATCCGAAATCCTCGCTCTGTCAGGGATCGCTGCTCGCGGACGGGGCGCGGACGCGGTCAACGCGGTAGCGGAGGCCGAGGATTCTGCACATAATCTCGCGCACAAATCGGGGGCAATCGTGGCCGTCACCGGCGCGGTGGATTTTGTAACCGATGGCACACGGGCTATGCGGGTCTCCAACGGCGATCCGATCATGCCGCGCGTCACCGCCTTGGGCTGCGCGCTTACAGGTGTTGTCGGGGCCTTTGCGGCGGTCGCATCAGCCTTCGAGGGGACCGTTGCCGCACTGGCCTATTACGGCGCCGCGGGCGAAGTCGCCGCGCGATCCGCCAACGGACCAGGCAGCTTTCAGGTCGCGTTTCTCGATGCACTCTATACCATGCAAGGGCCTGACCTGGACGCGATCGCACGGGTCCGGGCGATATGACCGCCACTCCTCTGCTCTGTTTCATCACCGACGCGGACGCGCCTTTGTCCGTGCCGGATCAGGCCGAGCGCGCCGCGCGCGGTGGGGCAGGATGGGTGCAATTGCGGGACAAAACGCTGGACACGGATGCGTTCACAGACCTGGCCCGCGCGGTCGCCGACCGGATCGCCCCCTTTGATGCCCGCCTGATCATCAATGACCGGGTCGAGGTCGCACATGCCATCGGCGCGTACGGTTTGCATATCGGCCAATCTGACGGCGATCCCCGCAGAGTCCGAGCGCGCATCGGCCCTGATGCTGTGTTGGGCCTCTCCATAGAACGCTATGACCAGATCACCACCATCCCACCCGGATGCATCGATTACCTCGGCGTCGGTCCGGTTCGGGCCACCGGGTCCAAGGTCGATCACGCGCCACCCATCGGGTTCGGCGGCCTCGCCCGGATTGTCCAAGACACGCGCCTGCCCTGCCTGGCCATTGGGGGATTGACCGCATGCGACGCGGCCGACCTTCGCCGCGCGGGTTGCACGGGGCTAGCCGTCGTGTCGGCCATTTCACGCGCGGCGGATCCGCGGGCGGCGGCGCGCGCCATTCTCGATCAATGGAGCACCGTATGATTCCCAATATCCTCTCCATCGCTGGGTCCGACCCGTCGGGTGGCGCAGGCATCCAGGCTGACATCAAGGCCATCTCGGCAAATGGCGGCTATGCTATGGCGGTGATCACTGGATTGACGGCGCAGAATACCCGCGGCGTGCGGGCCCTGCGGATGGTGGACCCCGGTATGATCACCGCCCAGATCGCGGCCATTCGCGAGGATATCCGCATCGACGCGGTCAAGATCGGGATGCTGGGCGATGCCGGGACCGTTCAAACCGTCGCTGACGCACTGGAGGGCTTGGAAGCCTCCGTAATCCTTGATCCGGTTATGGTGGCAAAGGGGGGTTATCGGTTACTGGCAGCCGATGCTGTTGACGCCCTGCGGACACGTCTTGTGCCCAAGGCCGCGATCCTGACGCCGAACCTGCCGGAGGCGGCCGATCTACTGGACATGGCGGAGGCGGTCGATATCAACGCCATGCGCGACCAAGGCGAGCGTCTGCTGGCGCTGGGCTGCGAAGCGGTCCTGATGAAGGGCGGGCATCTTATGGGATCGGCCCCCGATCTGTTGATCGAGCCCAGCGGCGTTACCGAGTTGATCGCCCCACGCATCGATACGCCCAACACCCATGGCACGGGCTGTTCGCTGTCCTCGGCGCTGGCTGCACGGATCGGCATGGGTGATCCACCGCAGGTCGCAGTTCGGCACGCCAAGTCCTTCGTCACCGACGCCATTGCCGAAGCGCACCGTTTAAAGGTCGGTGGAGGTCATGGCCCGATCCATCATTTTCATCGCATATAGGAAGGGTACACCACATGAGCTTTACCGACGAGGCTTGGACCGCCACGGCCAGTCTACAGAACGCGATCCGCACGATGCCATTCACCAGCGAACTGGCCGCCGGCACGCTGTCTGCGGCGACGTTCCGAGAGTATATCATTCAGGACGCACATTACCTTGAGGGTTTCGCACGGGCCCTGGCCATGACCGCGGCCCGTGCATCAGAAGCCCCCGATATCGCGCGTCTCGCGGACTCGGCCAACGGGGCCATCGCGGTCGAGCGGCAGTTGCATGGCGACTACATGATCAGGTTCGGTATCTCACCCGAGGCCTTTGCCGCCACACCTCCCTCGCGCGCCTGCGACCACTACGTGGCGTTCCTCATCCGCTCCGCCGCTATCGATCCTTTTCAGGTGGCCGTCGCAGCACTTCTTCCGTGTTTCTGGATTTATCACCGCGTTGGGCAGTCCATCCATTCCGTTGCCGCAGCCGACCACCCCTACCAAGCCTGGATCGACACCTATGCCAGCGAAGACTTCGAGGCCGCCGTTCAGGGTATGCTTAACCTGACCGACCGGCTAGCTGCCCACGCTAATTCAACTATTCGCACAGCGATGCACGGCGCCTTTACTCGGTCCAGCTGGCATGAGTGGATGTTCTGGGACAGCGCCTATCGCCTTGCAGGGTGGGAGGAGCCATTTTCTTAGCGCCTGTGCCCTGGGGTCAAAAGAAAGAGGAGGCTTTGTCCATTCAGCTTATATCGCTATGGGCGATTGGACCATTTGGCCAAAGCGATCCTCTATTTCAGAAAACCGTTGGCTGCCGCGCCCGAAAAGCCATGATCGGATAGTCGCAAACTGCTTCGTGCCGCGCAAAAGACTAGTATGGGAAATCCCCGCCGTAGCATCGCGACTGCCACAGAGTGTCATCTTTGGGCCGCGAGAGCCGAACTTCTAAGTCTACCCTTGTGCCAACACTGCGCTGCCTTCGAAGTTGGCCGTGAACCCAACACTGAATTTGAAGTTTTCGCTGCGAGCGCGCCGAGCACCGCGCGAATAAGGGTTTAGCCTCGGCTTACCGGGGCCCGAAGTCTTTTCAGGAGGCTCAGTGACGACGCTTCGCAATCCGGCGAGCGTCCGTAGTCGCCAAGTTCGCAGCCGTCGGATCGAGCGAATAGCGCCCTGACATCAGGTCATAGACGTAACGCCACGTGGTGCCGCCCGCGCTAGCATTGAGGACATGATGACCATTAACGATTTCCTCAGTCACTGCCAATTCTTAGCCGAATATCTAGCCGGCGTAGGCAGCACCACCTTCGACGCCAAGCATGATCTCGAAAAAGAGACCTTCCCATTCTACCCGATTTGAAAACCGCAACAAAAAATCAATGCGGTCTTCGGAGAACGGTTACCTCTCGCCGAGCTGGGTCGCGTCGTTCCGCGCATCCTTTAGTTCTCCGATGGCATAGAACGGCGCTTCCCATCCCAGAGAAGCTCCGTGACCAAAAAAAATTCGATGTAATCAGCTTTTCGAAATCGCGGACCTGCGGATTAAACTCAACAAATCAACTGTTGAGCTACAATATATCAGATACTTTTTGTCTCCATGTCGTGCTCTTCAATGAGCAAAGACACAGAGGCGGACGGGCCATAGGAGATGCGAGGCGCTAGGGATATTGCCACGCCATAATCGAGGGCAAAGAAAGAGCCGGGAAGCGCGCCCCGTGGGCCGACATGATGTCTTTCCAACAGCTTGTAAAGAGCCCGATCTGACGCGCTCTAAAACCTCTCGCGAGCAGCACTACCTCTGTAGTCAACAAAACCACATGTCGACGCCCCTAAAAGCAGTTTCGAAAAAGGGGGGGGCGTCGTTCGATCCTCCGTAGAACGAATGGGTTTCGCCGACGCATCTCTCTCAGGATCGTATTGCATCGTGTGACGCTTCGCCACCTCTAGTAGGACTAGAAATGCCGCCGTCTCGATCGTCTCGCCAATGCGACATCCGACACGCAATGGCACGGCTCCACACGGAGGAAGGCATCCCGCTAGCAGGCTCGCCGAACAGAACGGATACTCCGAATACAATGGTAGGGGATATGGCCTGAAAACTTTCTTTGAGATAACGGCAGCCTTTAATGCGGCACAGTCTAAAATTCTTCCTATTTACGATATAATATAAAATTTACTACGATGTTCTTAACTTAATGGAGCAGAGGTTTGATATTGCGAAATACACCTAATAGATTATATAGATTATTAGGAAGATGATCATATCATTTCGAATATTACAAATATTGCAATTCAAGCAAATAACAAGGATTTAAATGCGCTTTTAATAATAATGATGGGTAGTTTTATGTGTCTTATTAATAAATTAGCAGAAGTTATCTTAAGGGAGTCGCTCATCCACGTAGTCCAGAGACGTTTCCATTCGGGGGGCGGATTCAGTTTAGCTGGCCTTCCATATTAGTTGTCCTTTTTAACAAGTACATTACAGCGTTTGAATTATTAGTATCGTGGTATCTAATTTCGACGGCAAGGTTTTAAGAATCTTACAATGCGGTAAAAAGGAGCTTGAAATTCTGAATAAAAAGTCGCTTGCTTCATCGAATAGCATAGAATTTATCGTAGCACCTTCAGCGCGAGGCCAACCGTAAGGCAAGTCTGTTTGCGCCTGATACCGTAATCGACGCAGCCTCCAGCTGATCTCGCTGACGGTAAGGTTGCTCTGTGAAAGTGAAAGATGGCAGGACGGGCGGGGATGCTCGAGGAACATTTCCAGTTGTATGGAAGAGATACGCTGGTCTCCCCCCCCCATCCCGACGACAATAAAATTGTTCCGCGAATGAACGGTCGGCGTATCAGTCCGTACTCGTTCTCTTTGAGCATCGTGCCGCGGAGGGTCTTTCTAAGGCGCGAGGAGCACTTCTCATGGTTTTTGCTTGAAAGAAGAAACAGAAATTTCGCGCAACTTGAAGTTTAAAGATAGCCCTCTGATAACAGATCACGAAGGTGCGCTTTCTATGGCGAGCTCCTTTGAACACGGCCTCTTACCGCATCCGCGATAGACGGCAGAAGACGCTTCGCACAGCACCGAGAGATGCATGCCGTGACTCAGAGGAAGCTTCTTGGACGCATTTAGCAAATGCCTGACGCGAAAGGACGGAGGATCAGCGCGGCTCTAGCCCTCTTCCGCGCGACAATATGTGAGACGTCATGAGGAGGCTGGAAGGCATAAGTGAGCTGGCTGAATGCTGCGAGTTGTCCATCCGGGAGAAGTAAAGGTCGATCGAGCGGATCTGACGGCACAATCCGAGCCGAATCGAGTGAGGCGCTTGACGGCGGCTGCATGGGCTTCGTTGCACTGAAGCCGATGTCATCCAGCGCAGCGAGATTTTGCAGATGGCGTGGGGCTATTTGCCGGACTGATGCTTAATGCAGCGCGCTGTCGCGATCTCGAACGTGTCCCGTAACAGCTCGCTTTCAGGAACACTGAGATGTCGATTTCTCGACAGATCAAATGATCTGAACCGCGCGCTTGGAGCAACATGATTAGATCAGCGATATATTAGGTGTAGATACGCCTGTTCGCAAAGCTGCCGCACTGATTAGTCAGAAACTGCACCCGGCCTGCGACGTTTGACACTGAAATCCGCGATCAATTGGCGGTGAATCGGATGTGGTTAGAAAGATCTAGAGAATGTACGTGATTTCCGCTCAGATCGACAAAGCATTTATCTAACCGCAGTGAGCGATTTTACCGGACATACTCCTCAGACAGGAATTGCTAATGAAACGACTCTGATTAGGTGTCCTGCCTTCAAGCCATCATGACCGATCCCCCACCATAAAACGATTTAGATCAGTAACCTAGCCTTCGATCAGCAACAGGTCGTCCGTCAAAATTCGACGGCCGAAGGATGGCGAGAACTGATGGCGATCGATCTGATGGTTGCCGGATGCCGAAGGCGTTTTGCCTCCCGGGCGCCGCGCGGGCCTTGCGGTCTAGCTTATTCCCATACCGTCCTTTGGGTTGAAGATCGTATAGATCCCTTTTCCGGCATCCTTGGAAAGATAAAGAGCCCGGTCCGCGTCTCTGAGCATCTGGTCGGATGTCGGGCGATCGTAGTTCACGCTTTGTGTGATCCCGATACTGGCGGAGACCCGCGCGAAGGCGCGGGCGTAGGGGATGGGTGTCTCGATCCCGCTGATGACGCGGGACGCGATGAGGTCGAGCTGCTCAATATCAAGCGATCCGGCGAAGAGGATGATAAACTCGTCCCCGCCGACGCGAGCGAGCATGTCGCCGCTCCGTGTCACGCCGGTCAGGATCTGGGCGACATGGCGTAGAACCTGATCGCCGGCGGCGTGTCCTCTGGTATCGTTGACCGTCTTGAAGTGATCGAGATCGATGAGCATCAGCGACACCCGCTCGTCCGCGGCGAGGCGTTTTTCGATCTCGGTGTCGAACATCCGTCTGTTTCCGATACCGGTCAGCGTGTCGGTGAAGGCGCGCGTCTCTGCGTCAACCACGGCGGTCCGCAATCTATCATTGAGCTTTTTGACCTCGCCGATGACGGCAGTCTTGGCCTCCACCAAATAGAGCATCTCCACCGCCAGATCCGTATGGGAAAAGTCGCGCGCATTGAGCCCATATTGGCGGACGGCATCCACAATCCCGATCCCGAAGGAGAGATCTAGAACTGAGATATCGCTGCCCCTGAGCGGACAGAATTCGCCCTTGAGGCGTGTTCCCGGATCATCGCGAAACCGCATGTGAAGCTTCTTGCCAGCGACGCGGTGAAGGTCCGCAAAGTCCAGGCCGCTGATCGGGCGCAGGATATCGACGACAGACAGAAGATCCCGGCCCACGGGCGATTTGGCGAGGCCGATTTTTGCAAGGGTCGGACCGGCGTGGATAATCGTTCCTGTCCCGTCGACGGCGAGGTGGAAGGGCGATGTCCGGTCCAGTAATGCGAAGACCGCAGCGGGATGAATGCAACCGGCCATGTTAGAGCGATGCTGCAAGATGGAAGTCCCGGCCTGCCGAGAACTGGTGTTCGTGGACCTGCACGGCGACGCCGGGGTGATCGGAGGAAAGGCTCAAGACGGCCAGAACGCCGTAATCGTCCGCCATTCCGCGCAGCAGTCCAAGGGCGACGTGGATCGCGCCGCGAAAGTTCTCTTCAATCTCGATCCGGTATTCGCCTTGTCCGAGGGAGTGAAGCTCCAGCCCCGGAAGCGTCAGATCGGGAACAGCGAGGCGCGCCCAGTCAGGAAGATCGTCGATCGAATGCAGGAAGTCGTCGAAATTCTGTCCCCCGAACCGCAAAAGCCTGCGAAGCGAGGCCCGGTTCGGATGCGAGACCAGATAGGTGCCCAGATCCTCGAGCAGGCTGGCGCGATCCTTGTCGAGATGTTTCGTTGCCGTGGCGATCAGAGTGTCGGTCAGGGCCGGATCATAGAGCCGCAACGCCTCGAACTCGCCATCGGGCAAGGATGACCGGGCGGCAATCTCAATCCATGCGGAGGATCCGTATGTATCCTCGATAAAGCATTGAATGGCGCGATTGATAAGGCCATGCATGACCGGCTCCGACGTCGTGTTTGCCGCTTATGGCATCGAAGTCGTTAACAAAGTGCTGATGGGCGCAGTGATCCTGCCGGATCTGTCCACCGGGCGCGCTGAGAGAAGCAATAGCGCGGTTCAGAAATCGGTGGGTGCCCCGCCCTCGGCCTTGCGGCGGGCGACGAAATCGGAAAGCGCGTCGCGCTGTGCGACGTCCATCGCAGGCTCCTCGAAGGTTCCCAGGATGTTCTGATAGACCGCATGGGCGCGATCGGCCGTCCAGATCCCGCCCGCGGCATCCCAGGCCTCGAAATTGCGCCAGTCGGACAGGAAGGGCTGGTGAAACGCTATTTCGTAGCGGTCCTGCGTGTGCTTCGTTCCGAAAAAGTGGCCCTGTGCGCCGACATCGGCGATGGCATCGAAGGCGATATCCCCGGGCGTTGTCGCGGTCAGGGCCGGGTCGAAATAGCGCTGGATCAGCTGGATCATCTCGCAGTCGATCACGAATTTCTCGGGGCTTGCGATCAGCCCTCCCTCAAGCCAGCCGGCGGCATGATAGATCAGGTTCGATCCCGACTGAATGGCCGCCCAGAGCGAATTTGACGTCTCCCACGCGGCCTGCGCATCAGGGACGTTGGCGGCGCAAACGCCTGAGGATCGAAGCGGAAGGCCGTAAAAGCGCGCCATCTGACCGGTCATCTGCGTCGCGCGCATATACTCGGCTGTGCCAAAGGCCGGGGCGCCGGATTTCATGTCGACATTCGACGTGAATGTCCCGATCACGCAAGGGCATCCCGGTTTGACATGCTGGAACAGTGCGATGGCCGATAGCGCTTCGGAGATCGAGAGCGCGACTGCGCCGGCCAGCGTCACCGGGGCCATCGCGCCTGCAAGGGTAAAGGGCGTGACGACGACCGCCTGATTACGACGGATCATTCGCAAACAGCCGTCGATCATCGGCACGTCATGCTTGAGCGGGGAGGTCGAGTTGATGTTGGTATACATGCGCGGTGCGGCCTGGAACTCCTCCTCCGTCCAGCCGCCTGAGAGGCGCACCATCTCGATCCCGTCCTCCACCCGCTCGGCGCCCAGCGAATAGATATGGGCGACCTTGTCCGTCAGCGTGAGCTTATCGAACAGCACGTCGAGATGCCGAACGCTGGCATGGATGTCCTGAGGCTCCACCGGATAGCCGCCGACGAAGTGGATGCAGTTGAAATACTGGGTGAGCCGGAGCAGGTTGGCGCATTGCTCGCGCGTGCCGGGGACCTTTCGCCCGGTCGACAGATCCCAGAAATTCGGCGGCGAGGAGACATTCCCGAAAAGGAGATGATTGTCGCCGGTGGTGATGCGCCGTTCGGGATTTCTGGGGCTCAGATCGAACGAGGAGGGGGCCGTCGCGAGCTTCTCCATCACCCAATGCCGGTCCATCCGGACATTGGTGCCGTTTACCGTGCAGCCTGCCTCGCGAAAGATGTCCAGCGCTTCGGTGTTGAGAAACTCGATCCCGATCTCTTCGAGGATCCGCATCGCGCCGTCATGGATGGCCGCGATCCCTTCATCGTCCAGTGGCTCGACCGGTGCATCGGTGTTTATCGTCATCTGCCAGGGACGCTGCTCGATCACCGCAGCGCCACGGCGCGCCGCCGCACCGGCCCGGCCGCCTCCACGTCTGCGTCTGGGAGCGAGATCTGTCATCGGCGCTATCCTTCCACACCTCACTCAGCCCGAGCTTTGCGCGTATCGCGGCCCTGTCCGCGACAGCTTTTGTCGCTTTCAGGCTATGGGGTCTCGGAAGGGGCAGAAGGCGGGTCCAACCAAGCGGGCAGATGCGAGATATCGGGCAGGATGAGGTCGGCGGCTTCGGCAAGATCCTCCGCCGTGGCAAGCCCCGTCAAAACGCCGATCGCGGTCATGCCAGCGGAGCGTGCCGCGTGCAGGTCGTGGAGGCTGTCCCCAATCACGGCGGCATCCGTTGCCCGGATTTTCAACATGCGGGCAATCGCTTGCAACGGAGCGGCGTCTGGTTTGGCGCCAAAGCCGCTATCGGCGCCGATCACGATGTCGAACAGATCCGCGATCCCTGCCTGACGAAGATGTGCGCGGGCCGGCTCTTCGCTGTCATTGGTCATGACGGCAAGTCGGAGCCCCTGCTGCCGAAAGGCTGTCAGGAGGGGCCAGAGGGGGGTCACCTCGATCTGCGGCACGCTGTGGGAGCTTTGCTCGAGCCAGGAGATCAGGCGCGGGCGGGGCATCTCGGGGCGAAGGCTCGTCAGAAGGTCCGCCACATCGATGAGGGTTCCCGCGATGACGGGGCTGTCGGGCCGAAAGCGCTTGGTCCGGGTATCGAAGCCGAAGGCATCCGCCGCGCGGTGATAGATCTCGGGATCCGCATCGGCGAAGTCCATCAGTGCCGTATCGGCCCAGGCGCTCCACGTCTTGTGAAAATCGAAGAGCGTTCCGTCCTTGTCGAAGATCAGCGCCTCGATTGTCATGTCCAGTGGTGCTGGGCGCCGCCGGGTAGGCTTTGCCGCGCGCTGTGCGGATCGATATAGGCAAGGCCGTGAGCGTCGCAGAAGGCCATCACCCAGGCATCGTCCATCATCAGAAAATCCAGGGTCGAGATCAGCAGGTCGGGGTCCTGCGCGCGGGATCTGAGATTGGCCTCGGACAGGCCCGTGGCGCCGAGAAAGACATCCCGCAGGTCGTCATGACCAACGAGCCAGGCCAGCGCCTGAAGGGCGATTGTCTCGGCCCTCTCGGGCGCGAGGGGGGATGGTGAATCGCTCCTCAACGGTTTGTTAACCTTTTCGGCAGATCCTGTTTTGCGCAATGTGGAGCGTCATCGAAGGAAAGCCAATATGTCAGGGAAGATCCTGATCATCGATGATGTGGCGACCAACAGGATCGTCCTCAAAGTTAAGCTGACCGCCTCGCAATACGACATCATATCGTGCCTGAATTGCAATGAGGCGCGCCGGTCGGTGCGGTCCTCCCGGCCCGATCTGATCGTGATCGATCTGGCGACGCAAGGGCAGGCTGGAATCGAGTTTCTGACCGATATCAAGCAGATGCCGGAGATCTCGGACATTCCGGTCATCGGACTGACGGATGAGGATCAACCGGATCGCAAGCTGGCCGCCTTGAGGTGCGGGGCCGATGAGGTCCTGACGAAACCGGCCGACGACATTCTTCTTCTGGCGCGGATCCGGTCGCTGCTCCGGGCGCGGGATACCTCGTCAGAGCTGCGTCTGCGCGACGACACCAAGCGGGCGTTGGGCTTTGCGGAACCGGCCGCCAGCTTTCAGCGGCAGGCCAAGGTCGCGCTGGCGGCCGACGTTCCGGCCATCGCGCAGATGTGGGAAGATGCGATCCGGCGGGACTGCAGCGCAGTCGAAGCGGTAAGCGTGCAGCCGGACAAGGTGTTCATGGTTCCGGATGTGGATCTCTTCCTGATCGATGCGACGCAGGATGACGAGAAAAAGATCCTCGCCCTGATCGCGGACCTGCACTCGCGGCCCGAAACGCGGCTCGCCGCGATTCTCCTTGTGATCCAAGGGGATAGCGCGGATTTTGCCGCCATGGCGCTTGATCTGGGGGCCAGCGATATCCTGATGGACGGCTTTTCGTCGGCAGAGCTTGTTCTGCGGATCGAGGCGCAGGCCAAGCGCAAGGCGCGGCAGGACCAGTTCCGCGCGGGTCTTCGCAACGGGCTTCGCGCCGCGGTCACGGATCCACTGACCGGCCTGCATAATCGCCGCTATGCGCTGCCGCATCTGGCGGGCCTGGACGAGCGCGCCCGCGCGACAGGGCGCGATTATGCGGTGATGCTTCTCGATATTGACCATTTCAAGATGGTCAACGACGAGCATGGGCACGGCGTGGGCGACAAGGTCCTGGTCGAAATCGCGCGACGCCTCGAGGAGAATACGCGCGGTGTCGATCTGCTGGCCCGGATCGGGGGCGAGGAATTCATGATCGCGATGCCCGGGACGACCGAGGCGCAGGCCCGGCAAACCGCCGAGCGTCTGCGCGCCTTGATCGAGGACACGCCGATCCAGATCGACGGGGAGGCGGGCGTGACCGTTACCACCAGCATCGGCGTGGCGCTTCAGGGCATGGCCGTCTGTCCGGGCGTATCGGTGGAGGCGATCGTGGAGCGGGCGGATGCCGCACTTTACCAGTCCAAGGAGCGCGGGCGGAACATGGTCACCATGAGCGAAGTCGCCGCCTGACCCGGCCAAACCCTTGCCGCTGACCGAATAGCGACAAGTCGCGGGCCATTTCGGCAACGCCTTGCGTGAGGCACTCGGTCCTCTTTTCATGGCTCTCGTTTCGGCGCATGTAGTGCGCCGACAGGAGAGGGCATGACTGAGCAAGCGAACACCCCACAGGCAGCATCCGAAGATCGCCCGATGAAACCGGCCATGTGGCGCGGCTTTCGGCGGCGCTGCCCCAATTGCGGGGAAGGCAGTCTGCTGGAAAGCTATCTGAAGGTCCGCGATCATTGCCCGGTCTGCGGACAGGCGCTTCATCATCACCGCGCGGATGACGGCCCGGCCTATCTGACGATCCTGGTCGTGGGGCATCTGATGGCGCCGCTCTTGCATATCGCCTTCGTACAGTACCGGCCCGACCCGCTTGTGATGGCCACGATCTTTGCCGTCGGTTGCGTGGGGCTGTCGCTTTACCTTCTGCCGCGCCTCAAAGGGCTTGTTGTGGGCATCCAATGGGCCCGCCGGATGCACGGGTTCGGGGCCGCGCCGTGACGATCCGCGATGCCGCGACGGTGATCCTCGTTCGCGGCGGCACGCATATTCTCATGGGCCAACGCGGCGCAACGGCGGCCTTCATGCCGTCGAAATTCGTCTTTCCGGGCGGCGCGGTCGACAGATCCGACCCCGAGATCCCGCTTGCGGCTCCGGTGCCGTCCCCTTGCGCGGACCGGTTGCGAGCGGAGAGCGCCGACGGTCTGGATCACGCGCTGGCAGTGGCGGCCATTCGCGAGCTGTGGGAAGAGACCGGGCTGAAGCTGGGCCAATCCCGCCCGTGGGAGGGCGAAATCCCGGAGGGATGGCGCGCCTTCGCCGAAGGCGGGATCGCGCCGGATGCCTCTGCGTTGCGGTTCGTCTTTCGCGCGGTCACGCCGCCCGGACGAACGCGGCGGTTCGATGCGCGGTTCTTCCTCGCCGATGCCGATCATATCCTTGGCGATCCCGATGATTTTTCCGCGGCGGAAGACGAGTTGAGCCATCTGGGATGGGTGGAGTTCGATGCGATCCGCGATCTGGATCTGCCCTTCATCACCGAGGTTGTGCTGGCCGAGATCGCGCCGCTCCTTCAGCGGCCCGAGCCGCCCGGGAGTGTTCCGTTCTTTCGCAACGACGACGAGCGGCATCTGGTCAGCCGGCTGCACGGGCGCTCGCCTCTCGAGGTTACACCGACCAGATAAGAAGAAGTACGCTCGCGGTGATCAGCGCCATGCCCGCCCCTTCGCGGGTGGAGATCTTTTCCTTGTAGATCAGGGTGCTGGCCAAAAGAGAGAAGACCAGCTCCACCTGGCCCAGAGCCTTGACATAGGCGACGGTCTGGAGCGCGAAGGCAATGAACCAGAGCGCCGATCCGATAAGGCTGGTCAGGCCGACCAGGGCCGTGACGCGCCAGGCGCGCAGGGTTCGCGTGATTTCTCCGCGCTGCCCGATCGCAAGGCCCGCGGCCATGATGCAGGTCTGAAAGGTCGTCACAGCCGAGAGCGTGACCAGCGCCCGAAGCACGGTATCGCCCTCGGACAGCGACAGGGACGCGCCGCGATATCCCACGCCCGAAACCGCGAAAAGAAGGCCGCAAAGAAGACCGAGCGCGGTTGCCCTGTTGGCAAAACTGATCTGACCCTCGGGCGGCTTGGAGAGCGCCAGAACGCCGCCCAGACCAATCAGGATCGCGACAAACGCAGCCGGAGTGACCGTGTCGCCCAGCACCAACAGGCCGAGGATCGCGGCCTGAACCGTCTCGGTCTTCTTGAAGGCGATCCCGACCGCGAATTGCCGCGCCGAGAACAGGGCCACGACAGCAATCGTCGCACCGATCTGGGCCAGCGCTCCGGTGACGCCGAAAGCGAAGAACTCCGCGCCGGGGCGGGGAAGCGGCTGATCGGAGGCGGCCGCATAGGTCAGTATGATCAGGATCGCGAGCGGGGCGGAAAAGACGAACCGCGCGAAGGTCGCGCCTGCTGGCGTCAGCTGCGTTGCGGCCAGATGACGCTGCAGCATGAATCGCAGATTCTGCGCGAAAGCAGCGGCAAGCGTGACGGGGATCCAGATCGGCATGGGCTGCTTATGGAACCGCCTCGTCGATTAGGCCAGAGCGTTACCTGTCTGACAGGGGGTGGGCGACCGGATCCTTCGCGCGCAGCATGTAGCGGCGAAAGACATCCGCATAGGAGCGGTAGCGATAGCCTTGGTTGCGATCCAGATAGCGGCCCGGCGCGGCACGGTAGAGCGCGGGCAGGTGGAACCACGGCACGTCGGGATGCATGTGATGAACGACGTGGAAGTTATTGTTCAGAAAGAGAAACGCGAGAATACCCCGATCCTCGATAATGACGGTGCGGGAGGCGGTATGCTCGTGCGCGCGGTGTTCGAGAAAGGTTCGGATCCGCAGGATCGACAGGGCCGCATAGACGCTCGCCGCATAAGCCCAGAACGGAAGCGGCGACAGCGCGACGATGAGAAGGGTCAAGCAAAGCGGCGGCAGATGGGCCAGCCAGCCCTTGGCGATGCCGGGCTCGTTACGGCTCAGGCGCTTGACCTCCCACCACAGAAAGACGGTCGTTCCAACGACCGGACCGATCAGGATGCGGCCCAGCAGGGTGTTGTTCAGCCTCAGAATGATGCGGGCGATCCCGGGCAGGCGAGCCCAGACGGCAGGCGCGAGATAATTGCTTTCGGGATCGTCGTAGGGGTCGGTCAGGACAGAGTCTTGATGGTGCGCGAGATGCGTATCGCGGAACCGCGCATAGGGGACAACCAGCATATAGGCAGGCCAGACCAAGGCTGTGTTGAGCGCCTGACGGCGGAAAGGATGGCCGTGGATCACTTCATGCTGAAGCGACGCGTAAAGCGCGATCCCAGCGGCGAGACAAGCGATGGCGAGGGGAGTGGGCAGGAAGAGGCTGGCGGCCCAGATGAGATGCGTCATCAGGACAAGGGCAAGCGTCGGCCACGCGAATGGCTCCGCGGATCGCGGCATTTTGGTCTCCTGTCATAGGGTTATGTGGGGATCCTAACTTGTGCGGTCCCGTTGCACGATCCCGCATTTCGGCTGCAATCCGGATCAGTTGGTGCTATGGATCACCAATGTTTAACAAATCCGACAAGCGAGACCGCGCGATTGTCTTTCGCGACCGTCTCAAGGAAGCGATGGGTCTGGCCGAACTGTCGCAAAGCGCTTTGGCCCGCCAGATCGGCGTGGACAGGTCCACCGTGTCGCAATTGCTGTCGCGAGACGGCGTCAGGCTTCCCAATGTCCAGATCGCTGCCGAATGCGCCACGGCGCTTGGCGTGTCGGCCGATTGGCTGCTGGGCCTAAGCGACCGGCCGGAGCAGGCGGCGGATCTCCTGGCCTCTGCCCTGACGATGACCGAAGCGCCTCGCGCGCTTATCGACGAGCGGATCTTCGACTGGCACCGGGAGGCGGCGGGCTACAAGATCCGGCACGTGCCCGCGGGGCTTCCAGATATGCTCAAGACGCGGAGCATGCTGCAATGGGAATACGAGCCGTTTCTAGGCAAGACCACCGATCAGGCGATCGGCGCTTCGGAGGATCGCCTGACCTGGATGCGGCAGGCCCGGTCCGATTACGAGATCGCCTTGCCGCTGCATGATCTGGCCAGCTTTGCCCGGGCCGAGGGGTATTACGCGGGCCTCAGCCTGGAAGTCCGGCGCGGACAGATCGAGCGTCTGATCGACCTGCACGATCAGCTTTATCCGACGCTCAGGATCTATCTTTTTGACGCGCGCAAGCTGTTCTCTGCGCCCGTCACGTTATTCGGCCCGCTTCTCGCGGTGCTTTATCTGGGGCGAAACTACCTTGTTTTCCGCGACGTGGAGCGTGTGGACGCGATCACGCGCCATTTCGACGGGCTGATCCGCGCGGCGGAAATCCCGTCGCGCGATCTGCCGTCGCATCTGAAAACGCTCTGGGCCGGGATCCCGGATTAGCCTTGCGCGGCGACCGGGTTCAGTCCGAATTCCTCGGCATCGCTGGGCGAGGGGGTTCGGATGACGCGCGGATCGCAGGCCACCATTGAGGTGTTCGCGTCGCGAATGATCAGGCCGCCCCGGGCCTGGCATTCCTGAAACGTCATGCTGCCGCCGAGCACCAGAAATTCGCGTTGACCGCCGCCGCCGCTTCCGCCCGCTGTGCCCAAAGGCGCGGTTCCGCAAGAGGCCAGGCAGGCCGAAACAAGCCCGAAGGCGGCAAATCGCTTCATCGTCCGTTCTCCTTCAGCGCATCGAGATCATAGCCGTACCAGTCCATGATCGTGCGCGCGGCCTCGAGCCTATCACGGCTCGAGGCGCCGTTGCGATCCATGATCCAGCCGAAGGCGCCATCCGGTGTTCCGATTGCAACGGTCCTGTAATCCGCATCCCCCCAAAGCACCCAAAGCTCGCGCGGCCGGTCGAGCGCGCGAAGGCGGCCCGGCCCTGCAATCTCGACCGGGATCTGCGTGGTCCGGGTGGGGCTCGCGATCCGGATTTCGCCGCCCGCCTCGCCGATCTCGAGCGACAGCGCGGCGCCGGGCTGCCCGAGTGGGCCGAAGGCCGCACCCTGAACGATGGTCCAGCTGCCGCCCATGCGGGACCAGTCCAGATCGGCGCGCGAGGCAATCGGGGCCGAGACGTCCCGATAGGGTCCGCCCTCCGGCAAGAGGCCGGGATCGGGGGCGCGGCTGCATGCAGCACAGGCCAGCAGCGAGAGAAGGAGAAGGGCGCGGATGGGGAAGGCTCCATTCGGGTGGCGTTATCCGCAGATCGGCCATCGGATCCGCGATGGCAAGCGGTGCGTTGCAGCCGGTCACCGGAATGTGCATGCAAGACACGCAGGAACAGGGCATGCTGGATGGATGAGATATCTGATTACCCTTCTCCTTTTCCTGACGACAGCCGTGCAGGCCGATCCGGAACGGTATGCCCTTGATCCCGCTCGCAGCGAGGTCGGGTTCACATATATCTTTTCCGGAGATCCGGTGCAGGGGACGATGCCGGTCCTCGAGGCCACGCTTTTGATCGATCTTGAGCGGATCGAGCGGTCCGAGGTGTCGGTAACGCTCGATCCGGCGCGCGCCGATGGAGGCTTTGCCTTCGCCGGTCAGGCGCTGCGATCCGCCAGCGTTCTGGATGTGGCAGCCCATCCGACGATCCGGTTCCGCTCCACGGCGATTTCGGGCGATCTGAACGGCGCGACCCTGCGCGGGCTGCTTACGGTGCGCGGCGTGACGCAGGAGGTCGAGCTGCGCGGACAGCTGCTTCGGCAGGCCGGCACGGCGGCGACAGAGCGGGACAGGCTGGCGATCCGTCTGACCGGAGCCATCGACCGCCGCGCCTTCGGAGCGACGGGATATCCCGGTTTCGTTGGTCCCCGGATCGATCTGCGGATCCTGGCCCAGATCAACCGTGTGGAGTAAAGCGGCCGCCCTTTATGCGACGCTGCTGGCTGCGCCTCTGACCGCCGATCCCGTGCTGGACGCGATGGAGGAGGGATGGCGCTCCTGGGCAGAAGAGAACGGCATTCGCGCGACGGCTTTCTCGGTGATGAGAGAGGGCGGGCCGCCCATCACCCGCGCCTTGAACATGGATCCCGATGCCCCGGTCATCCTGGCCAGCGTCACAAAACCGATCACCGCCATCTGCCTCGACATGGTTCTGGACGAGATGCCCTGGAGCTGGGCCACGACGTTGAGCGATCTGCGCGCGCCTTTGACCGCGGCCGGGCTGACAGTTTCAGCAGAATGGGAGGGCGTGACGCTTGGGGCCCTGTCCTCCATGTCGTCCGGTCTGGTCACGGATGTCACGCAAGGGGGCTACTTTCGCCGAAAAAATGCGGAAAAGACCGAGGATCTGGAGCAGGCTGCCAATTCCCTGGCGACAGAGCGTCAGGCCGATGCGGGCTACGTCTACAATAACGGCAATTACGCGATCCTCGGCGTTGTGATCGCGGCTCTGACAGGCGAGACGACCGAAGCTGCCTGCCAGTCCCGCGTGACCGCTCCGCTCGGGCTTGAGAGCGCGAGACTGTCCGATCAATGGCGGGCGATGGGATCGGCGGGCGGATGGGAGATGGCGCCGGAGGACCTTGTCCGCTTCACGCTCGCCCTGCCAGAGCTGACCGACGACGCACCGCGCGCGAAAGCTGGTGAAGGCGCTTTCTTCGCGGGTGGATCGCTGACTTGGGAGACAGAGGATGGCCCGTTCTTGGTGATGCGCGGCGCGCTTTGCGGCGGTCTGTTCGGGATCGGGGACATGGCTTTGATACTGCGCCGCGAGGACGGGGTGGCCGCCGCCGTCGCGATTAAGGGATGTGTGGCCCCCGATGTTTTTCTCGCTCTGGAAGAAACGCTGACATACGCCGCAGGACAGCCCGAGAACTGATCGATGCGGAAACGGCGGCGCTCCGCATCCGATCTGGAAAGCGCTTCCGTCTTGAACTAGATGGGCCGGACGCATGCTAGTGAAAGCCCGACCATGACCCGCCATCTGATCACGTCTGCCATTCCTTATATCAACGGGATCAAGCATCTGGGGAACCTCATCGGATCTCAGCTCCCGGCAGATCTGTTCGCGCGGTACCAGCGGGCGCGGGGCCGGGAGGTGCTGTTTTTGTGTGCCACGGACGAACATGGGACCCCGGCAGAGCTGGCGGCGGCCAAGGCGGGGCTTCCCGTGGCAGACTATTGCAAGCAGATGCATGCCGTTCAGTCGGAGCTCGCCGAGGGGTTTCGCCTGTCCTTCGATCATTATGGGCGGTCCTCCAGCCCGCAGAACCACAAGCTGACCCAGCATTTTGCGGGCAAGCTGGCCGAGAATGGCCTGATCGAGGAGCGCTCCGAACGGCAGGTCTATTCAAATGCCGACGGCCGTTTCCTGCCGGATCGCTATATCGAAGGAACCTGCCCGAATTGCGGGTACAACAAGGCGCGCGGGGATCAATGCGAGAACTGCACCAAGCAGCTTGATCCGACCGATCTGATCGATCCACGCTCGGCCATCTCGGGCTCGACCGATCTGGAAGTGCGCGAGACCAAGCATCTCTACCTGCTGCAATCCAAGCTGAAGGACGATCTGGATGCCTGGATCGACAGCCAGTCGGGATGGCCGGTTCTGACGACATCGATTGCCAAGAAATGGCTGCATGACGGCGACGGGCTTCAGGATCGAGGGATCACGCGCGATCTCGATTGGGGTATCCCGGTCAGGAAGGGTGACGCGGATTGGCCCGGGATGGAAGGCAAGGTCTTCTATGTCTGGTTCGATGCGCCCATCGAATACATTGCCTGCGGCGCCGAATGGGTCGAGGCCGGAAAAGGCACCGACTGGGAACGCTGGTGGCGCACGGACAAGGGCGCCGGCGACGTGCGCTACACGCAGTTCATGGGCAAGGACAACGTCCCCTTCCATACGCTGAGCTTTCCCGCAACGCTGATCGGATCGGGCGAGCCGTGGAAGCGCGTCGATTACCTCAAATCGTTCAACTACCTCAACTACGATGGCGGCCAGTTCAGCACCTCTCAGGGGCGCGGCGTCTTCATGGACCAGGCGCTCGAGATCCTGCCGGCCGATTACTGGCGCTGGTGGCTGCTGAGCCATGTGCCCGAAAGTTCAGACAGCGAATTTACGTGGGAAAACTTCCAGACCTCGGTGAACAAGGATCTGGCGGACGTGCTAGGCAATTTTGTGAGCCGCGTGACCAAGTTCTGCCGCTCGAAATTCGGCGAGGCGGTGCCGGAGGGCGGCGATTGGGGCGCGCAGGAAGAGGCGCTGATCGCAGAGCTGACGGACCGGCTCGCCGCCTATGAGCGGCATATGGAGGCCATCGAGATCCGCAAAGCCGCCGGAGAGCTGCGCGCAATCTGGGTGGCGGGCAACGAATACCTGCAAGCGGCGGCGCCCTGGTCGGTCTTCAAGGAGGACCCCCAACGGGCGGCGGCGCAGATCCGGCTCGCGCTCAACCTGATCCGGATCTATGCCGTCCTGTCCGCGCCGTTCATCCCGGACGCGTCCGAGACCCTGATGGCCGCAATGCACACCGAGGATGCGAGCTGGCCCAAAGACATGCCTTCGGCGCTAACGGCCCTGCCTGCAGGCCACGCCTTTACTGTGCCTGACGTGACCTTCCGCAAGATCACGGATGAGGAGCGGGAGGCGTGGCAGGATCGCTTTGCGGGTCAGCGGATGTAGGCTCAGGCGGGTCGGTCTGAACAAGATCGCTCCCCCGTCCGGCCAGGAACAGGCCCAGCCCGTGCATGCCGGGCACATGTTCGCTGAAGACCCGTAGCGCGATCAGGACGGGCACCGCGATCACCATGCCGATCACCGACCAGGCCCAGCCCCAGAAGGCGACGGCCAGAAAGACCACGACGGGGTTGAGCTTGAGGCTGCGGCCCACCGCATAGGGTGTGATGAACTGGCCCTCGAGGCTCGTCAGGCCAAGATAGACCAGCGCCGCGAGCACCGCGCTTCCAGCCTGATCGTAGGTGACAAGGCCGATAGCGGCGGTAATGATGACCCCGATGATCGCCCCCAGAAACGGCACGAAATTCAGCACGAAGGCCATCGCGCCGAAGAGGACCGGATTGGGCATGTCGAGCAGGAACAGCGCCACGCCTATCGCGACGCCCAGACCGGCATTGATGACGGTGATCGTGAGGAAATACCGGCTGATCTTCCGCTCGATATCGAAGGCGATCGTGATCGAGCGCTTCTTGTCCGCGAAGCGGGGATGCGCCTGCACGATCTTCTCGTAGAACATATCCCCCGAGGCGATCAGAAAGAACATCAGGGCAAGTGTCAGAACCAGCTGCGCCAGCAGGGCAGGGGCGCTGGTCACCGCTTGCGACAGCAGGCTGGGCTCGTCGACGACGACGCGCTCCGCTTCAGAGGACGCATCTTCCTCGGTCGATCCGGCGGCGATCTTCTCGACCTCCTCGCTGGCCTCGGCCACCTTCTCGACCGCGGAGGACAGACCGCGCAGCTTGCGCTCCACGTCCGCGGCGATGGTGGAGGCGTCGCTGGCATAGGTCTGCACGGGGGTCGACAGCCCCATAACAGCAGCCCCAAGCGCCGTAACCAGCGCAAGAAGGACGAGCAGGGCGGTCACCGCATCCGGTACCCCGCGCCGGGCCAGAACGCGGCGCACCGGCGAAAAGGTCAGCGACAGCAGAAAAGCAAGGATGACAGGCATCAAAAACGCCCGCGCCAGGACAATCGCAGCGCCGGCCGAAAGGACGAACAACCCGATGATGGCCCAACCGGGCGCAGCAGGTCGGGCAATCTTGGTCTGCGACATGGGTCTTCCGATCAGGTGGTTCTGAGACAAACCGCCGCGGGACCGGGCCGGTTCCGCGCCCGCTCTCCCGATTGCTATTGGCCCTGAGGGGCGCGGGCTGCTAATTTAAGCGCAACGAGGATCTGAAAGGACTTTATGATGCGTTCTCTTATGCTTGCCGGAGTGTTTGCCGCTGTTTCCAGCGCAGCCTTCGGTGCTGCCTGCGGCAATGACGGATCGGGCTTTTCGAACTGGAAAGCCCAGTTTGCGCAAGAAGCCGCCGCTGCCGGGGTCGGCCAACGTGGTCTGGATGCGCTTGCGGGCACCCAATATGCGACCCGCACCATCGCCGCCGACCGCAACCAGAAGAGCTTCAAATATTCGCTCGAGAAATTTATGCAGGTGCGCGGCGCCGACACGATCGTCAATCAGGGCCGCAGCCGTCTGGCGCGCAATGCCGATTTCTATCGCAGCCTCGAGCAGCGCTATGGCGTGCCCGCTGGAGTTCTCATCGCGATCCATGGGATGGAAACGGGGTTCGGCGGTTTCATGGGCGATGCCAATGTCCTCTCGGCCATCACGACGCTGGCCTATGATTGCCGCCGGTCCGATTTCTTCACCGGCCACGCCATGGCAGCGCTGAAACTCGTCGATCAGGGCGCGATCTCTCCGGGGTCGACCGGCGCAATGCACGGAGAGCTGGGGCATACTCAGTTCCTGCCGGGCAACGTCCTGCGCTACGGCGTTGACGGTAATGGCGACGGGCGCGTGGATCTGACAAATCTCACGGATTCAATGGCCTCTACGGCGAACTTCCTGCAACAGAAGGGCTGGCAACCCGGCGCCGGGTTCCAGGAGGGCCAGCCGAATTTCCGGGTGATTCAGGAATGGAATGCGGCGACGGTCTATCAGAAGGCCATCGCGATCATGGCGGCCCGCATCCAGGCCTGATGGCCAAGCGTCCACTCGACACCGAGGAGGAGCTCGAGGTCTCCTCCCGCGCCGAATTGCGGACCTGGCTCGGCCGCCATCACGGGCGGCCGCGCGGCGTTTGGCTGGTCACGTGGAAAAAGGCGCATCCCGACCGCTATGTCGCGATCGGAGAGATCATTCGCGAATGTCTGGCCCATGGCTGGGTCGACAGCCTGCCGCGCGGCAAGGATGCGGATCGCACGATGCTGTGGATCAGCCCGCGCAAGCCGGGATCGAACTGGAGCCGCGTCAACAAGGAGTTCGTTCAGGAGCTCGAGGATCAGGGCCTCATGACCGAAGCAGGGCGCGCGAAGGTCGAGGCCGCCAAGGTGGACGGAACCTGGACGGCGCTCGACGATGTGGAAAACCTCGTCGTCCCGAAGGATCTGCAGGCCGCCTTCGATGCGCGGCCGGGATCGCAGGCGCAGTGGGATGCCTTTCCGCGTTCGGTCAAGCGCGGCGTCCTGGAATGGATCCTCAACGCCAAGCGGCCCGCGACACGGGCCAAGCGGATCGAGGAGACGGCGTCGGACAGCGCGAATGGGCAGCGCCCGAACCAATGGCGATGACGCGGTGCCAGAGGCGAGCCATATCGAAGGACCCCGCCAATTTAGCGGTCGCCATCGGCGCCGGGTCCCTCTAGATCGTCGGGAATGAGCCTGGATCTGACCGATACGCCCCGCAAGCGGCGTCGCGCCTCCGACGCATCGGGGCAGACGTCCTTCCGGCTCCTCACCGTCTTTGCCGTGGCGATCGCCCTGATCTGCCTGCTGCCGGGTCTTGCGGTTCTGCTTGCGGCCCTGTCCGGGTCGGTCGAGACGATCTCCCATCTGATGGAGACGGTTCTGCCGCGCTATATCGGCACGACGGTCGCCCTCGTGGCGCTGGTCGGCGCAAGCGCGATTGTTCTGGGTGTGTCGACCGCATGGCTTGTCGTGTCGTCGGATTTTCCCGGCCGACGGATCCTCGAAATCGCGCTGGTACTGCCCTTTGCCTTCCCGGCCTACGTGCTGGCCTATGCCTATACGCATATCCTTGACCATCCGGGTATCGTTCAAACCACCTTGCGCGATCTGACGGGCTGGGGCCCTCGGGATTACTGGTTTCCGGAAATCCGCTCGCTGGGCGGGGCGACCTTCGTTCTGGCCCTCGTTCTTTACCCTTACGTCTACCTTCTGGCCCGGGCGGCCTTCCTGTCGCAAAGCGCCACGACCTATACCGCCGCGCGCGCGCTGGGCCGCACGCCGTTCGGCGCGTTCGCCCGGGTGTCGCTGCCGATGGCGCGACCGGCGATCGCATCTGGCGGCCTGCTGGTCGCGATGGAGACCATCGCGGATTTCGGGACCGTCTCCTATTTCGGGGTCCAGACCTTTTCGACCGGGATCTATACAAGCTGGTTCACCATGGCCGACCGGGCGGCGGCGGCGCAGCTGTCGCTTGGCCTGCTGGCCTTCGCTCTTTTGCTGGCGCTGCTGGAGCGCGCGAACAGAAGCCGGGGCAAGCACTATGCGAGCCGAAAACAGCCGCCCGCCAGACGGCGGCTTACGGGCGGCGCGAGATACGGCGCAACCGCCATCTGCGCCTTTCCGGTTGTCTTCGGCGTCATCATACCGGTTGTCGCTCTGGTGGCGATGGCGGTCGGGTCCGAGCAGGATCTTCTAAGCAGCCGGTATCTCGGCTTTGTCCGGAACTCCGTCACGCTGGCCTGCCTGGCCTCGGGGCTCACGGTAATGGCGGGCGTCATTCTGGGCACCTATCAGCGGTTTCGGCCGGGGCGCGTGTCGCTTGGCGCGATCCAGATCGGCCGGCTGGGATATGCCGTGCCGGGCGGCGTGATCGCGGTCGGCCTGCTCGTGCCGTTTGCGGCCTTCGACAATGCGCTGGATGCCTGGATGCGCGAGACCTTCGATGTTTCGACCGGCCTTATTTTGACCGGGTCGATCGCGGCGCTGACGATGGCCTATATGATCCGCTTTCTGGCGGCCGCACTGGGCTCCTATGAAGGCGGGATCGCGAATGTGAGCCCCAATATGGATGCTGCCGCCCGGGTTCTGGGCACAGGCGTCTGGGGAACGCTCAGGCGGGTCCACATCCCGATCCTTCTGCCGAGCCTTCTGACCGGGGCGCTGATCGTATTCGTCGACGTGATGAAAGAGCTTCCCGCGACACTGATCATGCGCCCGTTCAACTATGACACGCTGGCGGTTCAGGCCTACCGGCTGGCCTCGGACGAGCGGCTGGAAGGGGCAGCGGTTCCAAGTCTGGTCATCGCGGCGATCGGACTGCTCCCGGTGATCCTGCTCTGCCGAGGCCTTGCCCGGCCGGACAAAAAGAGGGGCGCGACCTAGCCGCGCGCCCCCGAACTGCGCCTTGGACGCTCGCTTATTCCCAGTTGACCTCGTTGAAGATCCGCTGGGCGGCGGGCACGTTCTTGGCCACCGCGCTCAGATCCACGTCATCGGGTTTGAAGAACCCCAGTTGCGCCACGGATGGGCTAAGGGCGACGCCGGGCACTGCCGGATATTCGTCATTCCCGGCCGAGAAGTATTCCTGCGCCTGATCGGAGGCGAGATATTCAAGGAACAGGATCGCATTCTCCCGGTTTGGCGCATTGGCCGCAACGCCTCCGCCCGAGAGGTTCATATGCGCGCCGATATCGTCCTGATTGGGAAAGACCCATCCGATCTGGTCAATGCTGTCAGAGACGCCGTCGACCGAAGTGCGGATCGCGCGGCCGAAATAGTAGGTGTTGGACATCGCGATATCGCATTCGCCCGAAACGATGCCGCGCAGCTGATCGGTGTCTCCGCCCTGCGGATCGCGGGCGAAATTCTCGGCTACGCCAGCCGCCCAGTCCTGTGCCGCTTCCTCGCCGAGATGTTCGATGATCGCGGCCAGGATCGTCTGCGAGTAGACGTTGGTCGAGGATCTGATGCAGACCATGCCTTCATATTGGTCATCGGCCAGCGCCTGATAGGTCATGGGCGGGTTTTCAACATCGGCCTTGTCGTAGAACAGGATCCGGGCGCGCTGGGAAAAGCCGAACCACTGGTTGTCGGAATCTTGCAGGTAAGCGGGGATCCGGGCCTCCAGAACGTCGGACTCTATTGATTGCAGGATACCGGCATCCTTGGCCCGCTCCAGCCGCGAGGTATCCACCGTCAGAAGGATATCCGCCGGAGAGTTCGCGCCTTCGGCTTCCATCCGGGCGATCAGCTCGTCCGCATTGCCCTCGATCCGGTTGATCGTGATGCCGCTTTGCTCTTCGAAGTCGGAATAAAGGCGTTCGTCCGTGTCGTAATGCCGGGAGGAATAGAGGTTGAGCTCTCCTTCCGCATAGACCGGGAATGCAGCCCCGGTCACAAGGGCTGCAGCAATGGTCGTGGTGGCCAGTTTCGAGCGGGTGGACATCTATCTCTCCTTGAAAGTGAGTATCTTACAATTTTTATCAGATATTACATGTCGCGCCCGATGCAAGGCACTCTTTTTCAAGACGGCGCTGAAGCTAGCCGGTTCTTCCCGGATCGGAGAAACCGAAAAGGCCGGGCGAACCGCGACCACCGGCGCCGTGCAGGCCTAGTTCGTTTCTTGGGAATTCAGGACAAGTTGTCAGCGCGCTTCAGCGGCTATTCGTCAAAGACCTGCCGGGTTGCGTCCTTGATCACCCGAAGGGGATGCGTAACGCGAGGCACTTTCATCTGCGCTAGGTCCGTCAGGCTCGTATAGCCCAGCCGGTCCATCACCGCTGCCACGCCCGGCGCAGAGATCGCGCCGGTTTCCGGGCTGTAGTCCGCATTTCCATCCCGGACGTGTTCGCAAACGCGCGGTACGTCGCCCAGATCCAGAAAGCAGCCGAGCGCGTCTAGAACCTTCTGGGGGTCCGCGACCACATCTTCATACCGGAGGATAAGACTTGAATGGAGCGCCTCCCGATCCGCCAGCGCGAGGCCGTAGGCGCCCGCCCAGTAATCCGCCAGCTCCTCGGGATGCCGGTCCGACCACTTTCCGATGGCCCGGATCCAAAAGGCGGGATGCCGGACCACGATCACGAACTGCGCCATCGGCCAAAGCTGCTGATAAAGCCGCATCCTCATGAGGTTGACGGGCGATTTCTCGACGCGCCATGCCGCCTTGTTCGGGAACCACGGGCTCCAGTCCGCCTCGATCCGGGTTCGCACCTCGAGAGTGTCGTAGCGGCTCCCCTCGATATGATGCTGATCGGGATCGGTGGCGAAATGATCGGGCCGTCCGTGCCGGGCCGTGTGGGGGATGGCGCCCTGAAGGTAGACCCCTTCGTTTTCGGGAACCGGCGCGTTCGTAATTGCGCCGACATTCGGCAGCGATCCGATCAGACGCGCGACCAGCGAGGTTCCCGACCTGTGAAGGCCGCCGACGAAGACATAACGATGCGGCATCCCATGGTGATCGCCGACAAACCCGGTCCAAGCAAATGTAGTTGGCATAACTAGGTTAATAGACTGCCAATTTTGCTCCCAGCCGGACTGGAAAGCGTCCAGGTCTGACCTCCCTCGAGTTGCGACACGTCCAGAAGAGGTCCATCCATGTTTGTAATGCACGTCGCTTTGGGCGGCTGTTTCAAAGCTCCCCCCGTCGCGTATGGCCTGACCGAAGATACCGGGGGGCATATCGCCTACGTTCTTGCCGCGGCGCAGGGCATGATCGGCCACTCTGACATCGACCGGGTCGAGGTCGTCACGCGGCGGTTTCAGGATAAGGCTTTGGGCGACATCTATTCATGTCCCCGGGAGCCTCTTTTGCCCGGTTGCGACATTGTCCGGCTGGCCACGAAGCAATCGGCCTATCTCTCAAAGGAGGCGCTCGAGGCCGAACTGCCCAGCTTCACGGCTGCCCTGATCGATTACATCGGCGATCTTGAGCGAAAACCCGATGTGATCCACGCGCATTTCTCGGACGCCGCAGAGGCGGCGCTGGAGGCGCGGCGGCGCTTCGGGATGAAAGTGCTCTATACGCCCCATTCGCTTCTTCTCGACAAGGTGGACTGCGCCGGGCCGGGCGCCCGGGCGGGCGGCGCCCGGATGGCACGGGAGGCACGCGCGATTGCCGAGGCCGATGCCATCATCGTCTCGTCCCGGGACGAGGCCGAACGCCAGGTCGCCGCCTATGGCGCGCAGGCCGAGGGCTGGACCCATTGCATTCCGCCCGGCGTTCCCGCCCGCCAGTCAGCGGCGGGCGCGGAAGATCGGGCAAGCGCCCTCATCTCGCCCTTTCTGAACGACCCCTCCCGCCCCATCGTCCTTGCCGTGGCGCGCCCCGTGGAGAAGAAAAACCTCGGCGCGCTGGTCGAAGCCTTCGGCCAGGTCGAGGAACTGCGAAACCGGGCCAATCTGGTGATCCTCGCAGGTCTCCGGCGCGATCTCAAAAGCGGATGCGCCGAACAGAACGGGGTCTTTGCGGATCTGCTGAACCGGATCGACCGACATGACCTTTATGGATCGGTCGCCTTGCCCAAACGCCACGAGATGGCCGATGTCAGCGCGCTTTACGACAGAGCCCGGCAGTCGCGCGGCGTCTTCGCGAACCCCGCCTTCGTCGAGCCCTTTGGCCTCACCCTGATCGAGGCCGCAGCCGCAGGACTGCCCGTGGTCGCGACCCGAAATGGCGGCCCGTCGAGCATCATCGAGACCATCGGCCATGGCCGGACAATCGATCCTGCCGACCCGGTCATGCTGGGCCGGGCCTGCCTTGACCTGATCCGCGATACGCGCGCATGGAACGACGCCTCTACCGCCGGGCTGTCCAATGTCGGCCGCTACTCCTGGCCCGCCTACGTGGAAAAGCTGATCGCGCTGGTCAAACGCCTCCCCCGTCAGGCCGCCTGGACAACGCAGGAGCGGGTGCTGCTTTGCAGCGATATCGACAATACGCTGACCGGCAATGCCGAAAGCAGCCGTCTTTTCGCCCGCTGGTCCGAGGCGACCGCGGTGCGGTTCGTCATCGCCACGGGCCGCTCCATCGGCGAGGCGCGGCGGGTGCTGGACAAATGGGCCTTGCCGCACCCGGAGGTCTGGATCACCTCCGTCGGATCCGAGATCTACAGCCCCGACCGGCGCGGCCGGCTGCGGCTGTCAAAGGATTGGTGCGCGCAGATCGGCGATGACTGGGACCCCGCCGGCATCGAAAGGATCGCTGCGTCGGTCCCGGATCTCGCGCCGCAGCCGCATCTTGAGCAGCGACAGTTCAAGAGCAGCTATTTCGGCTCCGCCTCTGCGGCGAAGGCCCTGAACCGCCGCCTGACCGAGGCGGGTCTGAACGTCCGGGTGATCCATTCGCATAGCCGCCTTATCGACGTTGTGCCGCACCGCGCGGGAAAGGCGGCGGCGCTGGCCCATGTCGCACGCTCACTCGGCCTGACGCTGGCCGACTGCGTCGCGTGCGGAGATTCCGGCAATGATGTCGATATGCTGGAGGATGCAGGCCGGTCGATCATCGTCGCCAATGCCTCGTCCGAGCTCGATCATCTGACCCCCAACCAACGCTGCCTGCGCAGCCCTCTGGCCCATGCGGCAGGCGTTCTGCACGGTCTTGAGACGTTCGGCCTGACCGCGCCGCCCCGCGACCTCAAGAAGATTGCAGCGGAATGAGACCGTTCGGCTTTTTCGTTCACCACCAGGGCAGGGGCCACGCAGAGCGTTGCGCCGCGCTCGCCAATGCCCTTCCGCCGGAGCGGCCGGTCACTCTCTTTTCGGCGCGCGCCGATATCTTCCCGCCCCTTAGATCCGGGATCGAGGTGCAGACGCTGCCATCCCTCTTCGAATGGCAAGGGCCGACACCGCCACCCTCCGGTCTTGCCGCTCACGACACGCCAGAGACGCTCCATTGCGCACCGCTAGGCTGGCCCGGCATCCGGTCCGCGATGGCCAAGCTCAGCGGATGGTGCGCCACCGCCGATCCCGAACTGCTGATCGTCGATGTCTCTGCCGAGATTGCGCAGCTGGCGCGCATCTGCAGCGTTCCGCATGTCTGCGTTCTGCAGCACGGCAGCCGGTCCGACCCGGGGCATCTGGCGGCCTATCGCGGGGCGGTCGGTCTTTTGGCACCCTATCACGAGGCCTTGGCGCAACCGGACTGGCCGGACTGGATGAGGACCAAGACCTGCTTTGCAGGCCATGTCGGAGCCTTGCCGCACCGGCTCGACAAGGCAACGGCCCGCCGCCGGATCGGTGTCGCAGAGAAGGCTCGCCTTGCTCTTGTCCTAACGGGTGGCGGCGGGTCCGGCCTGCATACCGCAGCACTTGGCGTCGGCGCACGCGCAACGCCGGACTGGCAGTGGATCACAGTCGGCCAGATCGAACGGGACTGGCATGCGACCGAGCCGGGCAACCTCGAACACCGCGGATGGGTCGATGAAGTGCACGCCTACATCGCGGCGGCCGATCTTGTCGTCTCCTCGACCGGGAACACGACCTGCCATGATGTTTTGGCCGCCGGTGTGCCTTGGCTGGCGATCCCCGAATGGCGGTATTTCGACGAACAGGTCGAAAAGGCTCGCGCCCTGGACCGCGCCAAGGCAGCCCATGTGCTGCCCTATCTTCCCTCCTCCGCCGAGGCATGGCGGGAGGCGTTCGCGCAGACCGCGAAGATCCATTGCGCCAAGCGTCAGACCGATCTGGCCAAGCCGGGCGCGGACGTCGCCGCCGGATGGCTCGACGCCCTCGCGACCCGGTGCTGGGCACAGCCGTCGCTGCCGCGCCCGATAGCGGCCGAATGACCCATCATATGAAGAAGGAGCCGCCCATGTCGCAACTATCGGTGCTGACCATCGCGCGAGGACGCAACGCGCATCTGGCCAACATGATCGAAGGTCTGTGCCGTCAGAAGCAAATGCCGCGCGAGCTGGTTCTCGTGGCGATGCAGGATGACCTTTATCCGATCCCGCAGACGCCTTTCCCGGTGCGGCAGATCCGAATGCCCGGGGCGCATCTTCCGCTTGCCGCCGCCCGGAACGCGGCCGCCGCCGCCGCGACGGGGGACCGACTTGTCTTCCTCGATGTCGATTGCATCCCGGCCCCGAGCCTCATCGGGGATTACGACCGCAGGCTCGGCCATTTCGGCGGTCTGCTGATGGGAGAGGTGATGTATCTGCCGCGCGGCGCTGCCCAGCCGGGCTGGAGCTACGGGGCATTCGACCATGTTGCCGAGCGGCATTCGGATCGGCGCGGCCCCCCTGAGGACGGGCTGGATCTTTGCCGCGACTACCGCTGCTTCTGGTCGCTGAACTTTGCCCTTCACCGCCGTACCTTCGAGGATGTCGGCGGCTTTGACGAGCGCTTCACCGGCTATGGCGGGGAGGATACCGACTTTGGCAAGATGGTCGACCGGGCCGGTCACCCGATCGCCTGGATGGCGGGCGCCCGGGTCTATCATCAGTATCACCCGCACCATATGCCGCCCGTTCACCATCTCGACAGTGTCCTGCGGAACGCTCAGCTTTTCGCGCAGAAATGGGGCTACCGGACGATGGAGCACTGGCTGCGCGCCTTCCGCCTCATGGGTCTTGTCGGCGACGGACCGGACGGTCTGGTCGTTCTGCGGCGGCCCGGGGCCGATGACTTTGCCCTGACCAGTCAGGATGACGGCCAGCCTTACGTCAACACCGCAACGGTCCTGCGCTATCTGGAAGCCAGAGAGACGAGCGCCGCGTCCCCCATGGTGGCCGAATAGGAGCGACTATCCCAAGGCAAGCTCGTGCGGCGCATACCGCACGCCCGGGCCTGCCTCAGAGAGCCCGTCCATCGCAAGCGCATAAAGCCGCTCGTAGCGTGTCACCATGGTCTCGATCGAAAACTGCTGCCTCGCGCGCGTATGCACATCGGCGCGCGGGATCGCGAGCGCGGCTGGGATCGCCTTGGCCAGCGCCTCGGGACTGTCATCCTCCGCATAGGCTCCGCACGGGCCGATCACTTCGCGAACGGCGCCGTTGTCCAAAGCGGCGACCGGAACGCCGCAAGCCATGGCTTCGATGGCCGCCAGACCAAACGGCTCGTCCCAAAGCGGCGTGAACAGCAGAACCGAGGCTCGGCCAATCTCATGGGCGAGGCGCCGCATATCCAGATGCCCGCCATACCGGATAGCCCCGCCAAGATGCGGCTTCACCTCGGTCTCGTAATAATCGCGATGCTCGATCGTTCCGAAAAGCGTCAGCGGACAGCCCGCAAGCCGGGCCGCCCGGACGGCAACATGAACGCCCTTGGTCGGTGTGATCCGGCCCGCCCAGACGGCCTCTCCGGTCCCGTGCGGCTGATAGGGCCATGCGGACAGATCGATCCCGTTCGGGACGACATGCGCCTCTTTCGGCGGAGCGCTCCACCAGGCGGCCAGTTGCCTGCGCGATGTGACCGTGGCTTGGCACCAGGGCGCGAGGCTGTCCTGCATCGCCCGCCGCAACGCCCCGAAAGGCGGCACATGAAGAGAGGTAAGCATCGGACGATGCGCCTGCCGCCCCAACCGGGGCGGGAACCGGTGCAGACTGTTGTTGTGGATGATGTCGAACTCTCCCGTTCGCAGGATCCTGGATCCTCGGGCGAACGCATCGTCCAGATGGGTGTTGAGCGCGTCGGTCCCGTGGAAGTCATGCCAGGGGAAATCCCTGTCGTAATGCTCCGCTACGATGGGAGCGAGCCTGAACCGCTCGTCGCTGTCGCCCGACGCAACCAGCGTGACGTCGTGGCCCCGGCCGGTCAACGCGTCAGCCAGGCTCCAGGCATGGGCTTCCATGCCGCCCATGAAGGGGCGCCGGATGGGATGCCGGATATGGGCGACGACCGCGATCCTCAACCGTTTCGGGCGGGACGCGGAGGAGGGAGGTCGAGAAAGGGATTGAGGCTGCATTCAGACCAACGACAGCGCCCCCGTTCCGGATGCGTTCCCGAGGCCAATCCACTTTAGGATCGCTGCCGAAAAGGATCGCCAAGGAAAATTTCGAATACAATCCAGATGCTTAAAGATCATTCCTCATGCGCAACCTGCGCCCGCTTTCAGAACGCCTGCCTGCACCCCATTCGAAAGACTTGATCGGGCCGGGCGCGGTCGCTTACATCCTCCCTGGGAAGACAGGGCGATGGCGTCGCCGCCGACCGCGGTCGAATCTTCCCCCATGATCCCCATCCTGTACGCCGGGATTTCGCCTTGGCCTGCGGCGCCGGTGGACAACCCCCCGGACCCCCGCGGCGGGCGACGTGAAAAAGGTGTATGACGATGGACAAATCCACAGATCCCGCAGGCGCAACGCAACGTCCCGACTTCTACCGCTTCCACCAGGGCGAGAAGACCTTGCCCTTCGCAGACGCCGAATACGAGGCGCGCCTGACCGGGCTTCGCAAAAGCATGGCGGAGCTAGGCGTCGAGGCCTGCATCCTGACATCCATGCATAACATCGCCTACTATTCCGGCTTTCTTTATTGCGCGTTCGGCCGGCCCTATGCGCAAGTCGTAACCGCCGAGGACAGCGTGACCTTCAGCGCTGGCATCGATGCTGCACAGCCTTGGAGACGCGGCTACGGCGACAACATCACCTACACCGATTGGCGGCGGAACAACTACTGGCGCGCGATCCTCTCGGTGACGGGATCGGGCCGGGTTATCGGGTTCGAGGGCGATCATCTGTCGATCGCGCAGATGGGTTTGCTCGATGACAGTCTGGCGCCCCGCGACAAGATCGATATCGCGCCCGCCACGATGCGCCAGCGTCTGCACAAATCTCCTGCCGAGCTTGAGCTAATCCGGGCGGGGGCGGCGACGGCCGATATCGGCGGATATGCGATCCGGGACGCGATCAAGGCCGGGGCGCGCGAGATCGATGTCGCGATCGCCGGTCGCGACGCGATGGAGCTCGAGATTGCACGGCGCTTCCCTCAGGCCGAATACCGCGACACCTGGGTCTGGTTCCAGTCGGGTCTGAACACCGATGGAGCGCATAATCCGGTCACCGCGCGCCAGCTCGAACCGGGCGATATCCTGTCGCTCAACACCTTCCCGATGATTTCGGGCTACTACACGGCGCTCGAGCGGACGCTGTTTCTGGACAGCGTCGACGAGGCCAGCCTCGCCGTCTGGAGCGCCAATGTCGCCGCCCATGAATACGGGATGAGCCTTCTTCGCCCCGGCAATTCCTGCGCGGAGGTCACCCACAAGATCAACGCCTTCTTCGAAGAGCGCGATCTTCTGCAATATCGCACATTCGGCTACGGCCATTCCTTCGGCGTGCTAAGCCACTATTATGGCCGCGAGGCGGGGCTCGAGCTGCGCGAGGATGTCGACACGGTTCTGGAGCCCGGGATGGTCATCTCGATGGAGCCGATGCTGACGATCCCACACGACCAGCCCGGAGCGGGTGGCTACCGCGAACATGACATCCTGATCATGACCGAAGACGGAGCCGAAAACATCACCGGCTTTCCCTATGGGCCCGATCACAATGTGATCGGATCGCCGCAGATCTAGGATATGGCCCCGCGCGCCGATCACCAGCGCGCTAAGGCAGACTGGCCCGGACTACCGGTACATCGCCTCGTAAAGCGTGATGTGGATCTGTGATCCGGCCTCGGGCCGGGCGCTTCCGCGTGCCAGAAGCCAGCCGTCCTCGCGTTCAAGGCGCGCCACGATCTGCAGGCTGGGAGAGGTGAGATCCCAATCCTCATCTGGTGCGAGGGTAAAGGCAATTCTGTCTGTCTTGCCGCTGCTCTGGATATATAGATCCGCCGCCTCCATGCCTGACGGTCCTGTCGCGGGATCCTTCAGATAGATCGCGATCCGCCCCTCAGGAAGCGCCGCGCCGCTATCTAGACCGATATCGCCTCGTAGATCCGGCGCCTGAGCGAAGGCGGAACTGCCCAGCAGCGCGGCGATCGCCGCGGCCTTGGCGGGTGTCTGGTAGGTCATCGAATTCGCCTCCTTCTGAAAATGGGTGGCCGGATCGCGGGAATGGGGAGGGACCATAGCCCCTCCCCGCAACGGGCCGCTTAGATGATCACGAAATCATCCGCCGTCAGCGCAAGATCCGTTTCGACCCGTGCGAATTGCACCGCCTCGGCCTCGCCTGAGCCGTCCACATCATAGGACAACGTGCCATCATCGGTATCATAGATGATCCGGTCATCGGCATCGAGGCTCTCGCCCCGGGCGCTCGAATGGAACGCGCCAAAGGACAAAGCGCCGTCCTCGCCCAGCTCTGTAAAGATGAAGCTGTCGAGCAGGATCAGATCCTCGGCGACTTCGAAATCCCGGATCCGGTCGACATTGTCCTCCCCAAGCTCCGTCGAGAAGCGGAACGAGTCCTCTCCGGCGCCGCCGGTCAGGACATCATCGCCCAGACCGCCATCCAGAAGGTCGCTGCCGCGTCCGCCGTTCAGCCGGTCATCACCAGCCTCTCCGGGCTGCGCAGGCTCCGGCGGGAATTCAACCGACACGTTGAGCGTGTAGGTTGATCCTTCCGGAATGGCCTCCGTCCAGCCACCTTCTTGGGATTCAGGCGTCCAGCTGCCTTCGAGGATATAGTAGGTCCCTGTCTCCTGAACGACGTGGACGGTGCTGGAATCGCGGATGCTGGTCGATCCGGGATCGCCGCCGCCGTCATCGTTCTGAGCGACGATATTGCCATCCTCGTCAAGCAGCCTGACCCAGCTGTCATGGACATTAGGATCCTCGATACCATCGATATCGATGGAGATCACCGTCCCGGCCGCCAGCTCGATGCTGTAATAGGCGCCCAGACCGTTACCCGTCGCATTGACGGTTGTGTGCGGAACGGTCGTGGAGTCGAAGATGTTCGGATCCTCGGTTAGCGAGAAGTTGTCCGAAATATCGAAGGCCGTCTCAATCGAGTTGTTCGCCGCATCGGCGTCAAGCGTCGTATAGCCTGTGCCCATGCCCAGCATGATCGGTGTTCCGTCCTGATAGGCGAAATCGCCAAGCAGGACATCATCCCCGCCTCCGCCGCGCAGAACATCGTCGCCGCCCTGTCCGGTCAGCACGTTGGCCGCCCGATCACCTCGGATCCGGTCGTCAAAGCCCGATCCCGACAGGTTTTCGATCGAAACGTAAGTGTCGCCTTCGGACCCGCCGTCCCGTAGCCTCAGATCGACGCCGCTGCTCGCATCGGAGTAGTCGGCCGTATCCTGGCCCCTTCCGCCATTGAGCAGATCGGCGCCGACGCCGCCGGTCAGGGTGTCGTCCCCGCTGCCGCCGGACAGCTCATTGACCTGATCGTCGCCGATCAGCCAATCGTCATGGAAGGATCCGACCACATTCTCGATCTCGGCCAGAATGTCGTTCCGGATCACAGTGCCCCGGCCGACGATCTGCGCCGGACCGGTGGCATCGCCCCCGCTCGCGGTGCCCTCGGCCAGGTTCACCGTCACCCCGCCATCGCTGCCCGCATAATCGACCGTATCGATCCCGTCGCCGCCGTTCATGTAGTCCTGACCGGCGCCGCCGATAATGTAGTCATCCCCGTCTTCGCCATAGAGGATGTCGCCATCCCGGCCACCATCGAGCATGTCGTCCCCGGCGCCGCCGGTGAAGTAATCTCCACCGCCCTGACCCCAGAAATGATTGTCCGCGTCATTGCCGACAAAACGGTCGATCCGGTCGTCCGAGCCGATGAGGTTTTCGATACTGTCGAACGTATCGCCCGAGGCGGTGCCTCCGCTGGCCACGTTTGTCTCCAGATTGACGAGCAACTGGAATGGGCTCTCCCGGCTATAATCGACCGTGTCGCTGCCCGCGCCGCCCCGGAAGACGTCCATGCCGTCCTGACCGCTCAGAACATCATCGCCATCCCCGCCGTCGAGAATATCGTTCCCCGCGCCGCCAAGGATCGTGTCATTGCCGCCGCCGCCATAGAGCGTGTCATTGCCATCATCGCTCTCGGTCTGATCCTCCAGATCGGCGATGGCGATCGTGTTGTTGATATCGCGGCTGGCCAACGTGTCCCGGCCCCCGATGATCAGGTCATCTCCGTCAAATCCAAAGATCGTATCGCCGCCCGCGCCGCCTTCGAGCGTCTCGCTGGTGCCATCCCCGAAGATGAGGCTGGTCAGTGTGTTGTCGCCCGCGCTGGGCTGGGGCTCTTCTCCACCGGTATCCGGCTGATACGCAGTCCCGTCCGCATAGATGATCGTCTCGACATTCTCGATCTCGCCAATGTCGATATCGTCGGACAGAACGATGACGGTGTCGTTTCCGCCATTGGCCTCCTCGCGGACGATATCGTCGATGGAGTCGACGAAGTAGATATCGTCCCCACCGCCGCCAGCCATCCGGTCCGCACCTTCACGCCCGTCAAGGGTATTGGCGCCGTCATTGCCGATCAGGATATCGTCATGCGCGCTGCCGATACCGCTTTCGATGTAGTATTCTGTCTCGTCCTCGTTATGACCGTCAAAGATCGACACGTTGTTATTGTGCCCATTGACGCTCGAAAACTGCCCGGCGCGCAGATCCAGAATGGTCCCTTCGGTCGAGCCCGAGAAATCCACTATGTCGTAGCCGCCGGTATCGTGGATGACAAAGCCGATATCCCGCTGCATCCCGGTCGAGGTCAGCTCGTAGCCGTATTCGGTGCTGTTGAACCCATAGACATTGTCGCCGGTGTTGAGGTCGATGACCTCGTAGGTCCGTTCTCCGTTCTCGTCGACAGTGGAGAAATAGGTGCGAATGACAGCTTCGATATCCCCCATCATCGGGGTCGCAGCGGACCAACGACTGCCTTCACCAACATCGATCCCGTCGAAATAGGACATGACGCTGTATTGCTGGCGGTCGTAGATCCAGGTCGCGTTGTTCAGGTAATTGATCTGCACGCCGCCCGGACCGCTGTAATTGTAAAGACCGGGATGGTTCAGGCCGAATTCATGGCCCAGCTCGTGAATGAACGTATCGAAGACGTAGCCGCCGATATCCGTCAGGTTCGGTTCGGTATCGTGAAAGCGCTGGCCGACGCTGATATAGCGGTTGCTCGAGAAGGCGCTGCCATCGCTCGGCTCGCCGATTTCGGGGCTGACGATCTCCATCCAGTGGATTTCGGGATCGAACGGCGCGTCATCGACAATCTCGAATTCCAGCGGTGTCACCGCCGCCCAAACCTGCAACGCCCCGATCGCGGCCTCCTGATATTCAGGATGATCGTTCAGCTCAGTGACGTTGATGACAAGCGGCTCTGCTGCGATCTCGGGTGACAGGCTTCGGGGCAGCGCGCCGAGGTAGTCGAGATACGCCTCGTAGTCTTCGCTTTTGCCGAATGTGTTATCCGGCGTCTGGTCATTTTCCCACCACGGATCGCTCGCATTGTCGGTCTCGAATTGTGCATTGACTGACCCGTCTCCTGCGACCGTGGCCGCGTCGCCCGATGCAGCGGGATCTGGGTCACCTTCTTGAAAAGCGTCCAGGTCGGCTATCGTGTCTAGAAGGGCCGTTGCGACACCCAAATTCGTCTCATACCCAATCGTTTCAGAGCCAGTCTTGCCAAGCGAAGGTTCATTCGCGGGGCCGTAGCCCATTTCACACATCATGCACATGGTCAGATCACCTTTCTAGGAATGCCGGGGATGACGAAGTTCGCGCCCCCTGCGGGGAAGGAGTTATGGTCAGATGCTCTGTTTAGAGCGTTGAAAACGAGCAGATTTTTGATAATTTCAGCAGCCAATCGAAGTATCGTGCAGATCCAGAAGGGATCACCGATCTTCTGTCGGGCGGGGAGGCGCCATTGTCCTCTCTTGCGATCGATGAACGCCAAAGCCCCAATCGGCAGGGAGGACTGACTTAACTTCTTTCGATCCGACGCAGCGATGCTGTCGCAGTCACGCCCCGGTTCAGGGCTGACGATCTCTATCCAGTGGATCTCTGGCGGCAGGCTTTGAGGCAGCGCATCGTGGGAGTCGAAATCGGCCTCGTCATCCTCGCTCTTGCCGAACATGTTGTCCGGCGTCTGGCCATTGACGCACCACGCGTCACTGGCCCCGACTTGATTTGACATTTGCAAAGCCCCCCGACTTCAACCTTAAGTTCACAGACTGTAACCATTGGTTGATGAGTCTGGCAACGCTACGAGCCAGTGGGGAAATCGGGGACAGGATCACCAATCCCCGCAGAACGGCAAGGCAGCGCTCCGGTTGCTCGAGCGGCGTTTTCAGTGAAAACCGGCTCATTGCGCCCTCGATCGACCTGCAAAATCGAGGCCAATTGGGCAAAAAAGCCTCTTGGCAAGATCCCGCCGCCCGGACCCGCCCTTCCGCGAGGTCACCCCCTCGACCCCTCCGATCGGGGCAAAGCGCATGAGTTTTGTGAAGCGCTCCATCACCAAACAGCAGCGCGCCAGAGCCAAAGCGCCGCGCAGTGCCAGGCCGTTGCAGGATACGCGCTGCTAGATCAAAGCACGGGCGGATGTCTCTCTTCACTGAAAGAAAGCCAAACCGCAGCCAAGCCTCTCACCAATCCCGCAAGCAGCGGACCAGACACGACATCAGACCAAAAGAGAGTGGAGGCGAGTACCGGAATCGAACCGGTGTACACGGATTTGCAATCCGCTGCGTAACCACTCCGCCAACTCGCCGAAGATCCGGGATGTCAGTAGGTTTCGCAGCAAGGGGCGTCAAGTCGTTATCGGATTGGTTACCCCCGGAGACGCGGCGCGGAAGGGCGTTGCCGCCTCGCCGCATCTGTGGCATCACGTTTTTTGAGTAACTGAACGAAAGAGTTTAGCCCCTTGGCCGATTTTGCGCTGCGCCGCCGGACGATGGTCGACACCCAGATCCGGCCATCCGATGTCACGAAATTTCCCATCATCCAGGCCATGCTTGAGGTGCCGCGCGAGGCCTTCGTGCCCGAGGGACGGCGCGAGGCTGCCTATATCGGCGAGCATATCGCCTTGGACGAAGGCCGCGTGATCCTCGATCCGCGCGTGCAGGCCAAGATGCTCGACGCGCTTGAGATCGAACCGCAGGATGTCGCGCTCGATCTGGGATGCGGGCTGGGCTATTCGGCCGCTCTTCTGGCGCATATGTGCGAGGCCGTCGTCGCGGTCGAGGAGGATGCAGCCCGCGTGACCGAAGCCCAGACGACCCTGTCGGAGCGCGGCTTCGACAATGCGGCGGTGCTTGAGGGCGATCTGGCCGAGGGCGCGGCCAAGCATGGGCCCTATGACGTCATTCTGGTCCAGGGCGGGGTGGAGACGATCCCCAAAGCCCTGACCGATCAGCTCAAGGATGGTGGGCGGATCGCCGCCATCTTCATGGACGGCGCGCTGGGGACAGTGCGGGTTGGTCTGCGCAGCGGCGACCGGATTTCCTGGAGGGACGCGTTCAACGCGGGCGCGCCGCTTCTGAACGGCTTCCGCAAGGCGCCAGCCTTCCAGTTCTAAAGCCGCCGAAGACCAGCGAAACGAAGGACGATCAGAAGGGACCTGACATGAGATCCTCTACCATCCTCGGAGCGGCGATCGCCCTCGGGCTTGCCGCCAGCGCTCCGGCGCGGGGCGAGACGCTGGCCGACGCCCTTGTTCTGGCCTACGAGAACAGCGGCCTGCTCGAGCAGAACCGCGCCCTGCTGCGCGCCGCGGACGAGGATGTCGCCCAGGCTGTCGCCGCTCTTCGCCCGGTCATCAACTACACGCTGCGCGGGCAGTATACGAATATCACCGGCGGCACGTTCGAGACCAATACCTCGACCACTGCTGAACTGAATGCCGATTTCCTCCTCTATGATGCGGGCGCCACCCGGTTCGGCATCGACGCCGTCAAGGAAACGGTGCTCGCCACCCGTCAGGCGCTCATCGACGTGGAGCAGAATGTCTTTATCCAGGCGGTCAGCGCCTATGTCAGCGTGCGCGAGGCGCTCGAGATCGTGTCGCTACGCCAGAACAACCAGCGGCTCATCACCGAAGAGCTGCGCGCCGCCGAAGACCGGTTCGAGGTGGGCGAGGTCACCCGCACCGATGTGGCGCTTGCACAGGCGCGTCTGGCCGAAGCGCGCAGCGATCTGGCGCAGGCCCAGGGCGCGCTTCAGCAGGCGATCGAGGAATATGGCCGCGTGATCGGCGCCGAGCCGCGCAATCTTGCGGCGCCGCGCGGACGTCCGCAGATCCCCGCCTCTATATCAGAGGCCAAGGCCATCGCCTTGCGCACCCATCCCGACATCCGCGCCAGCCAGCGCCGCATCGCCGCCTCCGAGCTGCGCGTCCAGCAGGCCGAAGCGGCGGTCTCACCGAACATCACCGCGCGCGCCACGCTTGGGATCGACGAGGATGATCTGAACGACCGCTTCGACTCCACCGAATCCGTTGGCGTCACGCTAAGCGGTCCGATCTATCAGGGCGGGCGGCTCTCTAGCGGGATCCGACAGGCGATGAACAATCGCGATGCCGAACGTGCCAACCTGCTGTCGATCCGGCGCCAGGTCGAGGCGAATGTCGGCAACGCCTACGCCATCCTGCAATCCGCGCGGGCCAGCCAGATCGCCGTCGACCAGCAGATCCGCGCCGCCGAGATCGCATTTCGCGGCATCCGCGAGGAGGCGACGCTGGGCGCCAGAACCACGCTTGACGTGCTCGATGCCGAACAGGATCTCCTCGATGCGCGCTCGCGCCGGATCTCTGCGGATGCCGACGAGGTCATCGCGGTCTACCAGATCCTGCAAAGCATGGGCCTTCTGACCGCCGATCATCTTGGCCTCGGCATTCAAAGCTACGATCCGGCCGCCTATTACAACCTGGTCAACGAAGCGCCGGTCGTGCGCTCAGAGCAGGGCAGAGCGCTCGACCGGGTCCTGCGCGCGATAGGAGACTGACGCACGGTCCGGTTGTTTCGCCGGCCCTCTAACTGTTATAGTCAGATATCGGATCAGTGGCGAGTTTATGAATGTCGGATGAGCAACCTGGGGTAGAAGATCGGGAGGATGACACCTCCGATAATGCGCCTGTTGCGAAAGGGCAGGGCAGGTCCGATGAGGACCGCCTGATCCTGACCGCCGACCAGCGGGTCGCCGATCCCCCGCCGCAGACCGCGACGGTGGCCAGAGCCCGTAAAAGCATCTCCTACGAGCCGTTTCTCCAGACCCCCGCCCTGTCCCTGCGCGCCAAGATCGCGGAGCTTGAACAGGCCGTGGATCGCACCTTCCAAATGCACGAAGGGTCCGATCAAACGGAACGCGGTTTCGGCGAAGCGCCCGCCGGATATAGCGCCAAGCGGCCCGAATGGCTGCGCTCCCGGCACCGCGCGCGGGGCGTTCAGCGATTTCAGTCGTCCACTGCCGTGGCCTATCATGGTCCGGCGGCCGCGCCTGCCGGTTACACCGACGCGCTGGCTGCAATCCTCCCTGACGAGGGCATTCCGGAAACGTGGGAAGTCGCGGCAACCCCCGATAGCTCCGGGCCCGATACGCCCGACGTCGCCGCCTCACCGGAAGATCCTTCGCGCGAGGGTGGCGATGCAGGCGGCGCGACTCTCAGGCTCGTCACTCCCCTTCAGGTTGACGGCACGACGACGGCCCAGTCCGACGATTCGGACGGGCCCGACGTATCCGGCCCTGCACAGGGCCATACGAGCCTCGAGGCGACTGTGGCTTCCTCGCCACCCCAGCCCCGGGCGACGATCTCAACGATCCCGCCTGCCGCCACCGAAGATACAGGCGAGTTCTCAGAAGAGGCCTGGCTCACCGCCGGTGCGGTCGCGCAATCCACCGCATTCCCGCCGAACGAAGAGGACGAAGAAGAGGATGACGACCCGCTCGAGGATGCGGTCCGCGCCATCGCGTCGGCTGTCGCAACAAAGATAACGCTCGCCGACCCCGCAGGCACCCCCACCGTGTCCCACCTTCCGGTCGCCGAGCCCAAGATGCCCGAGCCAAAATCAGACGATACCGAACCGAAGCGCCTAGAGCCGGACAGCCCCGATGCCGGTCTGCTTGTTCAGGTCGGCGCAATCGACGGAACGGCCTTGCGCAAACTCGTGGCCGAGATCGTGCGCGAAGAGCTTCAGGGCCACTTGGGCGAGGCGGTCACGCGCAATATCCGCAGCCTCGTCCGGCGCGAGATCAACCGCGCTTTGGCGAGCCACGATCTGACATAGGCGCAGCCAGCCTCAGGATCAGATCCAGATCCAGATGCGCCTCCAGATGATCGGCCAGCGCATCGAGCGTCGCCTCCACCCCATCGTCGAACGCTGTCTCGGGACCCAGATCCCCGAACGCCCCCAGATAAGCCCGCCGGAACCCGTCCGAGGCGAAAAGACCGTGCAGATAGCACCCCTGGATCCGTCCATCCGCTGACGCTGCTCCGACCGGACGCCCGTCCACGTCCAGCCATCCGCGCGTGCAATCAGGACCCTCGGTGCGCCCGATATGGATCTCGTAGCCGCGCAGGGCCTCCCCGCTGGGCAAATGCACTGCGTCCGCCTCGATCAGCCTCTTCTCAGGCGTCATCTCGGTGACGACATCCAGCAGCCCCAGCCCCTCATACCGCCCGGGCCGCCCCTCGATCCCACCTGCATCCACGATCTCGCGTCCCAGCATCTGATACCCGCCGCACAGACCAAGCACATGCCCGCCGCGCCTCACATGCGCTGCCAGATCCACATCCCAGCCTTCCCGCCGGACCGCCTCCAGATCGGCAATCGTCGCCTTCGATCCGGGGATGAGCACCAGATCCGCATCGCCGGGCAGGGGGCGGCCCGGCCCGATGATCTCCACGCTCACCTCCGGCTCTGCGGAGAGCGGATCCAGATCGTCGAAATTCGCGATCCGCCCGAGCTGAGGCACCACAACCTTGATCGACCCGCCGGGACGCGAGGCAATGTCCAGCACATCCTCCGCCGGCAGCCGCCAGGCGTCGGCGAACCACGGCACCACCCCGGCAGAGGCCCAGCCCGTCCGCTCCACGATCGCGTGCAGCCCATCATCGAACAGACGAGGATCGCCCCGGAACTTATTGATCGCAAAGCCTTTGATCCGCTGCCGGTCCGCCTCGTCCAGAACCGCCGACGTACCGACCAGCTGCGCGATCACACCGCCCCGGTCGATGTCGCCGATCAACAGAACCGGGCAACCCGCCGCCTCGGCAAAGCCCATATTCGCGATATCCCCGGCGCGTAGATTGATCTCTGCAGGGGAACCCGCGCCTTCAATCAGCACCAGATCGCGTCCATCCGCGATCCGCCCGTAGCTCTCCATCACCGGCCCGATCAGCTCGGCCTTCATCGCCCCGTAATCGCGCGCCCGCATCGTCCCGACCCGGCGGCCCTGCACCACGACCTGTGCGCCCACATCCGTCTCGGGCTTGAGCAGGACGGGATTCATATCGACCAACGGCGCCAGCCCCGCCGCCCGCGCCTGCAGCGCCTGCGCCCGTCCGATCTCTCCGCCATCGGCGGTCACGGCGGCGTTGTTCGACATGTTCTGCGGCTTGAACGGCGCGACGCTCAGCCCCCGCCGCAGGTAGGCCCGTGCCAGCCCCGCAACCAGCACCGACTTGCCGACATTCGATCCGGCCCCCTGGATCATGATCGCCTTTGTCATTCCGCCCTTTCCGTCCTAGCGTCCCCTTTGCAGAAGGAGAGACCGAAGATGAACACGCCCGCTCACCTGATCTTCGGTCTGGCCGCCTTCGGCAAGCCCGATCACGGCAAGATCGCGCTGGCGGCCTTCGCGGGCAGCCTGATCCCGGACCTGTCGCTTTACATCATGGTAGGCTGGCACCTCGGCATCCTTGGTACCGACCCGCAGATCGTCTTTCGAGAGCTTTACTACAGCGACGCCTGGATGCGCATCTTCGCCATCGACAACAGCTTCCTGCTATGGGGCCTCGCCTTTGCACTGGCGCTCTGGCTCAAAAGCGGCTGGGCCATCGCCTTGACCGGCGCGGCGCTGCTGCATCTCGCGCTCGACTTTCCGCTCCACCACGATGACGGGCGCCCGCAATTTTGGCCGCTGACCATGTGGATCTTCGAAAGCCCGGTCAGCTACTGGGACAACAGACAGGGCGCCTGGTGGATCGGCCCGCTCGAGGCGCTGGCTTCCACAGCGCTGGTCGCCTGGATCATCGTCCGCTTCCGCCAGCTCTGGATCCGCGTGACAGCCATCGTCCTGCTCGCGATGGAGCTTATGGCCTCCGGCATCTGGCGCTTCATCTTCTGACGAACCCGGCCCGGAACCAGACCAAAGAAAAAGGCGCCGCCCTTTTCGACCGCGCCTTCTCTAACCGGTGATGATGCCGGATCAGGCGGCTTTGGCCTGCTCCGCTGCATGGCGGCGCTCGCTCTCTTCGCGCGACAGCGCAACAGAGGTGCGCACACCCTTGCCGACGAAATCCATAAGACCCTGCACGACCCGCTCATTGGGATCGATCCCGGCGCAAGACAGGACTTCGCGGCCATCGCGCGAGCGCGCCCAACGGGCAATCTGCTCGGGGCCGTTTCCGTACTTCTTGTCATCCGCGATGGCATCGTCCAGAGCGGCCAGCACGACAGCTGCAAAAAGCTTGCGTGCGCGGTTGCCCTGTTCGTTGTTGAACGCGGTGCCGTCAACAAAGTCCGTCATGTCCGTCCTTTCATTATTGATCTTTTCTTCTGACGTGGCAGCCCTTATGCCCTGATTTCCGCGATTCGGCGTCCCTTATTAGGAATAGCAGCCATGCGCGATATGCATGGCAAGGAGCGGGGGTCTACCGGATCTGGTGCACTTGTTCGACCACAATCAGCCAGATATAGCTCTGATTAACACTTCATCAACCATCTGACACAATTCTGCCATGAGGCTCCTACTATGCCCAAAATCAACGGAAACGAAATCCGCGCGGGCAATGTGCTCGAGCATAATGGCGGGCTCTGGGCCGCCGTGAAGGTCGATCATGTCAAACCGGGCAAGGGCGGCGCCTTTGCCCAGGTCGAGATGAAAAACTTGCGCAACGGCTCCAAGCTCAACGAACGCTTCCGCTCCGCCGACAAGGTCGAACGTGTCCGGCTCGAACAGAAGGACCAACAGTTCCTCTATGAAAGCGACGGAATGCTTGTCTTCATGGACCAGCAAAGCTTCGACCAGATCGAGCTGCCCGCCGACATCCTCGGTGACCGCCGCCCGTTTCTGCAGGACGGCATGATCGTGCAGATCGAATATTACGAAAGCGAAGCGCTGAACGCGACGCTGCCGCAAAAGGTGACCTGCACGATCGTCGAGACCGAACCGGTCGTCAAAGGCCAGACCGCCGCCAACAGCTTCAAGCCTGCCGTGCTCGACAACGGCGTGCGCGTCATGGTGCCGCCCTTCGTGGGTCAGGACGAGGCGATTGTCGTGAATACCGAAACGATGGAATATTCCGAACGTGCGTGACGATCCGATCTCGCCGATGACCTGAACTGCGATGTCTCACCAGATTCGGCTCGCGGGACCGTCTGATATCGAAGCGCTCATGCCCGCTGCGAAAGCCGTGCAGGATCTGCATTCGGCCGCATATCCCGACCTCTACCGCGCGGATCTAGCGGACGAGAATTGGCACACCCATTTCCAGAAGAGCATGAAAGATCCGCACGGCTTCGTCCTGATGGAGGAGGCCGGACGAGGCTATCTGATTGCCGAACGGATCGTGAAGGCAGAAACGTTCTTCGGCCAAGCCTCGATCCACGGCTATCTGCAGCAGATCTCGGTCGTCGAAGCCGCACAAGGGCAGGGGATCGCCACAGCTCTCGTGGAGGAAATGAAACGCCGGTTTCGCGCCGCAGGTTACTCCAGGTGGACAGCGAGCCACATCGCGACGAACCACGCCTCTGCCGCCCTTCTGCGCAAAGCAGGAGCCGAGCCCTTCCTCGTCAGCCTGTCTGCGACCCTCTAGCCGCCCGCTAGCCAGAATTTTCTAGAAAATTCTGCATCCCAAAATCTTCTAGAAGATTTTGACTTCAAGATCCTTCTAGAAGGATCTTTCACCCCCCGGCGGTCTCCATCAACGGCACGATCCGCGCGTCCCCCGCGCTCAGCTCCGCCTTGGCCCGGTCAAACCGCAGGAATGCGATCGCCCTCTCTCCCGCCTGCGTATGGAGCGTTCCGGCCTCTCGCCCGTCAGGCATCGAAATAGGCGTCCCAGCTTCCGCTCTTCCGTCGATCGCCACCTGCACCAATCCCTTGCGCAGGTCGGTCTTGTGCTTCATCCGGGCCACGATCTCCTGACCGACAAAACAGCCCTTCCGGAAATCCACGCCATTGAGCCGCTCAAACCCCGCCTCGAGAATATACGTCTCGGGCCCCAGCTCGATCCCGGCCTTCGGGATCACATGCTCCACCCGGATCCGGTCCCACTCCACATCCTGCCCAGGCTGCCGGTCATAGCCGCGCCAGCCCAAAGCCTCGTGCCGTGGATCCGTAAAGGCACCGTTCGGCACGTCGCCCAGCCCCCGCGCTACGGCCAGTTCCGTCTCTTCTATCGTCACATCCGCGCGCAGCCGGTACATCGTCAGCCGCTGCACCAGCCCCGGCGCGTGATCCTCGGCGACATCAAGATGAATCGCGCCCTCCCGCTCGAACAGTAGGAAATCGGCGATGTATTTCCCCTGAGGCGTCAAAAGCGCCGCATAGACCATCCCGTTCGTCAGCCCGTCCAGCTCGTTCGTCACCAAATCGTTGAGAAACTTCGCGGCATCGCTGCCCGAGATCTTCAGAACGGTCATTCCGCGGCCTCCCGGAACTGCATATTGTAAAGATCCGCGTAAAGACCGCCGCGCTCCAGCAGCGCATCATGCGTACCTTCCTCCGCCACGCGTCCCTGATCCATCACCACGATCTTGTCCGCATCGCGCACGGTCGAGAGCCGGTGCGCGATGACCAGCGTCGTACGGCCCTTGCTGAGCTTCTCCAAAGCGGCCTGCACCACCGCTTCGGACTTCGTATCCAAAGCCGAAGTCGCCTCGTCCAGCAGCAGGATCGGCGTATCGCGCAGCAGCGCCCTTGCAATCGCGACCCGCTGCCGCTGGCCGCCCGACAGGTTCGATCCGCGCGGCCCCACCGGACTATCGAGCCCGTCCGAAAGCTGCCCGATGAAATCGGAGACATGAGCCGCCTCCAGCGCCGCCTGCAAGGCTTCATCTGGAACGTCCCGGCGGCCGAGCAGGATGTTCTCCCGCACGCTCTCGTCAAAAAGCAGCGCATCCTGCGTGACCACCGAATAAAGGCTCCGCAGCTCGGCCAGCTCCAGCTCTTCGATGGGCACGCCCGCGATGCTCACCCGGCCCGCGCGCGGCTCGATCAGCCGCGTCAGCACGTTGAACACGGTCGACTTGCCCGCGCCCGAAGCGCCGACCAAAGCCGTCGTCTGGCCCGCCTCGGCGGTGAAGGAGGCGCCTTTCAGAACCGGCAGATCCTCATAGGCCAGCTCGACATTCTCAAGCCGGACCTGCGGCACCTCGCGCGGGGCCGGTCGGGGCGCCGCCGGGATCGTCAGCGTCGGATGCGTATCGAAGAGCGCCCGGATCCGCTCGATCCCCGCCGCCGCCGATTGCCAGAGACCCGCCAGCCCCGCCAGACGCCGCACCGGATCGAAGGCCGAACCCATCGCAAAGAAGAAGGCGACGAAATCGCCCGCCGTCCCTTGCCCATTGATGATCTGGCTGCCGCAAAAGATCAGCACCGCGAAAAAGCCCACACCGGCCATCACATCGGCCATGCCGGGCACCAGGGCTCGCCCGAAAGCGGTCTTCATCTGCGCCCGGTTGCGCTCCAGGATCAGCCGCTCGTAGCGGTCGCCCTGATAGTCCTCCAGCGCATTCAGCTTGACCGGGTTGATCCCGTGAAACACCTCGTCGAGCCGCAGCGACATCTTGCCCGACAGCTCCCGCGCTTCGCGCGACGTATCGCGGACATAGCTTTGCGCCAGATAGGCAGGCAGAACGAGGATCGGCACGCCGACCAGCGCCACCAGCATCCATTGCGGATTGATGGCAAAGGCGACCCCCATCAGCGAAAACAGCATCACCACGTCGCGCCCGGCACCCGAGATCAGCGCCCCCCAGACCGAATTGACGCCGCCCACATCGCCCTGCACCCGCTCGATCAGGTAGCCCGGCGGATGGTTCTGGTGAAAGGTCACATCCAGCGTCATCAAATGGCGCATCAGCCCGGTCGTGATCTCGGCCGCCGAGCGCTGCTTGATCCGCGTGACCAGCAACTTCTGCCCGACCGACATCGTCCCGCGCAGAACAAAGGTTCCGAAAACGATAAAGGCGATGCCCCACAGCGCGCTCATATCGCTGCCCGCAAAGGCGATATCGAAGGTCGGCTTGAGCATATAGGCCAGAACGCCGACCATCGCGCCTTCGACGGACATCATCGCCATCGCGAGAAACAGCCACCACTTGTGCTTGGCCAGATACCGCTTCCACAGCCACAGGAACAGCGTGCGCGGCTCCTCCGTCGGTGTGCCCTTGGGCGCTCTCATCGTTTCCACCGCGGCAGGGCATCGAACGAGGCCTGGATCGCATGGCGGTCATAAACCGTCGCGATCCACTCTTCAAAACCCATCTCCGCCTCGCGTTCTTCGTAAAGATCCAGAATATGATCGAGCACACCGGTAGCCGTCTTGCGGAAATGAATGAACTTCGCGCCCAGTTGCTTGCGCGCCTCCGCCACAGGCCGCCCCTCCATCACCATCTGGTAGACGGCCGAGGCGAACCCGGCCCGGTCCGCACCCGATTTGCAATGGATCAGCAGCGGCTTCGGCAGCGTTTTCAGATGCGCAATCAACTCCTGATATTCCTCGCGTTTGGCGGTCCGGCGGGCATAGAGCCTCAGATCCACCATCTCGATCCCTAGACGGTCGCAGATCGCGCGTTCCTCGTGATAATGCCCGCGCCTTTCCTGCCCGCGCAGGTTCAGGATCGTGCGGATCCCCATATCGTAATAGCGTTGCAGCCGCGCGGGCGTCGGATGGTTCGACCGCCAGACGCCATCCGCGACAGGGAAGAAATTCGTCCACCAGTGCCGCAGGTATTTCTGGTCGAACAGGTTGTCGTGCCACGCCGCCAGCTTGCGCCCCTCGGGGGTCGCATATTCCTCGGGCGTCATCTTGCGCATCCGCCGCCTCAGATCGCGGTAGCGGTCCATCACGGATCTTGAGGGGCTTGGCTCGCTCATCACATCGCTGGATGTAGAGCCTCGGATCGCCCCCCGCAAGCGCGACCCCCGTTGCACCTTGGCTCCGCCCCGCCTATAGCGCCCGCCTGACAGGAGGCCCGATATGTCCGGCAGCGCCAATCTCAACGTGATGATCAAGACCGCCCGCGCCGCGGGCCGCCAACTTGTAAAGGACTTCGCCGAGGTCGAGCAGCTTCAGGTCTCGCGCAAGGGGCCGGGCGATTTCGTCTCCCGCGCCGACACCGCCGCCGAGCAGCTGATCCGCGAGGCGCTGATGGAGGCCCGTCCGACCTACGGCTTTCTCGGCGAGGAAGGCGAGGAGCATCACGGCGAGGATCCGACCCGCCGCTGGATCGTCGATCCGCTGGACGGAACGACCAACTTTCTGCACGGAATGCCCCATTGGGCGATCTCCATCGCGCTCGAACACAAAGGCCAGCCGGTCGCAGGCGTGATCTACGATCCCGCCAAGGACGAGATGTTCTGGGCCGAAAAAGGGCAGGGCGCCTATATGAACGAAAGCCGCCTGCGCGTCTCGGCCCGCACGAAGATGGCCGATTGCGTCTTCGCCACGGGCCTGCCCTACGGCCCGTCCAAACACCTGCCCGCCTCGCTGCAGGACATGGCCCGCCTTCTGCCCGCCTGCGCCGGCGTCCGCCGCTGGGGCGCCGCCGCGCTCGACATGGCCTATGTGGCCGCCGGCCGCTACGACGGCTTCTGGGAGCGCGGCCTCAACGCCTGGGACCTCGCCGCCGGCATCGTCATCGCCCGCGAAGCAGGCGCCTTCGCCGAGGCGATGGACGCGCGCGGCAACATCCTCGAAGACGGCTCCGTCATCTGCGCCAATGACGGCATCTTCGAACAATTCGCCAAGGTAATCCGGAACGCGTGAACTTCTCGCAAGACAGCGCCCCGGACTATCAAGTTATTGCAATCGACAATTCGTCCGCCTGCCAACAAGCATCTCAGAAGCGACGCTTTGTTGCTCGCAGACGATCGGACGCTCCTCAACGGATCGATATGTCAGGGAAGCGGCAGCCGCTCCATACTGGCCTCGCAATGCGCTTTGCACTTCTGCAAGTTCTGCTGCCGATGCATCTGCATTATTGCCGATAACATGGACTGTTCCGGGCGACAGGTTCAGCGTCATCGTTTTCGTCCTTGGGCTGATATCGCTCTGGCTTATCCCCGAACTCTGAACGCCATCTGCAAACGCATAAAGCCCGGATGTTCCAGCAGATGTCGACATGACGCGATACTGAATACCGGACGGACCAGTTATAAAGATTTGCTGCTCTCCAGCTGCAATCGGGAACCCGAAAGCGACCGTACCGGCACATCGTCTGATACCGCCGCAGCCTTGGAACTGCCCGGCTTGATTTACTGGACGAAAGAACATCGAGTAAAATCCAAGTTGATGTCTCGTGGGTACAGCAAGATAGACACGATCTTGCGACACCTCAAAGGCGCTCAGAGCCCGATCTCCCGACTCCATCGAGCCATCCAGTTCCGCACATCCAACCAGTCCCAAAAAACAAATCGAAAACAAAAATCGAGAAATCATCTATACTTCTCCCAAATTGAATATCCGATAGACGTGGTCTTGAGGGCTGGTTATCGCAAGTACATGTTTATAAATCCTTTCTGACGTGTTGTATGAAAACGCCGATCTATTTGTAACTCGACCCGTCCACCCAACTCACAGGTTCGTAGTCCCTCGGCTGAACTCCCTCCAAAGCGCCAAGATTGACGCCGAACTCAGTCGGGTCCGACCTTCGCCGATGATGCGTGTAGATCCCGCAGATCGAGCAGAAGTAATGCTCCGCCACGCCGGTATTCCATTGATACAGTGTCAGCACATCCGCGCCCGTCACAATCCTCAGATCGCTCTCGTGAACCGACACGGTCGCCGCCGCGCGCCGCTTGCAGAACGAGCAGTTGCAGCGCCGGGGCCGCGCGCGCTCAAGATCGACGCTCACCTGAAGTTCGACCGCGCCGCAATGGCATGTCACTTTCATCCTCCGCCTCCCTCTGATTGCCGGTGCCGCTCCGACGGCGACCATTCAACGATCCCGCTTTAAGATCTGGTATTGTTTCGATCTGCCGCGCAACGGTTTATCGCGCGGTGCCTTAACCAAGCTTCATGCGAAAAATCCACCGACGGGATACCGACGTATTACCGACCGGATACCGAAGGCTCGTTTTGCCACCAAAGCCAGCGTTAACAGGTGAGTCGCGCCACTCGCAGCCTAGCGCCGCCGGATCACCGGTATCGACGACCGACTATAGGTGGCATCGGGATGAGGCGGATGCCCATGCGTCCTTCGCCAAAACCCCGCTCCTCCCAGTTTGAGCCAGACCGGGACCGCAAAGATCGCACCGACCACGAACCCCCCCGCATGCGCCCAATAGGCAACCCCTCCGACGGAAGGGTCCGCCATGACGCCGCGCAGTACCTGAAAGCCGAACCACAACGCCAGCATCAACCAGGCCGGGACCGGAATGATGCGAAAAAAGACAATAAATATCAGCAGGATATCGACTTTGGCCTTGGGAAACAAAAGCAGGTATCCGCCCATCACACCGGCAATCGCCCCCGATGCGCCGACCATCGGAATCTGCGACAGCGGCTCCGTCACATACTGCGCGATCGAGGCGGCAAGCCCGCAGGCCAAATAGAAAATCAGGTAGGGCAGGCACCCCATCTCGTCTTCGAGGTTGTCCCCGAAAATCCAGAGAAACAGCATGTTTCCCGCAAGATGCATCCAGCCGCCATGCAGAAAAATCGACGTAACCAACCCCAAAGTGCCGTCCCCTTCCGACAACCGAGCCGGGACAAATCCCCAGTCCCAGAAGATCTGAGCGAGCCGCCGCGGTTCATCAAAGGCATCCGCATAACTAAGGAAAATCAGAACGTTAGCCGCGATCAGCGCATAGGTCACGATCGGCGTCTGACGGGACGGGTTGTGGTCTCGGATCGGCAGCATAACCCCAGACCTGACCTTTCCGCTTCATTGCGTCAAGCGGATGGACCCTGGCCTCTTGACGCAGCGCAAGGATGACCGATCCTTATCGCCATGCGTCTATGTCTCCTATTTCTCGTCGCCATTCCCGGCCTCGTCCTCGCCGACTGCCCGCCGCATGACCCCCAAAACGAGCTTCGATCAAGGCTTCTCGCCCATCTCAGCGTCGCTCCGACAGAGGACGCCGCCGCGCCGATCGCCTCGGAATTGTGGAGGATCTGGCTCACCGCTCCGGACCAGCAGGCACAAGATATGCTCGACAGCGGGATGGAGCGCCGCGAGATGTTCGATTTCGAGGGTGCGGAGGCGATCCTGACGGCTTTGACGGAATACTGCCCGGACTATGCGGAGGGCTGGAACCAGCGTGCCTTCGCGCGCTTCCTTCGGCAAGACTATGCAGGAGCACTAACTGATCTGGACGAGGCTCTGACGCTTTCTCCGGATCACATCGCCGCCCGGTCCGGTAAGGCGCTGACCTTGATGGGCCTGGGCCGCACGGACGAGGCACAGGGCGTTCTACGTGACGCCCTGGACCTCAATCCTTGGCTGCCCGAGCGCAGCCTTCTGCAAGAGACAATCGATCAAGAGCGGGAGCTCTAGGCTCTTTGAGCCGCAATCGGGTAGGTCGGCGGGCCTCGACTTCAACGCATGAAAAATATGAAAAAGGGATAGATATCAGTATATTGCTTGGTGCTCATGCGGTAGTCAAACATAGAAATGCGAATAGCATGGCCCTGTGACAGAGCGCACAAAATATCTCGTTGCTTAAATGATCGTGGCCATAGCCAAAACCTTATGGCAACTATCAAGTTATCGACGCGGACGTGGTGGAATCGGTAGACACAAGAGACTTAAAATCTCTCGATCGTATGATCGTGCGGGTTCAAGTCCCGCCGTCCGCACCATCCTCTTCTTAATGCGCAAGGGGGCGCTTTCTCGAAGGGGAAGTCAGAAGATAGAACCTCCTGCGCTGTTATAAATTTTCATTCTACAACAATGCCTTGGGCTAGCGCTATATAAGTCGGGCTATGCTTGAATAAGGTCTTCGTAACGAGAAATGCAGTCTTCTATCGGTAAGGCCATCAATCATCGACAGCTTGCCTCCGATCCTTGATCGCTCAAAGGGTCGCAACAAAGGCTCGCCCACCACAAGAGCGATCATGCGCCGGTCCTTATCAGGTTCGATGTTGGAGACCTTCCTCACATTCTGTATGATCGAATGAACGAGGCGCGTATATGGCTCAGGAATACTGGTCATTTGGGAATAGCTGGATCGCGGCGTTCATCTTGAACCGCGCTACCGGGCGCGCTGCGCTTCGGTAGTCTTGAGACTCATATGCTGATACATGACAAAACTTAAATCGCCTCGATCGCTAAAGTAATCACGCGGCTCGCCAAAGACGATGGACAGCTAAGAAGCGAGACGTACAGCATGATCTGTGGCAGTTTCCGCGAACATCTCGCCGATAACACTGTCGGCGATTGCAGCATCGTAGATGGCCATTGTTATGAAGAGCCTTCGTTCGGCAATAGGTGCGTGTGAGGTCATGCTTAAGTCATCTTATTCACTGGTGCCTGCGCCAGAAGCATCAATTAATCCTCCCGCTACCGGAATTTGGCTGCGAAAGTGAGACTCGAACGATCTTTAATGGAAGTTCGGGTATGTCGGATTGCGCCGCAAATTTTGCGTTGGTTATGAGAAGAGTACTACTCAAAACGACGAGCCTGTATGACCGTCACAGGGGCTCGATGTGATACTTTCGAGAAACGAAGCACCACTGAAATCTTGATCTATTTCGGAGAGGTGAATGCCGTCGTCCTCGGCTACAGGCAGTCGGCTGCCAACCAGCGGTCGACCGTCTCTGCTGTCTGACGCAAGGTTGCATGCGATTCTTTCTACTTTTGAAGCGCAATCGACGCGCCAAATTCCTTCGTGTTTGGCTGCGCTACGACAGAGGCACAGTTATTGTATGCTGCAACAGTGCTGTTGAGAGTAATGCCTTCGACATAGTCTAAGAATGATGTCTTCGAAGTCGAGCCAGATTTCTAAAGACAAGTCTGCGTCATTGTTTGAGACATATAAGAGTGGCCTAAACGAGGCGGTGACAAATTGCCGTCCATCATGAAGCTCAACGATGTCATTCAGGAAAACTCGCTCAGATTCCCCTACAATAAAGTTCGTCCAAGTGAGCTGTCCTTCGTGTAAACGCTAACCGCACTGGAAGATCCGCGTACTATGATAATATTATTAAACGTTAAATCTCTATGCGAAATCGCCGAATCGCGCTCTGGGCATGGTCCGACGTCGACAACAACTTGCGACTTCACGCCGCTTTCTACGGATGGCTGCTGGATGTGGTCTATCTCATCGGCACAACATCATGAAACCTGACTATGAGATCCGGAAGAGCAGCTCAGAAACCGAGAGATCTTGTCCAAAGGACGTGGAGCGCATCAGATGCCCGCAAGGCAATAGCCATAGCCAATCCGTCCTTTGAAATTTTGGTAGCAGCTAACGCAGCTTACATCTGGGGAGAGGGGCTATATACCTAACTAGCTAAATATACTTTAGCCATGGCATCTGCGCTAGCCAGTTTAATTCAAGAGTTAGGAATTAGATCTAATAACCGAAACACTTATCACCTCTGAGTTCTTCAAAGAGGTCCAAGATAAAAATGTTTCACGTAAATATATTGAAGTGCAACGTTAAGGTTATGAACTCGTCTATAGTCACTGTGGTTTGGCCAACACCACCGAGTGCAAAGACCATCGACCCATATTTTACCATTTCCGCGAATGCCGAAGGCAGCCTCGCCCCTTGCGGAAATGACTTCCGGCGATTTTCATCCTCAACAGCGCTCGCAAAGGCATCCCCAGCACTCAAATGGCGCGTGAGTTACCTATAACGCAGAGAACCGCATGGTTCCCAGCCCATCGGATTCGCGAAACATGGCTTCAAGGCCGCAATGATCACACGGCCGGTCAAGTCTAAGTTGACGAAACCTACGTAGGCGGCGAAGGGAACAACAATCACTTTAAGAGAAGCTGAAAGCTGGCCGTGGTACGGTTAGCAAGACAGCCATTGTCGGAACACGTGATTAAAACGTCGAGATTTGCGTAATAACGGTGAAAAATACCGGGGCGCAATGCTTGCTCGCTTTCTTCTCAAAAACAAAAACAAAAACACTGACGCATTTGTCGTGATCGATATACATTGCGGCTACATCGGCTTATTTTCAGCGGGCTATCATCATATCACCGTCAAGCATTCCGCTGGGGGCACGTCCGCGACGTGGCGCACAACAACGGCATCGATAGCTTCTGGTCGCTGCTCAAGCGCAGTTACATCCGCATCTACCATTACATGCGCGCCGAACATCTGTCTCACTACGTGAAAGATTTTTCCTTCCATCACAACACGGTACTAATCGAAGCCATGGACTCTCTCGGCATGACAATCGAGCGCATGTAAGACAGGTGGTTGACATGCGATAGGCTAAGCGATGATTGACAGCAAGAAAGACGAATTTGACCCGATAGAAACGGCATTAAAGAATATAGTTGGCTCGGTCGCCCCGCGCGCAGTCCCAAGCAGCGAGTCGGACGTTACTTCAGCGGATCGGCGGGATTAAATGAACGACAACGAAGCCATTCATCGCGGGCGCTTCGCATTGGACCAGGCGAGATACCGTACGATGTTTTGAAAATGACCGCAGGGCTCTCTCTGGCATCGGGATTGCAAATGCACTTGGTAACCATAGCGGCGCGGTAAAAAAATGCTCAAAATTGAAGTCGAAAAAGACGGTGCTCATGTGCCCGTTTTTCTAGCATATAATAGTCTTTTGCCTTGCGCCAACATCGAATTGATGGTATTATCCTTAAGGTTAATTACGCATAAGTGGGATAAATCTTCGGCAAAGGGTTACGTTGACCAGCGTTTCCCGAGATTTGCAATATTTTGCTTTAAGCATGTCAGGATAGCGTACTTAACCTGCAAAACTGAAAGATGATGGGAGATGCATATCACTCGTCAGACGTCTGGCGGCTATCTAAGTATATAGGCGCCATAGGAATGAGCGTGCCTAATCCCCGATTGAAACCGTACTCGAGCCGGTATCCGCGGCGCCGCCGCAGGAAATCGCATCTCCGACACGCCCTGCCGGTTTGCCGTTGATAAATACTGTCCCCGATCCGCCAGATAGGGTTCGTGAGTGAGGTGGCGCGAGGCAGCTTGGGCAAGCATGAGGCGCGTAGTCATCGCCCTGACGCACGACAGGGATACCATCAACATTCACATCGGGAGAAGCCGCGATGGAGGCAGTCGGAGGGAAGTGACAGTCATGGCCAGAACCGATGTCACCTAGACGAGTGGCTTTGGGCAAGTTTCTCTCCTCACTACAAATTAACGGAAATTAGATACACCTCAACACAAGCAAGCGGACAGAAAAGGATACCTAGATAATATCTAGAGTCTAAGTCAGGTAGACCATATCATTAACCGCGGAGGATCACAAAGCCGATTAGCATCGCGAGTAGACCGAAGGAAACCATGACCCAAAGGTCAGCAATGATTTCTCCTAGCGCAACCAAAAATCCAACCCCTGTCAGAAAAGTCCCTCCTGCATCTACGATTGAGCTAATCGAGTAGCGAAGAAACCCCATCAAGACTGGCCACCTTACTGTCTAAGATATAGAACGCTTCGGTGAACTCGACAAAGAGCGCAAAGTAGAACCTAAGGATTTCATCGAGTGTTGGAAATAATTTTCTGTACCAAGTATCAAGATCTCACCGATCTGGAAAAAAGAGCCGCACCAGCCCGTGTATAAGGACACCACCCGAAACCGCCATACAGAGCCACGCGACAAACCTTGAGCCAGTAATCATCAATACAAAATCAAAAAAGAGAGTACCCAGAAGTGTTAAGCAGACCAGTAAAGTAACCCAAAAAAGAATTTGCCTTGCCATCACTTTCATAGCTACTCCCAGTACTTCTCAAGGTTAACCTGATCTGGCTCAAGATCTCCAAACATCGACATATACTGTTCTTCCGTGGCGCGTCCTTCTCGATAGGCGATTTCCAATAAGTCTTCGATCATCTCGAGTCGCCTTTGACCATGATCATAGAGAGCTAGCCCTGTAATTATGAGGGCGCTACCCGCCAGTCCCCTACGACCTATTTTTGAGAGTGGACCGCGTCGCCCAGTCACATTATCGATTGCTGTACTGCCCGCGGAACGCGCAGAAGCGATAGCTCTGTCTCGTAGTCTACCTTGAGTGTTACCAAAGGTTTCGTTCGCAGATACCGCACTACTAACACCAACGGCCAATGGCGCGGCAGCAGCTCCAGAAGCACCTAAGCGACTCAAAACATATAAAGCTTGCCGCAAGTTCTTATGCAACTTCACCAACTCCTCGGGGGAGGCTCTCAAGTCATTCCACCATTGCGGTAAAATACGCATATTTAGGAGGATAAGATTCACTTCTCGAAAGAAAACATGATGCGGCTGTTGACCACTTATCGCAGAACGCGGGGTCAATCCAAATGCTTCCGCCATAATCTGGCGTATTTCCATACCTGCTTGATCGCGCACTGACTCTTGATCATGGTTGGGAACCAAGAACATCGCTACAACAACTTGTAAACACACAAATGGATAATCAATGGTGTTCTCAGCGCTAACCTCGAATAAATCACAATAATCTTCGAGACGGCTTTGATGGCCATCAGTCCAACCTGCCGCCTCTAGCTCCGCTTGTCTTTCAGCCTGTCTGGCTTCATATGCGGTTGTGTCGATGACATAGCCCTGCTCCTGTGGCTCGTCCGGTTCATCTCCGAAAAGAAGCTCTAATAGTCCACCCATGACTTTCTCCGGCTCTAGTTCAGATCAATACGTGGCGCTTTGCTTCGGATAGTTGAGCTACCTTCGATCCTCACGTCACTCCCCCTCAAAGTGACTGTTCCATCTCTATCGAGGGTGAGTGAAGATGAACCAACCTTGAACATAATTCGGTCGGCCGCGTTAATGTGCACAGTTCTTTGCGATGAAATCATCACGTTTCTACGTACATCAAATGTCAATCCACTTCCGACTGACAAACGATAGCTTTCGCCTGAAGATAGCGTCGTACTGCCTAACGCGGTCTGTGTGACACTGCCTCGCGCCTCCGAGCGGATATCACCGTCGGCCTGAAACGACATGCTGCCATTTCGCATTTGGGTAAATTTCCCACGTCGTAACGTTCGTGCACTTGCACTGACCTTATTGACCTGTGCACCCATTCCTGCGGATGCGGTTTCGTCAAGGCCAGTGATACCTGCCGAAAATACAATACCAACCCCGGCATTTGTCAAAAGCCCACCGGACACCTCCTGCAAACAGTTCCCTTCTATCAAGCCCGACTTATTTCGTAGGACAATTTCAGAGCTATCTCTTCTCACAATAGTATTGAGGTCGTTTTGTGCGTGAAGCCGGATCTCCTCTTGCTCATTCTTATCCTCGAACCTGAGTTCATTGAAACCAGTGCCCTGATGCGTATCACTCTTAAACGTACTCCGCGTCTTATGCTTCGGCAGCTCGTATGGCGGTTGGTTTTTTCCATTATAGACGCATCCGGTGACGATGGGCTTGTCCGAATCGCCGCGTAGGTGCTCGACGATAACTTCCATCCCGATCCGCGGGATGACCATCCCGCCCCAGCCCTTCGACGCCCAGTTCTGGCTGACCCGCACGCGCATCGAATGCGCGCCGCCCAGGTCCCAGTGGAAGCGCACCAGAATGCGGCCATGTTCGTCGCAGTCGATCTCGCCCTCGCCGACGACCACCGCCGTCTCTGGGCCGGCGATCCTTGGCGCTGGCGTGCGCCGCTCGGGCATCAGCGGCGCGTCATCGGGGATCAGCACATAAGCTCCGTCATAGGCCCGCTCGTCCCCGTTCGCGTCGCCGGAGCCGTAGGCCAGTGATCGAAAGCTGTGCCTGGCCTGAAGACATATGAAACGTCGGCCGTTACCTCCGATAGCTCGTCACCCGAGATTTTGACGCAGCCTCCTGCCCCTAGTCCCGCGACGTTCCCTTCTGCCCGGTGCCGGGGCGCCTGTCCCCGCTCGGCCATCAAACGGCGAGCCACCAGGCCTTTTCCCTCCTCATTACTCAAATAATCGCCAGGCCAATCAAAGCTCTCGACGTTGCCTCTCGTGTGACAGGCGTCCCCGGATCTATCGACCTCCTGCGCGGCATTGGGAGTTTTGAAGTTATATTCTGTCAGCCGCACCGCGCCGGTGGTGATCCGCTTGGCACCCGACCAAGTGCGGAAGTGCTCTTCCTCCGACAGGTGATGCCCGTCAACAGGGCGATAGGGCCGCGTACCGCCAGGAATGTCGGGCAGCGCGGAAACATCGTCGACTAGAACCATCGCATGGCTGCCTTCAGAATGCGTCCATGCCCACGAAATGCCATGCCGTTCCAACTGGCGGCGCACGAAGTCCGCGTCGCTTTCGCCATATTGGACTGTGTACTCCAAGACCGGATAGTCTTGGCTCGTCGAGATCTCCAGATGCGGATCGCCCAGATCGGTATAGTCCGCCAGAACCTCCTCGACGATCTGGATCACCGTGCGGTCATGGAAGATCCGTTGGTTGCGCCGCAGTCCCGCAACATGCAGCCAGGGGCGCAACACCAGATCGTAGCGCCAACCGTTCTCCGCCGCGCCGCCATGGCTGGCCTCGCAGACGATCCCATCGAAATGCCGTGTCCCGCCCGCCATGTCGATCTCAACCGTTGCATGGGTTCCCAGCAGGGCCTCGAGATCGAGCCCCGACGCAGTCCCGAGCGCCTCGATTTGCCATGTGAAGTCACCGGAAAGCTCCTCGTCGCCGTTCATCCGTAAGAGAACCAGGGCGTCCTGCCCGAGCGCCGTCGTCAAACGCCCTTGGCGGGCATCCTGAGAAAAGAGAGCATTCATGAGAAACTCGTGGCTCCGAAAAAGAATGGTAATTTAATCAACTCAGCATCGAGCAAGACTGCGGCAAGAGAAAGGCGCACGCCCTCGTTAGATCAGCACGTGACTGCACGGTCGAGCAAAGAGCGCGCGGAGTTCAGTTACGCCCTCCAAGGAGAGGACGGCGGCATAACGTCAATGAGAGCAATACAGCGGAGTTTTCCGCTTGCCTTAAGATCCATCCGAAACCGATCAGGCGCGGTCCACCAGCGCATATTGGCACTCCAAGCCGCGCTGACCTGTGCTTGATCCCGGCTCCAGCGGTACCGGCACAAGCGTACCTCCACATTTCAACCAACCCATCTTTCGCTCTTGGCAGGGTATTTCGCGCGGCGACGTTCTCGGACCACCTAGTAACCTTAGTTTTTGCCATGCCTCAACAGTTGCAGGACCGCGGCTCCAAGCGCGATTGCGCTTCCAGCATCCAATTCAGTGGCCGCTCAGTTCGTGCCCATTCGCCGATGCGGATCGCCATTCGCCGTGTCCGGCGGGAAGGTCGGCCAAGACAGCCGCGATTGTCTCCGCATCCTTATGCGCCGAGCTCCGGCCGATCGCGGTATCGATCCCCACCCCACCCAGACCGGCGCGCTGGAGCAGCACATATTCCATGCCATAGCCGCGGGCTTCGGGCGCCGGCCGGTCCGCGAACTCCAACTGAACCTTCTTACGGGCAAAGGCCACTGAAGGGCCTCGAGGATGCCCCCCCTCGGACGGGAGCGGATGCGGTCGAAGCGGTGGGCCGTTGGTCGAGGCGACAAGTTGATGATCGTCGCACATGGCGCGTGATGAGCCGGTGCCTCGTCCACTTCAATCGGCGGGATCTGGGTGACCTCGGTTTTTGCCAGGAAAGCACCGATGGTTGGCTGCTCTTCTTTAGTCAGTTTGGCGCTTTGGCCTATTGCTTCACCTTTGATTCCAAGATGTTGTTCCTTCAACATAAGGAGAGAGAAGATGTTGATTAAGCGAGTCAGCTTGTGGGGCGGCTCGGGCAGAACGCGCAAGGACGGGGCCGAACCCCAGCAAAGGCGCCAAACAGACAAATCTCTGAACAGAAACGCATAGTTAGGACGGCGGGGCTCGTGGGGCGCATAAATTCCCCCTACACCTGAGAGATCTCCTGCAAGCAAAGCCCCACAGCTCGGATCTCGCGCGCGCACATAAACCCCGCCAATTTGCGCCTCAAGCGCCTCAAGCGCCCCAAGCGCCCTAGCCACTCCGAAGGGCGCGTAAGCCTTTGCCATCCAAATGGTTCTCGGATCAGAGGTCTGACCGAGAGTACCGAAAGGCACGACGAACGATATGGTGATTATTCGGGAAGGCCAATACGATGATCGAGGCCAATTTTTTCATAACGCATGTATTTAATACGAGTACACCGCAGCGAAACCTACTGTCCGAATCAGGCTTAAACGAGATGCGACCTGAGCGGATTGGCTATGCCTCATGCTCTTCAGAAAGGTAGTTGGGTGTGAAAATCCCAAATAACTGACGCGTTTGAGATCGAGAGAACCAATCAATCTCGCCTCGAGTGTGGAAAAGGCTGATAATAGATGGTTTTTGCCCACTTAGTGAAGCTGTATGGCGTCATACTGGATTTTCTACTACTCGAATGCCGGGAAGACCTATCACTAAGGTTGGCCGACAAAAATGCGTGACTTTGAACGAAAGGATAGCGGATGCAAGTTATCAGCGGCTAATTCTACTCGCCATTAAGCTCGCATAGGCGGCTCATGATGACTACGTTTTCTCTTCCAAAAATCTAAAGTTGTTTTGCCGGCCTCTGGCCACCTTGGACGCTAAATGCATCGTCTAAAACCAAGACGATCACTATCGCATCTCTGCACCTTAGAAATTAAGAGATTTCAAAAATTACGTTTACATCGGTAGAAGTCGAAAATAAAGCTTTTTTCCATAAAATTTAGGTATCTTGGAAATATTGTTAGTCTGTCTAAGTTATTGTCGCAATTGCGTCTGATTAATACGATGACGATACCCTGTCAATTCTGTTGCTACCTTCACCGGTATTGCCTTCCCCCCTAGTCTTGGGCAAGAAGTTTCGATCACCACCCGCTTACAACTTCGGGGTAGCGACACGTTCGTCGTTGTCACGTTGCCTGAATTCGCAACCTGCAACTACGCGCTTTGGATGCTTGCTTGGTTTGCCCTACTGAACCAACGCGATCAGCGAGTGAGCCAGTCACATTGAAACGCTGACGCGCGTGCCCAAACCGCTATGGCCGCGCGGTTCCTCGCCAGTCGCAGGTTTGGATATAGTGAACGGACCTCCATCGTTTTACGAGCGATGGGGGTCTCGGCACTTTGTTTCAACACATAATAAGGAAGTCAAGAAAGAGAAATGGAGTTCATTTGGACACTGGTTGTGTGCGCTGGATTGACCGCCGACGGGGCTGTAGCGAGCGCGAGATCAGCGTCATGCTGGCCTTGATGCCTGTTTGGCAGCCGCTCAGGCGACGAAGATAACACGCGCGAGCAATAAGCAGGCCTATGCAACCTGCGAACTACGCCGCGCTGGCGCCGTCGGAGATCACCCAAGAGGATCGTTGATCATCGACGATATTGAAACGAAGATCTAAACTGGTCAGTTGGTTTTTGGGGGCGGTGGGCTGCTTATTGAGACCTCGACGCATATATGCTTTTCCACCGCGACTAACGAAAGTACCGGTACGCGGCGTATTGTTTGGTTATCATTGCCTCCAAGCTTTACACGCTCGATCTTCCGATAAAGCGCAGCGGCCGGAATGCACTCTATGACGTCGTTGAGCTTGAAGCCTAAGCTGATTCACTGTCGATTATGGGCGGGTAGGATTGAGAATGGCGATACCAGAGGGTCGCGGACACCGCGTTTGGAAGTTGAAGAATACCACCCGCACAAGATCGGGTGGCGTTGTCCGTTCCGACCATCGTCAGACCGGTAGGCGGATGCCGGACCTGCCGGCGGATCACCCTGACTTCGCCGCGGCTTGGCTCACTGAAGAGAATGCTGGCCCGAAGCCGACACGGCACGATATGGACATACTAGGTTCAGCCTGCCGTCTTTCTGAGCATTCTGCCGTATTTCGCGACTATAGCGATGGACATCGCAACACTCTCTCCAAACATTTCGGCAAGATGGCGAAGCGGTATGGACGGGTTAAGATCACAAACCTTCGTAAGCGCCATATCGCGATCGACATCGCGCGCTTCGAAGGTCATGCGGTAGAATGCCCCGAAAGGCTTGGCGATCGCTTCTCGCGTAGGCGACATCCAAAAAAGGAGCCTGATGGACACTGATCCGTTACGCGCCTTACGGCGCGCACGCGTCAGAAGGAATGACTGATATCCGCCTTGGGCCTCAGAAGATCTGGAACACGTGCGGAAGCTTGGCTGATTGGCAGTCCGCAGCGAGCGGCGCTGGAGTTGCTACACCGGATGGGCGCACGAGCGGTGGACGCCCACTTGCTCATCCGCGGCAGGATCGACCGGGACGGGATCCTGAGGTATCTGCAGAGCAAGACGTCCAGCGAGGCCTTCGTCCTGATGCGCGCACCCTTACTTACCCAGTGGGCGAACCATGAGTAGGGTCTCGAATTAGCGATTGAGGCAGTCGATTCGGTTGAAAGTCGACCGCCACTGCTTCTGGAGACCTGATTAGGCAGGGCGCACGCGGTCGTCGGTATTTCGAACTATGTCTTAATGCTCGCGAGAAAGGCCGGGGGCGAGAAATCAGCGCATGGGCTACGAGAGGCGCGGCTCTCTGTGCTGGTGAAAATGGGGTACAGACCATTCACTGACGGCATGGTGCGGTCATCTAGCGCCTGCGGAAGTCGAACGTTATGGCGACTGCTAGCCGTCGCCGGGCGATTAGGGGCACAGACCGGAAGAAGAACCTGAAAAGTGTCACGGACATTCTGAAAAGTGGCCTTGTAGGCCGTTGATCTGTAGTGCGATTTTTTTGGAAGTGGCAGCCCGTAGGGGGCTGCGGAAAAGGCGATGAAACAGAGGATTAGACGATAGTGGGACAGTCCGATGTCTCATAAGACGTCATGGTTTTCTGGGAAAAGTGTCCCACTAGTTTGGAACCTGCAGCAAGCATGATCGCCTTCAATCGAGAAATCAGATTTAGTGCATGGCTCAGCTTACGAAGCAGCTCGCTCGACGTTCGATAAGGCAAACTTATTGGACATAAATAAGAACCGTAACGTGGGGCGGTTTGCACATCATATTGTGGACGAAAGCGCCGTGACGCGATAGTCTTGTGGCATGACCTATGCCCGCCAACCCGTTCTCGACGATGTTGAGACCCTACCCCGGATGCCGTCCTGGGTCACCTCGGTGCGGGCAGAAGCCCCTGAAGATGTGGCGTTTTTGTCGGGGGCAGCCCTCAGTCATCTGCATCTTGTGTTGAACCGAGAGGACGTCCCCCAGACCTTGCTGCGGGCACGGCTGGCATTGCGTGCCGCGGAGGCGTGTGTGACGCGCCAAGGACGCCCGGAACGCGCTTCGGAGCTGCGGGATGCCGTGGCTTTTCTGCAGCCTGGCGACAGTCCGGGTCCTGCGGGGGGCATCTATTTCTCTTGGCGTCGGGCGGTGAAACGGCCGATCTCGATCGAGTCCCTGCAGCGGGCGCTGCCCGAGATCGACGCCGACCAGATCGCATCGTGGCTCGACGGGTACAACCCGCGCGGCACGGGGCAGGGGGTGCCGGCCCCCCATGCCGCGGCCGTGCTGCAGGCGATTCTCGCGGATCGTCCGCGGGATCCCGCCGCGGCGTTGATCCTAGCGGACGCAGCCTTGGCGCAGGCCCTCGGGCGGCCGCTTATCCTCCCGCTCCTGGCGCTCGGTCTGAAGCGCGCCGACCTGCGTAAGACTGGTGCGGACCTGAGCCTGGCCTGTCATCGGGCAATTTTGTCGGCTGCGGCCGAGGCAACGCGAGAGGCGGCCGGCCTGGCACGGCGCGCGGTGCGGCTTCACGCCGTCGCGCCCAAGCTCCGGGCAAAGGGCGCGGAGGAGGCGGTTACTCTGTTTCTGAACCGGGACGCTGTGGCGCCGCCAGCGCTAACGTCGTTGCGCTCCAGTCGTGCGGCGCGGCGGTTCTGTGACCGACTGGTGGAGCTCGGTGCGGTGCGCGAGCTGACCGGGCGCGACACCTTCCGGCTCTACGGGGTCTGAGAAATGGCGAAGGATCACGCAGATCAGGTGCTGGACCGAGAGCTGGAGGACCTGCCTCCTGACCTGCGCTGGCGCGAGTGGATGCGCCGGATTGAGGCGGTTCTCTTTGCCTCTGCGTCTCCTGTGCCGCGCGAGGACCTGGTCCGCGTGGTGGGGCAAGGGTTCTCGGTCGATCTGTTGATTGATGATCTGATTGCTGATCTCGAGGGGCGGTCGTTTGAAGTGGCGAAAGTCGCCGGCGGTTGGATGCTGCGGACGCGGCCAGCTTACGCGGCAGCGATCCGCGCGGCGGCGGATGTAGGCGACCAGGATCTTGATCTCCGCGAATACGACGTCGCGGTCCTGGCCGTCATTGCGTATCACCAGCCGATCACGCGGGATAGGCTCAAGGACATCTTTGGCAAGGAGATTAGCCGCGACCTGATCGGGCGTCTGCATGCCCGCGACCTGATCGGGACGGGTCCCCGGTCGCCCCGGCGCGGGGCGCCGTACACCTATGTGACGACCGAAAAGTTCCTCGCGGCGTTCGATCTGGAGTCTCTCCAGGACCTGCCGGATCGTGAGCAGCTGGTGGATGCGGGGGTTGCAGGTTAAGGACCACAAGTCGCTTTCGGTTAGTCTGTTGCCGGTGTTGTTGGGTGCAAAGGCTCTGTGCGAGCACTGTTCTCCTAATATGCTTTCGAGTCTTGCCGGTTTCCCTTGCCCATGCATGACGCAAATTCGGCCGTTCTGCTTATCGTTTCATTCGCCGTGCAACGATTCATGTGGCGTGATAGAAATAGTCGCAATTTCAATGTGATAATCGTTTCGGCCATTTCACGAAGGCGGCTTTTGCTTTGTGACCCAAGAATCGTTTCAAAATCCGTGAAACGAAAACTTGCGCCGAGGAAAAATGTAGGTGTATCAATATTCTAATCGTTTCAAACTTGCGGAATATCGTTTCATGGCCTTGTCGGATCAAGACGTTCTCGAATTTGTCGGCGAGAACCCGGGTGCTGGACGCGATGCCATCCGGAAGGCCGTTGCAAGGGATGTGAGCGAAACCACTATATGGCGTCTCTTGAAGCGCATGGTGGAGGAAGGTCGCCTCGAGATATCTGGCAAGGGCAGGGCGACGGGATACAGGATCGCCGGGGGTGCGGTCGTCCGGGCGCATTTGTCGACGCCGTACAACAGGCGAGCACCGGTGTCCTATCGACCGGAGTTTCTCGACGCGTACGTCCCGGAAAAGACCTGGTACCTGTCTGCATTAGACCGCAAAAGGCTGTTGGAGGCCGGTCGCCCTCAGGGAGGCGCAATTCCAGCCGGAACATACGCGCGTCGGATCCTTGAACAGCTTCTAGTCGATCTCAGTTGGGCGTCGTCCAGAATGGAGGGGAACACCTACGACATTCTGCAGACTGAGCGATTGATCAGGTTTGGCGAAGAAGCTGCGGGAAAGGATCGAAAAGAAGCCCTGATGATCCTCAACCATAAGGAAGCCATTCAGTATGTCGTCGACAATCTCGATGAGATCGGGCTTCGGCGTCCGGATTTGTTCGCGATCCATGCGCTGCTCTCAGACGGTCTTTTGGCGGACCCGGCGATGTCGGGCCGCTTGCGTGCGATGCCGGTCGGGATCTCGCACTCGAGCTATCGACCGCTCGATGATGCGGTCACGATCGCAGAGGAATTCGATATCCTGCTGCACAAGGCTGCGCAGATCACCGATCCGTTCGAGCAGTCCTTCTTCCTTCTAGTGCACATCCCGTATCTCCAGGCTTTTGCCGACGTCAACAAGCGGACTTCGCGCGTGGCGTCGAACATCTCTCTTCTGAAGTCGGATCTTGCGCCGATGTCGTTCACGACGATGGATGACAGCGACTACATCGACGGGCTCATCGGGGTCTACGAACTGAACAACGTCTCGTTGCTGCGCGATGTCTACATAGACGCGTATCTGGCCTCCGCCGAAAAGTACCGAATTCTCCGCGCTGAGGTGGAGAGCCCGGAAAAAGCGGCTTTGGCCTATCGGGAGTTTGTTCGCGCAGCCGTCCGGCGTTGCGTTCTCGAGTTCAAGGAGTTCCGAAACGATGCGGTTGATGAGATGGCCTTGGCTGCTGGCGTGCCCGATGCTGATCGAGCGGACGTTGTCACTTATGTCCGTGAGCAGATCGCAGGGCTCCATGAAGGAAACGTAATCCGCTATCGGCTGAAACCAGATGATCTGGAAGGAGTGAAACTCCGCTAGATCGTCGATCAAGCCGGGCCGAGGAACTTCAACGCATCAATAGCGCATTCAATCATTGCGATAGTCGTTGCAATGATGGGCATCCAAAATAGTGTAGTGCGGAGAGGGTTCTGTTAATGTCTTCAATATTCAAGTTTTTCCGAATTACATTCTTTCTCGTCCTGTATTTCTTTTTGTGCATGGTCGTGGTGACCACAATGCTTCAGGATTGGCCAGACGGCGGCCAAATGCTGTTTGCGTTCGGTGTGCCTGTCATTCTCGTGTGGTGGCAGGAAAAACGGAGATCGCGGAAAGTCGCTGCGCAAGCCAAGGGAAGTTCCGAACATCGAACATCCCGATCTGAGCCGAAAACGCGACCAAGTGCCTACGACAAACGTGTCGAGCGTGAGCGGGCACGAACTCGCGAAGCCAATGTTTCCAACACATCGGCTGCGACTAAAGCCTATTCCCCACCGAAGCAGGACTACGCTGAGATCGTTCGCGCTGGAAAGTCTGCTGCGCCCGCTCTTGCGGCAGCCGCTGAAAGAAAGAAGTCTGGGCGAGTTGCATCGAGCAGGGTGTCCCGGACAAAGAAGAACGGATGGGTTCCGTCTACCGAAGCTGCCAGCGTAGCCGGCCGCAACATCGGCGGGATGGTCTATGTTGGCACGCCTCCCCCGCTGAACTCCTACGGGTATCATGACAAATGCCGAGCCTATATCGATCCATCCTTGTCAGTCGCGCGCTCGGGCAGGGACAAGGCTGGCGATGGTATGCCGTATTGGCCCGGATACTCGGATATCTCACCCCAATGTCGGGCAACCTACTTGGAGTGGTTGGCAAGTGGGCGAAGCGACGCCTCCTATAACCCTGGCTACATGTTCCTGTACTTCTACGGGCTGGAGCGTCGCTTCTTCGTCGATCAGTCCAATGAAGATGCAAAGGATATCGTCCAAGAAGTTCGGCGGCTGCAGTCACTTTACCCTGATAACCATTCCGTCAGACGCTATTTGGGTGAGTTCCTCGACATTGCGATGCTTGTTGAAACCGACCTCGACGCTATCGAGCCGATTTTCGAGAAGCAGGGCTGGGAACTTCCGTTCTCACTCAAATACGCAATCGGCGCTCGGATCGACAAAGGCGAGCACCTGACTGCGGACTGGTTGCTGAGTTGGTTCATCTGCCATCCCGAAGGCAATCTTAGAACTCCCGCGACGCGGTGCCGCGACGAGTTCATCGCCCTCTTCCGCATGCGATTTGATGAACGATTTCCGGACGGACTAAAAGTTGCCAAGCCTAGGAAGAAGCTCACGGCGTCCTATCGGGCCGCTTCCAGCGAGTTTCAGGGTTCCGCCAACCCAACCGTGGATGGCAAGCCTGTCCCGGATATTTCCGGCCTGCGCAAACCGATCGAGATTGCCCAGGAGCTGGCTGATGAGGTGATGAACGATCTCGACAAGCTCAGTCGCTTCCTGGGCCGAAATCCTGATGGCCGCGGAAGCGTTGAAGCGCATGCCTTGATGCCCACTGAACTTTGGGAGGCCTTCCCATCCGAGGAAATGGACCGCTTGAAATCCTGGGCTGCCGATATCGTCGATCGAGGGGGATTGGTGCCGCTTAAGGAGGTGATCGGACGTCTGGAGGGAGAAACGCACGAGAAGATCGGGAAACGGCAGATGACAGGAGCGGCCGACGCGCTCGCGCGCCTCGGTTTCGGTCTCGCGCCTGACCCTCGGTTTGCACTCCGATCACCCAAGGCGGAAGAGCCCGTTGTGTTGTTTAGCCTGGGTGAACCCATCGAAAGACTGGAGGAAGTTTCCGACAGCTATCGAAGCGCCTTGATGGAATTGGCACTTGGATCGTTCGTCGCCCATGCGGATGGTCGCATCGCGGAGCCTGAACGCAGGGCGCTGGAAGGTCAGGTTTCTGCCGCGGCCCTCAGCGATCAGGAACGCCGCAGGCTGCGCGCAAACCTTGAATGGTTCCTGTCCGTGCCGCCGGACATGACGCTTCTGCGGCGCAAATTGAAGGATGTGGGCCAAGACAGCCAGGCCGCTATGCGCGCAGCACTGGTTAGTGCAGCACATGCTGATGGAATTATTCACTCCGACGAAGTCGCAAGCATCGAGAAAATCTACAAGGCTTTGGGCCTCGATCCTGCGCTGGCTTACTCGGACCTGCATGCTGGTGAAGTTGCGGATGGTCCTCGCACTGTTCGTGCCTCGCAACCGGGTCGTCCGGGCGAAGCGATACCCGATCTTGAAAAAGCAAACGGACCCAAACTCGACGCGTCGCGGATCGCAGAAATCCGTTCAGACACTGAGCGAGTGTCGTCTGTCCTGGGCCAGATTTTCGATGTCGAAGAGGAAGAAAACGGTGTCTCCGGGCCTGCCTACCAAAGCTGGCTGGCGGGGCTTGACCCGAAACACGGAGCGCTGGTCCTTGAACTGGTAACTCGGGAGCATTGGTCTGAAACCGAGTTCCAGACGATCTGCGCCTCGCACGGCTTGATGGCGTCTGGGGCTTTAGAAGTCGTGAACGAATGGGCTTTTGAGATCTACGATGAAGCGCTTCTTGACGAGTATGATGGATATGACGTGTCTCCGGAGATTGCGGAGGCGGTAAAAGAAAAGATGAGCGCGGAGGGCAGGGATGTCGAAGTTGAAACCACGTGAACGCGATGCAATCGTACAGGCCCTTCGAGCCGGGGTCGTGCCCAAGCTCGGTTTGCGCCATATCCAGGTCGGCCGAGTCCGGGAGATTGAAGAGCTCGTCAAGGACATGGACCGGATATCCGATGGCGGATCGGCAATCCGGTTCATCATCGGGGAATACGGATCGGGCAAGACATTCTTCATGAACCTGATCCGCCTCGTCGCCTTGGAGAAAGGCCTGGTCGTCATGTTCGCGGATCTGGCGCCGGATCGCCGCATTCACGCGACCGGCGGGCAAGCCCGAGGGCTTTATGCAGAGATGGCCCGAAATCTGTCGACGCGGACAAAGCCAGATGGCGGGGCATTGGCCAGCGTGGTGGAGAGGTTTGTCAGCCAGGCTCACCGAGATGCCGAAGAACGGGATTTGCCAACAGGGTCTGTCATTCGTGAACGCCTTGGCCACTTTGAAGAGCTTACCGGGGGGTTTGAGTTCGCTGAAGTCATCCGTCGATATTGGGAAGGCCATGAGACCGGCGACGACGAGTTGAAATCTGCGGCCCTGAGATGGCTGCGCGGCGAGTTCGCCACACGCACCGACGCGCGCAAGGCGCTTGGAGTGCGAACGATCATCGACGATGCCAGTGTCTACGATCATCTAAAGCTGATTTCGGCATTCGTATGCGAGGCCGGTTACAAAGGTTTGCTCGTGGGCCTCGACGAGATGGTGAATCTCTACAAGCTCACCTCGTCGCAAGCCCGCAATGCAAACTACGAACAGATCCTCCGGATCCTGAATGATGTGCTGCAGGGCAGTGCCGAGAGCCTCGGATTTCTCATGGGCGGGACTCCGGAGTTTCTGATGAACACCCGTCGTGGGCTCTATAGCTATGAAGCCCTTCAGTCGCGTTTGGCCGAGAATACCTTCGCGCGAGACGGATTGGTCGACCTTTCAGGACCCGTTGTCCGGCTGGCCAGCCTGACCCCTGAGGACCTCTTCGTCCTTTTGGCCAATGTCCGGCGGATCATGCAGGAAGATGCCGGAGCTTTACCGGACGACGCGCTCGAGGCCTTCATGGCGCATTGCTCGGACCGGATCGGTGAAGCTTACTTCCGCACCCCGCGCAATACGGTGACGGCCTTCGTGAACCTGCTTTCCGTGCTTGAGCAAAACCCCGGTGTCGAGTGGAGTGATCTGATCGAACAGATCGAAGTCTCCGAAGACCTCGGCGAAGACATGACCGCGGTAGACGAGTCGACTGGCGCCCAAGACCCCGGTGACGATGACCTGATCAGCTTCAAGCTCTGACGCCGATGAGCGGTGCTTTCGACAAACTGGCGAGGCCTGTGCAGAAATGGATACGCCAGAAAGGATGGCGCGAACTTCGCGACATCCAGGCGCGATCCATCCGGACGATCTGCGAAACCAATGCCGATTTGATCGTTGCGGCTTCCACGGCGGGCGGAAAGACGGAGGCGGCGTTTCTGCCGTTGATTTCACAGGTGCTTGAAGAGCCGTCGGGCGGCACCGGCTTCGACCTGCTCTACATCGGTCCGCTGAAAGCTCTGATCACGGACCAGGCCATGCGGCTGGAGGACATCTGCCAAGAAGCAGAGCTTCCGGTTGTTCCCTGGCACGGGGATGTCTCGCAATCGATCAAGACGCGCGCGTTGAAATCTCCAAAAGGGATCCTGCTGATAACCCCAGAGTCCCTTGAGGCACTTTTCATTCGTCGTGGTTTGGAAATCGCTCGCCTGTTTGGGGCCACGCGGGCAGTCGTGATCGACGAATTGCACACGGTCTTAGATAGCGAACGTGGTGTCCAGCTTCGTTCACTGCTCACACGGCTTGAGCTCGCGATAAAGCGCCCAATCCGTCGAGTAGGTCTGTCAGCCACACTTGGCGACATGGACCTCGCCAAGGCCTATCTTCGCCCTGACGCAGCAAGCTCTGTCCAGCTGATCGAAGCAGATGGCGGCGAGGCTGAATTGAGGCTCCAGCTTCGCGGCTACCTCTCAGGCGGTGAAGATGAATACAGCCCGTCCGCAACGGACGCAATTGCAGCCCATCTGTTCAAGCATCTTCGAGGCAGCGACAACCTAGTCTTCGCGGGAGCACGACAACGGGTCGAGATTTATGCGGATCGATTGCGGGAGTTTTGCGAGCAAGAACACCTTCCGCAGGAATTTTACCCCCATCATGCGAGCCTCTCCCGCGATCACCGTGACTTCGTGGAGCGGCGGCTCAAGGATCCTGCGAAACCGACAACAGCCGTATGTACGTCGACGCTCGAACTTGGAATCGACATCGGCGACGTGACCTGTGTGGCTCAAATCGGCGGACCATTCAGCGTCGCCGCGTTGCGGCAACGGCTCGGGCGATCAGGCCGGCGCGAAGGACAACCGGCCACTCTCAGGCAGTACGCTGTCGAAGCCGAGTTGACGCCGGAGAGCAGTTTCGTTGATCGTCTTCGCCTCGGCCTGATCAGGTCTATCGCGATGATAGACCTGCTGCTGGAAGGCTGGTGCGAACCGCCAAAACCCCAGGCGCTTCATCTCTCGACGCTCGTCCATCAGATACTGTCAGTCATAGCGCAGCGCGGCGGTGCATCTGCAAGCGTGGTCTACAATATGCTCTGCCGCGAAGGCCCCTTTAGGAAAGTCACAACCGATGTCTTCGCCGATGTGTTGCGTTCGATCGGTCATCCAGAAACCGGCTTGATCGAACAGTCCGGTAGCGGGCTGTTACTCTTGGGCCCGACAGGCGAAAAGCTGGTCGAGCACTACAGCTTCTACGCAGTTTTTCAAACTCCTGAGGAATTTCGTTTGGTTGCAGACGGGCGGGATCTCGGCACTCTGCCGATCGACAATGTCCTTGCCCCGGGGATGTTACTTATCTTCTCCGGGCGGCGTTGGGTTGTTCAAGAAATCCATGACCGCGAAAAGGTGATTGTAGTCAAACCAGCGAAAGCTGGTGTGCCACCTGTCTTTGGCGGTGATCCGGGTGACATTCATGATAAAGTAATTGACCGAATGTTCGCGATACTCGAAGGGAGCGCTCTTCCGGCTTACATGGACGCGGTGTCTCTGAAGATGCTGGAAGAAGCGCGGGGATACTACGACCAACTCGGGTTTCGGACCAAGAATATCCACGTTCTCGGCGAGCATACATCGATAATCGCAACGCGGGTTGGGACAGTGAAGACGTCAACTCTTGCGCTTGCACTTAGAAGCGTAGGGTTCTCGGTTGAGCAGCATGACGGGTTTCTGATGGCGGAGGCCGGTGACGAAATACCCGATCTTCGAGCGGTGCTGGCGGAAATGGCATCTGGCGAACCTCTTGACCTGTTCGGCGATGCCGGAAACCTAGCGACGGAAAAGTTTCACCCCTACCTTTCGGTGTCACTTCTACAGTTAGATGCCGTTTCTTCAAAGCTAGCACCCGATCATCTGTGTAGCATGCTTGATCGGATTGCTAACTGATAAAGGCGGCGGGAAGCCGACTTTCGCTGCGCCGCCGAGAGATTTTTGGCGCGAAGCGAAAGCGGACTTTCCCTTCTTGTATTGTGGTCGCGCATATAATGCGCAAGCACTTGCCTTATCGTATGAAGTGCCAAATCCGTTGCCAGATGCTTTTTGCTTCAGTTTCATGCTCTAAGTCGAGTGCATGGCCGGGCGCCTTTCTGACCTCCGGCTGTTGGGCGTAGTGACGGGACTTGACCTTTCGATCGCGCAATCGTTCAGCTGCCACTTGCTCATCCGTCCACGGTCCAGCTTCAATGACGCGCCCTCGCTTGATCACGTAGTGTGACCGGCAGTCTAATGTCCAATTCCCAATGGACGGGTTTAGCGATACCGTTTCACCGTCAAAGATCATCTTCCAATCAGTCGGTGTGAACGGCGTAACAATCTCTTCTCCGCATCCGCAACAACAGCTGTGCGCTGCCGTTCCATACTCCATCGAAACGTAGAGAATACCTGGTTTGACCTTTTCTGGAATATGTTCAACAAAGGCGTGTTCTAGTAGCTCATGCCGCATCATTTTGTGTCACCATTCAGCAGCATGTTGCCATCCGTGGTGTATGTGCAGTGGTGCTCCTGCTCCAAGTCCCGGTAAAAGCCGCGAAGTTTCTTCCACTTCACGACAGCAAGCACCGCGTTCAGCGCGTTTAAGTCAGCAACCTGAATATTCGAAGAATAGAGGTCCTTTTCCCCGCCCCCAGAAAAAGACACGCGGCCATTGTGAACGTGGTCCCGCATGTCAGGCGTGCTCGTCGTTACGCGGAGAATGCCACCAAGTGAGCCTTCATCGAGTTCAAGACCCATGCCGACATCGATGAACGATGCGCCTATAGCTTCCAGTTTTTCGACAACTAGTCGCTTTTCTTCGCCAGCATCCATCGACAGAAAAGCAAATGTTACGCCGTCGAGCTTGTCCAAATTGGTTGCGCTCATGGCTTCGTCGCAGGCGATGATGCCACAGTGCATCTTGGAATAGGTTGCTTCAAAGTAGTCAACTTTTTTGGATACCTCCCGTAACTCCTCAATGGATGCGGCTCCAGGCGCACGAAATGCGTTGTGCTGAAGAAACTCATCTGAATCGAACAACCTGATCTCAGAGACCGGGGTTTTCGCAACCAAGTCCAAAACGTAACCGCCCGTTCCTCCTAAACCAACAATCGCAACGACATCAGACTTCAGAAGATCGGACAGCGCGCCGATACCAACCCGATCAGAAGCAGTTTCAGTGTAGTTGAAAATGCTTTCTTCTTCCGCTTCCGGTTCTTTCATCGTTCTTGGGGTGGCGTGACCATCCACAACCTCTGCAGGACCGGAGAGAATTGCCGCATATGTGGTCATCTTGTGAAAATAGTCGACATACCCGCCCTCTGGTTTGCTTGAGAATGAGTGCTTCGCAGCCAGACCGTTCCCGAGGTCAGTGTAACGGCTCTGATGCCGGATTGGTTCGATCGGGCGACCATCTGCCGTACAAGGAAACTCACCATCAAAGTGAATGACATGTGTGTCTGGCCGGCGGGTCTGATCCCCAGCCAATGTCAGACTGGAGATCAGTGTGCCGCTGCGAACCTCACGGCTCTTGTCGACATACGGGACATTGCGCATCACAAGAAAACCGCCCACAACTTGCACGAGGTAACCTTCATTTCGCAGGCGCTTGAGATCGTCATTAAGACTGAACAGTGCGTGTGACATTGAATACAGTCCCCTTCTTTTTGATTTTAACAAAACCACCCGCAGCAAGTTCACCCGCGTGTGGCTTCGAAGCGGCGTGCCGGAACGTCATCGAAAAAATGACATTCGGGTCGTGCGCGCCGGGAAAAGCAAGTTTCACAACTTCTTCAAAAGTCACGTGACGGTCTTCGACCTCACGGGGGCGCGAGTTTATGACAATGATGCAAGTCGCATCAGGGCGCGGCGCAGTGATGAACCGTTCGATCCCAGGCTCGTTCAAATCCATCAAATCATCTGGTTCCACGAGCTGATCTGTCCCACCCCGTTTTTGGAGGAAAACAGCCTCGTCATCGTCAACCTCGGCAAGCTTGTAGAGCGCAGCTCCGGCGATGGCGGGCTTGCCCCACTCGATCTGTCGATTATCAAGGGTCAGTTTGTAATCGCGATCCGTCTGGAACGCGACAAACCGCTCAGCACCCCGCGCCCGAAGGTCGAAAGGTTCATCAAGCCGGATATCCTCGAAATCACCGGAGGCGAGTATGGCAAACAGACTGAAATTGTCATTCGGATTGCACCCCGCTGCGGCGAGAATCTGCCGGCCAAGGGGAATGGGATCCGGAACTTCCAATTTCCGGAATTTCAGGCCGTCGACCGCGAAGCGGATACGATAGGCCCGCGCCTTGCGCAGCGGGCGATCTTCGCGCAGTGCATCAGAAAGATCGTCATGATCAGGAATGTCGTCAAGAGTCATCTTGTTTTGGTCCTTAGCTTTTGCCGGACCCATGCCCGGCTTCTAAGGGTTCAATCGAAGTGACTTTCCGCGACCGGTAAATATAGTCGAATTTTTTTCCTAATGTGCCGTCAGGTGTGGGGCCGCACACGAAAAAAGCAGGGCATCCAGGGCAAACCCGCGCCGATGGCTTGGCAGGAAAGCGCCCGGAACGAATATCTTGAAGATGATTAGTCAGTTTGTCGCGACGGGTTCCCAACTTTTTTTCAGTCATGTCCATCGGCCGGGTTGTTTCGTCAGATAAATGAAGAAACTCAATGTGAGCTCCTGGAAATGCCTGCCGGGCTGCCAGCAAGAACGCCGCAGTTCCGACATCATCTGTTTCCGACTTTCGAAAATGACCAGTCTGAACCTTCCTTACTGCGCGACTTCCGTCTGCTCTCAAAAGGATATCGTCAGGCTCAATTACGAGCTCCTCATTTCCCAGTTGAACCTTCACGGCTGTCGTCGTCTCGGGGGTGTGATCACCGCGCGTCGAGAGGAAAAACGAAATCATCGCAACCGCATAATCCGTGTACTCTCGAACATACCCATTCTCTGAAAGGTTGTGGATCGAAAAAGCCTTCGCGACCAGTCCTCGAAGGTCAGCATCAGATGACACTATGGCGGTGCCTGCGATCACCTCTTTCACAACAACCCGCACGGCTTCGTGCATTTGCATGAACGGTGTAGCAGTGCGGCGCCCACCCACCTGCAAAACATGCGTATAAAAAAACCGTCGCGGACAGCGTTCGTAAAGCGAAAGCTGTGCACCGCTGAAACGGACACGCCCACTGACCTGAAGCAAGACATCGGCCATCTCTGGGGCGGCAGGCAACTTGCCTTCGGGTTGCACGGCCTCATGATCAATTCTGCTTCCAAGCCGATCAAGGAAGCTGGATAGATTTCGCTTGCTGCCGTTTGACTTCTGTGTCGGCGCATAAATTAGAAGCCTGTCGCGTGCCCGAGACATAGCAACGTAAAAGAGGCACTCTTGCTCTTCGGCTTGGCCGGATCGAAACGCCTCCAAAGCACTTTCTGTCGTCCCTTCCACCATACCATCCGGTGGCGGACAGGGTGGAGGCGGAGGCTTCCTTGGGATCGTATCTGCATTCAAGCCCGGCAAATGAACTGTCTCAAATTCGAGGCCTTTGGCCCCATGAATAGTCATCAACCGGACCGCATCGATACCTTGGGCAGCCAACGGCAATTGTCTTAGGTCACGATCATCGCCCAGACGAACCAATCTACGTACTCGATCCAGCAGCCGCTTGATGGGTCGGCCTTGTCCTGTTGGCTGACTTCTCAGAAAGTTCAGAAACTGCCAAATGGCAATTCCCTGTGTACGGTGACAGATTACCTCAGAATTACTCAAACGCGCAGCAAGCCTAGTGCGGTCCAACAATAGGTGCGCAATCACCGACCATGGTTCCGATGTATCATCGAAACCATCGAATGCAGCTTTGAGATTGGCCAAACTCGATTGGCCGCGTTTCGACAGAGAGGTTATCAAATTGGTATTTTCTAGCCAGTTCTTAGGGCTGCTGTCCGAAGACCGCAGGTGCTGGTAGATTTTGCCCACATCATCGATTGGCATTTTAAAATCATCAATACAAGCGACCCGGACCAACCCCATTGCCCTCTTGTCGCTCAGAATAGTGAGCAATGACATAAGATCTTTGATTTCTGGGCGTTCGAACAAGCTTCCCAAAAACAAAACCGGCACACCGAGACGCTCGAGGTTCTGTCCGATTTCCGAGAGCTTTTCATTGCCAGTACACAGCACCGCCTGCTCACGAAAAACGCAACCTTCACGATGGCGCTCTTGGATAGCCTCAGCGATGGCGACGATCTGGTCCGGAGCTTGTGCGACCTTACGCACCGCCGGACGAAAACCACCCGATCCGCGCACCGCCTCAAGACCGCTATCAGTATCTCCTACAATCATGTCGGTCGCAAAATGGGAGAAGGTATCTACGATCTCTTCCACCGATCTGTAGTTCTTCTTCAAGCGACCCCGTTCGCCGTCTGGAAAATCTCTGGCCCCAAAACGCGCCATGTTAAATGATGATGCGCCTCTGAATCGATAAATCGACTGCTTTGCATCGCCAACGGCCCACAAGTTGCGGCCATCGGGACTCAATGCTGCGAGAAGACGGACACTACTCCGATTCACATCCTGATACTCATCGACCAAGATGTGGTCGTACTGGGATCGAAGATGCTCACAAATGTCAGGACGGCTCTCCACCAGTCGAACAGGCATGGAAACAAGGTCGCCAAAATCGACGCAGTGAGCGTCAGTTTTTAGCCGTTCATATGCCTCATAAGTGCGGGCCACTTCCAGAGCCTTCGCCGCAGCAATTTTTTGGTTCTCAGTTTCCGCGGATGTGGCCATTGCCTCTGCCAAGCTGGCGTAGCGCAGCGGATCTACCACTTCGTCCTTGGCCCTGGAAATCGCCTGAAGAATATCGGAAATGATCTGTGTAGGATCATAAAGGTCCCGATAATGAGCGAGGTCAAGCCGCGGAAATTCTTCCTCAAGTAATTCGACCGCCTCAATCCTATCCATCATTCGCGGGTCTGTCGGAAGACCAAGTTCGCCATGGAACCGTCGGATAATGTCTAGGCCAAAAGCATGAAACGTTCCGATCCACATCGCTGTCGCCGCCGAACTGTGCTTGCGCGCAATTCGATCCGCCATTTCGCCTGCCGCCTTATTTGAAAACGTCAGCAACAAGATGCGACGCGGATCGACGCCTTCTTCTAAGAGTGCATCAACGCGCGCCACGAGCGTTTGTGTCTTTCCCGTTCCAGGCCCCGCTTCCAAAAGATAGGCATTCCCCCGGTGTGCCGCAGCTGTCGCCTGAAGAGCGTTAGGAGTCCGCTCCACTGATTCAACCTCAACCTCGGGAACAACTTCGGGTAGGAGCAAAGCGTCGAACAGTTGTTGGGCGACGACGTCGAATGGTGCATCGAACCGTTGAGCAATTTCTGACGCACTCAATTCCAATTCAACATGCAAGTTTTTGACAATAGCGCGTGGGAGAAGGAATTCGCGGGCGAAGAGGTCCATTTGAACTTCGCGACGTTGCCTGCGTCCGTAGTCAACGACACGTTCCATTCCAATTGGAGATGGCTCCGCAGGGCGCGCAGGGTCAACTTCGCTTGTCGGTTCACCTTCCACCCCGTCGCCAAGTTCCAAATGCCCAATCTCGTGAGCGACCAGAAAAGCCTTGTCGAACGTGGTCCCCGTATTCTCATGCAAGACCAATCGATCCGCATGTATGACTGTTGCCCGGCTACCTTCGAGCAGCGGAGAGCTAGCCGAGGTTTCTTCAACATCAAATCCGCGGCTATTGGCTTCGGCGATCGCGAACTCATAGAGTCGCGCTGGATCGTGCCCATTTGAAACAGCGCTCTGGTGCAGTTGAGCTGCAACTTGTCTTGCGAGTTCTACGCCGTCCACGTCAGTCGCCCGGATCCATAATCTCTGCGCGCCGAGCATCTGGCACACCAGCATCGATTAGGAGTTGCTCAAAAGAAACTCTGTTCGCTATCTGCGGCTTCCCATCCGATTTATAGCTGCGAGCGAGTCCTGAGTCAGATGAAACTGACAGACTTTGGGTGAGGACCGCAACCGTCAGCTGAATGGTGTCTGCAAATTTCGAAAGGAAAGGGCCGGGAACTGTCTCGACATCAACGCGTCGTTCTTTGAATGCTGTGACGACCTGCCTTGGAACATCAAGCGTTTTTGCTAGATGCCGCGATTGATCGACAGATAAGACCGCCAGCGGATCTGTCGCGGCTTTCGTTTCCAATGGGGCAAACCCTCGCCAAGCATCATCGATGAGTCGACTTTCGGACGCCGTGAGCGGTCCAAGATCGCTCTCAGAACTTCGTGAGAGCTCTCTCGCCAGGTCGATCAACTCATTGGCATATTCCGGATAGTCTTGCAGATATCGCTCAAACGTCGACCGATCATGTTGAGGTTCGACGGCCAATGCATCAAGCACATCTTCCATAGATGGTCGGTTTTTGCCGACGCTCACTGGTTATCTCCACTCAGAGCTTCGCGCAACGCTGCGAAAGCCTTGTTGCGATGTGTCCTGATGGTCTTTTCCGACTTTCCTAGAGCCTTTGCGATTGTGAATGTGTCAGGGTCTTTTGAGTCTATCGGAATTCCTTCTCTTAGCATCTGGATGATCCTCATTTGTTCTTTTGGTAAAGTGTCAATCGCCGCTTCCCACCGAGACCGGTAATCCGGATCGTCGATTTCTTGCGCTCCGGTCAGATCAAAACTTCCTGCGGCACGTTCGACTTCCTCGGAAAGCTCGCCTGTTTCCGTGTCATATTCGAGCGCTGCAGATCGGTTTTCCTCCCGCCAAGCCTGCTCTTGTGCGTCTCGCCGTAAGCTAGCCAAAGCTCCATCAAAGCGTACCTCAAAGTAATCCAGCTTGTCTGACTCGGATGTACGATCCAGAGACAATAGCTCCACAAATCGGCCAAAAACTCTGTCGCGAATGGCTAGCTTTGTAAGCGAAGCGGTCTTACCCCCGCTGACACCTTCACGTGGAAGCGCTCTCAGCACCCTCTCAGCAAGAATCTTGAAAAGCCGCTCAAACCACGCTTCAGTGTTGTCTTCTCGGCTGTTCCGAATGAAATACACCAAGCATTCGCTTGGCACATAATGCGGATCATTTCTCTTCGACACTGAGACACGCTCGATCAGCTCGATCAGCTCGTTCCGCGACACTGCAGTTAGCTCACTCAATCGCGCTTCAATTTTCGGATCGCGCGTGTAGAGTTCTCCTGTCAATCGTCGTTTGGTTAGCGGTCGGATCTCAATACTTGACTGCAATATCAGGAATTCCTTCGCCTTTGAAGTACTTGAGCGTCAAAGCGCAGGCCTAGACCCATGTACAAATTCACAGTTCATTTCCAACTGAGGTGGATAGCGTTCCTTCTTTAGAAGACATTTCGCTTTGCGCCTACCGTAATGCTGTAGATCATGAGTTGAAAGGCTAGTTTGCAGCGTACAAAACTATGAATGAAAATAATCGAACGGGCGGTCCGACTGGCGGCATCACAGCATCGTGGCGTACTGGTAAATGGCCGGTCTGTGCCGTCAACATTAGAGGCAAATTGCTTAGTGCTGCATGGTATGTGAAGCCCTGAAGTATCTGGTGTAGCACTGGCTTCTAATGCAGAAATACAGATGTGCTTCGCTACACTGAGGAAAGGCGCTATATGGATTTTGCAGGCCGATTACCTGACCAGTTCTCGCATGACTTGCTTGCTGGGAGCCTATTGGTGGCAAAAGAACCAATTAATCCAGTGCGACTGCATCTTGCGGCTGCCGGTTTGCGAGAATTGTTCGGGCATATCTTACACGCTGACGCGCCTGATGATGAAGTGCGTGCATGCTCTTGGTTCGTGCAAGATCAGAATACTGAGACCGTAACACGGCGCCAGAAGGCGATTTACTCTACCCAGGGCGGATTGTCCGATGGGTTTGTCGAAGGGCTTGGTCTCGACGTTAAGGATCTGCACAAAACGGCAATCAAATCGATTCAAGTGCTAAACAAGGCAACGCATGTCCGACCTGAGACACTTGTAAGCGACGAAGCGGCGATTGATGCTTTCGTCCAAGAGGCCCTCTCAGCTTTAGATGGTTTGTTGGTGTCATTTCAACAGGGCCGTGATGCTGTGAAGGAGGCATTGGTCGATGACGTATATGAGGCCATGTGGGACGCGCTTATCGAACAAACCTTTGACGAGATCGACATACTTGCAGGCAAGGGGTACGAAATCGATCCATGGATTGATGATCAGCAGATTGAGATCGAGGCCATCCGCGCAAACGTCGTTGTTGTTCGTTTTTCGGGCCTGGCACACGTCACTTTGCACTATGGTCCAAAGCACGACGCGGCTGAGATCCCGCACGATTTTCCATTTTGGTTGAGGTTTGAGGCTCTTGTCGACGACCCGACCAAACTTGGATTGGTGGACCACCATTTTGATGACACAGGATGGTACACCTAATCGACCCTATCAAATTCATCTCATGGCCGACGCAATTCAGCCGATACGCGGCAATGTCCGCTATGCGGGCTGCGGGTGCAGCATCAGAATTGGATGGTTAATGTCTCTTATGGGCCGTTCTCGCAAGCTATATCGCAACGCGAAGCCATTGATGCTGCGCCGCCAGTGAGGTCAGCAGCGAGCCCAGCACTCGCCAATACTGCGTGGCGCATGAATGTCCATACAGGCTCTTGCAGAACGAATACTGACTCCCATGTTTGCGCTGTAACTTGGCAGAAAGACACCTCCCAGAATGTACGCGGCACTTCTTGTCGTTGTTGGCCTTGTCGGCCTGATCGTTGGCGGCGAACTGCTGGTGCGTGGCGCGGTTTCTGCGGCTAAGTCGTTCAGAATCTCGCCAATGGTCATTGGCCTCACACTGGTGGGATTTGGTACCTCGTCTCCGGAATTGGTTACGAGCTTACAAGCTGCGCTCTCGGGGTCTTCTGGAATTGCAATTGGAAACGTCGTCGGCAGCAATATCAGCAACGGCCTGCTGATACTTGGCATTGCCGCGTTGATTGCACCCATCGCAGTCGACCCGAAAGCATTTCGGCGGGACGGAACCGTCGTTGTTCTAGCAAGCCTCCTTTGCCTGGGCGCTGTACTTCTCAGCGAAGTTGGCCGGCTGATCGGCGCGGCTCTGGTGGTCGCGTTGGCGGCATATCTGTGGTTCACACTTTGGACTGAAAAACAAATCGGTGGGACACCTGCAGCGGCTGTTTATGCGGGTGAAGCAGATGCCGTACCTGGTCCGGAGACACCTCTAGCCATGTCTTTACTACTCGCGCTTGGAGGTCTGGTGATCACCGTTCTCGGAGCGCGGTTTCTGGTCTCAGGCGCAGTGTCAATTGCTCAGGCTGCAGGACTTTCGGAAGCTGTGATTGGTCTAACAATCGTAGCGATCGGAACATCGATGCCTGAGCTTGTGACCTCGATCATTGCGGTTCGAAAGGGCGAAGGCTCTGTCGCGCTCGGCAATGTTCTGGGTAGCAACATCTTTAACATCCTCGGCATCCTCGGGATCACCGTTCTTGTTCAGCCCATGCACATCCCGAACGAGATTGTCCGCCTCGACATTTGGGTGCTGTGCGCAACCACTGTCGTTCTTGTCGCTTTCGCGCGCAGCGGTTGGACGATCTCTCGACGTGAAGGCGGTCTGTTTGTTCTAGCCTATGCTACGTACCTCGCTGTGCTCCTAACTTGAAATCAGGCGATAAGGAGGCCTGGAGACAAAGCGGACGTTAAGCATGAGTTGGCGAACGACAGGAAAGTGCTGTTCACGCTTTGCCGGCGAAGACATGATTTGTAGAAGTCGCGCCGCCTTTGAGGTCCGCTCCGAACCCATTTTACCTACTGCTGCGTAATATAGTACTGATGGCTTTCGCGAATGTGTTTCCTATGCAGCGTGGTGATCAAAATATGTCTAGATCAGAATGCCTAAGTATTCCGAAAACCAAGAGGAACGCTATTCTAGCGGCTAAACGGCTCCAATTGCGAGTTACGACTGAGCCCGCACTATTGAACATAGGCCTACGCTGATGGACCCACACCTTGCTGCGCAGCGTTAGCCGATGTCTAGTTCGGCAGGAACGACACTGCCCTCAGACAACGGAAAGAGACCAATGCAGAGACCTTTGAAAGCCGCTGCTTGCTGCATCGCCCGACGGCGACATAGACTACAAAATCACCGTGCCAAAGCCTCCGATCAACAAAGGTCCGCTTGTTCCAGAACATCTGACGACGGACATTGAAGAATGTGCGGCGGTCGAGAGACGCTACTCTTATGATCATTCCACTTCTTTCGGGACTAGGCTTATCGCAGATTGGTCGAAACATCCGGCAGTCTGCGTGACGGAAACGCGATGCTTTCCCAAGATATCGTAAGGGCCACGCAATGACGCAAGATCTAACCATCGCACTGCATGCGGGAGCTCACAAGACCGCCACGACGCATCTTCAGCGAACGCTCATGGATAACAAGGTGCTGCTCGAGCGCGCCGGAATTACGTTTCGAGGACCCAACGCATTCCGGAACCCCGGAGAAACGCTTCGCCATATGTTTGAGATCGGCAGGCGGATGGAGGACCCCTTTCCTGGTGGACCCTTGGCGCTATTGAAGAAGCTGGCAGCGGGCCGTAAGCGTCTGATAATCTCCGAGGAAAACTTCTTCGGCTCGCTCAATCCGCCAGATGGGCCATTCCGGCGTCATCTCTATAGGAACGGTCCTGGGCGTCTTGAAATTCTGGCCGCTCGAGTTAGGCCGCATCCGATTGATCTCTTTTTTGCAGTGCGCGATCAGGCGACTTTCATGCAGTCGGCCCACAGCCAGGTGCTGCTTTCCGGCCGACGTGTGTCGCTGGATGAGTATCTCAATGGTCTGCGTCCTGAGCAAATCAGCTGGTTCAGCCTTATCGAAGAGCTGGTGAATAAGAACGCTGCACGACGGATCTGGATTTGGCGATACGAGGACTATCCAGCGGTTCAGGAAAAGATCTACGCCAATCTGCTGACGTGTGACATCGCTTCTCGTATCGTGCCGCATCCTAAGCAGGTCAATCAAAGCCTGTCGCGAGCCGCGGTCAAGGCCTGCCTGTCAGATTCCCCCGGAAGCCCGTCTGGTCAGGAAGCGCGAATGCTCCATCCCGTCAGTGACGTAAATCCTCGCTATGAGGGCTTCTCTAGCGAAGCGCGGCGACTTAGCCGCGCGAGATACGAGAACGATCTCGTACGCATCGAAGAACTTAAAGGCGTGCAGCTTCTGAAACCGTGACGCGGGACTTTTGTGTCAACCGGTACTGTTGGTCTCAGGCAACGCTTTTGAGGCACATCATGCCACACAAATCAACTTTCAAACACCATTGCTTTACCGTCTTCGTGCCATGCCAGCCATTCGATCGCGGCATGGCGTGACGATTAGAACCATTATCGCCTGCATTCGAGTCTCGACGGACTGACTCCGCGGCAGTATCACCAAAGGTCAGAGGAGGACCAAACCCTGAACAAAGCTAACTCATAATCGCGGACTCCAAAGGAAGCAGGTCACTTCCGACCTCATTGTAGCAGACTGTCGCATAACTCTCTGTTAGATATTGATAAATCTGACTCTGCCATGGTTTATCATTGCGGAACTGTCAAAATGCTCCGCCTGAATCAGTCTTTTGATTGAGATTTTTTAATCAAATCTTAGTAAAAACAGAGCATCTCTGCCTTCAGCCGCATCTTCTCGTTCCCTGATGCGGCTCCAAACCAGCCGATGTCCCCTCATGGTTTGGCTTAGTCCCAAGTGGCACGTTCCCCCGACAGCGGGTCACTTGGGACACCTACTGCCTAAATTGAGCCTGCTTGCAAAAGATGCTCCAAATACCTCATGGAACTCGTAAGAAAGAGGCCCGAGAGTTTGCTAGGTGTAAAGCAGGCTGATGTTGATCCTCCTACCACCCGATCAATATCAACACGATCTTCGCCTCCTATCTCGATGCAATGTAAATGACCGTAGTCCCAACTATACCGAACCATCGATCAAACGCCGAACCTTGGCGGTGTCCTTGATAGAGAGCAGTGACGTACTGTTGATCCTGGATAACTCTCTCCCAGCCTTCCAGATATCAGATTCTACGAACAACGCAATTATTCTTGTTCACCTCGCGTACTAGGAAAGCTGGTAGGTATAGAGGAGGAAATTTTGGACATATTGCCACTCAATTATGGTACGAGAATCGAGATAATCAAAGTACGGAGCCCTCAAGATCGACATGTGAAGCTTTCATAATATCTTCAAGGCGCGACAAGCTAAGTTGAGGGGGCCGATCGATGAAACCACCCAAGACGTTTCCTGATGCCCGTCGGAAGTCAGTCGTCAAAAGTATAGAAGTTGCCAGCACGATCGAGGTCTGTAGAACCGGCCGGATCTTACGTTCTGACACGACTATATTTTTGTAGGTATATGATGTGAACCTCCATCGTTTCGATCATTTGTAGATCGTTTTGGTGGATGAAGCCGAAGCGGCAGCGGATATTGCAGGTGATACTGTTTGCAGCCTGGCTTTCTTTGGGTGCTGGGTCTGACGCAGGAGCATGCCGCTTATACCAAAGAACCTATTTCCATCGGTGATATAGACGATCGCATCAACCTCATTGATAACGAGGTTCGATAGTAACTCTTTTGCCGAACCAAAAGACGATTGATATGATGGCTGCCACTTTCCTTATTCTGGACATAGGAAGCCCCAGATCTAAACGTTTACTTACGTGAAGGATGCGGAAGGCGTGGTCTGACAAGAACGTCGATCTAGCTGGTCTCTTATCGCAGCAGCGTGGTGGGCTATGTTTTCGTATGACTTGCCCTTGAATAGATGTCCAAGCGCCAAAAAAGGCCGTCAGAGGAGTTTTCTTTGGTGAAAGTTAAAACCAGATATACTTCGCTCACGTGCTGGTCGTTGACTGGCTCGGATGGGCTCGCAACCTTCGAAGTCATGACGCATGGAACATCAAGACGTCGGCAGCTCGAGCGATCCAGCCGCAGACCAAACAAAGAGACTTATAAGGAGCGAAACGAAGAGCCACTGCAAAATGTGGCCAGACCCGTAGCTTTCTCCGATCAGCAGGATCAGTTCGACAAATGCATTCGCAAGCTTAAAGAGCAAATCAGAAAAAACGAAGACCTTATTAAACGAATTGCAGAATACAAATAAGTGCGTCAATGATGCGCATATCGAAGATGCTTCTGAACTCGCTCTCCTTCATCGTATGATCATTGGGTAAGCTGAACATTGCCAGTTCGACTTCTTCTACTGCCTTTCGACAGTCTCTGTCGAGCAAGGTTAGAGCAGACAATCAAGGGCACCATCTTTCAGAATAAGCGTCGTTGGGGCAGAGCATCCAGCCCTTCTCTTCCCAATGCTGCACGACATCAACCGTAAGACTTTAGCGACCATGCTTGATCTGTAGCGCAAATGCGCGCCAGACTATGGTTGGCATCACCAAGTGAGTTTTACAGCATGTATTGGTCTCCCGCATGACGACCTCTGGCAGGGCTGCGCTTGACAAATTCGTCGGGTCTCGCCTGGTTTCGCTGTAGTCGCAACAATCTTCCCAAACGAGGCGCCAGAGAGCTGGTATTCACAGAGCTTATCTTGGTCAGCCAAAGAGCATATCCAGAAGAATACGGGTTGATGTCCACGCTCAAGGGGGGACAGAATGCATCTGCGGTAGATAGATGTCTAGCAGCACAGGGAGAAACTTTCATTAGTCGCTTAAGCTACTGAACAGCATCGGGATTCGTAGAATCCTTGAGCGCTTCGAAAAACCACATAATCTCAATTTCGCCTTAACCCCATAAATTGAATTTATGAATGTTTGAGTCAACCACTCAAGCAAAACACACAAACTCTTAAGAACGTGACATCAAAGGTAGTGGTAACTTTTTAAGTAGATAGTACACTTAAGTAGATAGTACACTTGAGACTAGTCAAGAATTTTTTATTTCTAATAAGATTTAAGTATAATTGAGAAAGTTAACTACTCAACATTACGAGAGCTAGTTCTTGCGCTTATTATTCAATTAAAGGGGGGTAAGCTAATTAATCTGGTTGTGGGTCAAACAGGAAATCGTATCGGCGAGGTGAGACGTCACCATGTCGAGAGAGTTCTTAGTTGAAAACTGATGTAGATCTGTCAAGACATCTATAATCCAACCTGGACATGGGGATCGGGTATCCAAGGTAGTTTCATGGCTAATAGAACAATGACTTCCATTTGTTCTAACGCCTTCTTCTGCGCCGAGCGCGGTACAATAGGCTGGAGTTAAGAGGTCAAGCGATCTGCGCCCTTCCTCCTCGAGTCTTTTAACAAGTAAAGCATGTCTTTCCCGCGCATGACTGACAAGCTCCGAGAGGGTTTCAATCGAGCAAGAAAGTTGCCAGACATGCAGATCCGTCAACGTTGATGTCAAGAGCTCAATTTCTGAGTGAAGGAGATGAATAGCCCGTCTCAGCTTCTTCTGGTTTACTGACGAAGAGCATTCGTAAAGGTCCATACCAGACTCTTCTACAAAACCACGAGCACAGATTTTCCTTGCAACAGCGATTAGTAAATCTGACGCGACTAACTCACCAGACCGCCTTAGCTCTGACGCCAACTTCAATAAAATCTCCACGCGCTCGGAACCGGTCATAAAAAATCTCTCGTTTGTTTTCGGTCACCAGAGGTGCACGCGATCAACCACAACTGATAAGGAGAAGGTGACAACAGAATGTTAAGAATGGGTCATTATTGGTGTATTTTTGAATGGGTTAGGTCAACCTAGCTGACCAATGTTGCTTTGTATGGGAGCTGTCCGTCCTTCTAAAATAATGATCCTAAGCTACTTAGAGCGAGCTTACTGCATCGACAGAGAGCGGGGACTTCGCTCGTCCCTCAAAGGTTTTCTAGATGGACGAGTGCAGATGCAGTGACTTGATACTTAAGTACCGCTGACATACTACAAGAACGCGTCTTCAGCCTTTAATAGCTTCTGTATCTGGCCTGCTACCGATCTCGTGGACGGCTGCCTAAGCTTTCATCGCCAACTCCTCGTATAGAATTCGGCTCAGATACCCGATCACCGACTGTCGCCGGACCGGATTGTGGAAGCGCTCAATGTAGTCGAAGGCATCGGCCTGGGCCAGATCCCGCTTCCGGTGGTCCGCTCCTAGACCCGTTCGATCCTGAGTGAATAGAAGAAACTCTCGATCGCAGCGTTGTCCCACACGTTGTCGGAGCAGCTCATCGAACAGGTCAAGAGTTCAAACAATTTAAATTTCAATACGAAACTCGAGAAATTGAATAGTTTCAGCATATTAGCCTTAGTTATTTTTTCGAATATTTTAGATAATTTCTTAGATGAAAGATCAGTTCAGTTAAGAAACTGTACTCCAGTAATTTGTATTCTTCTATCTACAAGATGGATAAGAAGGATTGATAGAGATGGTCACTCTTAGAGTAAACCAAGGAGACTATGTGAGGGGTGCCGAGAGCTTCTCCGAGGACCATTTTGGAATAATTCAAGCTAATATGTTTCAGTGGCATCATTTTGAAGCTCATGCTGAGAGGCTTGAGAGCCATCATATTAGGTGGCCAGGCGGAACACTTGCTGAGGTTGACTACGATATTTACGGTCTTGATATTCCAAACCTATTTGATGGGACAAAGCTATGGACACACGATGAAAATCGTCAACGGCCTGGCCTGTCTGATATGCTAAAGTATGCGATTGAGACCGACCAAGCCTTTAGTATGATCATCCCAACAATGAGATATGAGGATGATCTAGCTCGCGGCACACGGGAAGTTCGGGACTTCATTCAAGATCTGCTCGATGGAAAATATGGTCCTCTGCCACCAAGTCTGACTCTAGAAATAGGGAACGAATATGATAACAAGTTCGAAGAAGGCGCTGCAGGTTATGCCAAGGTAGCAAACGCACTCCTCGAAGAGATTGCAAAAATCTTGCCTAAGTACGACTTGGATAAGCTCGGCGTCGACCTAAAAATTGGAGTACAGACAGGGTACCGATCAGAAGAGGACGTCGTAATAAGAGAGACGCTTAGCGATGAAGCATTGTCAATCGTCAACACTGTCGTGCATCACGCGCTCCCTATCCGTTTTGAGGCAATTAATCAAACCGAGCGATCCCTCGATGGAACCTTTCTGGACCAAACACAAACAGAAAGCAGGGCCAGCTTTGCGGAAGACTGGGCGCAGGATATAGCCAATGCAGGCGGTAGCAATGATGTTGAGCACTACATGTCAGCTTGGAATATTGGGAAGGGAGCAACTCACCCTGAGAACGCGTTTCTCGACTATAATGACTATGGTCTGAGATCAGCATCAGCGTCTCTCGAGCTGCTAGTGACGAGTGTAGATGCAGGGATAGACAGGGCGGCAGCCTGGGGTATCAATGCACCAAACCTCAATGCGCTGTCCGACATAGGAGGTCAAGACACGCTCACCCACAAGGGTGAAGCCTTCCGCATGATGTCCGAAGCCTTGCCAGGCGCAACTATCCTCGATGGATATCAAGCAAACGATCGAGCAGATGCAGTTATGCAGTATTCTTTCGAGAGTGATGACACCTTTGTGGTATTCGTAGCAGCGAATGACATTCAGGAAGGAGGCGGAAGCGTTCGCTTGGAATTCGGCGACTTAGCAGATGGTAGCTATCTGCATGTAGAGCGGCTTGGTACGGTCTTGGACGACTCCTATGATGGTGAATTTCAGTCCGACGAGACAAGAGTGCATGAAAAACCAACAGTAGATACAGCGCTCTACACAGGTGATATCTCTTCTTTTGATCTCGACCTGACAGAGGATTATGAGTTCATACGGGTCGTAGTTTCAAAAGGTCCGCCAACCGATAGCTTCACAAGTCTTCTAAAAGATGAGACTTTGACCGATGCAGTAGAGGTGACCAATGGCGATCCCGTTGGTCGAGCATACGGGGGCACAGAGCTAGACGACCACATGTTTGGACAAGGCGGCGATGACCTATTCCGCACAGGTGACGGTCAAGATACTGTTCTAGCGGGAGAGGGTGATGATACGGTGTATTCAGGCAGGGGATTTGACACCGTCTATACATTCGGTGGAAATGACAAAATTTACCTTGGGGCGGGCAATGATCGAGCGTTTGGAGGCATGGGCGATGATGAGATCCGCGGTGACTCTGGCCGAGATGAGATCATTGCTGGTCAAGGGAACGACTATATTCATGGTGGCTCAGGGAGTGATTTTGTCGATGGGGGCTCAGGTAACGATCGACTTATTGGCGGCGAAGGTCAGGATTACTTAGACGGAGGACAGGGGAATGATCGACTAACCGGCGGTGCGGATTCCGATGTCTTTAGGTTCGATTTTAATTCAGGTCGAGATGTTATCACAGACTTCGATGAGAATGATGTTATCATATTAACGACTAGCGCTATTAGCAATCAGAATGGAGATAATAATTCAACTGATAGTCTTGATCTCGATAGCCTCATCATTGAAAGGAATGGAAACGTAATCATTAATCTAGAAGGAAGAAACGAAGTTCGCATAAATAACTCTACGAAGGAAGATGTATTATCACAAATTGATGTCGTTTCTGCTGATGAGGTAAAGTTCGGAAAGGGGAAAATTGGCGACGAACTTTTCTTCGTCTGCGATGGCCTAAAGCCATCGGACGATGAGATTATGTAATGATATACAGCTTATGCTTCGAACCTGGTCATTATCAAAGTCTGAATACAGCGGCATTCATTGGAATAGCGATCGCGGAAAAGATCTTCAAGTATCTATAATTATAGGTGGCGACTCGAAATTAGTTCTCATCGACGGAACATGACCTTAACGTATTTTCGACGCTAGTAGCAGAGTTTGTGATGCTATGCGACTACTGCGGTAGCTTATGCTTAGAATTCCAGGGCGCGCGCATTCCTGGTGCGAGGCATCACAGACCAATCAGCGGTATTATCTAGAGGCAGTTACCTGTTAATCGTCGAAGCTGCGTCAGATCCACGCTTCTATGTCGTCATCTGTCCTTTTGAAGATAAGATTGCGGCAGATCAAACGTTGGACATAATACTGTACGGCATGGAGTGCGATACCCGGTACTTGCGCGTGTCCCTAAATTATAAATCCTCCTTCTACCTCGATTTCTTTAATCTTCTCAAACGACTTCCCTTCCCTTTCCTTCATCACTAGATTAGACGCCGTCCAGGATGGATCATAGTAAGCCACATCGATCAACTTCCGACTTCTTACTCAGATATTCCGGTAGCTAACCCTGAATAGTCACAAGCTACCACGGTGCTATAGCTTCAGCGTTCGCAACAACGGTATAAGAATTCTGCAACTAGTACTCCATAGGTTTGTCGCATCATTGGAATTTCTTGCGTCTAATAAATTGTTGATCCAGCGCGTAACAATCATCTATGTGACTTTGGCCATGGAACTGGACAATAGACTGCACGAGCTGTATCGTTTACTTCTTTGATATTAATAAGAGATCACCTGTATCGCATCTCGACTATGAGATCCGTATGTTTGGCTCCGATTACCTAATCTTTGGCCCTAATACTGGAACCTCTTGGAATATACACCAGAAGGCCCAGCAATAATATGACCGCGCACTTGAACATGAAAATGTTTGCAAGCAGACTGAAGACTATCAATGGCTCGTTGATCTCGGGCTTGAGGTTCTGATCTGCCAAAAACTTTGTTTTGTATAAGGACTACGGATATTGCGTTTAGCTCAAGAATCCTCTTCACAATCTCTCTCGGGTAAATCTTTACATAGTCGACTGTACCGCTTGCGCTCTTCTCAATAGTGATCATACGATTATCACCATCCAAATAGAGGACATGAGCCTCCTCCTTTACCTGCGTATGAGTTACGGTGCGACAGTATTCAACAAGTACTTCCCAAGATGAAAGTATATTAAGAGAGGAAATTGACGAATATGGAATATAGCTGACGAATCTCTTTACTAAGAGAATCCGTCGATATATCTCTAACGTAATACCATCTGTATTGAGCATATCCTCCCTACTAGCGCTTAGTATGCTCCTTAAATTAATGAACCTATTGAGTAATATCTCGGTGATCTCATGCTTATTAATACAGTTTGAGGGCAGGTCGTCGAAAAGAGATTCAAGAAGCTCTCGCTCGGGGTTGGAGCTTAGTAGACATGGACTGCACATGCTCCTTTGAATTTGGCACCCTGAGCATGAACGTGGCCGCCTATACGATCTCAATTCCAAAAGCGACGTACAAAAATTATTATCAGTGTTTTGATTTTTCGAAACTACTTTTGCATCAAGACAAATGTTATGAGTTGGCGATTGGATTGTCATATTTTAGATCAACTTCTTTGTGCTGGCAAAGCGTAGTATCTTACGTTCCGACATGAGGTTGGTGTTCTCGAAGTTCGATCTAGTCGCGTCTTGCTTAAGAGAAAGTAAACTTGAGAGCTGTTGTTCGAGGAATATCAGCTCTTACCCCAAGATCGGGGAAGGTAGGCCTCCTCACTCTGGAGCAAAAGGGTCACCTGCGCGTGTCAGAATCCCTATTTATAAGGTGGATGGCTCGAGGTTTGAGTTCGATTGTGGGCGGCTGAGCATCAAGTTCGAGACGCTGACCAAGCGACATCGAAATGCTTCAACATCACTTTGAAGTTCAGAAGTATCTCTTTCGCTCAACCTTACTTTGTTTACCGACTGCTACAACGTAGGAGCTTTTGAACGTCGCGCCTTGCCGACCTATTGCGCGTTACGCTCTCATATCAAGAGGCTAGGTTGGAAGCTCAGTAAGCTTATAGGTTGCCTCGCAACTCAAATTTTATCCCGTCTCTATCATAGCTCACGAGGGAGCTGCCCGAGAAATACGATCCGACAATCCTTTTAAGAATTGTTGAGCCGAAGCCCTCCGTGGTTGGGGGTTTAACTTCTGGACCATCCTGTTCGACCCACCGGAACATGAAAGCTCCCTCTTCATCGACGTCCCAAGCGATCCTTATGTGACCGACATTATTGGAAAGAGCGCCATATTTCGAGGCATTTGTCGCCAATTCGTGAAGTGCGAGCGTAAGACCCAGAACCTGATCGGACGTCATCGGGATCGATGGTCCGAAGAACTCAACTCGGCTCTGCTGAGGAACGTGTGGAGCGAGACTGGTCTCGATCACAGAAAGGATATCCGCAGTCTTCTCTTCCGCGCGGGTCAACACATCCTGAGCACCCGACAGCGCGCGAAGGCGAGCGTCGATCGCCTGCTGCGCCGCCGGCGTATCCGTTGTGTTCCGCAAGCTCTGCTTTACGATGATCTGCGCTATGGCGAGCATGTTCTTCATCCGATGCGCAATCTCGATTGCGAGAATATCCCGCTCCTTTTCGAAGCGGAGAACATCGATCGCAGCATAAGTCCGGTCAAACATCGCGCCAAGGAACGTCAGTTCTGCCTCGGACCACTCGCGCGTCTCAGTGTCGTTTACGAACAGAACCGCCTTGAGTTTGCCTTGCTCTATGAGAGGAAGGTTCACAAGTGATCTGATATCGATACTTGCGAGCGCCGAGGCATCTTCGACGCGCGGGTCCGCTTCCGCATCTGAAATGACAACCTCCTTTCCTTCGTGCAGCTCGGAGACGAAGCTTCCAAAATCACTGAATTTCAGTGTTCCAACGATACTGTTGCGCCTGCTGCTGTTCCAGTCGGCCTGGATATCGATTGTGTCACCATCTGCATCGACATAGCCGTGACCGACCCGCGAAGCGTAAAGCGTCTCACCGATAACGCGAGAGGCTAGCTCCGCGATTTCCGCCGCGTCATCAATGTCCCGAACCTTTTCCGCGAACTCCAGCCGGGCCTCTTTCATCCGGAGATGCTCCTGCTGTTCAGTAACATCAACGACGATACCGGTCAGGCGTTCGGGGTCTCCATTCTCTTTCAGATGGACGCGGCCCTGGAAATGGATCCAACGCGGCCGTGTTTGATCGCTGATCACTCGATAAATGACATCGCTGTCCTGAGCATCTTTGAGCGTCGCCCGAAGAACAGCACGCGCGTCTTCCCGATCTTCCTCGACAATGCCGTCGAAGAAGACGTCCGTTGTCGTGCCGCCTTCTGCCGCATCGATATCGACAGAATGCATGCGGGCGCAGACATGATCCGTAATGATCAAGTCATTCTGCAGATCGATATCGAAGACCCCGACGGTTCCTGATCGTTGCATCGCAAGAGTGGCTCTGTCCTGAAGCCGCGCCATGCGTTGGTCCGCTTCACGTTCTACCATGCGATCGCGGAAGATCTTTACGAATCCTTCGATCCTCTTGGGATCCTGAATCGCATCTCCGTCAAGATCGGTCCCGTCGAGGAATGGCATCATAAGGCCGCTTCCCCAAAACTTCTCACCGTCCTTAGGAACATGCCATCGCACGTCCTCGGCACGGCCATCTTCGATAGCGCGTCTCATCTCAGTTTCCGGGCGATCCTTATCGACATCGTCGGCTGTGAAAAAAACATCCGCCGACCGGCCGACGATTTCATCCTCGGTCCAACCGAGAATGCGCTCCGCGCCCTCGTTCCAGCTGGTCACGATCCCATCCGCATCGAGGGTCACAACAGCATGATCAACGATCGATCTCAGAATAGTCCGGTTCAGCGCAGCAATCTTCTCCATAATGTCCGTTGGCCTTATTTCACTGACGCGGCCGCACCTATCCTCGCGGCCTTGGTTCCAAATCGAACGTTGCTAAATACCATATACAGTTGGTTAGTTGTGCAGGGTCGGGACCTTATCTCACCCGGGCTGCGTTAGCTGAATAATGATTAAGCTGCGAAATCACCACCCACCTGTGCATCCGAGCTCTTTGCGCGGTACAAACGCTACTGAAGTTCTCCATGCCACTGACGGGCCTGCACTTTCTCTTGGTCGAAAACGAGCCCCTTATCGGCCTCGACGTCGTGATGATGTTGGAAGGCGCCGGAGCGACGGTGCAAGGACCAATTATCTCGGCGCATGAGGCGATGGAAGCCGTCGTATCAGCGTCAAGCGAAAGAGCGTGGGACATGGCGATCATGGATTATCAATTAGGCGAGGAGACTTGCGAGCCAGCGGCGCGACCGCTTTGCAGCAAGCATATTCCGGTCGTCTTTCATACAGGGAGCTCGTTGAGAGCTGCAGCGCTCTCAAAAGAGCTTTCCATTCCCATCGTGGCCAAGCCTGCATCTGAAGCGGATTTCACTCTCGCGATAGAATCCTATCATACTAAAGGTTAGCTAGAGTTCCAGTAGTTAGCCATTCCTCTATCTGCATCATTAGCTCGCCACGTAGCCTCTCTAGGTGAACCCTACTAAGCATTTGCGCATCGCACATTAATTATGTGCCACATAATCTTCTACTTGGCTATTTATCAGATAAAGCTAGGTAACATCATGTTATCCAGATATTATCAACTATAATAGATAATTTACCGGCGAGAATATTAATAGCCATAGTATGGCTAGATACTAAGATCAAGATGTTTCAATTTAGTAGAACGGCATTAGTCGCACTTTCTACTATTCACTAGATTTTCTTTACGCGTAGGTAGATAAAATAGATTGCATTGCTTATGTGTAAATGATCATCTGGAGTGTCCCCTCAGAGCTCCATGATCATAAATTTTTTCCAGTTTTGAGTTGATAAGTTTAGTGGATGACCTGCATCATCATGTAACGGTATACAATTGAGATCTTAACAATGTGTTAAGAGAACTAGACAACCATCATCTGATAAACGCTAGAAAATTCCCCACGATAGACAAGATGTTAACATAAGCTATGCCTAACTTGCGATTGGTAGCGGGGAAGAGTTGAGTGTGAGTTCTGAAGATAGGTATGTTGAGATGTATGAAGAGTATGATAGAGGTGCGGATACAGATCGTATGGCATGCGATGGAAGACCCGCATCCCATCAGGTAAGCGTTCAATCAGCACCTAAGGACCAGAAGTTAGAAGCATACTGTAGTGCTTACGATGCTCTTGTACTTCTCAGACGAACGACGCGCACCTCGGATAGGCCGTGTGTCTGCCTTCTGATAGACGGGATGCTAAATGACCTTGAAAAACAGATAGAAAATCGGGTCGATATTCTTCATCGATCCGCTTCAGAGAGCGAGACGACGCCAATTTACTTTGATTAACGTAGTGTTAAGATTTACCACATATGCTTGATTCTGGCTGAACTGTGGGGGTCTGAGATGGATAGGAGAGCCGATCAACAAGCGGAAGAGCTCTTACGGATGGAGCTCTTGATTGTAGCAAGAGACCTCAAACAAACACTTACATGGGCGAACTGCGCAAGCGCTGAGGATCATTTCAAAGCTCATATCCCAAGCATTCTTGCACGGCTAGATCAAATTGAACTTACGGCAAAGAGTTTATGTGAAGACAGCGAGCTAACTCAGACTAGATCGCAGCTAGCAGACGCTGTTGTTGATGTCTAGGATACTCCGAATAAAGAGTGCATCTCAATTTATGTATGTTGATCATTTGAAATACTGCTTTGCTCTTTATTTAGAAAATCTAACCGACTACGAGTGATGACTTGGGTTATTATAGATTGCCTCCTTGCGAAGTGCATATTAATCTCTTTGATTAGGTTAGTATCTACATCAGTCGCCACTGGTGACTGACTATTGTCCCTAGCTACATTATTCCTCACACCGATCTCCCTTCAGATTACCTAAATTTGCATAGCTTAGTTAAGAATATATGAATCAATATTTTCTCCTAGGGACAAAATTCTCCCAGACGGTTTACTATTAGCTAGTTCATGCTCTTTCAATGTCCACCCTACAGCTCCGATACGTTTTTCCTCCACGCATCCGGTAGGTAACCGAACCGTTCTACTGCCCACTCATACTGAGGAGCTAAAAACTTCGCCGCTCGTTTCCTATTCACATCGCTCAACTCAACACGTACCCCCTCATGAACCGGCCTCTGCCTAGTCGGTTGGTCAGGCAATCTCAAAAATCGACAAACTGAGCCAAGACCAGGTCCAGCCCAAATGTCTTCTATAAAAGCAGTCATCTGTCGATCTTCTGGTACGGCGCGCTCCAACCTTTCAGAAATCGTTGAGTAATCCCCGCGTTTAAGAATATGCGTCTCCTTCTCACTTGTGATAATTCTATCTAATATGCGCTCCGCCTTTATTGGAATTTCTTCTCCTGGCTGACGCTGCCGAACAGCTTGCATCCGAACGTGACTCCACAACCTCTCAACTGGATCACGAACTAAAAAAAGGACGCGGCTGGTGCTATAAGAGGCAACCATTCGCTGCATAGTTGGGACATCGAGAAGGCCATAGTTAGGAGTGATATCGGCGACAAGCCTTGCCTCCCCAATATCCTTCATTAAGTACTCTTTATACGCCCTATCATCCTCGCGATTGGACTTCAAAACATCTTTCAAGCCAAAAGCATCAGAGATTTGGCGTTGTAGATTAGATGCGCGCCAATTTTGTCCAGCAACTAAAGCTTGGCCTCGAAGTTTAGTGAACGTCTCGATTCGACGCTCCTGCACTTCAATCTGCTTCTCGCATAGTTCAACTTCGAACGTATCCCAGTAATGAAGTTCTTTTAAAGATTTAAGTCCCGTATCATGTCTATCGTGGAGATACCTATAGAACCATGATGTTCCGGCCTTTGTAGCCCCGACACCGTAAAGAACGTCAACACCGCCCACCTAAATAAATCCGTACTGTTGGATTGAAACTTTACCCATACAGATACTCCTCACAGAAGATATAGATAATCTCTAAAACCCGATAGTCCACCATCACTTTGAAGCACCATCAATTCAACTTCACCTGCTCTGCAACTGACGTAAGCTACGATGAAGCTTATCAAGGCATCTGCGGATAGTGCGTATTCCGTAGAACTTTTGAGCAGGCCTAAGCATGCAAAAGCTCTACTTGAGGTATAGTATCAAAATTAAAGATCTTGACAACTAATAGTGGGAGCATCGAGACCTAGAGGATCTGAACAGTGGACGGCTGTAATCATCCAGGACCGACGATCCTTAGTCGAAAACTGTGTGTATTCGGGTTGCGGATCCTGCCGAACTGTCTCGAATGTTCAAGAAATCTTGTAAGACAAGGCCTAAAGAGCACTTGTACACACGGGCGACTCTAGGGACTCCTAATCTGTATGCAGTAAGCCGTTCACATGCCAACGCAGATCCGGATGCCCAAGAGTTCATGCAAGGATATACGGCAGTCGAGGAGTTGAATTGCGCGGTGACAGATCAGGCGCCCCTGATAACCTCCACCTGTCTCCCACCACCTAGATGTCTTGCTCGAGCTCAAGGACTCAAGGACTCAAGAGTAAGGCCGAGGCGTAAAAGCTTGTGTTATCGTAGCACACTGGCCTCGCGGGTAAATAAATCATCCATCACTGGGAGAGCCGTTTTCAGGAAAAGATGAAAACTAGCCAGTTCTCAATAGTGTTTGGCCTAACTATGCTTGTAATACCAATAACGCTGTAGGAAGCTGCTATGAATAAGCCGGAGAAATTAGAAAGACTAGCGCAACTGGAGAAAGTGTTATGTGATTATATTGAGCGCTTTGGTGCGACCGAAGCCGCTATGAAATACTTTATCAATGTAGAGAGTGCAGATACCTGTAAGTAATACTAGCAATATAATATCTAGCTATAGTCACAAAATAGCGTGAGAGCCGCACATACACGTAAACTTTGTTCTACGGTCATTATAAGAAATTTTTTTGGCGAGATTAGGTGTTAAAGCTTAGTATATCGATTAGGCGATTTCCCTCCTCAAATTATCACTTCGGCCTTTAGCATAGATCGTGATGGCCCTATTCGAGCTATTTTCTAAGTATAAATCAAGCAGAAGATGTAACATAGAGCCTTATAGATTTCGCCTTCTTATTTCCCTCTTGATAGTTTATTTTGATAGATAAAAATAGATCTACATTATTACGGGCAATCCTTTTCACGTTAATGTATGCTATCTTAAAAGCTCGCGGGGTTGATAAAGTTTGGGCCGAAGTATTTTGCGCAACACCTGCTATACCTAAGTATTCTTTATTATACTTCTGCTTGTATGGGGCCGATACCATTTTTCATCAAAATAACTCCTTCCATGACCCCGTACTTGCACTCTGTTTACATTTTTTAGGTCTCCGCCAATCGCCTCAGTCGACCCAGCTAAGATGGCGCCGGGCGATCTCCTCGATCCGGGCCTGTTGCTCTCGGCGGGAGAGGTCGCGCTCCCTAGCCAGTTTGCCTACCTCGATAAGAGCTTTTATGACATCGCGCATTTTGTCGGGCGGCAGGAGGTTCTGGCCGCGTATATGGTCGTGGCCTGCGGCTTTGAAGGTGCGGTGGATGCGCTTGAGCAACTCGCGTTGGGTCAGGGCCTTGTAGATCATGATCTTGGAAGCCGCCTCCGCCGGCTTCCATTGCAGGCGGGGCGGAAGGCCATAATCGAGGTGGGTTGCCATGGAGAAGGCATCTCCCCGCTCCGATGTCGGAGGGCTCTTCTTGCGCGCTTTTTCTGCGCGATGTCTCTGCTTCTCTTCCAAAGCGACGGTCATCAGCAGCGCTTCTCGCTCCTTCAGAAGGGTCTGCATGGCATGATGTTCCTGCAGAGAGCATGGACCGACGAGCCGAACGCCCACTCCGAGAGTGATCTCGATATCCTCCGGATGCGGGAATATCAGCGGGTCTTCTCCATGGGCCTCGCGATGCTCTGCGAAGAGCCGCGCGAGCTGTGCCTTCTCTCGCGCCCAGAGGGCAATCTCCTCATCGATTTGGGCCTGCCGCGCAGCTTCTGCTTGGTTCAAGCGGTCGAGGACATGACGCTGAGCATGGGGACTGCCGGAGATCGCGCTCGCAATGGTCTTCTTAACGACGGCCTCTGCGGCCGTGATCCGCTCCGTCCCGCCCTGTCTCTTGACGCTGACCTCTTGCGCCGTGGCATCGAGCACCTGCTTGTCCAGCGAGGTCATCTTCTTTGTCTCGGGGGCTTTGGGTGGCCGCGACTTGCTCATAGCACCGCCTCCAGCTGGGCCGTGTCCACGAGATCGGCGAACCGCTCGCCGGTCGCGGCATTGACCGCCGCCAGACCCGCCGTGCTTTCGGCCCGGCGCAGGATCGTGTCGCAATAAAGCGGATCGTATTCGAGAAGGCGGGCGCGGCGCCCGCAGCTCTCCGCAGCCATGAGCGTGCTGCCAGAGCCGCCAAAAGGATCGAGGATGCTCTCGCCGCGCCGGCTGCAATCCTGAATGGCGTCCCGGATCATCTCGACCGGCTTGACTGTCGGATGCATCTCGAGCTCCGCATCCCGCCGCTCGCCCAGAACGTTCGCGCCCGCATAGTCCCAGACATTTGTCCGGTATCGCCCGGTCTCGCCCAGCCCGAAGCTGTTCACATGAGCGGCCGTCCCGATCTTATAGACGAAGACCAGCTCGTGCTTGGAGCGATAGAACGTCCCCATCCCGGCATTGGTCTTGTTCCAGATGCAGAGGTTCTTCAGCTCGGCGAAGACACCGCGGCCGGCCTCCATCAGCTCAGCCATATGCCGCCAATCCATGCAGACGAAAGCGATCGCGCCATCCCTGGCCGCTGCGGCTGCATGCCCCAGAGTCGTGCTTAAGAACTCCGTGAACTCCGCGCTCGACATCTCCCCGGAGGCGCAGGCGAACTCGCGATGCACCTGTTTGCCAAGGCCGCTGACATGCCCGTCGATGGCGACATTATAGGGTGGATCGGTGAAGATCAGATCGGCGCGATCTTCCGCCATCACGCGCGCGAGATCCTCGCTTTTGCGCGCATCCCCGCAGAGCAGGCGATGAGGCCCGAGGATCCAGAGATCTCCGGGCTGCGTGACGGCCGGTCCCAGAGAGCGGGCAGGATGGATCTCGCTCGGTGGGGTGTCGCCTCCGGCGTCCTCCAGGGTCAGATCGATCTCTGCCAGCGAGAACCCGGTCAGCTCAAGATCGAAGTCGAGATCGATGAGCCCCTGGAGCTCGATCGCCAGCAGATCGCGGTCCCAGCCCGCAAGCTCGGCCAGCTTGTTGTCCGCGAGGATATAGGCCCGCCGCTGCGCCTCACTCAAATGAGAAAGCTCCAGGACCGGCACGCGATCCAGGCCCAAGGACTTTGCCGCTGCCACCCGCCCGTGACCGGCGATGATCTCGCCCGTGCCGGTGACAAGAACAGGGTTGGTAAACCCGAACTGCTCGATGCTCCGCGCAATCTGCTTGATCTGCTTCGAGGAATGAGTCCGCGCATTGCGCGCATAGGGGCTGAGGTCCTCTGGCGATCGATACTCGATCTTCAAAGAGGCTGAAGGGAATGACGAAAGGGGGCTCATTGTAGTCTCCAGTGGGTGAGGTCGTGGCGTGTACCTTGAGAGCTAACGGTTGTGCCATGGGGCTGTCGCTGTGAAAAAGTTTGGAAAACAGCCGCCCGGCCTCAAGGGGGCTCCTTCTTGAGAGCGGTCGCGACGAAGGCACCTCTCAACGGCGATTGAAGACCCCTTGAAGAGCCCTTGAGGAGATTTGCCTATTCAAAGCTCAACTCACGGCTGCGGCTCTACGATTTGGTTCAAGAGGGAGGGTTTGGACCCTGAGAGAGATGACTTGAGCCTGAACCGCTCAAGACAGCGTATTTGCTTGCCGGTCAGACTGCGAGGAGCGCGGCCCGGATCGGCGTAACTTGAGCGATCTAGGCTTAGCCCATCTCACTCCAGAAAGACTGTTTCGTCGGTCGTGGTTCGAAGTGCCAGCGCCCCAAAACCGACCTCGCAAACATCCATTGCGGCCTCAGGGCCTGACATTTACTCATCCGTTTGGTCTTTGGAGCAACCTCATCCGACATGAAAATGCTCTGCGCCGATATCACTGCACTGCCGTCCGACAAAACGACAATCCGAACTGACAAAACGACAATTGGGACCAACATAACTGCAATCTGCATCGACAAATCTGACAAGCTTTCCGCATAGATCGGACGAGATCCCGGGCGTCCGTATTGGTCAGATCATCCTATCCCTTTGGTTTTACGCTGTTTCCCTCACGAACGCCCCTCAAAAAGCAGAGACTGGTTCGCAAGAAATAAAATCCTCAGCCAGGCCCCACTCTCTCACCGGCCTTCTCTCTTTACCCGGGCCATTGCGTCGAGATTTCAGCGCCTTGGCAGTGAGGCTCTGTGGATGAGACTTGGCTTGGAGCTAATGGCTCAGCGAACTTGGCCGGGCGTCTCGGTTCGACGCTTGCGCGGTCCGAATTTGCGGATATCCGGGTGGGTGCAGTCTAGAGGTCGGCGAACTTCTGGATCTGGTTTGCCCAGACAGGCGGGACACCGGTTTTGATCAGGTAATCCGTAGTCAGTCCCGCCGGTTGCGCGCCGGTCGCGATCGCCTCGAGGACGCTCGGAGCCAGCAGAGCCAGATCAATGACATCCTGCACCCGGCGCCGGGAGGTGTTTTCAGCCCCGGCGATCTCCGCGACGCTTTGCCCTGCAATGATCCTCTTCAGCCAGCTTTTTGCTGTGACGACATTTCGGACCAGAGTCAGATCAACCGCTTTAGTCTCCTCGCCCAGATGCAGCTTCACCTCGACACCACGCCGTCGCATCTGAAACGGAGAGGAAATCTGCAAGCCGTCCGACTGAAGATCCTCGCACGCGCATCCGGCCAGAGCCGCGATGCTTTCCCGCCGGAGCTCTATGATCAGCGCTCCCGGTCGCAGATCGACCCGCTCGATCCATGCGAGCCTCCCGGCACCGGGCATAGATTGCGCAAACTTCTCCGACGCGCTCGCCAACCGCGCAGCGGATTGATCCCGGAGCAGCAGAGCGGCGGTCCGTGGGGAGGACAGATGCGCGTCGATCAGATCAACCAGTACGCGCTCCAAAGGTTCGGCGGGTAGTCTCCAGCCGTCAGGATGATCTTTGCTTCGGCCTGTTATTAATCGATGCGAGACATAATACCGGGATCGACGCCCCTTTCGCGTCGAATGGCTCGGCGTCAACCGGTCCCCGGTCTCATCGAAGAGCTTACCGATTAGAGGAGAGGGTGCAGTCTTGCGCGCGCCGCCCCGCGCCTTCCCCGCCTGATCCTGCAGCTTGCGCTGAACGTCTTCCCAAACCACGGGCGCGATGATTGCAGGATGCAGGCCGTCGTAGATCCGGCCCTTATGGCGGATCCGCCCGACGTAAACAGGATTGCGCAGGATGTGATAGAGATGACCGCGCGAAAAGGGCAAACCGCCCACGGCTCGACCATCGGCCCGCTCCCGCACTCGCGATCTAAGCCCGAGCGCCGCCGCCTGCAGCCGTGTCTCGCGAAGACATCCGTGTTGCTGGTAGAGTTTGTAGAGCATTCGCACCGTTGCGGCTTCTGTCTCATCGATCTTCAGGCTTCGACCTTCTGCCTGATACCCAAGCGGAACCAGCCCTCCCATCCAGAGCCCCTTCTGCTTGGAGGCCGCGATCTTGTCGCGGATCCGCTCGGCCGTCACCTCCCGCTCGAACTGGGCGAAGCTCAGAAGGACATTGAGTGTGAGCCGCCCCATACTGGTGCCGGTATTGAAGGATTGCGTCACCGACACGAACGAGGCCTCGGCGGCATCCAGCGTCTCCACCAGCTTGGCGAAGTCCGCCAGAGAGCGGGTCAACCGGTCGATCTTGTAGACGACGATCTGGTCGATCCGCCGCGCCTCGACCTCCTGCATCAGCCGCCGAAGCGCAGGCCGATCGAGATGGCCTCCCGAGATCCCGCCATCCTCGTAGCGATCCGGGCAGAGGATCCAGCCCTCATGCGTCTGGCTGGCGATGTAGGCCTCGCAGGCTTCCCTCTGCGCATCCAGGGAGTTGAAGTCCTGCTCCAGACCGCTCTCGGAGCTCTTGCGCGTATATATTGCGCAGCGGATCCGGCGCATCACACCAGTCCGAAGAATCGGGGGCCGGACCAATGCGCTCCCGTGATATGCCTGGCCAGAGCCGAGAGCGACCGCCAGCGTTGGCCGTCCATCAGATAGCCGTCCGCCGTGACTTCAACCTGATAGGTGCGCCCGTTCCACTCTCGCACGAGATGGGATCCGGGCTTTATTAGATTGGCTCCGGCCTTGCTACGACCCAGACGGGTCAGCTGCTGCTCTGTCTGGGTGGAAAGCCCGCCAAGCGCCTTGGTCTGACGCTCCCAGATCAGCACCTTACGCAGGAATGGCAGCGACAGGTGTTTGGGAGGCGGCCTTCCGAAGGCCACGCCCCATCGTGCTAGGCAGTCGGCCCGAGGGGCCTGCGCAAGCTCGCTCAAATCTGCCTTTAGCCTCTCTGCGCATTGCTGCGTCATGGCTTCGATCCCTCGGTCACGATCCGATAGACCGGACCGGCTTCGGTGCGGGTTCGCTCCACCCTGTGACCAGCCTTTCGCTGCGCCGAAATCGCCGCACGGGCCGTATGCGGCTGCCACCCGAACGCGGTCTGGATCTGGGCGATCGAAGCGCCGGACTTGCGGCTCAGCAGCTTGGTCAGCTGCCCCCTCCGGCTCAGCTTGCTCTTCGATCGAGGCTTGGCAGCTTGGGTCGGGGATGCAGGATCAGCTTGGGTCATTGTCGTCTCCGCTCTGGCGACGCGAGACCATCCCGCGCCCGGTACCGAGTAGAGCCCGGCGATCCAGGCCGGGCGACAACACCGGCAGTACTGCGTGGTTCGAACACGAAGTCCAGTGCAAAGGGAGGGAGGGGCGGGAACCGGACATTCGCTGCGCTGCAGCTCAAGAGCATAAGCTGTCTTGACAGCGGACCTTCGAGCGATCGAGGTCGGCAGAGTTTGAGTGAAAAAAAAGGCAGTGGCATTTCGTTTGCGATCAATTCTAGCCCCGCGGCGTGACCTTTGAATGAGCTTGAACTGTTTAGAGATTTAAGGATCTGAGGCTGCGGAATCGGGCGTGTTGTGCCACGGGAAGGGGACCCGCGGCCGTCGAATATTTGTCTGAACAAACTTCTGTCCGGAATAATTATCATCTCTTTCACCAACTAAATCGCGGACTAAGCCGATAAGGTCAGGCAAAGATGAATGTTGGGGTCGCCAACCGAGTGTCCGCAGCCTTTGTGCATTTGCGACGATTGAAGCAACGTCTCCTGGCCGTCTTGGTCGAATCAAACATGGAAGGCGCGCACCAATTTGATTTTCTGCTGCGGATACGATTTCGCGAACCGATATTCCATGACCAGCCCCGATATTCAGACGACTTTCGTTGTCCGCGCCACCTTTCGACGCCAACAGGATGGCAGAGCACAGGTCGCGGACGTGAATGAAGTCTCTTATGCAGGTTCCGTCGTGGGTATCATAGTCGTCGCCAAAAATCTCAAGATACGGTTGATCTCCGAAGGCAACACGGGAAACGGCTGCCAAGAGGTGCGGCGCAGCCCGATGTCCGGTTCTTGTTTCATTCAAGACTTGCCCGCCCGCGACGTTGAAGAAGCGCAACGAAATTGTCCGCAACTGTTCTGCCTGCGCAATGCCGGACAAGATCCATTCAGCGGCAAGTTTGCTGCGCCCGTAGGGGGAAACCGGGGTGGTTGGGCTATCTTCTGTAACTTCGCGCGTTGCCGGCACCCCATAAACAGCTGCGGTGGATGCATATATCAGCCGACTGACGCCTTCTACGAGGCAAGCGGTCGCGACGACCCGCGTTCCATTCACATTGGTGTCGTAGTATTTCATCGGCATTTCGATGGATTCTGACACACTTGTACGTGCTGCAAGGTGAACGACGGTCTTCACTTGAAGTGAGCGTAGGATCCCGCGCAATGCGGTCCCATCTGAAATACAGGCACGAAAAAACGGGATATCCTGTGGTAGACTGTCGTGGCTTCCGTTTGAGAGATCATCAACGACGGCACAAGATTGCCCTGTGTCGATGCAGGCCTGTACAAGATGGCGACCAATGTATCCTGCCCCTCCGGTAATAAGGATCACTTCGCACCTCCTGAAAAGCGGGCATGCAGAGTCGATTGCTCCGGTTTGACTCCCGCAACAACTCTGGCAAGTGCGGCATGGTTGGCGCGCAGAACAGGAATGTCGACGCCTGCCAATTCCGCGTTCTGGAGCGCGCGTTCGTAGTTTTCGGCCAAGGCGGCGACCTCTGGAAAGCCGAGCGTTCCACTGCTACCCTTGATCTTGTGGGTAGCAGCGCGAAGCCTGGAGAGCGCATCCCCGCCAGTCATCGCCGCGTCGAAACCGAACTCGATCACCTCAAATTCTTTGCGCAGCGTAGAACAATGACGCTCTACTAGAGCCAGCATTTGCGCGTTCAAAATGATCACCTCTGCATAAATGCAATCTTTAACTCTTATCGAATCAACCGTTAAAATATCGCAAAGATAAATAGTTACGGTTATTTAAGGGTTGCTTGATTATATGCCCCGAACGCAACCGGAGGCCGGACGCTTGGTGCAGACCTCATCTTATCTTGCTGTTGAAGACCCGGGCCTGCCACTACAGGCGCGTCGCGTTTTGCTTGTTGAAGACAGTTCAGTGACAACCGACTTGGTTACGCTGGTCCTGACGCAGGCTGGTCATTCTGTAACCTGTGCGGCAGATGGAACAGCCGCTTTGGCCGCGCTTCGGGCCAATGAATTCGACGTTGTTCTGACGGATTTCCACCTTCCTGATATTAACGGGACCGAAGTTGTTCGTCGGTTTCGAGATGCAAGCCTGGGCGCTGAAATGCCCGTCTTCATCGCGATTACAGGCGATGTCCGGGGTCTGTTAAATGACGCGCATAACTGCGAAATATTCGATAAGGTCGTGCCGAAACCGCTTGATATCGATGCAGTGTGTGAGCTTGTTGAGTTCCCGCCGCAGCGGATGTCTAATCCATCCCCTGTCAACGCAGAGAACATAAAAGCCGTTGATGCAGCGGATCTACCGTTTTCCTGGTTTCATTGGCCGCCCCGTGCGCCGAATGCGATTGATTCCGGTATCTCGGACGCAGACGCTATCCTTGTCACACGGGCGACAGATCTGGATGCCCTCTGGGAAATTCCAGGTGCTAACCTGCTTCCCATTGCCGACCAATCAGGTACGCTTGGCGTGTCCGCTGACGTAGATCTCACATCTCCTGGCCCGGAAGAAATTCAGAAGCTTGGCGAAGTTATCGAGGCGTTTCATCTGCGCAGAGACGATATTGACATTGATCTCCGTGAGTCGTCTGACGAGGCTGAACGGCTTCTGGGACGCATGCACGTTACTGGCGGGGCTTTAACCCCGAAGCGCGACGGGCGACGGGCGTCGATGATGGCATGGAATTCGCTCGTCCCAGACCGCATGCTGGACTCTCTTCTAACACAGCTTGAAGCAGATTCGCTTGTAGAACGGGCATTTTTTGAACGGGTTCACTGTTGTCCGGTATGTGACTCTGCCCGACTTATTGCCAGAGAAGAGTGTCCGTCTTGCCAGTCCGCGCAATTGTCGGAAGAAAGCTATATTCACCATTTCAGGTGTGCGCACCAGGCCCCCGAAAGCGAATTCATAGAAGGTGACGAACTGATCTGCCCGAAGTGCCGGCGCAGGTTGACTCACTTCGGACAGGATTACGATCGTCCGGGCCAAATGGTGGTTTGCAAATCCTGCCAGACAGCCACTTCGGAACCTAGCGTTAGTTTTGCCTGCGCGGACTGTGACAAGATTTTCGCCACTGATCGTGCCGTCGTGCTCGACGTATCCTCGGCCCGATTGACGGATCGCGGGCTTTCAATGCTGCGGATGGGGCGCAGTGGGCTGTCCCGGGGTCGGACGATGTTCAGGTTTTCTGACCTGCCAATTGATATGATTGTCGGTCTCAATCGCGCCGCAAATCTATGGAATGAAGATCACACACCGTTCGTGCTTGCGCGTATCAGCCACGCAAATCTGTTCGAATTGCGCGATACCGAAGGTCTTCGTCAAGTGTCGGAGGCGCGGCGGTTATGGCTTTCGTTTTTGCGTATGGCTTTGGATCAGAAGTATATTTGTTCCGCGGGTCGGAATGATGATTATGTACTATTGACCAATATGACCTCTGTTTCGGCTGAGACTTTGTTGGGCGAGGCTTGCATTTCTGCGGCTCGCGATATTCGCCTGCAGCTTGACAGCGAAATAAAGGTTTTTGGCCCTGATGATCTGGCCAAATAATGGAACAATTTGCGCTCGCGATTGACTATTTGTTCGCGCAAAGCTGGGCAAGTCTACTCGCGCTCTACTGGTTCGTGATTGTATTCGAATTGCCACGCTACGGGCTGCTTTTCGGAACGATGGTCCTGCTCCCAGCACGTAAACCTGGTCCCGAATATAAGGGGCGCGTCAGTGTCATGCTCGCCGGTCATTGCGAAGAAGAAGCGATTGAACGTTGTGTTCAGGCACTGCATGAACAAAGCAGACCGCCCGACCAGATCGTAGTGGTGAGTGACGGATCAGACGACGCGATGCGATCTATCATCAGGCGGATGCAGGTGCAGGGTCTGATCGATCTGGCCCACGCGACGGATTTGCGGTCGGGTAAATCCGCCGGGGTCAACCTTGCCGCAGGAAGCTGCACCGGCGATGTCCTCGTGAATGTCGATGCCGATTGTTCATTTGATCGCCATGCCATCCGTGAGATTGCGCGCCCCTTTCACGATCCAGCGGTAGGCGCAGTCTGCGGGTGTATTCGAACACGCAATGTAAATCGAAGTCTTATCACACGATTTCAGGCGATAGAGTATCTCGTTTCGATCTCTTTGGGGCGCTATGCCGCTGACCGCATTGAACAGGTCACCTGTGTGTCCGGCGCATTTGGTGCCTTTCGTCGTGATGCCTTCTTGAACGCAGGTGGCCTGGATGCCGGTGGAGGAGAAGATTTTGATCTCACCATGCGGATGCGTCAGCAAAATTGGTCGGTGCGTTTTGCAATCGGGGCAATTTGCTACACGGACGTCCCGGAGACGTGGCGCACGTTTGTTCGGCAAAGGTTTCGCTGGGAACGCGACGCAGTGCGGTTGCGCTATCGCAAACATGCAGCGCAAATGAATCCGTTTTCACATGCGTTTAGACTTTCAGAATTGACCGGAGAAATTGAGTTTCTGCTCTTCAATGTCATCGCGGCAATTGCGTTGCCATTCTACCTCATCTGGCTGTTTGAGATTTATGGAACGATGGCGATCACCATTCTGCTCGCTGCACAAATCGGCCTCCTCTTGATAGATACGCTTGTTTTTGTGGCCGCCATATCCGTTGCCAAAGGAAGTAAGTCAGGATGGCTTTTACTCTACCTCCCCGGATACGGCGTATTTGGGGGCCTTGTCATGCGGTTTGTACGCGTCGCGGCATACCTTCAGGAGTGGCTGTTTTACGCGTCCTATAAGGATACCTATGTGCCGTCCAAAGTGCACAAGGTCAGGGAGTGATGAGATGATTACACGTCTCAAGTGCCGCCCGCGTACTGACAGCCACCGCAACGAAATCCGAGTTCATCGATGGTCTTGGGATCGCACGATTTACCTCGTGGTTCTCGGTGGTTTTTTTGCCATGCTTCTGAATTACCTTGCAGGGGATCGTCTTATTTTGCGGGCCGATGGGCTGGTATTGCGCGATCGGATCGTCGTGGCCGCCACCTCTTTGGTCAGCGTCACCGAAGTGCAGGCGCAACCCGGCCAATGGGTTGAAGCAGGCGACATCCTGCTGCGTGCTGAATCGACCACTGTGCTTGATCGTTTGGCAGACCTCGCCCTTCGGCGTGCAGAACTCGATGAACGGCTCGCAAAGTTGATTGGCGAAGCCGCCTTGGCTCAAGCCCTTGCCCCCCTTGCACGGGAGCGTCTTGAGACGCTTGAAGCCGACACTCTCTGGATGATCGGTTCAGACAATGACCGATTGGTCAACGCTGCGCGCCGAGCTGAAATCGAAGATCGGTTGCATGCTGCCCGCACAGAACTGCGTCGGCTCGAAACGCGCGACACCGGGCTTAATCACGAGATTGCTGCGGTGCGCACCGCCGCTGAACATGCCGATGCGGATATTGCCCGCCTCAGGTCGCACTACAACGGCGGTGTCCGCCGGGCACCGCGCGAAGGTGTCGTGGGGTCCGCAGTGCCGGCTGAAGGTGAGGTGTTTCGCCCCGGCGAACCGATTACATCGCTACTTTCAGGCGGACAGTATGTTTTGGCATACCTTCCAAGGCATTATCTTTTTTCAATCGCTCCGGGTGAGCCTGTTCGGGTGATGAACGGTTCCGCATCCGTGATTGGAAAAATTGATGCCATCCTTCCTGTGTCTGCTGCGATCCCGGATGAGTTTCACAACAGCTTTCGCGCTCGCGAACGCAAACAATTGGCGCGGATCGCGCTGCCGCAGGATAGCCCGTTTCCCATTCATTCAACCGTTCGCATCCGGTCGGACTTTGACCTTAGGGGGCGCCTTTCGGCGCTGATCAGCCAAGTCGGGGCTTTACGGGCTGACGACCAGATGGCGTCGGTAACCAAAACAGAACAGTTGAGGAGCCCGAAATGAAAGAGACATTGATGACGATGGTCGAGAGCGGCTCGGTCATGTTGCTTCCGGTGCTCATTATCGCGTTGATCCACGATAGATTGGAGAGGCGACCTATCATTCTTGGCGCTCTAATTGGTCTAATCTTTGCTGCGATCGGAGCCATTGTGATGGATAACGCAGTGGAAGTTATCCCGGGTATTCGGACGGACCCGCGCGCTGCGGTGATTGTTCTTGCCTTTCTGACCGGCGGTCCGATTAGCGGCATCATTGCCACGATCACGCTTGCCACAATCAGGTATGAGCAAGGCGGAATGGGGGCAACGCCGGGAATCATTTATATTGTCGGCACCGCAGTTGCGATGCTGGCCTATCGCGCGTGGCTTGATCGCACTGCGCGCCAAATCGGTGTCCGACAGGTCGTGCAAGCCGCAATCATCGCAGCATTTTTACCTACGTTCTTACTCATGTTCGTAAGCGCAGCGCCTTGGAAGGTATTCCTCATATCGAACGGGTTGGCGATGCCAACAAATTTCATCGCAGTGATCATGGTTGGCATTCTTCTCGTTCGTTACCGCGAACGCGACATAGCGATTGCGGCGAATGTCGAAAAACAGGCCCAAATGAATGCGATTGCTGACAACTCTCCGACCATGATCTTTCAGGGCGTGACGGATCCGTCGGGTGCCTTTCGACTGACATTCGTTTCACATGCCGCCTGTCGTCTACTTGGCCTGACACCACATGAATTAACTGACCAGAGCCGCACCTTTGAAGAAGTTCTTTCGGACGAGTCCGGTCAGCTCAAAGACGCCTTTTGCAAACCTGAAGAGGCCGCTTCAATCGAATTCCAGTTCGAACATGCCGATGGCTCGCGCTGGTTGCGCCTTGATGCGAGCGCACGCAAAGACGTTAGGCAACATCTGGTATGGGATGGTACGATCATCGATATTTCCGCTCAGCGTGCTGCGGAGGAGATGAAAGACAATTTCATCTCGGTGATCAGTCATGAATTGCGCACGCCACTCACGTCGATCAGGGGGTCACTGGGGCTTGCGCTCTCAGTATTGGAGAAGCCGAAGGCGCTGGAGGCTAAGAAGCTAAAGAATATGCTTCAGATAGCAAACAGAAACGCCGAACGATTGGCGCGCTTGGTCAACGAGATTCTGGACAGTCAAAAGCTACGCTCCGGACAGATGGATTTTACGATTACGCAATCCGAAGTGTCGCCGATCGTCAGAGACGCCATCTCAGAGGTTGAAGGGTTTGCGCCCGAAAAGGGGATCGATCTAGTGTATGAGGATCGTACCCATGGTGCAAGCATTATGGTCGACTCGGGCCGCTTGCGATTGGTTCTGCAAAACCTGCTTTCAAATGCCTACAAATTCTCGAAGCCAAAAAGCGATATCCGCGTAATCGCCAATCTCCACAATCAAGAGCTTCTCATCTCAGTGCGAGATAAAGGTTCTGGAATTCCCGAAGAGTTTCAACCCCACGTTTTTGAAAGATTTCGGCAGGCACAGGGCGCGCACAATCGAAACTCAGCTGGCACTGGATTGGGATTAAGTATTGCGCGTTCATTGGTCGAGGGAATGGGCGGACGTATCTGGTTTGAAACCGCAGAAGACGTGGGTACAACATTCCATGTTTCTTTCCCGGCAGAGAGTAAGCCAAGTGCGTTGAAAAAATCCACAAGACCATCTGCAAATCTAGCGCTTCCGCATCTACTGTATGTAGAGGACGATTTGTCTCTTCAGGAAATCATCGCCATCCGCGTTGGCAATTATGCTCGCGTCTCGGCCGCGGCAACCTTGGCCGACGCTATCGAAATATTTGAGCAGGAAGACATTGCCGCAGTTCTGCTTGATCTAGATCTGCCTGATGGGATGGCGCTGGATTTTATGAATGGTGTACCGCAAGAGGTGCCGATAATCGTTTTTTCAGCCTTTGAAATCGACCCATCCGACATCCATCGTGAGGTAATCGTCATGACCAAATCACGCGTGCCCGAAGCCGAAGTCGCCAAAGCTGTGTTGAATGCGCTGAATGTCACTCCAGATTGCGATGCTGCTTGAAACAGAGGAGGGCTTTGCCGTGAAAGTTCTACATGTCGACGACGAAAACGATATCCGCGAGATCGTTGCACTTGCCCTTGAGATGGATGGCGACTGGGAGGTCGCGACTGCTACTTCGGGAGCTGAGGCGCTTGATCTGATGGCGTCAGATAGGCCAGAGATCATCTTGCTGGATGTGATGATGCCAAGCATGTCTGGCCCGGAATTGAAAAAGCAGATGGACTGCGACCCTGACCTCAGAGGAATCCCTGTGATTTTCATGACCGCCGCCGCGCAAGAACAGACCAGAGCAGAACTCCTGGCGCTGAACGCATTGGGGGTTATTGAGAAGCCATTCGATCCAATGGCGTTGGGCGCAAACCTGAATGCGATGCTTGGATCGCGACGATAATAGTGCGCTGCCGCGAAGGACGCAACAATGAACCTGAGGGATTTGCTTCATCACATGGAATAGGGTTGGCCATATCGGCTATCGCCGAACATCTAATGTTAATAAAGCAATCGGCAAACTTAGCATATGACAGGCTGAAAGCCTTTATCCTCGTTGAGGTGGGTCAAGATTGACTTTCGGTTTACAGTAGATGCGCACAACTATCATGTCGTAAGCCAATACATTGCGGGCAATCGACCGAGCAATTCTGTTAGCAACGCCGTCCCGCAAACTGCGAACTCGCGCCCCCTCTCGATTTCGCTTTCAAAGCCAATGCCTGCTTTTCAAATCGCAACCGCAGCATCCAGATTGAGTGGCCAACGGCAGCAATGGGCCGTCCGCGAAGACGACCCTAAAGTCGCTAGATTTCAATGGCCTCGGCGATTGCTAGAGCGTCCTCAAGTTCGACGCCCAGGTACCGGACTGTGCTGTCCATCTTGGTATGACCGAGCAGAAGCTGAACCGCCCGCAAGTTGCCGGTCTTTTTGTAGATCTGGGTCACCTTTGTTCGCCTCATCGAATGCGTGCCATATGCGCTCGCTTCTAGACCGATCGACGTGACCCAATCGCGGACGATCCGCGCATACTGGCGTGTCGAGATGTGCAGGCGCTCGTGGAACCGACCCGGCCATAGGAACTCCGACCCGACCATGAGCTCATCTTCCATCCACTTTTCGACAGAGGCGCGTGTGCCTTCGGATATCTCAAATCGCACAGGTTTCTGAGTCTTGCTTTGTAGCACCGATGCCCGTTCCTTGATCTGACCTGATGCCATCACATCGACGACTTTCATCTTCACCAGGTCACAGCCGCGCAGCTTGCTGTCGATGGCCATATTGAAGAGTGCAAGGTCTCGATGGTTCTCGGCCAGTTCAAGTCGAACCCGGATCGCCCAGACATGTTTTGGTTTCAGTGGTCGTTTTTGCCCGACGATGCGGCCCTTGTTCCAAGCCGGGCGAAGCGCACGAATAGCCGGTAAGTTTGGTGTTTCCATGACTGATCCTCCGATCCGCCATGCCCTCCCACAACGACAACCCGACGTTGACGATGCCACCATATCACAGGATGCTGCGTCGCATCCGAGGTCGGCTGTGAGCCCAAAGCTGCCATCCACCCAGGGTTCCAGATACTGCAACGCAGCTTCCGCAAGCTGTCATTCGATTTTCTTGCATCTCAACCGAAGAACCGGCCCTTTTGAAGAGCCGGTTCTGAGGGCTAAAACGCCGGATCACCGTTCATGATCAACTTTATGAGCCAGATCAGAAACGCAAACCAACGACGGTTTTTCGCCTTTACAGGGTATCTCATCCCTGTGTCCTTCAACTCGACTAGGCGGTCGAGTCATAGAAGGCAGGTCGGCTCTAGCCTGCCGGTGGTAAAGCCTCACCCTGTCCACTGGGGTGGTCCCGAGCTTTTATCTTCGGGGTGAGGATTGGAGACCCACGGTGGCCTTGTTAAAAGTACTTGGGCATTGAAGATCTGAAATTCAAGCTTCCAGCGCATGCTTGCGGACGGCCCTTACCGGAAGTTCGTCGGACCCCCAGATGCCGCGATGCAGCTTTCCTCAAGCGTCGTTCGCTGCGCCTGCGGATTGATAAATGCCTGAGCGCCCAAAGTGCGGACAAAGCCGCTGTTAGATCTTGTTAGCCGTCGACGTGGCCGTCGCCGTTGAAGCGGTGCGGCCAGCCAGAGACGACATCCGCTGCGGCAACATCGGCCACTTGCACTTGGAGGCTGAGAGCGCGCGAGAAAGTTGCCTTTCGGGGCCTAAAGCTAAAGATCTGTATTTCCAAAGTGCTATTAATTTATACTCTTGGAAAGTTCTAGCGCTGCTCTTGCGGCTGAAGACGTCCGATACTCACTCTCCCGCTTACAGCTTCCTAACGATCTGACCAATCTGCAGGCCTCGGATCCTAACTCTCGTTCTCGATCCTCTCTGTTGACAGCACTGAACAATGCCGGATAAGAGGCTTGGCAACTCAAAACACCAGCCATAACTTCGTAAGGCGCGAGTAAGTCATTTACGTTCCGCCTATTTCGATCCTTTTCCCAAAAATATCAGCGCTACACCAAAAGACAAACTCATTCGATAGGTCGGATTAGCTCACCGATAAAAGAAATTGCTTAAGCATGAGGACCGCCGTCTAGAGGTGGCCTTTGGGAACCCGTACTCTCTACCCCTATGCAAATCGTTCCATTTAGGCCTATCAAACGACGAGATAGATAGGATCGAGGATGAGTCATGCAAATATTTACGTAGCAAAACTCTTTCACGGATCCGACAGCAATTGTCTGCCAACTAGGCACCTCTTTAATCTCCATCCTTACGCCCCCGTCTTTGACAAATAGCGCTCTAAAACGCCCCATCGGATAAATCTCATCCCAGTCCGGCTCAATCGCCCTGCGATGTCTAATCACGCCCGTGCCATTCTTTTTCGGGGGGTACAACAGAGCGATGTCGCCCACCCCATACAAGTTCCGTCGATACAGGATAAATGCTCCACTTCCGTTTGACCGCTGATCAAAATGTCCAGAAGCGACGATGTCATATTGTATCTCGTTTCCATCATCTTCGGGAACGGTAATTGTAGTGGCTAATACCATTTCTCCAGGAGCAATCTTCAAGAGCGGCTGATGATTAAGTCCAATATAACTCCTTTGTAGCGTACGACGAACATATCGGTAGATAAGGATCCGATCCTCATTGGGTTGATAAGCAAAAAAACCATCTTCCGCCTCTGACAACCTATGGATATCGATGCTAGTTGCATCCTTAGGAAACTCGTGCAGACACTCAAGCTCTAGACCTTGATCGGGATCACGTGGGAGCTCATAAAAAGATGCGGGCCGTTCAGGATAAACTGCAACCACGTTGTCCCATTGAAACATCGCGAGCGCATGACCTTCGTATCGGCCTCCAGGTATAATGTCTCTACCAAACGCCAGAGGTGGTACATCAGCAGCCGGTTTGAAAGACCTTAGTTTGTCTGCATGAACAGCCGGTCTGAACCACTTCCGGCCTTCGGGTTCGAAGCCTGACGATAACGGCTCCTCCTGTAAGACGTTGAATGCGTGATCGTAATGAAGTGTAGGTATTTGATTTTTATCCCTATCAAAAATTTTGAGTCGCCCTATCGATTGTGTTGGCTTGCGATAGTCAGGCGCCCGAAAGCCGTCGATACGATTGGACCACCGCGCCTCGAAATCTTCCTCGAGCTTTCTTATCGTAAGCGCTCGCGGAAAACGTTTCGGAAAAAGCCTGGGAATAAATCTAGAAGGATTATGTATCGTCTTCTCCCTATGGTAAATCTCGTGGGCTTCACCATTTTGGTTGAATCGATCTGTGCCGCCATTGCTTTCTAACAGAAAATAGACAGTATACCTCCCTTGACCATTCGGGTCTAGGTGAACGGTGCGGATATTGGTGTCAAATCCGTATGGTTTAAGCCTCTTACTGCGTAGGAGGTTGTAGCATTCATGATTGTCAAGGTGAAGAACTACATGACCGAGATTGTCATTCTCCCCGCCCGCGAAATCACCGATTGCGGTAATTCCTTTTCCCACTGCTGAAGTTACTTTTAGGCCTTTCTTCAAATCGCTATCTCCAGATATCACTGATGCACCAATGCTGGAGATTTTCGTTATAAAGTCCACCGCCTTTTCTAGAATTTCACCCCCATCGTCCACTTCTACAACACCTACGACGATCGTAAGCGCTGTCGGTATACTATGGCCGGACCAGAGCTCGTATTTCTGACCTTGATCTCTAATGTCGCCCGCTTTGACGTTTCGGTGTACGGTAGTCCGATGATGCTCTGGCTTCGTGCCCGGCGCACCAGCTACCATTTCGACGAAAACTTCATCCTTGCTGCTCAGCCACTCGTCTTCTGTATTTTTTGAACAGCGAACCCGCATGTAGCTCAACGTGAAGCGTTCGCGACGCTCGTCAGTATTATCAAGGTCTGTCATAATATTCTGCCTCTCAGCTAACCCATTATAAGAAACCGTAGTTCGATCGTCATATGTCACTATCGGCCTCTGACCGGATGAACCGAGGTTCGGTTGAGCCTGAGTCCGCCTCTGACTATCGCCGTTTACTGAATGGGTTTCTATACTTTTTGGCCATCTCTTACCGATCGTTTTTCTATTGACGACGGTTTCCTCATCGCTTTTGCTTCTTGATTACCTAACTCTGGTGCGTTCTTTTCCCTCCCGCAATCCCCTCCACGGAACGATCGCGGGCACCCGTTCTAGCTCTAGTTCGCAATCCAGCTGAATTAGGTACTGGGCGGGTGCACCCAATAAAGACGCCGAAGTGAGACGGTTTCGCCTTTGCGATAGGTCGTTGTCGGGTTTCGACACACTTGCGAAGGAGCACTTAAGGGTGTGATGAGTACTGCACGGTCGCCATGCATGACTGCGCAGCGTCCTGAAATTTGGGCTCACAGCCGACCTCGGATGCGACGCAGCATCCTGTGATATGGTGGCATCGTCAACGTCGGGTTGTCGTTGTGGGAGGGCATGGCGGATCGGAGGATCAGTCATGGAAACACCAAACTTACCGGCTATTCGTGCGCTTCGCCCGGCTTGGAACAAGGGCCGCATCGTCGGGCAAAAACGACCACTGAAACCAAAACATGTCTGGGCGATCCGGGTTCGACTTGAACTGGCCGAGAACCATCGAGACCTTGCACTCTTCAATATGGCCATCGACAGCAAGCTGCGCGGCTGTGACCTGGTGAAGATGAAAGTCGTCGATGTGATGGCATCAGGTCAGATCAAGGAACGGGCATCGGTGCTACAAAGCAAGACTCAGAAACCTGTGCGATTTGAGATATCCGAAGGCACACGCGCCTCTGTCGAAAAGTGGATGGAAGATGAGCTCATAGTCGGGTCGGAGTTCCTATGGCCGGGTCGGTTCCACGAGCGCCTGCACATCTCGACACGCCAGTATGCGCGGATCGTCCGCGATTGGGTCACGTCGATCGGTCTAGAAGCGAGCGCATATGGCACGCATTCGATGAGGCGAACAAAGGTGACCCAGATCTACAAAAAGACCGGCAACTTGCGGGCGGTTCAGCTTCTGCTCGGTCATACCAAGATGGACAGCACAGTCCGGTACCTGGGCGTCGAACTTGAGGACGCTCTAGCAATCGCCGAGGCCATTGAAATCTAGCGACTTTAGGGTCGTCCTCGCGGACGGCCCATTCCTGCCATTCACCGCACAAGGCCGCGCCGCAGTGCGGCTTCACCGAACCGGCCATTCGCCGCGACCGCGAAATCGGTGACCGGCCCAAAGTCGCTTGCGCGGGACATAGCCGCCATTGATCTGAGGTGTTATGTGTCTGATGAACAAGAATGAAACACATTGACCAAAAGACATTAGAAGAGCTTGAAGGCGAGATTTGGCCTGAGCCTGGCTTCAAGTCTTATCTCACAACAACATGCTACCAGCTAAGGAAAAAGAAACTTGCGGAATTCACTGTAGAAGATCTGCGCATCATGCTCGGGCAATCAATCGGTGCGAGACACTTACTTCCCAAAGCGTTAATAGTTCTGAAAGAAAACCCATTCGCGGACGGTGATTTTTTTGAGGGTGATCTACTAGGTGCCATTTCCCGATACCCAGAAAACATGTTGCTGTTGGACTGCAAAGATAAAGAGATGTTTCGCGATATCTGCAAAACGGTTCTGAGCAGTTGCGACGATCCACTGCCTGAACCTGATCGTACACAAGTCGAAGAACTTGTAGCATATTTGAATGAGCAATTGTCGAAGTAGGGTTGGGCTCATTCGAGACCTTCGCGGCATTTGGTATGAATGTCCGCTCCGCGGAGCTGTCCGGTAACGATACTTCCCAGTTATCGTAACCGAAAATCGAGCTGTCGCGCGAAGCCTAGCCGGTAACGATAATGGGACCCAAAAATTCCAGTTTATCTTGGTTCTCGCCGCGTCCAAAAGCCTCCCGCCGACGCTTAAAGGGACTAACCTTTTCTCCAAACCTGCATCCATTGCCGAGGCGCGCCCCGCGTCGCGCGACTATAGGTGGGGACATCCAGGGGATCGCTCGGAGATTTCACCCACTCGATCTCCTTGCGCAGGAGTCCAAGTCCGGCCATTTGCGCGAGGGCTGCAATGGTGCGGGGATCGGAGCGGTGCAGATTGCCGGCCTGCGCGTCCGATACCCTCGGCGGAGCCAAGTTATCCACGACGAGAAACTTGCCGCTGGATGCGAGGACACGCGCGATTTCCGCGAACACGGTTGCAGGCTGTCCGAGCGAAATTCCGGAGCCAGGCTCGAACCAGAGTTCGTGGGGTCCCTGCACCCAGACAACCCGTTCGACGCTGCCATCAGCCGCATCGAGGGCCTCCCAAGTCGTGTGCGAGTAGCGGGCGTTCGATGCCCGTTCCATGCGCCGTCTCGCCTTCTGTCCGAAGAACGCATCGAGCGGCGTTGGTTGCTGGACGATGAGCTCTCCATCATCAGCGACCAGACGCAAAAGGGCCTCCGTGAGCGCCCCTTTGCCGGGTTCGATTTCCAGAATGGTTTGGCCGAGCGTCAGGTCTCCGGCGGCAAGCAGCGCGGCGCGACGCTCTGCTTCCGCCCTTTGTCCGAAGAGGCGCATCAGCTCCCGCTGAGGAGCGTCATTTCCAGGGTGAGCCAGATGCCCACGGCAAAGACCGGGGCCGCGATCAGGAAGAGCGCCCAGGCAAACGACCGGAACGGGGTGATGCCGAGGGCGTAGAGCGGGAAGTAGAGCAGGCGACTGGCGATCATCGCGACCGCGGCCCAGTAGGTCAGCGCACCGCCGGCGCCGCTGATCTGTTGCACCACGACGAGGGCGATCCAGACCGCGGCGACATCCGACTGGTTGCGCACGGCGCGGAGCATCCGGGCCTGGGCGGGAGGAAGGTCAGGCGGAGCGTCCCGGTTCGAGAGCGCGAATTTGGTGCCGGCCGCCTTGTCGAGATGGAGCTGCTGGATGACGATGGAGAGCCACAGCATGGCGCCTGTCACGAAGACGGAGAGAAGTTCGATAGTCATGGGTTTTGTATCCTTGGTGGTTTGTGAGGGTTAGGCCGACGAGGCCAGATGAGGGGCGAGGAAGCGGCGCAGGGCCACGATCGTATCGGGGCCGTCTTCTTCCAGCAGCCAGTGGCCCGCGTCCGGCACGACATGTCCGGCGACATCTGTGGCGATCAGGCGCATCTGTTCGGCGATCATCGCGCCGAAGCTGCGCTCGCCCCCAATCGCCAGGACAGGCATTTGAAGCGGGTCTGCAAAGAGGGCGTCCGCGGCCTCGGCATCAGCCGGAAAAACAGCGAAATGGCCGAGCGCCGCGCGGAGAGCGCCGGGTTCGCGAAGCGCCGAAATGTAGGCGGCGCGGTCCGGCGCGGGGATGGGATCGCGCCCGTCACCGGCGAACTCGGTCCAGAAACGATCGAGATAGATTTCTTCGCGCCCTTCGATCAGCTTCTCCATGTGAGAACCGTGGGCGTTGAAGTGCCATGCGCGGGGGTCGGCAAGGAGCTGCGACCAGAAACCGACTCCCGGCGGTGTGGCCTCCAGAACCGCAAGTGCGCGTAAATCGGTGCGATTGCGCGCTGCATGCGTGGCGGCGACCATCGCGCCGAGGTCGTGGCCGACAGTGACCGAGGCGGGGCGCGCGACTGCCGTCAAAAGCGCGTCGAACCGTTTGGCGAGATCGGCCTTTGTCGGCGGTGCCACTCCCTCCGGGCGGTCCCGCAGGTGCAGATCAGGGGCGACGACAAACCAGCCGTCCTCCGCCAGAGCCTCCGCCGCTGCGCGCCACATGATGGGGGACTGCGTATGCCCATGGATCAGGAGGGCCACGGGGCCATCTTTGGGCCCGTGGGTCCGGTAGGTCATACACGTACCATCGACACGAGCCTCTTGCGCGTCCCAACTTGTCATGCGGGCTGCACCGTTGCTGCCAATGCCTTCGCCTTGTCGGGATGAACCTTCCCGGTTTCGGCGTAGAGCTTGAGGTCTTCCAGCGTCTCGTCGATGGCCGATTTGAATTGCCGTCGGATGACCCAGCCCATGAGCGCGCCGAAGGGCGCCATCAGGTCGGCTTCGAACTGAAGACCGACCTCGGAGCCACTTCCGGCGGGCCGCACCGTCCAGTGTCCGGTAAGCTTGCGGACGAAGAATGGCATCGCTTTCGCCTGGGCGTCATACGCCAGAACGCGGTTTTCGGTGTCATAAATCCGGATCGTCTCCGTCACCGCACCGATGGACGCAGTGCAGACACGACCGCCCACGGCCGCCGCCGGAAGGGGGGCGACGGCGGCGTTTGGCTCGGACGTCTGCACTGCACGCGCCCAACGTCCAACATCTGCATATTCATCCGCAAGGATGCGCCAGACATCGTCCGGCGCTGCCTTCACGTCGAGATCGCGCTCAATGCGCATTACTCGCCCTCCAGCCCAACCGAGGCGGAGATTTCCAGCTGTTGCATCTGCAGCGTCTCGAGGTTTGCTACACCAGGCAGCGCGCCAAACTCTGGCCAGGTCAGGGCTTCTTCGTTGATGCGATTCATCGCGTCCCGGTCGGTCGAGAAGTTGACCATGGTCCACGTACCGTCAGGACCTTCGGCGACCGAACGGGCGACGAGCGTGCCGTACTGGCCCATTCTTTCGGCGATGGGGGCGAGGGCTTCGGTCACTGCCGCCGCATCCGCGCCGTCCTGTGCATTGAACGTGACGATTTCCATAACGGTCGCCTCTTGCGCGGAAGCGAGGGCGGGTGTCAGCGCCATTGCGGCAGCGAGAACGAGATTGCGAAGGGTCATGATTTTCTCCTTGGGTTGGGTTGATTGGTGATGATGGGAAAGCGGTTGATGGACAAAAGTCTCAGGGCCGCTCGTCGCCGAGATATTCGCCGCCGAAGACATCTGCGGCCGTCTGAAATGTCCGGCGGAGCGTTCCCGTGAGAACCGGGTCGATGATCGGCCCGGTGCCGGACACGGCAGGCTCGTAAAAGGCACGGACAGTCAGGTTCGTCCCGCCATCCTCAGCAGGAGCAAAGTCATAGATCAGTACGATCTCGGAGACGGGCAGGGACATGGTCGAGGCGTCGGCATCAACTGTGTAGGCATAGGCGCGCCCCTCCTCCCAGACGAGGATCGGTTCGTGCAGCTCGCGCCCGTCTTCGAACACGCAGATCCGCACCGAACCCACGCCGATCTCGCCCGGCGTTAAGCTGGTCGCGTTGTCCATTCGAACTTCCACGATGGTGGGGTCGTATAGATCGACCCGTGTCAGTAACTCACGCTGGATTTCATCAGGGGCAGCGTCGAAATGGATCCGCACCGTGCGGCGATGCGTTGCTTCGGTCAGCGCTGCCGCCTCGGTCAAGGTGGGGGAGGGGTCCGCCTGCGCGGTCCCGATGGGCAAGCCGATCCCGATCGCCACGGCAAGCGCCGCGACGGCAATGAGGCGAGGAAACATGGTCATTCTCCCAGTCGCGCCGGGCTGGATCATTCCAGAACGTGCGTTACAAAACAATTATCATTTGATTCTCGCGCCCGCAAGGATAATATAACGCGTGTTATGAAATATTTGTGATCGGCCCGCCTATGCCTCGCCCACGTTCCTTTGACGACGACGCAGTGATCGACGCGGCGATGCTTGCTTTCTGGCGCGGAGGATATGACGGGACGCCGATCGGCGCCTTGGAGGAGGCGACCGGCGTGAAGCGGATCAGTCTCTATAACGCGTGGGGCGACAAGGAGGGGCTCTTCGTCGCCGCGCTCGACCGCTACCATGAGGGTGCGAAGGAAGTGTACGAAGGAACGGTTGCGGGTGGCGGCCTCGATGGCATTCAGCGCCTTTTCCGCGCCATGAGCGCGCCGGCTGAGGAAGATGCTCCGGTGCATTCGGGCTGTCTTATGGTCAACACTGTTCTCGATGTCCGGCGCATGTCCGACCCGGTGAGACGAAAGGTCGAGGGCTACAGGTCCATGATCCAGGACGCTTTCCTGACGGCTTTGCGCAACGCGCGCGACGCCGGTGAGATGGAGGGTGACGATGAAACGCTTGCTGCGCGAGCCGATTTCTTGCTCGCGACGCTTTGGGGACTGTTGGCGCTGATCCGGCAGGAAGGGCGGACGACGGCAGCTGGAGCCGCCGCAGGTATTGCAGCCGAGACCGTGGAGAGCTGGCGCGCCGCCGCCAGTGGGCCCTAACCGCCCGGCTAGGGCGTCGCCAGCACGGCCTGCGCCGTGAGAATGGCGACCACCAATGTCCCCATTGACCCACCCAGAAAGCCTATAAGGCGAACAAATGGCAGACCGGTGTAATAGAACAGGACAAACCACGCGCGACCCGCGACGATTGCCATGGCGGCCAGTTGCGCAGCCGGGCTATTCACTCCGAGAAAGGCGGCCGCTGCGAGCACTGGAACGACATAGGCGGCCGCCTCGACCTGATTGACGTAGGCCCGACCGATGCGCCGTCCAAGCGGGCTGAGCGTTACGGCCGGGCGGTTCGAGGAGAATCCGAAGCCGATCCCCTGGGTCGCATAGGTGTACATGATCTCGATACCGAGGGCGAAGAGGGTGACTGCGCCGAAGCCAAGCAAGGCGGCGGTCATGGAAATGGTCATGGTGTATTCTCCTGTTGGTTGAGGTCTGGAGCGGACGGGCAGGGCGCGCCGCGCCCGTCTGGATTTCGAGCCAAGGATTTTGGTCACGGCAGTCCCGGTCTGCTCAGCCGTCGATGAAGGCGCGCAGCCCCGCGATCACCTCATCCGGCGCGTCCTCCTGGATGTAGTGCCGTGCCTTGGGCAACTCGGTCACTTCAGCCTGTGGCAGCTTCTTTCGCCACGCGTCCAGCACCCCGTTCGGGAAGAACGGGTCCTTCATCCCCCAGAAGATGCGCGCCGGGCCGTCGAACGCATCGAGGAAAGGCCCGGTCTCCGCCTGCATGAGCCGCGCCGAGGGATGGCGCGTATTCGTCGGGATGAGACGGGGGAATGCCATGACTCCCGCGCGATCGACTGTCGATTGGAAAATCCCGGTATAGGCATGGCGGACGGCTCTCCAGGCACTCTTGTCGCCAATTGCGGTTGGCATGGCCATGCGCTCAAAAAAGCCCAAACGGCGTACGAGAAAGTCCCCGACGCCGCGGCTGCGCATCAGCAGCAGCGGCGGCGGGAGCTTTAGCTTTTCGGGGTCCATGCCCTCGACCGGCGGATAGAATCCGAACGTGTTCAATATCACGAGTCGCGATACGCGTTCAGGATGCCGGGCGGCCATGCCAAGCCCGATGGGCCCGCCCCAGTCCTGCATCACCAGCGTGACGTCTCGTAGGTCCAGTGCTTCCACAAGGCCTTCGAGGTTCCGCACGTGGGCGTCGATGCTGTAGGCGTTCTCATCCTCTGGCTTGTCGGACAGGCCGAAGCCGATGTGGTCCGGCGCGATGACGCGATGCGTGTCCGAGAACGCCGTCACGAAGCGGCGGTAGAGAAACGACCAACTGGGATTACCATGGAGCATCAGCAGGACGGGCGCGTCCCGCGGCCCTTCGTCCAGGAAATGCATCGCGCCCATCGGGCTGTCAAAGAAATGGTGAGGGAAGGGGTAGGACTTTGCCAGACCCAGGCGCTTGATGGTGGCTTCGGCGCGCGAGCGCACACCTTGGGATTTTGGCGAATTGATACTCGTTGATTGAGCAGTCATTGGGCCACCTCCACGACGATTTTCCCGAGATGGGCATTCGACGCCATGTGCCGATAGGCGTCCTGGATTTCTTCGAACGGGAACACCTTGTCGATGACGGGCTTGTAGGTCCCGTCCGCAAGCCTGGCATTCAGATGCTCCACTGCGACGGCGCGGCGCTTCGGATGATCCAGCATGGACCAGGCAACGTGGAAGCCCGTCACCCGCAAACCCTTCGCCACCATCGGATAGAATGGCGTCATGGATGGTGCACCCGAGAGCAGACCATAGGCCACCATCGTGGCTTCGAACCCGGCGGCATTGGCCAACGTTTCGCCTGCCTCGCCCTGCACGGCGTCCAGCGCGATGTCAAAGCCCCGGTTAGCCGTGATCTCCATCACGCGCGCTAAGACGTCTTCTTCCTCAGTGACGATCACATGATCCGCCCCCGCGGCCTTAAGGCCTTCGACTTTGTCGCGGGTCCGGGTCGTCGCTATGGAGGTTCCGCCGTGAGCGCGGATGATCTGGAATGCGGCCGTTCCGACGCTGGATGACGCGGCGTTCAGCACGACGGACTGACCCGCGCCTTCAATCAGGCCGCCCGTCTGGACGAGCAGCCCATAGGCGGTCCCGAATGCCATCCAGAACGCCGCCGCATCCGGCCAGCCAACGGCGTCCGGCAAACGCTCCAAGGCCGTTTCAGGGATATTGATGATCTCGCCAAGGACGCCGTAGCCGTTCTGTTTGAAGGCGGGCGTGATGGCGACGCGGTCGCCCGGAGAGACCCGCTTGACGGCGTCGCCGACCGCTAAGACTTCGCCGGCGCCCTCGAAGCCCAGGCGCGAGGGCAGCTCGGGGTCGACCAGGTACTGTCCCGCGACGAAGAGAAGCTCCGCCCGGTTGAGGCCCGCGGCTTTGACCGCGACCTGCACTTCGCCCGGACCCGGCGGCGTCGGGTCGCGGTCCACGATCGTCAGGACTTCCGGCCCGCCCAAAGCGGTGAACTCTACGCTCTTGGTCATGTCAGCCCCCCTGTGGCGCGAATTGGGGGACGACCAAGGCGAACGAACTATCGGTGTCGGTCAACTCGAACCGCCGCTTTAGCAACGGTTGGTAGTCCGGGTCGTCGTACCAGGCCCGCTGCGCGTCGGCCGACGGGAACTTGAGGACTACGGTGATGGTCTTGTCATAGCTCCCTTCAAGCACTTCCGGCGCGGGTGTGGCGACGAGGGTCTCGACCCCATGCTTTGCGTGGTGTGGCTGAAGCGGACCGGCATAGTCGCGCATGAAGGCGTCCATGTCGGTCAAGTCGAGCATGACGATCATGTAGACGGGCGCGTCATTGTGTGTACCGTCCATAACTCAGCCCTCCCCCACGACGTCGCGAAGCCAGTCGGACAGGTTGCGGCCGATGGTCTCGGGCTGATCCTCCTGAAGATAGTGAATGCCCGCGCCGATGAACCGCGTCTGCACGTTGTTCATCACCTGAGGGACAAAGTTGGCGACTTCGGGCGTGATGATGAGACCCGGAGAGGCATAGAGGTAAAGCTTTGGTTGTTCGGACGTGCCGAGCCATGCGGCGATGTCCTGCATCACGGCGACGTTGCCGGCAGGCTCACCCTCGATTGGAATCTCGTTCGGCCAGACCAACACCGGCTGGCGGCTCTCAGGCGTTGGGAAGGGCGCGCGATAGGCGTCCATCTCTGCCTGCGTGAGTTGCCTGATAACCGAGGCCGGCAGCAGCCCTTCCACGAAGCCGTTTTGCTCAAGGATGATCCGCGGTCCCATTTCCGGATCACGGAACCCCTGGAAGGTCGCGCGAACCTGTGGGTCCGCAACAGCGTCCCAGGACGGGATCGGCAAGGCGGGCGGTGCCGCCGCTTCCATCATCGCCACAGCGCGGACATTGTCCGGGTGGTTGGCTGCGTAATACGTTCCCAGTCCGCCGCCCCAATCGTGCAGAACGAGCGTGACGTCCTCCAGTCCAAGCGCGTCGATGAAGCCCTCCACATAGGCGTAATGGTCCTGAAACGTGTACGCGATGTCGGGCTGGTCCGACGCGCCCATTCCGATCAAATCCAGCGCCACCGCACGGTGAGTGTCCGAGACATATGGGATCACGTTGCGCCAGAGGTAGGAGGATGTCGGGTTGCCGTGGATGAAGAGAACGACCGAGCCTTCGCCCTCCTCAACATAGGCCATACGGTGTCCATTCACCTCAACGAACTGGTGCTCGTAGGGAAACTCCGCGGAGATGGCAGGCACAGTGTCTGTGCTTTGGGCAAACACAGGCGCCGTGAACGCGATAAGTGCAGCTGTCGTGGCAGCGATCGCGTATTTCGCTGCGGGAGAGAGAGATTTCATGTTTCTTCCTTTTTTCACTGATTGGTGAATTTACATCAAAAAAACTCAGGCGATGTCCTCAAGCGCCTGATCGACCATGCGTTTGAGCTGCTCCACCGGGCGTCCAGCCCGGCCTAGAATACAAAGGGCGACGTGGGTTCCGAACAGCGCCTCCGCGCGAGACGCGACTTGCGCGTCAGTCAGAGCCAGATCGCCCCGGTTAACGGCACGCCTGAGTGCATTGAAATAGGCGTCCCGAATCCGGTCAAAGTAGGTGTCGATCCGGCTCGCGACATCGGCGTCCGACGCGATCTCCTCCTGTGAGCTGCTGCAGACCAGGCAACCGGTCGGTCCGTCCGGCGTCAACGCAAGCTCAAGAAAGGTTCGAAGCAGCGTCTCGATGTCAGCGACGCCCGCCTCATCGCTTTCAAGTTGCGCGAGGAACCGGCGCCCCGCGAGGGCGGAAAAGTCGTCCAACGCACCTAGGAACATCTGCCTCTTGTCGCCCACACCGTTATAGAGCTGCCGTCGGTTCAGTCCGGTCGCGGATTCGATGTCCGACAGAGACGTCTCTGCATAGCCCTGCGCCCAGAAGACCTTCATCATTGTCTCCTGAAGCGCGAGGGGGTCGTATTCGATCTGACGGGCCATGCAAGTCTTATTTCACCGAACGGTGACGAATGCAACAGGTCATTGCTGTATCATCGCGGCGGGTGCGGGAAGACCTGCAAAACCTACCATCCGCTCGATGTCCATCGTCTCGTTGAGGGCTAGCCAGCGTCCGTCATCGCTCTGCACAAACTCGACGGTGATAATCCCGAAAGTCGTCTCGACCGTGCCGTCCTCGCGGAAGTGGTCGGCGGTCTGAAGCGCAGTGGCGGTCGCGGCACCCTCGGCGCCCATTTCAACCTCGACATTCGAGATATAGTGATAGGCCCCAGTGTAGCCGAACATCGCTGACGTCCGCACGTTCGTCTCTGCCCGCCCGGCGGCGCCTTCGCCTTCAATTGTCTGACCCTGGAAAAGGACCTGAAAGCGATAGTCGGGATGCGCGTAACACGCGTTCCACGTCGCGAGCGCGGCATCGGCCTCGCCGCCGATGGTCAAGTCCATGCCCCGGGCCCAACAGCTCAGCGCGGTCTCCAAAGCGTCCCTGGCAATCATCGTCTCAAAGGCGGCGGACTCGCTGACAAGTTCTTGGGCGGATTGCGCGAGAGACTCAGCTGCCGCCATCGCCGGAACAATGACTAGGGCAGCACCGAAAATCTTCTGTTTGATAGGTAGCATTTTGTTCTCCTTGGGTTTCATAAAGACATGACCGCGTGTTCGCGATCGGGAAGCGATCATGTCGGTCTGGATGGGGTTCTTGATTTTTCTGTGCCCAGGGCTTGGTTCAGTTGCCGGCAGGCAAGGCACCGATCTGGCGAAGCATTGTGGCGAAGTCCTCGGAATGCCAGCTTTCGACGATGCGGCCGCCGTCAATGCGATGGACGTCAATTGCGCCGAACTCAACTCTGGCACCGCTTGCCGGTATCCCGAAGAGTGGGCCTTCGTGTATGCCGCTCACCGTTCCACGTACGGTTGCGATATCGTCCGCAATATAAATGGCGAGCACCTCATAGGTCACATCAGGCACACCTGCGGCGAACCCCTGAAACGCTTGCCCCAGTGTGTCCGCATCGCCTTCGGGTAGGGAGGGCGATGTACCATGCACCACGTAGTCATCTGCCAAAACGCTGCGCAGCGCCCCAACGTCTTGAGTGTTAAAGGCCGCATAGAAGCGCTCCACCAACGCACGTGTAGCGGCATCGTCGGAAAGTGCCGGTGTGGCAATCGCTAACAGAAAAAGCAAAGCTGCGGCGCTGCCGTTCCTGAAATTACGAGAGTGGGATTGCATTCGAATTCTCCTTCTTGTTGGTGTGATGGGTCAGCAATGCTCGATGCGTTCTCCTTCCAACAGAACGGCCAAGGCGGTCATGCCATTGTCGACAAAGCGCCGGACCTGCCTGCGCTGCAGTACGCCGGTGAGGCGGGGGGACCGAAAGTATTGATACCAGGAGACGCGCGTCCCGCCGGTTTCCAGGGTTGTGACGACCAGGACGGCAAGGTGATCGTCGATGGGAAAGCCACCGATGATCTGGTAGGCGAAAAGACGCGGCAGCTCGACCGCCACGATCCGCTCGACATCCGCCTGTCCGCCGAAGGACAGCCGTCGCGTCATCCCTGGCGCGATAGGCGCGCGCTCGGGACGATCGTCGTAGGTGCCGCCTTCGAGGCTTGGCATCCAGCGCACCAACTGCTCATTCTCCGTGACGACGGGGAAAATCTCTTCGGCGGTGAGCGGCGAGAGGATATGCCCGGCTGCGTGCAAGCGCCCCGCTCCGGTTTGATCGACCAGCGCCTCCACCTCGGCATGTTCGCTGGGAGTCAGACATTCCGTGTTTGAGTCGGCCATGACCGCTCCTGTGCTTGCCAGAAAGAAAGAGGCGAAGATCAGCGCCAAGCGGCGAGGGATAGGGTGGGTCATCTGCGTCCCTCGGGCGCAGGAAAATCCGGATCGGTCTGCGCGAGGCGGTTGAGGTAGTTGGTCGCGATGTTCATCACGACGATGCCGAGCACTTCGATGATATCGGCATCCGACAGGCCCGCCGCGCGCGCCGCATCGAGGTCGCTGTCTTTGAGCGCGCCGCGTGTCTCATTCAGTCGACGTGCAAGGACGAGGATCGACGCAAGCGCCGGGTCCGAGGATGCGCCACGCTGCCAGGCCTCCACCTCGTCGGCGGGCGTGTCAAACATCTGGATCGCGGTCGCCGCGTGGGCCGCCTCGCAATAACCACAGCGATTCTCGACGGCGATCATGGTGGCGACAGCTTCACGGGTGCGCCCGTCGAGACGGCCCTCGGACAGCTTGGCACGCATCGTCATGTATATGTCGAGATAGAAGGGCTGCGCGCCCATAACCCGAGCCATGTTGGGCACCCGGCCCAATGTGCTTTCGATGGCGGAATATGTCTCGGCCAACTTACCCGAGGCGCTTTCCGGGTCGACGTGCGCCAGCCGGGTCATGCCGCGGCCTTTCGAGTGGTTTTCGCTTGTGCTTTCACCTTGCGGGGATGCGGCACGTCGTTTTCCGCGTAATACTTCAACTCCTCGACCAATCCGCGCAGGCTCTTGCCCATGGACATCTTCATCATTGGCCCCATGAGAGTCCGGAACGGCTGTGTCATGTCGGCGCCTGAGTTCATCGTCACGCGACAACGATCGTTGCCAAGCGACTCGACCGTGAAACGGTTGGTGAGGCGCTTGATAAAGAACGGCAGCTTAGGGCTCGTTGCCTCGTAGGCCATGGTTCGGGCTTCGGGATCGTAGTCGCGGAACATCTCGTCAAATGGTCCGAAGGTGGTCTCGCAATGGCGGCCCGCGGCAGGGGCGTTCTGCAAGGCGACAGGCCGTTCGGACAGGCGAGAAGAGTTCACAGTGGCACACCATTCGGAGATATGACCGAAGCGGGGGCCGAGCAGAGTCCACACCTTCTCAGCCGGAGCATTAACTGTCGTGGAGACGTCGATTTTCATGGATGGGGATCCTTCAGATAGGGATGAAGAGGCCGATGACCATCAGGACGAGCCCTGCGGTGCCGACACCGAAAGCGGCGGATCGGAGGCCCGGCACACCGATGAGGTAGAGGACGGCATGTGCAACTCGCGCCGCGACGAAAAGCTGCGCTCCACCTGCGGTCCATCCGTTCGAGATACCAAGAATTGCGGTCAGCAGACAAAGCGGCAAGAAGAAGAACAGATTCTCCTTTAGGTTGTCGATGGCGCGATCTGTGCGGCCCGCGAAACCCGGCTTCGGCACGGGTATGTCCGCCCGCGACCGGAGCATGCCGCCAACGCCGTGGCCGGCAACGAGCGCCGACATCTGGACGACGTTCGTCAGCACAGCCAACAGGAAAAGGGCGGCAAGCATCATTGTGAGTTCTGCGGTCATGGGTAGGTCCAATCTGTGGTTGACCTCGAAACTATTGATTGCGAAAATCTTATTCGATATCGAATTTTGCATTGAGAAATTGCGAATATGCATCGTCTGGAATGGACCGATCTCGATGTTTTTCGCGAGGTCTACGAGGCCGGATCCATGCTGGACGCCGCGCGTGTCTTGAGATGCAATCCCTCGACCGTGTCGCGCCGAATTGCGGCACTGGAGACCCGACTGGGCGGCCACTTGTTCGAGCGAGGTCCAGGACGATGGGCGACGACCGCGCTTGCCGAGCGGATTGTACCAATGGCGCGTCAGATGGGGGAGGCGGCGCTGATGATCGAGCAGGCCGCGGGTGATGAGGCTGATGTGCTGGCCGGGCCCATCACCGTTACGGCCGGCGATGCGATGATGCGGGGGCTCTTGCTACCCGCCTTGTCAGCGTTCCAAACCGAACATCCAGGCATTCGGCTGACGATTGTTTCGGATGATGAGCGGATGGACCTTGGCGCGCGTGAAGCAGATGTCGCTGTTCGATGCACACCCAAGCCACCGTCCGATCTTGTCGGCCGGGACCTCGGCCTGGCGACGACACGGGTCTACGGTACGCCCGAGCTTTTGACTCGAGCGGCTGCAGCAGACAGCGTTCCGTGTCTCGCCTGGATCGGCGATGGTGTGTTCGTTCCCGATTGGATCGAGGCGGTCGGAATTGCCGAGCCCCGCGTCACGCGAGTGAATTCCGTCGGTCTGATGCTCGACGCAGCCCGCGCCGGATTGGGGCTGGCGCTCCTACCCTGCATGCTTGCGGATCGCGTACAACAGCTTCAGAGGCTCCCGACCGATTTCTCCGATCCGGGCTGGACGATCTGGGTGCTGAGCCACGCCGATGTCCGGAACACGGCTCGCGTTCGCGCACTGCGCGACGCGCTTGTTGTGTGGCTCCGGAAGAACGCTGACTTGATTTCCGGTAGTGCAGCAATCGCCGCAGAATGATACCGCTTCAGACCGCGTCCTTCTTTCCCTAATTGCTAGTGACATATCGCTGTCGGTGACGATCGCCCTTCTGCGATACCTTAGTCGCCGTACTTCTTGCGCAAAGCGTCCGCGATGGCCCTCATGACCTCACGCACACGGGGCACATGGCGCAACTCCTCATGTGTCACGACCCACGCCGGGTAAGAAGGGCCGTCGGCAATGCGCCTAAGACTCGACAGTTCGGCATGGGCGTCGACATAGTGATCCGGCAGCACGACGCAGCCCATGCCGCCAAGACACAGCCGTGCCTGCGCCATGAAGCTGTTGACCCGCGTGACGATCCGCGCTTCCGGGTCATGCTCCAGGATCATCTCGTCGATCTCATTCACGCCCCTTGGGAAAGTCCACGACAGCCAGGGCTTCCCCACAGCCTCCTCGTCCAGATCGGGGGGCGCGTAGATGCCAAGCGGAATCTCCGGCAGCCGTCGGCCTACCAGCCCATCATGCGGGCTATCTGCTTGCCGGATGGCAACATCAGTCTCACGGCGGTCGAGGCTGAGATAATCGTTCGTTGGCTTCAGGTCGAGCGTCAAGCCGGGAAAGCGCCGTTGCAGATCGACCAGCGCCTCCATCAGCAAATCTAGCATGAAGTCGGTGCCCGACAGCTTCACTGTCCCTATGACGGACGGGGTTTCGAGCGGCGCGGACAAGGCGTCGTCGATCCCGGTCTCAACTTCGCGCGCGATGCGGACCAGATCGTCGGCGGCGGTGGTCAGCACAACGCCGCCCTTGATCCGTTCGATCAGCTTCAGGTCCAATCGATCCTCCAGCCGCCTGATCCGGCGTGGGATCGTTGTCTGGTCAACGTGGAGTTTTTCCGCCGCGCGCGAGACATAGCCGCCCTCCGCCAAGGCAAGGATAAGTTTCAGGTCATCCCAATCCAGTCGTTCGCTTGGTCGCATGGTCGATCCCTTCCTGCACGAATGCAGGTCAGCCTGCACACTCCTGCATTGAGGCACTATCGCAGAGAGCGCATCCTGTCGACATCACCAAACTCAAATAGGAGAACCATGATGCCAACCATTCGTGTCACCGTCCCGCAATCCGCGTGGTCGAAGGAAGAGAAAGCCCAGATCGTCGAAAAGCTCACCGATGGGCTGAATAACGTCGCAGGCGCGTCCGGTAAGGGCGACATCAAGCAATTCATCAACGTGCACATCGAAGAGACCGCTGAAGGCGGCTATGCGATGGGCGGTCAGGTGGTGGGCTGAGCGATGGAAATGAACATCTCACGCCAGATCGACGCGCCGCTGGACAAGGTCTGGGACATTGTCGGGCCGAACTACACCTCTGCGGGAGACTGGGCCAGCTCGGTCTATGTCTCCGGCGTCCGGTCCGGCACGCCAAAGGTGACGGGAGCGCCCGCTGCGGGCCGCGTCTGCGAAACTTCCCTCGGTCCTTTCACTGAAACCATCGAGGCCTATGACGATGCGCGCCACATGGTGTCCTACTCGGCCACTGGCGAGAAGATGCCAGGCTTCATGAAAGGGCTGCGCAATACGTGGCACCTGACCCCGAGCGGCAACGGAACCAAGGCCAGCATGACTCTGAAGGCCAACATCGCCTTTCCCATGAACATCCTCATGGGCTGGATGATGAAGATGCAATTTAAAAAGGCGCTGACCGAGACCATCGATGATCTGAAGGTCTATGCCGAGACGGGTCGCCCGTCGCCGCGCAAGGTCAAGGTCGATGGCTCCAAGAAAGCCGTCGCCGCACGGCAGGCCATGGCCTGAATGGCGTGGCCTGTCGGCCATGCCTCCCCCTCAACTTTCCCTAAGGAGAACCCCATGAAACCCATTCTATCCTTTGCCTTCGCTCTGGCCATGACCACCGCCGCCAGCGCTCAACAGCTGCCCAATGTCGAAGCGGAACGCACGGCCATGTACGGCGAAAGCGCCGCAGTCACGTCGTCCGACCCGGTGACGAATTACACCTATGACAGCGGCTATCTGGGCGCTTACATCGATGCGCCCTTGCAGTCGATCCAGACGCTTCTATTGCCAATGACGCCCGAGGAGGCGTTCCCGCTTGTCCATTCCGGAAATGCTGACTGGTCGCTTCAGATCGAAGAGCTGACATGGGATCATTCGGCATCTGAGACGCCGGGTGAACTTGGCATGGGGTCTGTCCGCCGTTGCGACTTCGTCGGCGGCGCAGGCACAGCTTATGAGCGTGTCTTCGCAGTCGAGGAAAACCGCATGATCGCCTACGACCTCGACATGGAACGCAGCACCGTGCCGCTCCCGATCAAGGACTTCTTCGTGATCTGGACGCTTGAGGACAAGGGTGATGACGGCACCTTGATCACTACGCGCATCTACTATGACGAAGCGCAGGAGATGGGTGGAAACGCCGCTGCAGCTGTGGCCCAGGCACTGGCGGTGGACTTCCGAAACTTCGCCAACATCCATGGCGGCACCTACGTCGAAATGTAAGCGATCCTGCGCGGGGCCGGAAATCCGGCCTCGTGCCTCAAGCGCGAAGGGGTCAACCATGCGCCATTTTGCCGTTATGCTCTCGCTACTTCTTACCGCACCGCTTTACGCGTTGGGCATCGTGGAGGAGGACAGCACCTTGGGCTTCTCGGTCGTTGTCGGGACACGGGAGGTCTCTGGCCAATTCGAAGATTGGTCCGCCAAGATTGACCTTGAAGCGCGCCAGATCACGGTGACTGTTCGAACCACGTCCGCCACGACCAATGATGCCCTTCTGGACTCCGTTTTGCACAGCGCAGCGTGGCTGAATAGCCGGACCTTCCCCGATGCCAGCTTCACATCCACTGAAATCACCGAGACCAGCGACGGATATCTGGCAACCGGGATACTTGCCGTGAGGGACACTACGCTACCGCTGGTCGTCATGATTTCTGAGCCTGAAGCAAACGAGCGCCCCATCTACATGGTGCAAGCGACCCTGGACCGGACTGCGGTCGGCATGGAAGCCTTTGCAGACACCGTCAGCCAGACTGCAGAAATCACCGGCAAGATTGCCATAACCCCATGAGAAACCTCTTCAGGAAACCTCCCATGACCACGCTGTCCGGCCGCTGCCTTTGCGGCGCTATACAATTCACGATCCCCGCACCCGCCCGGTTCGAGGTGTGTCATTGCGCCGATTGCCGCCGCTGGCATGGTGCCTCTGTCGTGGGGGTTGATCTGACTGTGGTCACCCCGACGTCGAGTGACGATACGCTGCGTTGGTTCAACAGCTCACCACCGGTGGAGCGCGGTTTTTGCGGCACCTGCGGCTCCAGCTTGTTCTACCGGATGAGGCGCGACCCACGTCGCTGGTCTGTCTATCACGGGGCGCTGGACAAAGTGCCCGCCAGCATCCCGCTCGGCCCACAACATTTTACCGGACAGCGACCACCGCACTATCGCATCGAAGGGTAAGGACCAACGGTTCAGGTCGCCCAGCCTTGGACCGTCGCCAGAGGATTTAGCAACGCCCGGCAAGGTGGCCCACGATCGTGGATTTATTCTCGAGACAGCGAAAGCTGACATTCGTGCACCGCGCATCATTAGGAGGTATGGGCTCCTTCGAGACATCAGCTGCGTATTTCATCAACGACCGCTCTCGAACAAGGTAACGATAATGGGACCCACTCTATCGCCTGCCCAGAATCCCGGCGCCCCTACGGGCGCATTTATTTAAAGCCGCCACCTGTGTACCGAGATTTGCAGGACGAGCCTCTAATGATCGCATCATGAAAAGACGGCTGCCCCGGTGGCCAAGGTCGGAGCCTTGGCCAGGGTCAGCAACGGCGTGCGTGATGATCGTTCACGTCACGGAGCGGGGTAGGGCGCATGGCCAGTGACCTGCTCCCCTGAAAAGTCCTCGATTTGAGGTTAACCAGTTCTCCAACCGAAGAGACAGATGATGAAGAAAAGCCGTTTCAGCGAAGCGCAGATTATTGGCATCCTGAAGGAGCACCAGGCAGGGATGAGCGCGCCTGATCTGTGTCGCAAGCACGGTATCAGCGATGCGACCTTCTACAACTGGCGACGCAAGTACGGCGGCATGGAAGTCGCCGATGCCAAGCGGCTGAAGGCGCTGGAAGCAGAGAATGCGAAGCTGAAGAAGATGCTGGCCGAGCAGATGATGGACGTGGCCGCGCTGAAAGAGATGCTTGGAAAAAACTTCTGAGGCCCGGTTCGAGGAGGAAAGCCGTGGACTGGACCATGAAAGAGAAGAGCTACACGCAGCGGCGTGCCTGTGCGCTGGCCGGGATCGATCCGCGTGTGTATCGACGGACGTCGAAGCGTCCGGCAGACACGGCGGAGCGATCGAGAATGAAGGAGCTTGCGTCTGAGCGGCGGCGGTTCGGCTATCGACGGCTGCACATCCTGCTGAAGCGCGAAGGCTGGGAGGTGAACTGGAAGAAGCTCTACCGGCTCTACCGCGAAGAATGGTTAACCGTCCGTAAACGGGGCGGACGCAAGCGCGCGATCGGGACCAGGGCACCCATGGTGATCCCTCAAGGCCCGAACCAGCGATGGTCGCTCGACTTCGTATCCGACGCGCTGGCTTACGGCCGCCGGTTCCGCATCCTCTGCATGATCGACGACTTCAGCCGGGAGTGCTTGGCGACGGTTGTCGACACCTCGATCTCCGGTAGCCGTGTCGCCCGCGAACTGGACCGGATCGCCGAGATGGGGGGCTATCCCCGCATGGTCGTCAGCGACAACGGAACGGAGCTGACGACGAATGCCATTCTGAAATGGCAGGAAGATCGCCAGGTCGACTGGCACTACATTGCACCGGGCAAGCCGATGCAGAACGGCTTGGTCGAGAGCTTCAACGGCCGTCTCCGGGACGAGTGCCTGAACGAGCACCTGTTCCCGTCTCGGCGCCATGCCTGCCGCATGATTGCGGCATGGCGCGACGACTACAACCACCACCGCCCGCACACGAGCCTCGACGGGCTGACCCCGCGAGAGTATCGCCAACGGTCAGAAGAGGACCAAACTTTGAACAGAGCTAACTTATAGACGCGGATTCCAAGGGGTGCAGGTTAGCTGCCTCAAAGCGCTGGAAAGCTCAGGTACCGCTTCAGTTCTTTGGAGATCACCTTCGTGAGTTCCACGGCGAGCATGGAGAGAGGTCGGTTCACCGGCGTCATCAAGGACATGCTGAGCGCCATGTGCGGCTCAAAAGGCCGGAAGACCACGCCGCTATCCGCTCCGAACTGCTGGACGTGACTTGCTGCCGTGAAACTATCGCAGATGACGTAGCATAGCCCCTCGGCCGTAAGCTGGAGCGCCGGCTGGTAGGTGGTCAGTTCGAACCGTTTCCAGAGCCTTGCGTCCCCGTGATGGAACGCTCTCTCGATCTGACGCGTCACGGAATGCTCGTCGTAGATCAACGCTGCAGGCCGCCCGGAGAGGTCGCGTGGGGTTACAAGGGGAGAGGCGGCAAGCGCGTCGCCCACCGGCACTGCACAGAAGCACCGAAATTCGAAGACTTCTCGGCTAATCGTCTTCGTGGTCTCCGAACTCTCTGCGAGACCGATGTCGTATTTTTGAGAGGCCACCCAATCCGTCACCACCGGTGAGGATCGCATCATGAGAGAGACATCGACCTGCGGCTTGTCCGCCAGGAAGCGGCCGATCACATGGGGCATAAAGAAGCGCGACGCGGCCGGATTGCAGGCGAGACGAATTCGGCCCGTCTTCAGATCTGCGATGTCCTGGAGGGTACGTGTCGACCGCGTGATTCTATCGAGGATCGTCTCGGCCTCGGCAAGAAAGTAGTGAGCTTCGGGCTTCGGAATCAGACGCTTCCGGACCCTCTCGAATAGTGTAAATCCGACCTCCTCCTCCAGGCTTGAAATCATCGCGCTGATGGCAGGCTGAGTCCGTCCGAGGTTCCTTGCGGCCTGAGACAGCGACTCCGAGCGCATCACCTCGACGAAGGTCTGCAGTTGCCTGATCGAGATGTTCAAGATGGCCTCATAAGGTGATCTTCTGATTTTGTCAGAATTATCGATTTGATACTATGTGTCTGCTGTATGACGGTGGTCAAGCGATTGGATCAGCGTCCGAGAGAGACGGCGGCCGATCGCAGGGGAGAACTCATGGAGCGTTTAGCTCAGTACATTTTGATGGCATTAATCTGCATTGTGGCCCTGGGTCAGTTTGTGCAGGTCGTTACGCGCTATGTCTTCCAAGTTCCCGTTATGGGTCTCGAAGAGACGATGCTCTACCCGACGCTTTGGCTCTACATCTTAGGGGCCGTGAATGCGTCTCGCGAGAACACGCACATCAGGGCGAACGTCCTTGAGATCGTCCTGAAGACGAAGCGTCAACATACCATCCTCGCGATCGTCGGGGAGGTGATCAGCTTGGCTATCGGTCTCTGGCTGTTGTCCTGGGCCTGGGAGTTCACGACCTACGCCTGGCGCGTCTGGAAGGAGACACCGACCCTCTACTTCCCGACCTTCTACGCGGATGCCGCGCTGATGGTCGGCCTCGTCCTGATGATGCTCTTCACGACGATGCACTTGGTCCGACACGTCCGATCGCTGTCGGACGAAGAAGAGGCTCTCGTGAGCGGAGAGCCCCAATGATCGAGATCGCGCTTCTCGCCATTGGCGTCCTCGTCCTGACGCTGACGCTCGGCGTCCCTCTCCCCTGGTGCTTTGGCGCGGCCCTGATGGTCATGTACTTCGTCGGCGACGTGACCATGAAGGGCATGGTCCTGTGGGGATTCCAACAACTGGGAAACCCGACTCTTCTCGCCATCCCTCTCTTCGTTTTCGCGGGGACAATCATGGCGCAGAGCGGGATCGCCAGCGCGCTTCTGCGCTTCGTGAACGCCTTCGTCGGTCATATCCGCGGCGGCCTGGGCGTCGTGGCAGCGGTGAGCTGTGCGATCATCGGGGCGATCTCCGGCTCAGGCCTTACCGGGATTGCTGCCATTGGACCTCTCCTTATTCCTGAAATGGAGAAGCGTGGCTATCCACGCGCCTACGCCACCGCGCTAATCGCGAATTCCTCGATCCTAGGGCTCCTGATCCCGCCTTCGGTGACGATGATCCTCTACGGATGGGTCACGGATACTTCGATCGTCGCCTGCTTCCTCGCGACCCTCATCCCCGGTCTCATCATCATGGCCAACTTCTCGGTCGTGAACCTCATCATGTCGCGCAGGTTTAAGCTGACGCTCGATGCACGGCCCACGGTGCCGGAACTTACCCGCCAGGTTGGCCGCAACACGGTCTTCGCGCTTCCGGCGCTCCTCATGCCGATCATGATCCTCGGCGGCATCTACGGGGGGATCATGACGCCGACCGAGGCTGCCGCCCTCGCCGTCATCTACGCGATCCCTGTCGGCTTCTTGATCTACCGTGGTCTCGACTGGAACGGCTTCCTGTCCTGCGCCTCGGAAGCGTCGACTGCCGTCGGTGCGATCATGCTGATGATTCTGTTCTCCATGATCTTCGGCCAGATGCTTGTCTTCGAAGGCGTGCCGCAGAACCTCGTCGGGGTGATCTTCGGCATCACCGAGAACAAGATCGTTCTCTTGATCGCGATCAACATCCTTCTCTTTCTCGTGGGGATGGTCGTGAACGACGCGACCGCGATCCTACTGATCGCGCCGCTCCTCCTTCCGCTGATGAACGCCATCGGCGTGGACCCAATCCACTTCGCGGCGATCATGGGGGTCAACACCGCCATGGGGGGCGTAACGCCGCCCTACGCGTCGATCCTCTACATGGGTGCGCGGATCGGAAAGGTGAAGGTGACCAAAGTCATCCCGCCGGCGATGGTGCTGATCGTGACCGGCTATTTGCCCGTCGTCTTCCTCACATCGCTCTGGCCCGACGTCGCGCTCTTCCTGCCGCGTCTGTTCGGCTACTGACGCAACCCCTTCTAGAAACCAACAGAGGAGAAAGACGATGAAGACACTGATTGCGACGGGGGCTCTTGCAGCCCTGCTTGGCAGCACCGGCATAGTGATGGCCGAAGACCTACGAATGAGCCATGTGCGACCGCAAGGCGCGACCATCGACTTGGAACTCACAGCCTTCGCCGACGCGGTCCGCGAAGCGACGGACGGCGACGTCAACATCGAACTCTTCCCGGCTTCTGCTCTCGGGGACTACACGACAGTCCAAGAGCGGATCTCGGTCGGCGCTGTCGAGATGGCCACGCAGCCGGCCGCGACCGGCATCGATCGGCGAATGCAGATCGCGTCCTTCCCCTATATCGCCTCCAACTGGGAGGAAGCCCAGTCAATCTACGGACCTGGTGGGGTGATCCACGAGACGATGGCCGAACTCTACGCGGAACAGGGCATCACAATGCTCGCGGCCTATCCCGTCTATTTCGGCGGCATCGCGCTGAACACCGAAGCCGTGAACCCCGGCTCTACCGAGGACAACGGGATCAAGGTCCGAGTGCCGGGCATTAAGAGCTTCCAGCTGACCGGCGAAGCCCTCGGCTACATCCCGTCGCCGATCCCGTTCTCGGAGGCCTTCACGGCGGTCCAGACCGGCGTGGTCGACGGCGTGATCGGCTCGGGTGCCGAGGGGTACTATGCATCGTTCCGTGACGTGACGCAGACCTACGTTCCGGCGAACACCCATTTCGAGGTGTGGTTCATGCTCATCAACACGGACACGCTGAACGGCCTCGACGCAGAGGATCAGGAGGCGCTTCGCACCGCGGCCGTCGAGTTCGAGAACACAAGGTGGGGGGTCGCCGAGGAAGACCAGACCCGCAATGAGCAGCGCCTCGTCGACGAGTTGGGCGCGACGCTGGTCGAACTGTCCGACGAGGAGCTCGCCGGAATGTCCGAGACAGTTCGCGCCGCCGTATGGCCCGAAGTCCTGCAGGACATCGGCGAAGAATGGGGTCAGTCGATCCTCGATCGCGCCGGCAACTGACCGGCGCGCGCCGGGCGGTCGTCTCCCGCCCGCCCGGCGCACCTTTAGCGGGGCGTAAGGACTATCATGGAAACGGACTACGCGATCATCGGCGGGGGCGTCGTCGGGCTTTCCGTGGCTTGGGGGCTTCTCAGCCTCGGCCGCCGCGTCGTCGTCCTCGACGGAGGCGACGGCAGCTATCGTGCGAGCCGCGGCAACTTCGGGCTCGTCTGGATCCAATCCAAAGGCCTCAATGAGCCGCGCTACGCGCGATGGTCTCAACGTTCGACCGGCCTCTGGAAGGAGTTCGCTGAGGAACTCGCCTGCCATACGGGGCACGATGTCGGTTTGGAGCAAGAGGGAGGCTACGATCTCCATTTCTCCGAAGAGACCCTCGCCGCCACTGTGGCGAAATACGAAGTCCTGAAGGCGGAGCTCGACGGCAACTATCCTTACGAAGTCCTTGGTCACAACGCGCTGCGCCAAGCCGAACCTGAGATTGGCGGTGACGTCGTCGGTGCAATCCTCCATCATCAGGATGGACAGGCGAACCCCTTGCGGTTGCTTAAGGCGCTGGCCGACGATGTCCGCCGGATGGGTGGGCGCGTACTCAACGGCAAGACCGTGGATTACGTTGATCGAAGCGACGGCTTCTTCCTCGAATGCGACGATGGGACGACTGTGCGTTCCGAGCGCGTCGTTCTTTGCGCTGGTCTTGGAGCCGCAACCCTAGGGCCGAAGTTGGGGTTCAAGGCACCGATTCGCCCGCAGCGCGGTCAGGTCATCATAACCGAAAAGTTGCCGAAGATGATCAACCGGCCATCTCTCATCGCGCGGCAGACGGACGAAGGTGGGATCCAGATGGGAGCGACCAATGAGGAGGTCGGCTTCGACGATGGCACGACCACCGAGGGGATCGCAAAGGTCGCCCGGGACGCCGTCCGTGCGTTTCCCAAGCTAGCGAAGGCGCAGGTGGTGCGCACATGGGGCGCATTGCGCGTGATGTCCCCCGACGGCCTGCCGATCTACCAGGAGAGTGCTGAGATGCCGGGTGCATTCCTCGTGACCTGTCACAGTGGAATCACTCTCGCCGCCGCACATGCACGCCTCCTTCCTCACTGGCTCGAGAAAGCGACCGGCGCGCCGGACCTGGAGGTGTTCAGTGAAAGCAGATTCTGACTTTCAGATCCTCGGTCGGCTGAAGTCCCAGGTTTCCATCATATTCGACGGAAACGCGGTTCAGGTACGGCAAGGCGGCAACCTGGCCGCCGAACTTCTCGCCGCCGGAATTACGACGTTCCGAAGGACGCCGAAGTCGGGGGCTCAGCGGGGGCCATTCTGCATGATGGGCGCGTGTTACGATTGCTTGGTTTCGATCGATGGCATCGTTCGTCAATCGTGCATGCTTACTGCAGAGGATGGCCTCGTCGTCGAGCGTGCCGGGCCAGGAGCAGGTACGGATGAGTGAGACCGACCTCATCATCATCGGCGCGGGGCCCGCCGGCCTCGCGGCTGCACGGATGGCAGCGGATTGCGGGCTCGCCGTGCTTCTCTTGGACGAGCAGCGGGCGGCCGGAGGCCAGATTTATCGCAACGTAGACGGCGTTTCGGATGCCGAAGCGGCAGTCTTGGGCAAGGACTACTTGTCAGGCCGTAAGCTCACAAGCGCGCTGGCTCATCCAAAGATCCAGCATTTCCATCATGCCGTCGTATGGCAGGTGTCCGGAGACTGCAGGGTCTCTTACAGCATCGATGGTAACGGGACGACGGTGGCCGGTCGCGCCCTCCTGATCGCTACCGGGGCGGTTGAGCGCCCAATGCCGATTCCGGGGTGGACCCTCCCCGGAGTGATGACGGCTGGCGCGGCTCAGATCCTTCTCAAGCAGTCTGGGGTCGCTGCCGCCAATGCAGTCCTCGCGGGCTCGGGACCGCTTCTCTATCTCGTCGCGAGCCAGCTTTGCAGAGCCGGACAGCCGCCACGGGCGCTCGTCGAAACGCAAGGGCCTCGCGATCTAGCAGGTGCCCTGCGGCACGGAGCGGGTGCTCTACGCGGTTGGAAGTATCCATTGAAGGGACTTGGACTCCTTGCCGAACTGCGTCGGGCTGGTGTCGAACGTCATACCGGTGCCCGTGATATACGTATCGAGGGGAACGACCGTACCGAGGTCCTTACCTTCAAGACGAGGTCGGGCTTCAAGCGCATCGATTGCAGGACGGTCCTTCTCCATCACGGCGTCGTTCCCAACACACAGATCACACGATCCGTGGAGATCGAGCATAGATGGGATGTGGGTCAGAGTTGCTTCGTGCCGGCCCGGGACGACTGGGGGCGGACATCTCTAGAACGGGTCTTTGTCGCCGGTGACGGCGGCGGTATTGGCGGGGCCGAGGCCGCGGCACTGAAGGGACGGTTGAGCGCGCTCGCCGCGGCCTGTGACCTCGGGTATCTTGAGGCCTCCGCCAAGGACGAGGCGGCTCGGCCGATCCGCAGAGCCCTCGCTAAGGAGATGGCGGCCCGGCCGTTCATCGATATGGCGTACCCTCCCTATCGAGAAGCCCTAATCCCTGGAGATGGCACCATCATCTGCCGATGCGAAGAGATCGATGCGGCTGAGATCCGGCGTTGCGTATCGCTCGGATGCGAAGGTCCGAACCAGACCAAGGCGTACTGCCGCGCGGGCATGGGGGCATGCCAAGGCCGTTATTGCGGGCTGACCGTGACGAACATCCTCTCGGACGAGCTCGGCCGGAGCCCTGATGAGGTCGGCTACTACCGCATCCGCGCGCCGCTCAAGCCCGTCACCTTGGGAGAACTTGCGGCAATGCACGAGGACAAGACCGAAGGGATACAGACATGATTGAAAGACAGCAGACTTCTGCTCGGATGAGCCGCATCGTGAAGCACAACGGGATGGTATATCTTTGCGGTCAGGTCGGGGATGGGCGGACTATTCAGGAGCAGACGCGCGACTGCGTCGGGCGCGTCGAGCGTCTTCTGGCCGAAGCCGGTTCTTCGAAGGATCGCATGCTTCAGGCTATCGTGTGGCTAGCCGACATGTCCGACTTCGATGGGATGAACGAGGTCTGGGACGCGTGGGTTCCAGAAGGGAAGGCCCCAGCGCGGGCCTGCGGGGAGGCGAAGCTCGCGCGAGACGAACTCCGCGTCGAGATCATCGTCACCGCAGCATGCGCCTAGCCTGGGGGCCCCGGAGGGAAGCGGGAGGCTCTATGTCTTCTGCTTGCGACCGGTCGTCATGAGCGCAGATCTCGAGAAACCGCATACCGCCATGAAGGCGTACGAGTTCCTTTCTTTCACGCAGCTCTTCAAGGTCGGCATCGGTCCGTCTTCGTCGCATACGATGGGGCCCATGGTCGCTGGGCGCCGGTTCCGAAACCTCTTGAGAGGGACGGGCGCGGCGCGCATCGAGGTGCGCCTGCTCGGCTCCCTAGCGTTTACTGGGAAAGGTCATGCAACCGACCGCGCGGTCGCGCTGGGGCTTCTCGGTTTCGATTCTGCAACGATGGAGAGAGACAAAGCGGATCGAGCGCTTTCCTCGTCCGAAAGAACGGGCGAGATCGCCCTACCAGGAGGCCAGCTGGTATCCTTCCGCCCTTCGAAAGATATCGTCTTCGATTACGACACCGTACCGACCCGGCACCCGAACACGATGACGTTCCGTGCCCAGGGTCCAGACGGCAACGTCCTCTTGGAGAAGACGTACCTCTCGATCGGCGGTGGCTTTGTCACCGACGGCGAGGAGGACGGTCGGACTGCCGCGCCTGCCAACCTATCCGTACCGATGCCCTTCGGAACCGCAGCGGAGATGCTCTCAATGGCGCGCAAGAATGGCCTCTCGATTGCCCAGCTTCAACTCGCCAACGAGCGCGCGGCGGGCCTCTTCGACGTAGTCGAGGCTCTCGATGGCATCGCCGCAGTGATGCACGAGACCGTCGACCGGGGCCTGGCCGCATCCGGGGAGTTGCCCGGCGGTCTTCGGGTCGAGCGGCGCGCGCGCAGCATTCATGAGAGGCTTCAGGCCGAGTCACGCGGAGTGGCTGAAGTGGCTAGCAGATCGAACGAGTGGCTCTCGGTCTTCGCGATGGCGGTCAACGAGGAGAATGCTGCAGGCGGGCGCATCGTCACTGCGCCAACGAACGGTGCGGCTGGCGTCATCCCCGCCGTGCTCCGGTATGCGCAGATGGTCGTGGAGGGTTTCGGTCCGGAAGAGGTTCGTACCTTCCTCCTTACCGCTGCTGCGATTGGAAGCTTGATTAAGGCCAATGCGTCGATCTCCGGCGCTGAGGTCGGATGTCAGGGCGAAGTCGGTTCAGCATCGGCCATGGCCGCAGCAGGTATGGCTTCCATACTTGGAGCTTCGCCGGAGCAAGTAGCAAATGCGGCGGAGATGGCTTTGGAGCATCATCTCGGCATGACGTGCGACCCAATAGGTGGGTTGGTTCAGGTGCCATGCATCGAGCGGAATGCCTTTGGCGCAGTGAAGGCAGTCACGGCAGCATCGCTCTCAAGACACGGAACCGGACGGCAAGTTGTCTCTCTGGACGTCGCAATTGAAACAATGCGCCAGACCGGTCGAGACATGGCGAACGAGTACAAGGAAACAAGTTTGGGCGGACTTGCCTCAAACATCAGCGTGGGTCGAACAGAATGCTGAACTACAGCGAAGCAATTACGCTGGGAGAAGATTCATTGCATCGATCGAATACCGCAGGAATCAAGAAGTTCAGCCGATTTCCTAGCTGTACTCGCGAAGCTAGCCTTATTCAAATTTTCCGTTCAAGATACGGATCCTTTGCCAATTTTTTATCTTTTTCCGATCGACCAGTCAGGATATCGCGGACACTTGTCGATTGCCCTTCCAATCATAGATTCTTGCTATTGGTTTAAAGGGTCATGGAATTACGCCAACTTCGCTATTTCGTGGCCGTTGCCGATTCAGGCAGCATCAGCGCGGCGGCGCGACAGTTGGGCGTCTCTCAACCAACGATAAGCGAACGTATTCGCGCGCTCGAAGACCGGCTGAACACAAATCTCTTCGAAAGGCATGCGACTGGCATGCAGATGACGTATGCTGGCCACCAGCTGCTAGGCACCGCCCGCCGGATCATCTCCGATCTAGAAAAGGCGTCGAGCTTCGCGGAGCGCATCGCACGCGTCGAAATGGGCAGCCTATCGATCGGGTTCTATACGTCTTTGGTTTGTGGTCCGATCCGGGAGGTCCTGCGGGCGTTCCATGTCGAGGCGCCGGAGGTCACGTTGGAGCTACACGAGGGGAGTCCTACCGATCTCTTGGCGAAACTGCGCGCCCGCGAACTCGAACTGATCCTGACGGTCTTGGAGGTGGAAAACTCCGATCTGGAAGTTCAGGCGCTTTGGGACGAGGGGCTCATCGCAGCCCTGCCAACGCACCACCCCCTTGCGAATAATCAAAGTCTTTCCTGGGCAGATCTGCGAGATCAGCCCATCGTCATTCGAACCTGGGCGAGTGGCTCTATGCCCTATGGGATGCTGGCACCTCGGATTGCGCCGAATGGCTATATCCCGACGCGAGAGCATTTCGTGTCGCGCGAGTCGCTGCTGGCTCTGGTCGGCATCGGCGCAGGCATAACTGTTCTCGGGGCGTCGGCTGCCGAACTGTCTATCCCCGGGGTCGTGTTCCGACCGATCGTGGACGAGAATGCCACCGTTCCGGTGTGCGCGATCTGGCTCGTCGGCAACGAAAACCCCGCGCGGGGCCGCTTTGTCTCCATGGTCCGGGACTGGCGGCCGCAGAGGGATGCAAACGCGTCCTAGCTGCCAGATGTCGTTTTAAGCACGGGCGGTGATGGATTTTCCCGCTTTCTTCTCCGTCGCTTTCGCTTGTTCCTTGCGCAGCTTCGCGAAGCCGCGATCGGTCACCATGAACCGCGCCAGCATGGGCGCGATGATCTGTGCGGCGCTCGCGTCCTGCCCGGTCTCCCGCGAGAGCACCTCAGCATAGGCGATGAGATCACGATGCACGGCAGCGGGGAGTTCGACGGTGAGTTTCACCGGCTTGTCGTCCACCAGCGGTCCGAGTTTAAGCTTAGCCATCGCTCACTCCCTGAGCGGTTCGAGGACGAGATCGCGGGTGACGATCACCCGGACCGGCGTGCCGGGACGGATCGAGATCACCGGCGGCACGTCGAGCTCGCGTTGGACGACCTGCTCGCCGATCCGCCCGATTGTCTGCTGGCCGCTCTCGCGGATGGCCTCGGCGATCTCGTCCTCGTCGTCGCGTCCGAGCTCGCCCGCGAGCGCGATCAGCGTCGCGAGCCCGGCGGCGCGGACCGCCCCGCCCCAATTGTCCTCGACGCGGTCCTGCAGTCCGGCATAGCCCTGACGGTCGGCGCCCGGCAGGCGTTCGAGCACGATCGAGCGGCCGCCCGGCAGGATCAGCCGGGTCCAGACCACGAGGACACGTCGCTGCCCGGCGCCGATCTCGGCATCATAGGTGCCGATCAGCCGCGCACCCTGGGGCACGAGGAGATAGCGGCCGGTGGGGCTGTCATAGACCGCCTGGGTGACCTGCGCTGTGATCTGGCCGGGAAGATCGGAGCGCAGACCGGTCATGAGCGCGGCGGGGATGATTGTCCCGGCCTGGAGGAGGAAGGGGCTTGCGGGGGGTGCGACGCGGTCTGGGCTCACCACGCGCCGATCGACGGGGGCGTCGAGGAAGGCCTGGCGGCGTTCGGTGGCGGTCGGTTCGGATTGCGGCTGCTGGCCGGCAAGGTCCGGGAAGGCGGTCGCGGACGGGCCTGATGCAATACTTGGCGCGGGGGCCGTCCCGCCACCGCTCGTCCGCGCGAAGAGCGAACTGGTCCGAGCCGCCTCCATCTCGGCGCGCCGGGCCTGTTCGGCCGGATCGAGCGGTTGTGGCTGGATCACCGGCGGCGTGATCGGCGCGCCCTGTTCCTGGGTGCGCAGGATCGGTCGGCCGAGATCGCCGGGAAGCGGCGGACCGAGGCGGGGGATGTCGCTGTAGTCGCGTGGGAGCTGGGTGAGCTCGTCCGCCGTGGGCGGGTTGTCGGTGCGGTAGAGCTCGGTGGGCGCCTCGCCCTCGCGGGTCTGCAGCGCGACGAGCAGCACGGCACCGAGTGCGAGCGCGACCACGGCGGCGCCGGTGCCCAGCACCCGTCGCGAGAGCCGTACGACGCGCGGCGGATCGGGCCGGAGCCGCATCTCGGCGGCGATTGCCGTCTCGATCTCGCTCCGGGTGCTATCGGCGACGCTCATGACTTGCCTCCGCTCGGCGCGTGGCGGGTGATCAGCGGCGGCGTGTTGCGGCGCATGATCTGTACGACCTGCTGGGCGTCGCCGCTGCCGAGCCGGAGCTCGGCCGCGGCGAACAGCCGGTCGACGATGAGCACGTTGCGATAGACCCGCGCGTTGACGATCTCCGGCGTGCCGTCGGCGCCCAGCACGAAGAGCGGCGGCATCTCGCCCTGCACGATCCCGCGCGGGAAGGTGACGTAGACCCGGCGGCCATCGTCGTAGACCTGCCGCGGCCGCCAGGGCGGATCGTCGCCCGAGAGCGCGTAGCGGTGGTTGCGGTGCGAGAGCGGCGGGAGGCTCGGCTGCGACGGGACGGCCGCCGTTGCACCTCGCCGAGCCCGGTCTTGCGGATAGTACCAGGCGACCGAGGGCATATGCGTCTCTTCGCTGGAGACCAGCTCGAGGTGATAGGTTCGCCGGTCGGTGTTGAGGATGAGGTTGGTCTCGATATCGGGGCGGGTCGGCTTGACGAGGACATGGACCCGAGCCCAACGGCCGGAGCCGCTTATCGTGTCGCCGATGATCCAGCGCGCCGTGTCACCGGCAGCGATCGGACCCTCGCCCACCAGCCGCTCGCCTGGATCGAGCGCGATCTCGGTGACCTTTCCGGGCGAGGCATAGACCCGATAGAGCGCGCCGGGCGAGAAGTGGTAGACCTGAACGGCGTTGAAGTAGCCTTGCCGCCGTGGCTCGATCCGCGCGGCTTCATTGGCGGCAGACACGCGCGCGAGCGGCGTCGCCGCATCGGCCGCGCCGCCCCGAGACGGTGTGACGATGGGTGGGCGATGCAGCGGCTCCGGGCCAGTGTCGACCGGGATCGTCGGTGGTTCGGGCAGCGGCGGGACCGAAGCGTCGTAGTCGATCTGCGGCGGCTTGGTGGCGCAGGCCGAGAGGACGACTACAAGGCAGAGAAGCGAAGCGATGCGGTGCGGCCGTCTCATTCCCCTAGCTCCCGCGACCAGTCGAGGGCGTGGACATAGATCCCGAGCGGGTTCTTCCGCAGCCGCTCGGCATCGCGCGGCGGCTGCACCACGATGGTCAGGATGGCGGTCCAGCGCTCGGTCCCGGCGAGCTGACCGTTCACGTAGCGCCGTTCGGACCAGGCGACGCGGAACGAGCCGGGTGAGGCGCGGATGACGGAGGAGACGTCGACCGAGACCTGCTCCTCGCCGACCCGCGCGAAGGGATCGCGGGCGCGGGCGTAGTCGTTGAGTGTGAGCGCGCCCTGGTCTGTGGTGAAGTCGTAGGCTTCGAGCCATTGCTGGCGCAGCACGATCGGATCAGCGGGAATGGCGCGGACGTCCTCGACGAAGCGCGCGAGATGCCAGGCGAGTTGGGCGTCGGTCGGCTCGAAGCTGCCATCGGCGGGCGCCACGATCCGCGCCTCACCCAGCCTGTCGACCTCCACCACCCAAGGGACGATGTCACCCTGGACCGATTGCCAGACGAGCGCGCCCGCGAGTGCGGCGACGAGGCCGAGCTCGCCGAGCGCCATGAGCCGCCAGTTCCGCGCCTGGACGCGGGCCGACCCGATGCGGTCGTCCCAGACCTGGGCGGCGCGCTGGTACGGGGTCTCGGGCTCAGGGGTCTTGCCGTAGGCGGTGCTGGGACGCTTGAACATCTCTCTCACTCCTTGAGGCTGACGGCGGTGCCGGACCCGCCGCCGTCGCCGGAACGCAGGGCATGCGCGACGGTCGTGGTGCCGTGGCTCAGCGCCTGGCCGCGCTTCATGCGCCGCGCCCAGGCGGGCGGTGCGGTGGCAGCGCCACCGGCAGTACGGGACGTGGCGGCAGTCGGTGCCGGCCCTCCGGCGGCGTGCGATCCGGCCTGGCCGCCCGCGACGAAGCTTTCCTTGAGCGATCCAGCCGCCCGGCGCAGCGGCGAGGTGGCGGCGGAGGCGCCGGCCTTGGCGACCCCGAGCGTGCCGCCCGCGGCCGAACCGGCCATCGAGGAAGCGCCTGACGCGCCGGTGCGATAGGCGCCCGCCGCACCGCCTGCCAGTGCGGCACCACCGCGTGCTCCGGCCCCTGCGGCGCTCGCCCCCATGCGCAGGGCTGCCCCACCGGCCATGCCCGCGCCGCCGATGGCGAGACCGGTGCCGACGGCGGCGCCCGCGCCGAGCTGCGGCCCGCCGGAGATGAGCCCGTTCGCGATACCGGGACCGAAGATGCCGAGGCCCAGGAGCGCCAGCGCGGCGAGCACGATCGCCATGGCGTCCTCTATCGTGGGCGTGGCGTCGCCGAAGCCCGCGGTGAACGCACCGAAGAGGGTCGATCCGATGCCGATGATGACGGCGAGGACGAGGACCTTGACGCCAGAGGCGACGACATTGCCGAGCACGCGCTCTGCGAGGAAGGCGGTCTTGCCGAAGAGCCCGAAGGGGATGAGGACGAAGCCCGCCAGCGTCGTCAGCTTGAACTCGATCAGCGTGATGAAGAGCTGGATGGCGAGGACGAAGAAGGAGAGCAGCACAACACCCCAGGCGAACATCATCACGAGGATCTGCACGAAATTCTCGAAGAAGGAGATATAGCCCATGAGATCGGCGATGCTCTCGAGGAGCGGCCGACCCGCCTCGATGCCGACCTGCGCGACGCGGCCCGGCTGCAGGAACTCGGCCGGGGTGACGCCGCCGCCCGCGGCCTGGAGCCCGAGCCCGGCAAAGCTCTCGAAGACGATCTCCGCGAGCGCGGTCCAGTTGCCGATGATGTAGGCGAAGAAGGCGATGAAGATGGTCTTCTTCACGAGCCGGGCCAGGATGTCGTCATCGGCGCCCCAGGCCCAGAAGAGCGCGGCCAGCGTCACGTCGATGACGATGAGCGTCGTGGCGAGGAAGGCGACCTCGCCGCCGAGCAGGCCGAATCCGGAATCGATATAGGAGGTGAAGACCTGGAGAAAGCGGTCGATGACGCCGGTGCCGCCCATGGCTCAGCCCTCCGGCTCAGGGATTGGGGTTGGAAGCGCTGGCGTTGGTGCTCGTTCAGTCTCCCGCTCCGCGATGCCGAGGAACCGCCTTCGGGTCTCGGCCCAGAGCGCGAGGCAATCCGCGTCCTCCAGCGCCGCGTCGACGAGATCGCGGCAGCGCCGCAGCTCAGCGCGCCGCGCTTCCTCCCGGCCAGCCTCCACGCCAGGAGAACCCGGCCGGACCTCGGATAGGAGGCGGTCCGAAGGTCCGGCCGAGCCGCCACGCCAGACGACTACGCTCGCAGCGGTCAATGCCGCGGCGAGGCCTATCGCGGCGATCTGTTTGAGGGTGCGGGACATAGAAGCGCTCAGTCCGATCCGAACATGGTGACCCGGGTCGGCTGGTAGCCAGCGCCCGGCGCGAGGAAGCGGCGCAGCTGCTCGCGGGCCTGTTCCTGGCTCGCGGCCTGCCGGGCCTGCTCCAACGCCTCGGCCCGGCCCTGCGCCGCCATGAGCGCAGTGAGGTCGGCGAGCTGCTGCGATTGGAGCGCCACGAGTTGGTTGCCGGCCTGGGCGGCCTGGAGCGCGCCGGTGGCGTTCTGGCTGCGGGTGACAAGCTCGGCCATGGCCTGCCGGGTGCCGTCGATGTTGCCGACGACGGAGGCCTGGACCTTCAGAGCGTCCTCGAACCCGGCGACGGAATTCTGCCAGCGACCCCGGGCCCCGGCGAGCAGCTCCGGATCGCGCGCGCCCGCAATCCCGTCGCGGTAGTCCTGTGCGAAGGCGTCTTCGATGGCCGAGACGTCATAGGCGATGCGCTGCGCCTCGCCGAGGAGCGCTTGCGTGCGCTGCACCGATTGCTGGAGCTGCCCCAATGCGGAATGCGGCAGGCTGGCGAGGTTGCGCGCCTGGTTCACCAGCATCGCCGCCTCGTTCTGGAGCTGGGCGATCTGGTTGTTGATCTGCTCCATGGCCCGCGCGGCCGAGAGGATGTTCTCGGCGTGGTTCCGGGGATCGTAGACGATTCCGCCAAAGCCGCCGCCGAACAGACCCGCCTGAGCGGGCGATGGGGCGATCGCTGTTGCCACGGGCGCGGCGATCATCGACGCGGCGATGAGCGCGCTATGGATGGTCCTGAGTCGCATCTTTCTTCTCCTTCGTGATGGTGGGATCGGTCGAGGTGCTGGCGCGCTCCGAGGAGTTTGCCAAATCGTCGGAAGCGGATTGGATGTCGGGTGCGTCGTCAGCGTCGAATGCTGCGTCCGGTGCGGGCTTGCTGATGGGCGACGACTCCGCCGAGGTATCCGTCTCGGGATCAGCCTCAATGGTTGGGTCCGTGTCCGCCCGCACCGGCACCTCCGGCAGCATCTCCGCCGCCCAGCCGAGGCCGCGATGGCGCAACCAGGTCGCGCCAAACCCCTCCCGGCCCCGCTCATCCACGATCTTCGTGATGGCGGCCTGGTCGGCCTTCGACGAGGTGGCGCAAAAGGCCAGCGCCACGTCCGAGAGCCCGAGCTCGAAGAGTCGGTTGCCTCGGCGCGACTGGCAGTAATAGTCCCGCTTCGGCGTGGCCTGGGCCAGGATATCGATCTGCCGGGCATTGAGCCCGAAGCGACCGTAGATCGCGGCGATCTGCGGCTCGAGCGCGCGCTCATTGGGCAGGATCATCCGGGTGGGGCAGCTCTCGACGATGGCCGGTGCGATGGCGCTGGCATCGATATCGGCCAGCGACTGCGTGGCGAAGATGACGGAGGCGTTCTTCTTCCGGAGCGTCTTCAGCCACTCCTTGAGTTGCGCGCCGAAGGTCGGATCGTCGAGCGCGAGCCAGCCCTCGTCGATCAGGATCAGGGTCGGCGCGTCGGTGAGTCGGCCCTCGATCCGGTGGAAGAGATAGGCGAGGACCGAGGGCGCGGCCGCCGTGCCGATCAGCCCCTCGGTCTCGAAGGCCTGGACATCTGCCTCGCCGAGTGCCTCGGCCTCGGCATCGAGCAACCGCCCCCAGGGCCCGTCCAGCGTATAGGGCTGGAGCGCCTGCTTGAGCTCGGTCGATTGGAGAACGACCGAGAGGCCGGTGAGCGTCCGCTCCTCTTCCGGCGCCGAGGCGAGGCTGGTCAGCGCCGACCAGATCAGGTCGCGATACGCGGGCCCGATCTCGACGCCTTCGCGTCCCAAGAGTCCTGCGATCCAGCCCGCCGCCCAGATGCGCTCGGCCTCCGCGTCGATCCGCGCGAGCGGCTGCAGCGCGACGGGAGCCGCGTCCTCGCCCGAGAGCGCCCCGCCGAGATCGTGCCAATCCCCACCCATGGCCAGCGCCGCGGCGCGGATCGAGCCGCCGAAGTCGAAGGCGAAGACCTGGGCGTTCTCGTAGCGGCGGAACTGCAGCGCCATGAAGGCCAGCAGCACCGATTTGCCCGCCCCGGTGGGCCCGACGACAAGCCCGTGGCCGACATCGCCCACATGCGTAGAGAAACGGAACGGCGTCGCCCCGGCCGTCTGCGCGTGGAAGAGCGGCGGGCCGTCAAGATGGTCGTTGCGCGCGGGACCCGCCCAGACCGCCGAGAGCGGGATCATATGGGCGAGGTTCAGGGTCGAGATCGGCGGCTGGCGGACGTTGGCGTAGAGATGGCCCGGCAGCGATCCGAGCCAGGCCTCGACCGCGTTGACGCCCTCCCGGATCACCGTGAAGTCGCGGCCCTGGATCGCCTTCTCGGCCACCCGCAGCCGCGCGTCCGCCATGCGTGGATCGGGGTCCATGACGGTCAGGGTCGCGGTGACATAGGCCCAGCCCGCGAGATCGGCGCCGAGCTCCTGCAGGGCTTCATCGGCATCCACCGCCTTATTGGCCGCGTCGCTGTCCAAAAGTGTCGAGGCCTCGTTGGTCATGACCTCCTTGAGGATCGCGCCGATCCCCTTGCGCTTGGCGAACCACTGGCGGCGGATGCGGGTGAGGAGCCGGGCGGCATCGGTCTTGTCGAGGCAGATGGCCCGGGTGGACCAGCGATACGGAAAGGCCAGCCGGTTGAGATCGTCGAGGATCCCCGGGAAGGTCGCCGACGGAAACCCGACAATGGAGAGCGTACGTAGGTGATGCTCGCTCAGCCGCGGCTCCAGCCCGCCCGCGAAGGGCGTGTCGGCGAGCAGCGCGTCGAGATGCATCGGGATCTCGGGCACCCGGACACTCTGCCGGATCGGCGAGATGCAGGCATGGAGATGGGTCAGCGTCTCGGCGTCCGAGAGCCAGGCGGCCTCGGGAAAGACGCCCTGCAGGAGGTCGAGCAGCCGGTCAGAGCGATCGACGAAGGCGGCGAGTTGGTCCTTAGCGCGCGATCTGTCCTCGTGCTCGCGGCCCTCGTAGAGCCAGCCCTCGGCGCGCGACGCGTCCTCGGCGGGCGGCAGCCAGACCACGGTCAGGACATAGCGGCTCTCGTAATGTGCAGACTCCTCTTCGAACTGCGCCTTGCGCTCGGCCTCGAGCAGCGCCGAGACAGGATCGGGAAAGGCGCTCTCCGGATAGGCATTGGCGGGCAGCCGCACGGCCTCGGCGAAGAGCGTCCAACCCGAGCCCAGTCGCCGCAGCGCACCGTTGAGGCGGGCGGCCGCCGCGACCAGTTCGGCCTCCGTCGCGGAATCGAGGTCCGGGCCGCGGAACCGCGCCGAGCGTTGTAGAGAGCCGTCCTTGTTGAGAACGACGCCCTCGGCAATCAGCGCCGCCCAGGGCAGGAAGTCGGCGAGGAGGCGCGGCCGCTTGCGATACTCGGCGAGGTTCAGCATCGGCGCCTCATGTCCCGAGCCAGGCCGGGTAGCGCAGGTGGCGCCGCACGACATCTACGAAGGACGCGTCGCGCTTTGCCGCCCAGACCGCGGCGAGATGGCCCACGAGCCAGATCAGCAGGCCCACCATCCAGAGCCGCAGGCCCAGCCCGACCGCGGCGGCGAGCGTGCCGTTGGCGATGGCGATGGTGCGCGGCGCGCCGGCCAAGAGGATCGGCTCGGTCAGCGAACGATGCACCGGCGCGAAGAAGCCGGAAACGGGGTCGGCGTCGGTCACGAGATCACCACCCCGCCGCCGAAGGAGAAGAAGCTCAGGAAGAAGCTCGAGGCCGCGAAGGCGATGGAGAGCCCGAAGACGATCTGCACCAGCCGCCGCGCCCCGCCCGACGTATCGCCGAAGGCCAGCGTCAGCCCGGTGATGATGATGATCATCACCGCGATGATCTTGGCGACCGGTCCTTCGATGGACTCCAGGATCGCCTGCAGCGGCGCCTCCCAGGGCATGTTGGACCCGGCCGCATAGGCGGGCGCGGTCCAGATGGTGAGCGCGAGGGCCGAGATCGCGGCGGTGAGGTGAGAACGAAAGGTCATGAGGGGGCTCCGGAGGCTGCGATGAGGGGGATGAGGGCGTAGTCGCCGGTGGCGGTAAGACCGGTGACGGAGGCGAGCTCCACGAGGCGCCGTTCACTGCCGCGGCCTTCGAGGACGGCGATGACATCGATGGTCTCGGCGATGAGGGGGCGCGAGACCGTGACCACAGCCTCCTGGATCAGCTGTTCGAGCCGCCGCAGCGCACCGAGCGCCGAGCCCGCATGGATCGTGCCGATCCCGCCCGGATGGCCGGTGCCCCAGGCCTTCAGGAGATCAAGGGCCTCAGGCCCACGGACCTCCCCGATGGGAATGCGATCAGGCCGCAGCCGCAGCGAAGAGCGCACGAGGTCCGAGAGCGAGCAGACCCCGTCCACGGTCCTGAGCGAGACGAGGTTCGGCGCGGCGCATTGCAGCTCGCGCGTGTCCTCGATCAGGACGACTCGATCAGAGGTCTTTGCGACTTTCGCAAGCAGCGCGTTGGTCAGCGTCGTCTTGCCGGTCGAGGTGCCGCCAGCGACGAGGATGTTGGCGCGGGACGCGACGGCGGCGCAGAGCGCCTCGGCCTGCCGCTTGTCCATGATCCCGGCGCGGACATAGTCCTCGAGCCGGAACACCGCGACGGCGGGCTTGCGGATCGCGAAGCTCGGCCCCGCAACCACCGGCGGCAGCAATCCCTCGAAGCGCTCGCCGGTCTCCGGCAGCTCGGCCGAGACGCGTGGGCTGCCCGCATGCACCTCGGCGCCGACATGGTGCGCCACGAGGCGGATGATCCGCTCGCCGTCCGCAGGCGACAGCGTGTCGTTGGTCGGCGTGAGGCCCGAACTCAGCCGGTCGAGCCAGAGGCTCCCGTCCGGGTTGAGCATAACCTCGACCGTCTCGGGATCGTCAAGGAAGCCCGCGATCGCCGGCCCCAGCGCCGTGCGCAGCATCCGCGCGCCGCGGCTCGACGTCTCGGATCGGACAGGATGGATCGACATGTGCGTCCCCGTGATCTGGGCCGGGCGCAAGAGCGCGTCCGGCGTGCAGGGACGATTACAGAAGGCAGGAAACAGGCTCGATCAACAGCGGGTTGCGGGTGGGAGAGCCGTGGCGTGGAAAGGCAGGGAAACGGCGGCATGGCGTGTTCTGGCGTGGGGCGTCAGTCGAGCGGGCGGCAGGTGTTCCGGATGAGTTTAGACCCGGACAGCATGGTGTTCTAGAATCTAGAAAAAGCCCATCTGGGACAGTGAAAGTGTTTCATCTAGCCGTGTCAGTGGCCTGCACCTCAACGGCACATCAGTGAAAGCGCATTGAAAGCTTCCGCACCTGACGTGGTCGAGTTGACGGCTCGCTTCGGCGATGACAACATTGGTTGTCATGTTGATCCCGTCTGATTTCTCCTCCGAGCAGCAGGCCGCCCTTCGCCTGGGTGACGAAATCAGCCGATGCCATCACCGGCTCGTCTCACTGCTAGAGCAGTTGCATGTGGACGTGGCTGTCCCGGCATCGAGCCGCGCGATCCTGCGACTTCTGATCGCCCGCGATGCGCTGACCGTGCCAGAGATCGCGCGCGAGCGGGCCGTGTCGCGCCAGTTCGTACAGAAGATCGCCAACGGTCTGATCGCCCAGGGCTACGTTGCGACCGCGCGCAACCCTAAGAGCCGCAAATCGCCGCTGCTCACGATCACCGAGGAGGGGCTGCGGCTCCTGCGGACGATGTACGCGCGCGAGGCACAACTCCTGTCGCGGGCGGTGGAGGATACGGACGCCACAGTCGCCGCGCTCGATGCGTGCCGCACGACGTTGGAAGCCCTGCGCGGTTCCATGGACGGGATGCTGGACGATGGTGGGGCTGGGCGATTATGACGCGCTCGGTCCGATCTACTCGGCGCCGGCTCGCCGTTCGGCGGTGGTTCCCTCGGGTCGGCGCGACGGCGATCCTGCTCGTCTTGCTCATTCCCTTGGGCCTAACGCTGCCGAGCTGCAGCGGAACGCCGGACATGGCAGTCCCGGAGCGCCCCTCCGTCCGGATAGAGCGTGACCGCTGGGGCGTGCCCACGGTGCATGGAGCCGCCGATGCCGACGTGGCATTCGGCGTGGCGCTCGCCCATGCCGAAGACGATTTCCGCTCGATCCAGGAGACCCTACTTGCCACCCGATCGCGACTCGGCGCCGTCACGGGGGTGGAGGGCGCGCAACTCGACTATCTCGCGCAGCTCCTTGACGTCCGCGACACTGTGGAGCGCGGCTACACGTCGCTCGACACAACCACGCGAGAGCTGGCCGAGGCCTATGCGGATGGGCTGAACCTCCATGCCACGCGTGATCCGGACGGCGTCCTCCACTGGGGTCTGTTCCCGGTGCGGGGCGAGGACGTAGTGGCCTCTTTCGTCCTCCTGTCGCCGCTCTTCTTCGGCCTCGACCGCACAGTTGGCGCGCTTTACGCGGGCGATCCCCTCCCGCCCGACGCGTCCGCCGCCACAACCGAGCGGTCGCGCGGCTCAAACGCTTTCGCGCTCGCCCGGTCTCGCTCGGCGGATGGCGCGACGCATCTCGTGCTGAACTCGCATCAGCCGTGGGAGAGCACGGTAGCGTGGTACGAGGTGCGCGTCCGAAGCGAGGAAGGGCTCGCGTTCAACGGCGCGCTGTTTCCCGGCGCGCCAATCCCGCTCAACGGCCACAACGCGCATCTGGGCTGGGCAAACACGATCAACCGACCCGACCTGATCGACGTCTACCGGCTCGTCACCGACGCGGGCGGGGACCGCTACCGCCTCGACGGCGAATGGCGGTCGTTCGAGCGCCGCCGCATGTGGCTGCGCGTGCGCTTCGGCCCGTTTACCGTTCCCGTGCCGCGCACAATCGAGCGCTCGGTCCACGGGCCGGTGCTGCGCAACGCGGACGGCGTCTTCGCGCTACGCTACGCGGGCATGGGCGAAGTCCGGCACCTCACGCAGTATCACCGCCTCGCCCGGGCGACCTCGCTGGACGCGTGGATGGACGCGATGCGTATCCGTGCCGTGCCCGCAACGTCGTTCATCTACGCGGACGGGCGGGGCAACATCGCCATGCTCTACAACGCAGCCTTTCCCGAGCGCGCGGATGGGTTCGACTGGCGCGCCGTTCTGCCCGGCGACACGTCCGCGGCGATCTGGACGAAGCTTGCCCCCTTCGAGGCGCAGCCCTTCCTGCTGAACCCGGCATCGGGTTTCATCGCCGCAGCCAACAACACCCCGTTCCGCGCGGCGGGGCCGGGCAGTGAACTGGACCCGACCGCCTTCGATGACAGGCTCGGCATCGAGCGGGTCGAAACCAACCGGATCGCGCGCGCCCTGCGGCTGCTTGCGGCCGACCCGTCGATCACGGAGGCCGAACTCGAAGCGATTAAGTACGACACCGGATACGAGCGCGAGACCCTGCTGGGTAGCCAGATCGCGGAGGTCATGGAGATCAAGACGGACGACCCCGCCCTGCGCGCTGCCGGTGACCTCCTGCGCACCTGGGACTGGGATCAGGACGGTGAGGGCGCCGCCGACGCGCTCGCCGCCTTGGTGATCGCGCCCTTCAACCGCGCGAACTACCGCGGCCTGCCCGAACCCGATGCCGCGGCGGTCCTGCGCGAAGCGGTCGATCACCTCCAGATGCATTTCGGTCGGCTCGACCCGCCCCTGGGCGAACTTGTCCGCCTACGGAGAGGAGCGGTCGACCTACCGCTGCACGGATCGCCCGATGCGCTTCGTGCGATCGGGTGGGAGGCGGCCAAGGACGGACGGCTCGTCGCCGACTTCGGGGACTCGTTCCTGATGTTCGTGAACTGGTCAGAGGAGGGCACGGTCGCGTCCCGGTCCGTCCAGCCCTTCGGCCAGTCCGCCGATCCGGCGTCGGCGCACTTCGCGGACCAGGCCGGGATGTTCTCGGCGCGGCAGACCAAGCCAGTGCCCGGACCGCCGTGAGGCCGTTTCTGGGCGCTGTCGCGGGGGTATGGCCGGGCAGAACCGCCTACTGCCCCTTCCGGACGACACCATCCTCCCCGCCCTCATGATCGCTTGCGCAATGCGCGTGGTCGGCCAGCGTCTCGATCACGCGGCACTCCGCGACGGCCCCGCCCTCGTTCGCATGGGCGCAGCCCTCGACCATGCGGATCAGCTCGCGGCGCAGCCCCTCCAGCCGCGCGATCCGGCCCTCGACATCTGCGAGATGCCGGCGCGCGATGACGTCGGCCCGGTCGCAGGGGCGCTCGGGGTGGTCCGCGAGGTCCAGAAGTTCGCGCGTAGCGTCGAGCGAGAAGCCGAGGTCGCGTGCGTGGCGCAGGAAGCCCAGCCGCCGCCGGGCGGCCGCGTCGAAGAGGCGCTGATTGCCCTCGCTGCGCGCGGCGGGCGGCAGGAGGCCAATCTTCTCGTAGTGCCGTACGGTGCCCACGGCGATCCCGGTCTCGCGGGCAAGCTGGCCCACGGTGAAGCGCTCCGTCATCATTTTTCCTTTGTCCAAGTCTACATCGGGGCTTGAAGCTACAACCGTTGTAGCCCCTACCTGTGGTCCCGAACAAGATTCGGGAGACGATCATGAGCGATGGATGCTGCGGGCACGGCCCCGAGATGAAGGACGCCTCGGCCCCGTTCCGACGCGCGCTCTGGGCGGTGATCGCGATCAACGCCACCATGTTCGCTGTCGAGATGACGGCCGGAGCGCTGGCGGGCAGCCAAGCCCTCAAGGCCGACGCGCTCGACTTCGCGGCCGACACCGCGACCTACGCGATCAGCCTCGCGGTGCTGGGGGCGTCGTTGCGCGTGCGCGCCACGGCGGCGCTGGCCAAGGGCGCGAGCCTCGCGCTGATGGGCCTGTGGGTGTTCGGGTCGACCGTCTGGGCCGCGCTCGGGCCGGGCCTGCCGGACGCCCCGGTGATGGGCGTGGTGGGGCTGCTGGCGCTCGCGGCGAACCTCGCCTCGGTCCTGCTCCTCCTGCGCTTCCGCGACGGCGACGCGAACGTGCGCTCGGTGTGGCTGTGCTCACGCAACGACGCCATCGGCAACGTGGCCGTCGTGGCCGCCGCCCTCGGCGTGTTCGGCACCGGCACGGCCTGGCCGGACCTCGCGGTCGCGGGGATCATGTCGGCGCTGTTCCTGTCGGCATCGGTCTCGATCCTGCGGCAGTCGATCGGGGAGTTGCGCGAGACGCGAGGTGCCGCGGACGGCCACGAGGCCCACGGGGCGGAGCAGCACCCATGACGACGCAAGAGAACCACGCGCTCCTCCGCCCGACCCCGCTCCTCGACTTCGGCCACCCGTCGATCCGCGACCTGATCGCCGCGCGGGGCTGGGCCGACCTATCTCCCTTCGAGCGGATCGGCGCGGCTTACGACTTCGTGCGCGACGAGGTGGCCTTCGGCTACAACCGCGACGACGCGATCCCGGCCTCGGCCGTGCTCGTGGACGGCTACGGGCAGTGCAACACCAAGGCGACGCTTTTGATGGCGCTGCTGCGGGCCCTGGGCGTCCCCTGCCGCCTGCACGGCTTCACCATCCACAAGGCGCTCCAGCGCGGCGTGGTCCCCGAGGTGGCCTACCGCATCGCACCTGAAGAGATTCTGCACTCCTGGGTGGAGGTCGAGTGGGACGGGCGGTGGGTGAACCTCGAAGGGTTCATCCTCGACGCGGCCTTTCTCGGGGCGCTCCAGACGGAGTTCGCGGGACGGTCCTCACTCTGCGCCTACGGGGCGGGAACGGACTGCCTCCAGACGCCGGACGTCAAATGGTCGGGCGGGAACACCTACATCCAGCGCACCGGCATCGCGCGCGACCTCGGTCTCTACGACGACCCGGACGCCTTCTATGCCGAACACCGGCAATCCTTCGGCCTCGTGCGGGGGCTTCTCTATCGACATGTCGTCCGGCACTGGATGAACCGGCGCGTGGCCAAGATCCGGCGGGGGCGGGTGCCCACGATCCCGGGCGGAGCGGACCATCACGGGCCGACGCTCGCAGGCCGCTTGGCGGGAGAGCGTTGATGGGCGCCGGACACGATCATTCTCACGACTATTCCGGCCATTCGCACCGCCCTACGCTGTCGGCCGACGATCCGCCCGAGGCGCTGTGCTCCAAGGAGCGGGCCATCGCCATCGCCGCCCTGCTGACGGGCGGGTTCATGGGGGCGGAGGTGGCGGGCGGCCTCGTCTCGGGCAGCGTCGCGCTGCTGGCAGACGCGGCGCACATGCTGACGGACTTCGCCTCGCTGGTGCTGGCGTGGCTCGCCTTCCGTCTCGCCCGCCGTCCGGCGGACTGGAAGCGGACCTACGGCTTCGACCGCTTCTCGGTGCTGGCGGCCTTCGTGAACGGCGTGACGCTCTTCGCCATCGCCGTGTGGATCACCTGGGAGGCCATCGGACGCCTGCGAGATCCGCACGAGGTGCTAGGCGGGTTGATGCTTTGGGTCGCGGTCGGCGGCCTCGTCGTCAACATCCTCGCCTTCTGGGTGCTCAGCCGCGTCGAGGGTGATAACCTCAACGTTCGTGCCGCCGCGCTGCACGTGATGGGCGACCTCTTGGGGTCGGTGGCGGCGATCGCGGCCTCGCTCGTCATCATCTGGACGGGCTGGACACCGATCGATCCGATCCTGTCGGTGTTGGTCGTGCTGCTGATCCTGCGCTCGGCTTGGGCCGTGGTGAGGGAAAGCGGGCACATCCTGCTAGAGGGCGCGCCCGCGGGCTTCGACGCGCGTGCCGTTACAGCGGACCTGGAGGCGAACGTCCCCGGCGTCGCACGCGCCCACCACCTCCACGCGTGGTCCATTACGCATGAGCGCCCCATGGCCACGCTGGAGGTCGACCTCGCCCCCGGCGCGGAACCGGATACGGTGCGCCGCGCGGTCAAGGATCGCGTGCGCGAGACGACAGGAATGGAGCATGTCACGGTGGAGGTGGCGAGGCCCGGCGCACACTGACCTCACCCATCGCGGCGGCGCCCCAGCTCGCGGTAGAGAGCGGGAGGCGTGACACCGATCCAGTCGGCGACGCCAGCCCAGCCGCCCGTTCCGGGTGGGCCGTGCAGGTCGAGATAGGCATCGAGCCGGTCGCTGAGCCGTCGGAGGCGCAGCACCTCGACGCGGGCGCGCAGCGCCTGGACGGCATGGGCGGTCTGGGCGAAGGCCGCCGCCGCTGGAGAGGTCCCGATCCAATCGCGCAGTGCGGCGGCCGGAAGCACGGCGAGGCGCGCGTCCAGATCGCAGACGGCGTCGCAATGGGTCGTCTCCGCCCAGAGCGAGGCCGGGGCGACGGTCTCGCCCGGTCCGGCACGATGAAGCGTGAGCGCCCCACCGTCGGTCAGCATACGGCGCAGAGCCACGCGGCCCTCCCGGACATGGAAGACGTGCCGCACCGGATCCCCGCGATGGAACAGAATCGCACCGCCGGAAAGCGTGCGTTCGGGCGCGGCGGCGAAGGCGTCATGGAATGCGTCGAACATGATCGCGATCATGTCCGATGGGTGGACCCGCATGCAATAAGAAGCCCGATCAATCACGCGGATGCCAGCCATGCCTTTCATGAGAACCCCCCTTGCGATCCTGCTTCTCGCCACTCCGGTGATGGCGGAAGACGTCTCGAAGCATTCCCCCTATGCTGGAGAGCAAGCGCGCGAGATCGCAACTTTGTCCGCCGACGACCTCGCCGAACTGGCCGAGGGCGGGGGATGGGGCCTGGCGCGGGCGGCCGAGTTGAATGGCGTGCCAGGACCGGCGCATCTGCTGGAATTGGCGGACGAGATCGGGCTCGATGCCGGTCAACGGACCGCCGTCGAGACGATCCGCGACAAGATGCGCGCCGATGCCATCGCCGCGGGCGAGCGCTTCGTCGCTGCCGAACGCGCGCTGGACGCCGCGTTCACGGGGTCCGTCCCGGACGCCGCGGCCCTCGAACGCCTGGTCCGGGATGCGGGCGTCGCGCGGGCGGAACTGCGGCTGGTGCATCTATCGGCCCATCTGCGGACGACGCCCCTGCTGACGGACGAGCAGGTCGAGCGATACGGCGTGCTGCGGGGCTATGCCGACGATCCTTGCGACGCCGTGCCCGAGGGCCATGACCCGGAGATGTGGCGGCGCCATAACGGCTGCGGGTGATCCTCAGCGTTCCGTGACGGCGGGGCGCGGCGACCCGTCCCTTGCCGCTGATCCATACCCTAGGTAGGTATGACGCGTGCTGCGCTTGGTCCTCTCCCTCTTACTCGTCGTGCTTCTGGCCGCGACGACCGCCGCCTCGGCGGCGCATGGTGGCGCGCACGGCGTGCCCAGCGAACGGCATGACGCCATGTCGATGGATGGTGACCACGATGCTCACGAGGCCGCCTTGGCCGAATGCTGCGACGCCGTCGGGGCGCAAGGTGGTGCGGGCTGTCTCCTGGACGTGACCGCACCGAATGCGCCCATCGTCCTTTCCGGCACGGCGCACATTCTTCGCGCCTTACCCGCCGACATCATCTCGACACGCGGCGTCTCCACCGCCGTCCCGACCGGTCCTCCGAAGGTCTGAGCGCCGCCCCGCCGGGGCCTTCCGCTCCAACCTGACGACAAGGACCGATCCCATGACCACCCGACGCGACTTCCTCGCCCTCTCCGCCGCCGCTCTGTCGGTCGCGGCCCTGCCCGCCCGAGCGGCCGTACCAATGCACGTCCACACTGCGCCCTCCTGCGGCTGCTGCCATGCCTGGGCCGATCTGGCCCGCGCGCGGGGCTACGCCGTCACCGTCTCGGAACTGACCGACCCGCAAGCCGAGAAGGCTGCGCTTGGCGTGCCGCTGGAGCTGGCCTCCTGCCATACCGTCGAAGCCGAGGGCTACGTCTTCGAAGGCCACGTTCCCTTCGAGGCGCTGGAAGCCGTGCTGCGCGACCGCCCCGACATTGCAGGCCTCGCCGTGCCGGGGATGCCGATGGGTTCGCCCGGCATGGGCGATGATCCAAGCGCGCGCTACGACGTAATCGCCTTCGGCGGGGATGCGGGTGCGGGGCGGGTGTTCTACCGCGCGGGCACGCCCGAACCCTTCGCGGGCTGACATGCGCCGTCTCGTGCTGATCGGCACCGGCGGGCTCGCGCTGGCCGCGGCTGCGGCCCTTCTGCTCCGGCCCGCCGGGGCGGAGGGGGTGCGGCTCGCGCCCGGCGATGTGGCGGTCGTGGCGCAAGGCGCGGAGGTCTATGCCGTCGAGTGCGCCGCCTGCCACGGTGCGTCGCTGGAGGGGCAACCAGATTGGCGCAGCCCCGGCCCGGACGGCCTGCGGCCCGCGCCGCCGCACGACGCCTCGGGCCACACATGGCACCACGACGACGCCACTCTCTTCGCGCTAACGAAGCACGGGCTCGCGGGGCTCATGGAGGACGCGCCGCCATCGGGCATGCCCGCCTACGAGGGCGTGCTGACGGACGACGAGATCGTCGCCGTGCTCTCCTACATCAAATCGACCTGGCCCGACGACGTGCGGGCCCGTCACGACGCCATCAACGACAGGGCCCGGCCATGACCGCGCCAGGAGGAAGACCCATGATCCGATCCACCATCCTCGCCGTGCCGCTCGCCATCCTCGCGACCGCAGCCGCTCCCCACACCAAGGCTGAAGGCACGACCCCCGCCGACGGCGCGATCGTGGCCGAGGTGGAGATGCTGCACATCGCGTTCGACGCGCCCATGCGGGTGATCTCCGCCGCGCTGACACACGACGGGACGGAGGTCACCATCGAGCGCGAGACGGGTATGGAGCCGGTGGAGGCGTTCCACGCCGTGCCCACCGCGCCCCTCGCCCCCGGCACCTACCGCCTCGACTGGCGCGGCATGGCCGATGACGGGCACCCGATGCAGGGCGGTTTCGGTTTCACCGTTTCAAAATGACAGGCCTCGCTCCCATCGACGCACTGGCGCTGCTGGCGGTCGGCGCGAAGGCCGCGGGATATGTGGCGGCGCTGCTGGCCATGGGGGGCGTCCTTTTCGTCGCCACCTTCCGCCGGACCACGGACGCCGATGTCCTGCGCCTCGCCCGGCGGCTCGCGGCGGGGGCCGCGCTGGTCGGCCTCGCCGTGCTGGCCGCGCGCTTCGGCATCCGCGCCGCGCGCATCTCCGGCATGGGCTGGGAGGGGGCGACGGACCCGACCATGCTCGGCTTCGTCTGGCAGAGTCCGCTGGGCGCCGCCGCCATCTGGCGCGGGCTAGGCGAGGCGGCAATCCTTGCCGTGCTCATACCGGGGTTCGGCCTGTGGCTCGCATTCGGCGGGGCCGTTGCGGTGGCCGTGTCCTACGCGCAGGTCGGGCACAGCCTGGGGGATCCGCGCGCCGCTCTGGCCATGCTGCTCGTCCTGCACCTGCTCGCCGCCGCCTTCTGGGTCGGCGCGCTCGCCCCTCTCCACCGAGCCGCGGGGAATGTCGGGGGCGCTGCGCTTCTTCACCGCTTCGGAGTCGTTGCGCTCATGATGGTCGCTGTATTGGTGGTCGCAGGAACGGCGCTCGCCTGGCTTCTGTCCGGCTCACTCTCGGCCCTGTTCGGCACCGCCTATGGCTGGACGCTGCTCGCGAAGGTTGCCGTGGTGGCGCTGCTCCTCGGCCTCGCCGCGCTCAACAAGCTACGCCTCGTCCCCGCGCTCGCGGCGGACGATCCGTCCGCGCCGTCTGCCTTGCACCGGTCCATCGTGTTCGAAGGCGCAGCCGTGATCCTCATCCTCCTCGCGACTGCCACGCTCACAACCCTGACCACGCCGCCCGTGAACCTCTGATCCCGGAGCTTGCCATGCCCCTTACCCGACGCACCCTTCTGGCTACCGCCGCTTCCACCCTCGCCGCCCCGGCCCTGCCGCGCTTCGCATGGGCCGACGATACGCCGATCCTGCGCGCGGCGCCCGCCGTCGCGCAGATCGCGCCCAAGGGCTACGGCACGACGCCGATCTGGTCCTATGGTGGCATGATCCCCGGCCCCGAGGTCCGCGTGCGCGCCGGAGAGCGGGTCCGGCGGCGCTTCGTCAACGACCTGCCGCAGCCGTCAGCTGTCCACTGGCACGGCATCCGCATCACGAACGCGATGGACGGCGCGGCGGGCTTCACGCAGGACCCGGTCCCGCCTGGCGGCACGTTTGGCTATGACTTCGTCGCCCCTGATCCCGGCACCTACTGGTATCACGCGCACGCCCGGTCCTGGGAGCAGGTGTCCCGCGGCCTCGCCGGACCGCTGATCGTCGAGGAGGCCGAAGTCTGGACCGGGCTGGAGGGGGCCGCGACTCGAGAGGCGACGTTGATGCTCGCCGACTGGCGCTTGCAGGAGGACGCCGCGCTGCACGAGGCCAGCTTCGGTGACTTGCACGACTGGTCCCATGCCGGACGGCTTGGGAACACCGTGACAATCAATGGGTCCATCGACGCCGCCATTCCGGTTCGGCGAGGCGAGCGGCTGCGGCTTCGCCTCATCAACTCCGCCACGGCACGGGTGATGCCGTTGCGCCTGCCGGGGCTCTCACCGGTGCTGATCGCCCTCGACGGCCACCCCGTCGCGCTGCGGGCGGCTGAAGAGATCGTTCTCGCCCCCGCGCAGCGCGCCGACGTGGTGGTAGACGTGTCCCCCGAGATGGATGCGCCGCTGCCGATCCTGATGGACACGGGCCGGGATGAATGGATCGAGATCGGCGCCCTTGTCGACGGCGGCGAGACACCGTTGCCGCCGCAGGACGGCCCCGTCCGCGCGCTGCCCATGACGATGGATCACGCGCTCGGCCTCACCGCCCCGCAGGAGGAGGTGCTGCGCATGGAGGGCGGCGCGATGGGCGGCCTGCGTCGCGCGCATCTCGGTGGCGTGGACCGCGACTTCCGCGAACTGGTCGCCGCCCGGCGCGTCTGGGCCTTCAACGGCGTCGCGGGGGACATGGACGCGCCCGCTTTCCGTGCCGCGCTCGGGCGGACCGTGCGGATGCGCCTCGTCAACGACACCGCCTGGGCTCACGGCATCCACCTGCACGGGCATCATTTTGAGGTGCTGTCGCGCGGCGGTCGTCCGGACCCGCATCGGGATCGCCGCGACACCGTTCTGGTGATGCCGGACGAGCCGGTGGAGATCGCCTTCATCGCCGACAACCCCGGCCGCTGGCTGCTGCATTGCCACATGCTTGGCCATCAGGCCTCCGGGATGCTGACCTGGTTCGAGGTCGGGTGAGCGGTGTGGCCGCTGTTCGCAGGGATCGCCTTCGGGGGCGCGACGATCGGTCTGCTGCGCGCGACGGGCATGGATCGGGACCGCGCGACCGGGCCGCTCCTCCTCGCCGCGATCGCGCTGTTCTATCCGGTCTTCGCCATCGAGAACGGGACCGGATCGGAGATCGCGCTGCACGTCATCATCGCAGCCGCCTTCCTTGGGGCCGCGCTGGCGGGCCATTCGCGCGGTCTAATCGTTGTAGCCATCGCGATGATCGGACATGGCGCCTTCGACATCGCCGCGCACGTCCTGTCGGACGGTCCCGCCCCGCGATGGTGGGGGCCATTCTGCCTCGGCGTCGATGTGGTTCTAGCCGTGTGGCTTCTGATCGCGCGGCCGTGGTGACGGGAAGGCTAGCCCCGCGCCTTGTCGAGAAGCTCCAGAAGCTCGGTGAACTTGGCGCGCTGGTCGTCCCGGTCGTCCGAAGCCAGCGCGTCCTCGATGCAGTGGGAGGCGTGGTCCTCGATCACCAGCTTCTCGACGCCTTTAAGGGCGGCGCGCACAGCGGCGATCTGCGTCAGCACGTCGACGCAGTAGCGGTCCTCCTCGACCATCCGGGCGATGCCCCGGACCTGGCCTTCGAGGCGCTTCAGGCGCTTGAGCGCGGCATCCCGGTTCTCGTGCATGACCGGACCCTATTCGGAGAAGGGAAGGCAGTGAAGTGCCGCCCGGCGGAACAGACCACCTACCAATTATGTTAAGATACCCTAATGGGGTATATGGAGACCCAATGAAGACCCAAGAACACCACGGCGGGTCCTACGCCCGCTTCGCCGCCATGATCGCGACCTCGACGGTCGTGATGTACGGGCTGATGTATCTGAACACCTACGCGCTGGACCACGTGTTCTTCAGCCAGACGCGCATGTGGATGGCGCTCTACATGGGCGCGGTCATGGCCATCATAATGCTCGCCTTCATGCTGGGCATGTATGCCAACCGGATACTGAACCTCGCGATCTTCGCCGGCGCGGCCATCGCCTTTGGCCTCTTCCTTTACATGGTGCGCAGCCAGGACACCGTGGGCGACGTGGCGTGGATGAAGGCCATGATCCCGCACCACTCCATCGCCATCATGACCTCCGAGCAGGCGAACATCTCCGACCCCCGCGTGCGTGCGCTGGCCGACGCGATCATCGAGGCGCAGCGCTCCGAGATCGCGGAGATGAAGCGCTACATCGCCGACGTCGAAGCGAACGGCGACGCCGCGCCCGGCACCCCCAGAACCAAACCCTGATCCGAAGGAGCCCTGACATGCCCAAGGACACCCGCGACGTCGCGCAAGTTTCGACCGATCCCACCACCTCCGCCACCGGCAAGACGGCCGTGCTCTACCGCATGGCGCTGCCGGACCATCTGTGCCCGGCTGGACAGAAGTCCCGCTGGCTTCTGGACAGCAAGGGCTACGAGGTGGACGACCGCCTGTTCCGAACCCGCGCGGAGGTGGACGCGTTCAAGGCCGAACACGGGGTTCCCACCACGCCGCAGACATGGATCGAGGGCGAGCGGGTCGGCGGCTACACCGACCTGCGCGAGAAACTCACCGATTGGGATCCGAAGGCCACCACCTACAAGCCGGTGATCTATCTTTTCGCCGTGGCGGCCGCGACGGCGGTGGCGCTCAGTATCGGGTTCCTCGGCGGGATTGGCTGGCAGACGCTCGGCTGGGCCATCTCGATGATGATGATCCTCCTGGGCATGCAGAAGCTCCGCGACATCGAGAGCTTCTCCACGATGTTCCTCAACTACGACGTGCTGGCCCGGAAGTGGGTGCCTTATGCCTATATCTACCCATGGGTCGAGACCTTCGCGGGCGTGCTGATGATGGGCATGCTGCTCACGTGGCTCGCCGCGCCCGCCGCACTGTTCATCTCGACCATCGGCGCGTGGAGCGTGTTCAAGGCGGTCTATCTCGACAAGCGCGAGCTGAAATGCGCCTGCGTGGGCGGCGGGACGAACGTGCCGCTCGGCTTCGTCAGCCTGACCGAGAACCTCGCCATGATGGGCATGTCGATCGTCATGCTGTGGATGCTGCTGACGTGAGGTCCTCGTCGGCGTCCGGCGCGACTGTATGAGCGGGTCGCGGCGCAGCCTGCTTCTCGACGGCCTCGCCGTCGCAGGCGCCTACTTCCTGCTGCGTGACGGTATCCCAGCCCTGCGATCGCGCTTCGCGTCCCTGGAGTTCACCGTGCTCGACAGCCCCGATGGGTTCCGGCGCATCGCGGGCGGCCAGACCAGCTCCGGCGGGTTCGATCCGTTCGTCGGTCTGGATGCGAACCCCCAAGGCCGTCCCGATACGTCGGAGGCCCGAGCCGCCGTCGAAACCGACCTCTGCGGCACCCTCTTCGCGGGATGGTCGGGCGATCCAGACGTCGTCCCGATCGCGTCCTTCTCTGACTACAACTGCCCGATCTGCCGGATCACCACACGCCGCCTGGCCCAACTGGACGCCGTCACGGAGGGCGGCGCGCGGATCACATGGCACGAGCTGCCCATCCTCGGCGAGACATCCCTCCTCGCCGCGCGTGCGGCGCTGGCCGCGGATCGGCAAGGCGCCTACGCCGCGTTCCACGACCGCCTGCTGCGGAGTCCCTTCCGGGCGACGCCGGAATACCTCCAAGCCGTGGCCGCCGATCTCGATCTCGACCATGATCGGCTCGCCGCCGATATGACGAGCGAGGCGGTCTCGGACCGGATCGCCCGCAGCCTGGCGCTCCGCGCCCTGTTCAGCTTCGCGGGCACGCCCGCGATCGTGATCGGGCGGACGGTGGTGGAAGGGGATGTCGAGAAAGCGACGCTCGCACGGCTTGTCGAGATGGAGCGGGAAGAGGGACCGCCGCCCGCCTGCTCGGGCGTTTGACCGCGACTGGGAAACGTTTCTCAGGGTATACCCACAGAATACGGAGGGGTAGAGATGATCCTCGACTTGACATGACAATGCATATGCATTACCTGTCCTGCCATCCACGAACTTGTTCGCACAGGAGGCTGCAATGGCCACGCTCGCCGAAGACGTCTCGAAGCTGACCGATCGTTACCAGACGACGGTGCCGAGCGGCGTGCGCAAGCAGCTGAAGCTCGGCAAGGGCGACCGGATCCGCTATCGCACCGAGCCGGGCGGCCGGGTCTATATCGAGGCCGTCCGAGCCGATGAGAGCGATCCTGCGGTCGGGGCGTTCCTCGATTTTCTCGAAGCCGACATCACGGCCCATCCCGAGCGTGTGCGGGCCTTCGACGGGGCGCTGCACGATCGCCTCCAGGCGCTCGTCGGCGACATCGATGTCGACCTGGATGCGCCGCTCTCGCCAGATGACGAATGACGGACAAGCCCGCTGACGCACCGCTCGTCGTCAACGGCTGGTCGATCTACGCGCACCCTCTCTTCCTCGATCAGCTCGAAGGGCTGATCGAGGAGGTCGAACAGCGCAAGGCGCGCGATCCCAGGACCTGGCGGAAGAAGAACTGCACGAAGCGGCTGGCGGCCATCCTCAAGCTGGTGCGCGAGAACATTCCGGCCGATCCGGGCGCTCCGGCATTCCGGCAGGGCGACACGCTCGGCGAGACCCGCAAGCATTGGTTCCGGGCAAAGTTCTTCCAGCAGTACCGGTTGTTCTACCGCTTCAACAGCGAGGCGAAGGTGATCGTGCTCGCTTGGGTGAACGACGAACAAACTTTGCGGGCCTATGGCAGCCGGACCGACGCCTACGCAACCTTCAGGGGAATGCTCGCCAGTGGCAACCCGCCCGACGATTTTAAGGCGCTTATGAAAGAGGCAGCCGCGGCGGCGGAGCGGTTCGCGGATGGCTTAGAGGTGGCGCCGGGCCGCTAGGCGCGACCTGCGTCGTCTTCATCTTCACGTTCCATCTCCTCCGCGATCTCTCTCCGGAACACCGATCCTTTCGCCAGCCGCCGCCCCAGCGCTTCCAAGAAGCCGTCGTAGCGCTCGCCGCCCTTCTGTTGCGCGGCGTCCCGATGCGCCTCGGGAGGCACCGGCATGACGGTCAGCCAGTGGCGGACGAAGAGCGCGAGGGTCTCGATCGCGATGGACTGGTCGCGCTCCAGCCGGTCCTGGGTCCGATTGAGGCGATCGAGCCGTGCCGACAGCGCGGCCTCCTGACGCTCGCTTTCGTCGGGGGTGACGAAGGACGCGATGGCCGCTTCGGCGACGAGGGAGAGGGAGCGCCCGCGCCGATCGGCATAGGCTTCGAGCTCGGCCATGATCGCCGGCTCAAGATAGACGGAGAGGCGGCGCTTGCGCATGGCCTCAGAGCTCGATGTCGTCATTCGGGTCGAGCGCGGCCTGGCGGGCGACGGTGCCGAAGCGCTGGCGCATCGCTCGCGCGCGGACGGCGTCCTCCTCGGCTTCGTCCGGTGCCGGGTCCTCGTCGAAGGCGAACTCGCGGGACGCCTCGCTGTCCTCCGAGCTGAGCGCGACCTCCACGGGCAGGTCCGGCGCCCGCCGCAGCCCGCCCTCCGCCTCCGTCCTGGCCTCGTCCGGATCGCCGGTGTTTGCTCCTGCCTTCTTTGGCGCGTAGATCGGCGGCCGGTCGGACCAATCGTCCGTCGGCCGCTCAGACGTCGACGCGGCCTCCTGGGGATCGGGCGACGCCAGCACGCGGCGCTGGAGCTGCGGGTCTTCGTAGTAACGCGCCTTCTTCGCCCGGATCGGCGGTGCGCCCGAGACCAGCACCAACTCGTCCGTCGGCGGCAGCTGCATGACCTCGCCTGGTGTGAGGAGCGGCCGCGCCGTCTCCTGCCGCGAGACCATCAGGTGCCCGAGCCAGGGGGAGAGCCTGTGCCCGGCATAGTTCTTCATCGCCCGCATCTCGGTGGCGGTGCCGAGCGTGTCCGAGATCCGCTTGGCCGTCCGTTCGTCGTTGGTCGCGAAGGCGACCCGGACATGGCAGTTGTCGAGGATCGCGTTGTTTGGCCCGTAGGCTTTCTCGATCTGGTTGAGCGACTGCGCGATCAGGAAGCTCTTGAGCCCGTAGCCCGCCATGAAGGCGAGCGCGCTCTCGAAGAAGTCGAGGCGTCCTAGCGCGGGGAACTCGTCGAGCATCAGGAGGAGCCGGTGCTTGCGCCGCGCGCCCTCCAGCTCCTCGGTCAGCCGTCGGCCGACCTGATTCAGGATCAGGCGCACCAGCGGCTTCGTCCGCGCGATGTCCGAGGGCGGCACGACCAGATAGAGCGTCGCGGGCCGGTCGCCCTCGACGAGATCGGCGATGCGCCAGTCGCAGCGGCTGCTGACCTCGGCGACGACGGGATCGCGATAGAGGCCGAGGAAGGACATGGCGGTCGAGAGGACGCCGGAGCGTTCGTTGTCCGACTTGTTGAGAAGCTCGCGCGCCGCGCTGGCGACCACCGGGTGCGGGCCGGTCTCCAGATGCGGCGTGGTCATCATCAGCCGCAGCGTGGTCTCGATGGGCTGGGCGGGATCGGAGAGGAAGGTGGCGACGCTGGCGAGGGTCTTGTCGGCGTCGGCATAGAGGACGTGGAGGATCGCGCCGACCAGGAGCGCGTGGCTGGTCTTCTCCCAGTGGTTGCGGCGTTCGATCGAGCCTTCGGGATCGACGAGGATGTCGGCGATGTTCTGGACGTCGCGGACCTCGCTGGCGCCGCGGCGGACCTCGAGGAGCGGGTTGTAGGCGGCGCTCGCAGCATTGGTCGGATCGAAGAGCAGCACGCGCCCGAAGCAGGCGCGCCAGCCGGCGGTGAGCTGCCAGTTCTCGCCCTTGATATCGTGCACAATGGCCGAGCCGGGCCAGGTCAGCAGCGTCGGCACGACGAGCCCGACGCCCTTGCCGGACCGGGTCGGCGCGAAACAGAGCACATGCTCGGGTCCGTCATGGCGCAGGTAGCGACGATCCCAGCGACCTAGCACCGCGCCGTCCGGCGAAAGCAGGCCGGCGGCCTCGACATCCGTCTCTTCGCCCCACCGGGCCGAGCCGTAGGTCTCGACGGTCTGGTCCTCGCGCGCACGGAAGAGGCTCATGGTGATCGCGACTCCGACGGTGACGAAGCCGCCGAGCCCGGCGATGATGGCGCCTTCGACGAAGACCCGTGGCGCATAGGCGTCGTACCAATACCACCAGAGGAAGAAGGCGGGCGGCGGATAGATCGGCCAGCCGCCGAGCTCGAACCAGGGCGCGCCGAGCTGGGCCTGGAAGCTGAGCCGCCACGCGACCCATTGCGTCGCCGCCCAGACGAAGGCGAGGGCGGTCGTCGAGGTCGCGAGGATCTGACCCCAGAGGATCTTGCCGGCTTGCATAGGGCGAGTTGGCGAAGGATGTGGAGCAGAGGCAAGCGGTAGCGTGTCACCATCGCAGTCGTGGCGGCTCCCGCGCGCAGATCGGCGGGCCAGATGACAAACGCGCCGATCCGATCGAATCCTGCAAGGCTTCGTCCCGATCGGAAAAGGCAGACCAAGCAGCCCGCGCTATCCTGAAGGCTCGTCATGACCGATCGGGTGGTCCCTGGCCCGCGCTCATGGCGCCGCACGACCCAGCCTGTCCTCATGGCGGCGCCCCCCGTTCCGACTGCCCCGGAACGGGGCGCGAGCCGGTCAGACGCCACGTGTCTTCAAGCGCCCGAGGTCCCAGTCCACGCCCGATCCGCTCGCGACGCCGGTGACGTGCCGGCCGAGCTTGCGCTCCAGCGGCTGGGACCAGGGGACGAGCTGGAAGCCGGTGCCGTCGTCGATCATGGCGAAGCGGCCGGAGGCGAGCGAGAGGCGCCGGGCCATGGTGCCGGAAACGGTCCCGCCATCTTCGACGGCCCGATAGGTCAGTCCGGTCTCGGCTGCGATCTTCTCGGCGGTCGCGGTTAGCTCCCGGTCCCGGAGCGTGGCGAGGAGGTTGCGGGCGAGCACGTGCCGCTGGCCATGCCGTTCGGCCAGACCCTGCCGTTCGAGATGGTCGAGCCGCGCCCCCATCGCCTCCCGGACTTCGCCGCCGAAGCCGGTCTCGGCTATCGCCATCGATGTCTTCGCGACCAGCCGCCGGTCGAGCCAGGTCGCACCGTCGGCCGTCGTCTGTGCCGCGAGGTCGAGATCGGAGCGGACCGAAACCACCAGTCGGGATCGGCGCGGGTCGATAGCCTCGGTCCAGCGCGCTTCGACCACGGCGCCGATCGGCGCATCGCTCGCCGCCTCGAGATCGGCGAGGCCGACATGGTGGCTACGCCCGTCGATCCCCTCGATGACGACGAAGGCGGAGCCGGTCAGCTCGTCATCGAGCCCGCGCGCCGCGAGCCGACCGAGAACGGAGGACCCGGGTCGCGTGCCGTCGAGGTCGAAGCTCGACAGTCCACGGGTCTGGGCCTTCTCCGCGCCGAGCGCATCGTGCAGCCGCGCGATGATGTCACCGCGGCGCTGCAGGGCGCCCAGCTTTGGCTCGACGTCGTCCGACAATCGCCATTGCGAAGTTCCGACCGGTTGGGCAAGGCCGAGCCCTTCTAGCTTGCGCATCCGGCCGATCTTCGCGGCGTCGAACGCATCGGGCCGTTCGCCGAAGCGGGGGCGCAGGTCGACGACGCCATCGACCGCCTCCCTCTGCAGCGTCCGGTCGAGACCGGTCCAGCGATCGGCCTCGACCTCCCGCATCACGCTCGCTTCGATGTCGCGTTCGCTGCGCGGTCCGAGCTCCAGCGTCGCGCGTTCGCTCGCCCGGTGCCGCAATCCGGCGCTGATATAGTCCCGCGAGATCGTGAGCGTCTCGCCGTGCTGGTCGACGCCGCGCAGCAGGACGTGGACATGCGGATGTTCGGTATTCCAGTGATCGACGGCGATCCAGTCGAGCTCCGTGCCGAGATCGCGTTCGGCGGTCGCCATCACGTCCCGCGTAAAGGTCGTCAGGTCCGCGAGCTCGTGGGCGTCCTCGGGCGAGACGATGAAACGGAAATGATGCCGGTCGTCGGCGCAGCGCTCGGCGAAGGCATTTCCGTCGGCGCTCTGGTCCCCGGCATCGAAGAAGCGCCCCGGTTCGCCCTCGCGGCTGACGCCGTCGCGCTTGAGATAGATGAGATGCGCGCCGAGCGGCGCGGATCGCTTCCCATGGCGGACGACGCGCGCCTTCACGGTGACACGCCGGGCGCTCGGTCCGACCTGCCGACCGGCCCGGAAGGCGGCGGAACCGCCGCGCCCATGGCTCGTGCGCCGCGTTGCGATCCGCTTGCCCTTTGAGAGCCCGCCGGCCTTCTGCGCGGCGCGCAGCGCTTGCGCGACGAACGGCTTGGCGCGCGGTGTGCGCGTCGAGCGGATGCGGCCCGGCCGGAGGCGGAGATCGTCGTCGCGGCTCACGGCTGGATCGCCCACGATGTGTGGAAATCCTCGGAAAATAAGCGACTTGCAGCTGACTGCAAGGTGCCGGTGCCGGCTACACATCGCGCGAAGCTGTTGTTCCCGCGCGCAAAAGCGCCCGACCGACCCCGCCACACCTCGCGGCCTTTATCTTGCCATCCCTTCCTTCCGTCTTCTGTTCCGCCCACGCTCCCTACCCGGTCTACGCTGGAGCCACCGAGAACACGATGCATTGCGATCCAGGTCATGGGCCCTCCCTCCGAGTTGAGCGATCGACGAAGATCGACCGAGGCTGCGACTAGTCAGCAGATCGACCGTCCGTCGGTGGGCCGGCCGACGGGGCGCTTTCGGACAAGCCGCTTGCAGCGCGGCGGTTATCCGACGGCTCATCGATCGGCGTAGCTATGCCGGATAGCGGCACGAAGATGGGCGAGGCGTGAGGATCAACGGCGCGTGTTGCGGGTGCGGGTCCGCCGCCGATCCGCGGCAGGATCGCGGCGACATAGGCGCGGGTCTCGCGCGGCAGCGCTCGGCCGGTTGCCAGCCACTCGTCCACCCGAGCTGGACCCGCATTGTAGGCGGCCAACATAGGCGCAACCTCGCCATAGCGGTCGTACATCTCGCGCAGGTAGGCGGTACCGCCGAGGACATTCGCGCGCGGATCGAATGGGTCGGACCCGAGCCGATAGCGCGCGGTCAGTTCCGCCCAAGTCGTGGGCATGATCTGCATGAGGCCCTGCGCGCCCTTCAGCGAGACGGCGCGTGGATCGCCACCGCTCTCGTGCGCCATGACCGCCCAGATCCACGCCTCCGGGATGCCGAAGCGCTGCGTCGCCTCGGCGACGAAGCGCGCATAGGGCGAGGCCGCTGCCGTACGAGCGCTCTGCTGCGCGAGGGCTCCATCATTGTTCGCTGGGACGACGGCGAGGAAGCTGAGAACGAGCATGGGAACGAGCCGCCGGATGGCCGATCGATTGCACCGGCGAGGGTGCTGCCGTCGCGGCCACTTGGCGGATGCGGCGCGTCTCACGTCCCGCCCTCCGTCCAGAGCGGCACCGCGCGGCCGCTCAGGGTCGCACGCGGCAACGGGCCGACATAGCGTCCGTCGAAGGAGTCCGGCGCGTCCGCGTTGAGCAGGAACACCTCATTCGGGCCGAGCAGGCGGCAGCCCGACCAAGCCGGCATCGGGCGGTCGAGGCTGTCCGTCGACCGCGCCTTGGCGACGGTCTCACCGTCGATCCGGATGACGAGTCCGTCGCGGCAAACATGTTGTCCCGGCAGCGCCGCGACCCGCTTCAGGATCGGCAGCCCGGCCGCGAGATAGCCGCGTTCGGAAAGTAGCGCGTCGATATCGTCCGGTGGATCGACGAGGGCCAGATCGCCGAGGGCCGGCGCATCGAGCGGATGCACAGCGTAGAGCCCGACCGGAACGCTCGGACTGGCGTTCCAGACCAGCCGCGTCGGCAGCTGCAAAGCGGCCGGAAGCGCGACCAGCGCGATCGCCGCGGCGCCGAGGACAAGCATCTGCCTCATCGTGTGAGCGCCTTGCGCAGCTCCCAGGCGCGATGCCGGGACGAGGAATAGGGTTCGGGCGGCCGACCGGTAAGGAGCCGGTTCTGGACCTGCCGCCAGTGGTCCAGGCAGATGCGCTCGGGCTGCCAGCCGTCCGCCTCGATCGCGTCGATGACGGCGAGCGCCGCCGCGACCTTCGGCCAGCCGGAGAGCCGCAGAAGGCTCGCCCCGCCGGGCGTCACGCACGGAACGCCCAAGCCGCTCTCGCCAGGTCCCAGAGTTCGCAGGACGTCGATCCGCGAGGCAGTCGTCCCGTAGGTGTTGCCCTGCCAGCGGACCAGCGCGAAATTCGCGCCCGGTGCGAAGGCGACGATGCGGCGGTGGCAGTCGAGGATACGCTCGCGTGAGGGTCGCCCGAACCGGATCCACCGCTCTTCCCGGCCTTCCTCCCAGACCAGCTCGACCTCGGTAAGCGCGCTCATGACCTGCCACCCTTTCGTCCCGGCAGGCGGCCGTGGTCCGACAGTGCGCGGCGCAAATGCTCGCCGAAGCTTCTGAAGTTAGACTCTCTGTTAGACTCGTTACCGGCCGGACTTTGCGCGCGATCCCAGAGGCCTGGTTGGGACTCGTGCGCCTGATCTGCCGATACGCTTGCGCCCGTTCTGCCGAGTGGGTTTGCGCCCGATCTGCCGATATCCCGGAGTCCAGCCGCCAATCTATCCACAGGGCTCGCCGGCCAGAAGCGGAGCAGCTCTTCGCCGCGATCGTCGCGCTCGATGCGCAGCGCGTAACCGGGTAGCGGCTGGCGCTGGACGATGCGGCGCAGGTCGAGTGCGAAATCGGAATAGCGCGCGAGGCTGCCGGACTTCGCGTGGAGGTGCCGGAACTGGAACGCCCAGCCGCGCGGCTGGCGCCCGCCATGCTTGCGCGCGACGCGGTAGAGCCAGCGCTCGATCCCACCCCTCAGCCGGAAGTAATCCGGATCGATGGTGAGGACGAGCGAGCGATCGAGGACGCCGCGATAGAACCAGTCGGGCAGGACCAGTTCCAAGCCTTCGGACCGTCCGGTGGCGAGGACGCACTCCTCCCATTCGTTGATCCAGGAGAATTGATGGCGCTGCCAATGCGGGCCGTTACGGATCGTGGTGCGCACTGAGGTCGATTGGAGCCGCGCCAAGGCGCGCTTCAGGAGGTCGTATTGCTGCTTGCCGGTGCCGCGACCGACGGCGGTCAGGAACTGATAGGGCGTGAAGCGAACGAAGCGCGAGGTCGGCAGGCCGGCATCGGCGGCCTCGACGAGCTGGCTGCCGGCCCAGATCAGGATGTCGGCATCCCAGATCGAGGCCATGCCGTGTTCCGGGACGGCGTGGACCTCCAGTTCGATCGCGCCCGAGCGGTAATGGATCGGTCTCACCCGGCGCGATTTGGAGAGCGAGAAGAAGGGCCGCTCCATGAGGTCGCGCTGGTCGCGCCGCGGCGGGCCGTCCTGCGGCCGCGCGACGAAGGGCGTAAGCCCGGCGCGCTCGCTGAGGCTGTCGGAAGGGGTCGACATCGAATTGGTGCTGCCGTCAGCGGCGCGGTGTGCCGCCCGTGACCGGCGCGACGCCGATCTGCGGCTTGGCGGGCAGCACCTCGTCGTCCGAGATGTCAGAGGTCGAGCGCTTGAGGCCGCGATCGGCCCAGGCCTGCAGGTCCTCGACGGCGTAGACCACGCGGCCGCCGATCTTGCGGTATTTGGGGCCGGTCCCGTAGGTGCGGTGCTTCTCAAGCGTGCGGTCCGAGAGGCTGAGCAGGCGGGCGGCCTCGGGCGTCCTGAGATAGCGGGGCGGCAATCCGGCGAGGGGATCGGGCATTCGGGGTCCTCCTTGGCATCATCGGCGCCGGGGACGATCCCGCAGCGCATGGGATCGCACCCTCGGAGGGATTGCGACGTCTGCTCAGGGTCGGATTTCGGAGGGGCTAGCCGCGACCCGGCCGCTTCGGCGGGTGCAGGAGCTCGCGATAGTCGCTCGCGACATAGCGGGCACCGTCGCGCAGGAGGCGGCGGAGCGCGCTGCGCTCGGGACTGGTTGCCCAATCGGGTCCAGGCACGATCCGCATGACCTGACGGGCGATGGCGCGCTGGCCGAGGCCAGCTACGGCGAGGTCCATAGCAAAGAGCATGGCGGCTAGGCGGGCGTGGTTACGTTGTGGCCAGTCCAGTCCGCGACTTCGTCCGTTTGATCGGGGTTGGGTACCGAGATGGCGCTGCAAGCGAAGGGCGGCGTCACAGCGCTCCCGTAGATAGAGATCGGGTTGGATGTAGATGCCGAAGCGCGCGTCTTGTTTTGGCAGCCTTCTACAAAGTGGTAGGAAGAGCCGTAACGGCGGAGGCACGCCGGTGTTGGTGACGAGAATGTGCAAACCATCTTCGGCGAAGAGGACTCGATACAGGGCCGCGCGCTGACCAAGATCCAGCGCAAGACCTCCATCTACCCCAAGGTCGCGCCGACACGGCACGAGGCAGACGCAGTCGACGGCGTGGTCAGGCCGCCAAAAGAGCGGGCCGACGTCGTCGGCGCGGAGATGCCAACTCGGCGCGAAAGTGCAGCCCCCATCGCGCCGGAAGGCGATGGGGGCTCTCCTGTTCGGATTCTGGGTCGGAATTCGGCGAGGAGCCTTGTGTCGGACTTGCTGAACGGGGAGACGTCCCAGCATTTTGCCGCTCGACATCTTCGCGAAAGGCTGGGTTCCGACGCAGAAACTCCCACGCGAACTGGGCATCATCGAGGTCTAGGGCATAGCGATAGGCGGCCGGTATCCGCCAGGCGCCGGTCTCTGACATGTGCGTCTCCCGGTCAGCCGTGCGGCTCGTCCGCGACGAAGCAATTATTCAATCCGCGCGAGTTTTGCGCAAGACAGGGGGACGTTATAGCTCCTAAAGAAAAGACGATATTCATCGCCGTCCGAGCGGCAGAAACGCGTCCTTTATGCTAGAGACCATAGGTTGGAAGTTTGGTATTCTTACGACTTGCCCGCCCGATTTAATAACTCGCGATAGCCGGACTCCGACATCCACTTCGCTCGTGCCAGATGCGTCTCGAAGGTAAGGCGCGCCGCCCCGCGGTCCCTCGACGGGTCCAAGCCCAGAACGATCCGGCTGACCTCTTCCCATTCCGCCCCATCCGCGTCCGCGTCCAACAGACGTAGGTAAGTGACGAAGTGCGCACGGTCATAGGCGGTGATGTCTGTTCCGGTCGGTGCGCGAGCCGCAACGGTTACGTCGGATTTTGGGGGCGAGGTCACGGGGTTCCTCCATCGGTATTAGATAGTCTAACACGCTCGTCGAAGCTTTGCGTCGTGCCAGTCACCGAAAAGCCAACTGCAGTTTCATCAATCTCTGAGTACGTCTGCCAAAGATCGATTTAAGGCGTGACCTAGCATTTTGGGAGATATACCCCGTGGCGACATATCCGGCAATCCGGCCTCGTCCTGCGAATGGAGGATCTGCCGGAAATCGTTGCCACAAACCTACGAAAGCTTCGCCGAGACCGAGGCTTGAGCCAGGAGGAGCTCGCGCATCGGGCAGGTATCGATCGGAGTTACCTTGGCAACATTGAGCGGGCCGAGTATTCGGTGACCGTTGTCACGTTGGGAAAACTCGCGGTCGCACTGGACGTGCCGCCAGCCAAGCTCCTTGAACTTCCGGACCGACATCCGATGCGGAAGCGGCTGGTCCGTTGAAGATCGCGTTTCGATGTGTCTGGCGCGCACTGGCTCGCGCCAGTGGCGGTTGGTGATTGGCCCCGCCCGGTCACCCGGGCGGGGCTTTGCGGCGTCTCAGTCGCCGTTGGTCTTGCGGCTGCGGGACCAGATGAGGGAGTAACCGTCGCCGTCCTCGTCGTCGAAGAGGCTGGCGTAGATCGGCTGGGTGAAGCTCGGATCGTCCAGCTTGAGGCTGAGATAGGTGCGGCCCTCGTTGGAGGTCTTGGACCAGGCGGCGCCGATCTCGGCGCGGCCGACGAAGACCCGGTGGGAGGGGGCGTTCTCGTTGGCGCTGGCCTCGGAGGGGGCGATGCGGACGCCCTTGGCCTGGACGCTGAGGGTGACGATCTCGCCGGTGTATTCGTTGCCGGTCTTCTTGAAGGTTCCGATGGTGGCCATTGTAGGTCTCCTTGATGTGTTGTTCGAACCCGCGCCCATCGCGGCCTCGATGGTGATCGCAGAGGCCGGGGGCGTATCGCCGACGCAGCCTGGAAGGCCCGCAGCGTCAGCGGAGGACGGCGGAGCCGGGGCTTTCTTGGACCCGTAGGGTCGATCCGCGAGGAATGGGCGAAGCCCAGGGGAAGAAAGTCCCGGCGCAGCCGTTGCGACCGAGGCGATCGAGGCGCCAGCCGTCCCCCGGCCAGATCACATTCCGAGAGGTCCGCGGGTGGACGCGGGGGCCAGACGACACTCCATCAGGAGACCTGGCCACGCTTGGGACCGGCCCGGAAACCCCGCGCCGCGAACGGCGTAGAACGACAGGCTCTGGCGCAGAGAAGGGCGGGCGGATGTCTTCGGGACTGTTGGGAGAACGTCCCCTCCCACCGGGGCTGTGCCCAGCCAAGCCTGCCGCTTCCTCCAAGACCCGACGGCGCCTGGTTCGGGGTCAAGCCGGTCAGCCCGCTCCACCGCCCCGTTCCGGAACTCGACCCGACGAATGACGACGTGCCGTCTCTTCGCCGGTCCGCAGGTCGTTCAGGGGTATGGGGAAGACGCGGCCTCGACTGAATCGGCCGGGGCCGGCGCGCCGCCGAACAGATCGCCCATCCGGGCCCAGGCGGTTCCACCGATGATGACCGCGCCGATGCCGCCGAACACTACGCGTGCGGTCTCGGAGTCGAACCCGGCCCCCGAGAGTCCGTAGACGGCATAGTAGCCCGCCATCGCCGCCGGAGCGGCATAGACCAGAGCCACCCCGGCCTGCAGCCAGGGATTGCGGATCACCGCGACGAGGAGCTGGCCGATGATCAGCGTGGCGACGCCGGCGAGGAAGCCGAGCGCGAATGCTTCGAAGACGCCCGAGCCGCTCTCGTAGAAATGCAGGCCGACACTCATCGCCGCGAAGAAAGGCAGCGCGTAGATCGCGAGGGTGAAAAGCATCCAGAGAAGGACGCCGAGGCCGAGAAGACTGACGAGGCTACCGATGAACATGACACGTTCTCCCGTTCGAGGGGTCTGAACGCGCACCCACCTCCGCCAAGCGCTTCCGTGCGGGAAGCATAGCAGAGATCGATGCGCGATTGGAGGCTGTTGCGCAGGCGGAACGTGGCGGGACGCGTGGTCCCGCCGATGAGGTCTTGGTGGAGATGAAGGGCGCTCATGCGCCCCTCCGGCAGTCGAAGAGCGGGATGCCGAGCTTGCGCGCCTTGTCCGCGAGGTTGTCGGTGATCCCCGTGCCCGGGAAGACGACGAGACCCACGGGCAGCGTGTCGAGGAGCACGTCGTTGCGCTTGAAGGGGGCGGCCTTGGCGTGGCGGCTCCAGTCGGGCTTGAAGGCTATCTGGGTGACGCCGCGATGCTCGGCCCATTTGGCGGCGATGAGTTCGGCGCCCTTCGGTGATCCGCCATGGAGGAGGACCATGTCGGTATGCTTGGCGTGGACCTTGTCGAGCATCGCCCAGATGCGCGTGTGGTCCTGGCAGTCCATGCCGCCGGCGAAGGCGATCTTCGTGCCCTCCGGGACCATGACGGTCGTGTCGCTGCGGCGCCTGGCGGCGAGGAAGTCGCGGCTGTCGATGGTGGCCGAGGTGAGATTGCGGTGGTTGACCCGTGAACCCGAGCGTGGACTCCAGGGCGAGCCCGTGAGGCGGAGATAATGGGCCGCGGCGCTGTCGCGGAACACCTCCAGGCTGTCGCGGCGTTCGATCAGCCCCTGGCCGATCTCGATGAGGGTCTCGAGTTCGACCGCCTTGACCTCGGAGCCGTCCTGCTCGCGTTGGCCGCGCTTCTGGGCCTGTTCGTTGTCGTCGAGCTTGCGTTTGGCCCGCGCGGCGGCGCGGTGGAACATGTTGACGGCCGACCAGAGGAGTTCGTTGAGATCGTTGTCGAGCGCGGTCTCGGCCAAAGCGGAGACGAGGAGGTCGAGGATCTCGGTGGCGATGCGGGCCGCGAGTTCGTCCTCGGGACAGTCGCGCGGATCGCGTTCGTGCGGCCCCGGGTGGTAGCCGTGGAGTTCGAGATCGGCGAGCACCTGGGCGGTGGCGGATTGGCCGGAATCGACGAGGTCGGGATGATCGGTCATGGTCTGGCTCCTTGGCGGTGGGACCGCGGCACCCGCGGCCTTCATGGCGCGGGAGAGCGGTGGGCGGGCCGGGCCTGCACCGCGCAAGGCGGATATCGGAATGTGATTGCCGCTTGCATGCGCGGCCGAAGCGCAGCGGAGGATGGCGGGGGCGGCTCTTTTGGCTCGCGATGCAAAGCGCGGGGCGCGGCCCCGCGCGGCGGAAAAGAGCCGTCCCCTGCCATTGCCGGACCGGCCCGGCTGCCGCAGACCCCGCCCTCTCGAAGGCCGGCGTTGCGGCTCTTCCCGGCGGTGGGAGGTGCCAGTCCTAGATCAGTCCCGGGATCGACGCGGCCGCTTCACTCCGCCGCCTCGGGATGTCCGCGTCCCGAGATCAGCCGCGCCAAGTCCTCGGGCGCGATCTGGGTGCGGAGGTAGGCCCGAAGCTCGTCCACGCCGAAGGCCATCAGGTCCTCATTGAAGTCCTCCCGCGCGGGCGTCAGCGCGATCGCCTCGACGCCGATCTCATTGGCTCGGTCGATCAGTGTCTGCGTCGCGGCCTCGCCGGCCGGATCGCGATCGCGGAGGACGTAGAGGCGCGTCAGGCCAGGCGGTATCTCGATGGCGGCGAGATGGGCGGCGGAGAGCGCGGCGATCCCGGGAAGATCGGGCAGCGCCTGTCGGACCGAGAGCACGGTCTCGAGGCCTTCGCCGACCATGAGCAGGTCCGAGGGCGTGTCGAACCGCACCCCGTGCCCGAGCAGTCGGCCCATGGCCCGCCGCGGCGTGTCGATCGGGGCCTTGCCGAGACGGCACTCGCTGAACCCTTTGGGATCGAGCCAGGTCCGGTGAGCGCCGGTGGTCGTGCCGGAGAGATCGGTGACGGCGGCGATCAGCGCAGGCCAGGTCTCGGTCGGAGAGGCGGAGTCGGGCTTGTAGAAGCAGCGGGGATGGAAGCGGAGCGCGTCCGTGCCGCGCAGATCGGTGAGGCCGCGGTTGGCCAGATAGCGCTCGGCCAGCGTGCCCCGGATCGGCTGCGCCATTCTGAAGAGCCGCCTTGCCGCCTCCGGCGATCCGGCCGGGGTCGACTGTCGCGGCGTCCGTGCGGGCGGGTCCGGTCGCGGCTGGCGGAGGAAGCGTCGCGCCTCTTCGGCCACATCGGCGAAACCGTGCAGCCCGCAGCGCGCCCGGATGATGTCGAGGAGATCGCCATGTTCGCCGGTCGCCGCGTCGGTCCATTTGCCCGCGGCGCCTTTGCCCGAACTCGGCCCGGTTAGGCGGACGAAGAGCGAGCGGCCGGGTTCGTTATCGAGATTGCCGACGAGCCAGTAGCTCCCTTGGCGCTTACCATTCGAGAGATATTCCCGGCAGACCGCCTCGGCCTCGCGCGCGAGGTCGGCCGCCAGGTCGGATGCGCTCTGCATGGATATGCCTCCCGCAAAGAAAAAGGCCCGCCGACGATGCGGCGGGCCCAGGGTGTGGACAGGGAAGGCGTTATTCCGCCGCTTGGAGCCCCTCGGTGGGCTCGTCGCCAGTCTCGTCCTCGGCAGGGTCCGCGTCGACACCCGGTTCGCCGTCCTCCGCCGCCGTTTCCTCGACGATCTCGAACGCCAGCGCATCCGGGCCTTCCGCAAGTGGCATCGTGCGCAGCGGCTGCGGGAGCCAGCCCGTGCCCGCCAGCAGCTCTTCCGCGGCTTCGACCATGTCGGGCTTCTTGAACCCCGCGATGCGGTCGGCGTACTTGTCGCCCTTTGCGTCGCGCACGGCCGCGAGGATCTGCGCCTTGGTCACGCGGCCGAGATAGTTGTCCGCCGTCGGCGTCCAGCCCGCTTTCACCATGTCGAGACCGAGCGTCGATGCCAGCACGTCGGCATGCGCGATCTGGCGCGGCTTACGATGATGCGGCTCCTGAACCGCGTTGACCGTCATCGCCACACAGTGCGCGAAGAGCGCATCACGGCTGTCGCTGTCCCACTCAATCAGTGCGTCCCACAGGTCTTCCGGTTGCTTCGGCAGGTTGCCTGCCCAGGTCTCGATCCCGAGATCGATCGACTGGACATAGGCAGCGTCGCCGAGGTTCGGGGCCTGTGATCCGAACTGTGTCGAATGCGGGGTGATCTCGGCACAGCTGTCCTGGCTATAATGGTAGAAGAGCTGAAGGACCATCGCATGCAGACACGCGAGCATCGCCAGCTGCGGATCGTTCGCGAGCGCGTCGCGCAGCGCCATCGTGCGATGGACGGTGAGTTCGCAGACGAGGCGGTCTGACAGAGGCTTGGTGCCGTCGTCATTCTCGTCTTCGTCGACCTCCTGTGACTCCGCGCCGTCTTCGTCGGTGACATTGGCGACGTCGGTGTCAGCCGATGTTTCGGCCTCGGTCTCGTCGGTTTCTTCGACCGGTTCGTCCTCGGGCCGGACATAGCCGCGTTCGACACGCAGCCCGCCGGAGCCGTCGATGCTGACGAACGCGCCAGCGATGGCGTAGTCCTCCGCCTCGAACCGGATCGGACGGGTCTGGAGCGCCTCCATCGCCGTCTCGATTTCGCCAAGGCGCGCGTCGATCTCTTCGGGGAGTTCATCCGCCTCGGCATAGTCGTCTTCGAGCGTGTCATACTCGGCCTTGAGCGCCTCGTAGGTCTTTTCTTCCTCCTCGCTCATCGGCTCGGCTTCGCCGCGAATGCGCCGCAGATCGTAGGTGTGGCCATAGGGGAAGTCGGCGCCGACCTCGATCCAATGCCAGCCTTCGGCGCGGATGGCCTCGGCGTCCTCCTTCAGCTTCTCGGTGACCATCGTCTCGAGCAAAGCCGCATCCTGCAGCCAGCCGCCATCGTCGGTCTGGAAGAGATCGCGCAGCACTTCGCCGCCTGCTTCGACATAATTGTCGAGGCCGACGAACTGCGCCCGCCGGTCGGAAGCGCGCACGGCACCTTCGGTCAGCATGCGGCGGATTTCATAGGGCTGCTTGTTGTAGTGCTGCTTGAGCGCGTCCCAGACCTGCTCCTGGCGTTCATGCTCGGGATTGACCGTGAAGGCCATGAGTTGGTCGAGGGTCATCTCCTCTTCGGCATAGGCGTCGAGCAATGTCGCCGAGACGGCGGCCAGCTTGAGACGCTGCTTGACGACGCCCACCGAGACGAAGAAGGCCGCGGCGATCTCCTCCTCGGACTTGCCCTTCTCGCGCATCGCCTGGAAGGCGCGAAACTGGTCGAGCGGATGGAGCGGTGCGCGCTGGATGTTCTCGGCGAGGCTGTCCTCCTCCGCGAGACCTTCGGTGCGTACGATGCAGGGCACGGGCGCGGTCTTGTTGAGCCGGCGTTGCTTCACGAGCAGCTCGAGCGCGCGGTAGCGGCGACCGCCGGCCGGGATTTCGAACATGCCGGTCTCCGCGCCATCTTCGTAGAGGACCGGCCGGACGGTCAGGCTCGCCAGGAGCGTGCGTTGGGCGATGTCCTCAGCCAACTCTTCGATCGAGACGCCGGCCTTGATCTGGCGGACATTGGACTGGCTGAGCACCAGCTTGTTGAAGGGGATGTCGCGCGAGGCGCTGAGGGTGATCTTCTGAGACTTCGTCATGGGATTTCTCCGCGACGGGCGGTCATGAGACTCTCTCTGACCTCCAGACCCGTCACGAAAACCACGGCCCACCTCTCCCTCTCCGGAAGCGATGGACCGTGGACGGACGGTTGGGACCGAAGCGGAACGAAGGACCTAGGCGGCGGCCTCCAGCAGCTTCTTGGCACGGGTCTCCATGGTGAGCCGCGCATCCTGCTGCGGCTTGGACCGGGCAACCGCGGTGATGCCCTGGACGAAGTCGAAGACACTCTCGGGTGGACGGCCTTCTTCGGCCAGCACGGCCTCGACGATCTTGCCGGTCTCGGCCTTCGAAAAGCCGCGCTTGCGCAGGAAATCGGTGCGGTCCTCGTCGCTGCGCGCAACGATCTGTTCGCGGGCCGCGCGGATGCCCTGGATGAAGGGCTGCGGCGAGGAGTCGGCGAAACTCGCCAGTGCCGGCGCTGCCTCATGCGCGAAGCGGTTCGCGGCGTATTTGGAATGGCGGATGCTTATCTCCTGGAAGTCCTCGACACCCCAGAGATTGCGGTTCTGGCAAACGGCGCGGAGATAGAAGCTCGCGATGCCGAGCGTCTTCGCCCCGACCTCCGAGTTCCAACAGTAGAAGCCGCGGAAGAAGAGATCGGGCGACCCGTCCGGCAGCGTCCCTGCCTCGATCGGGTTTCTGTCGTCGACCAGGAAGAGGAAGACGTCGCGGTCGGAGGCGTAGAGCGTGGTCGTGTCCTTCGTGACGTCGACCATCGGGTTGTAGACGCCCGTCGACCAGTCGAGCACGCCCGGCACCTTCCAGCGCGTGTCGCCAACGCCGTCGCCTGCGATGCGTTGGACGGCGGAGACGAGTTCATGGTCATAGATGCGGCCATAGTCCGGGCCGGTCACGGCGCGCAGCTCCGTGCGACCGTTCGCGACCTCCATCGTCTTCACCTGCTCGGCACGGTGGTTGGTGAGGCCATATTGGAGGTTGATGCCCGCGAGCGGCGCCGGGAGCTGACGCAGATAGGCGGCCGGCGTGCCTACGAGACTCGCGAGTTGGCCGAAGCTCCAATGGGTCGGTGCGACCGGCGCCTCGGCGTCCGGCAGGACGAGCGCGAGTTTCTCGGGATCGTCGCGATGGGCTTCGACGCGGATCGCCGCGCTCTCCACTGTTCGTGTTGTGCTCCGTTCGGCGCGGCCCTTCACCGAAGCGAAGAGGTCCGAGAGGGAGAGATACTTCTCATCGTCGGGCCGGGAAAACCATTCGGACGACACCCGCCCGTTATGCCCGCCACGGGACACATCCACCTTGTAGCCGCCGCTCTCGGGGTGTCCGTTCATGATCTCAATCGCTGTCATGGCTGATCTCCAGGACGGGCGGTCCGAGAGCCTCTCTCTCGACCTCCAAACCCGTCACGGCGACAGCCGCCCGTCTCTAACTCTTCCGCCGAAATCCGCGCGAGGGGACAGGTCATTGTGCGACTTGGCCCGGTTCACTCTGGACGGACGTCGACGCGGTGTGCAGCTTTTTGTTATAGGCGTCCTTCCAAGGAACGAAGCCGATGCTTGACGGAAAACCTGCGAAGATCGACCATTGCCGAGCTCCGGAGCGGCGAGGTTTGTCGCGGCGAGAAGCCGCCGAATACGTCGGCGTAGGCACTTCGAAGTTCGACCTCATGATCGGCGACGGACGCATGCCTCAACCGAAGCGGATCGATGGCCGTCGCGTATGGGATCGTCGCCAGATTGATCGCGCTTTCGAGCTGCTCGAAGGCGGATCGGCGCCGGAGGACAATCCATGGGATCTGTGAAACAATTAGCGGCATGAAGATGCGCCGCATGAAATACGTGGTCGAGGATACCGATCGGCATGGCAATGTCCGGATCTACTATCGGAGAAAAGGGCGTCCAAAAATACGCCTCCGCGGACCGATGGGATCGCCGGAGTTTCTCGCAGACTACCAGCGGGCGGCCTCCGGAAGGGCCCGCCCAAAGAAGACGTTATCAGCGGCGCGCCAGCCAAGTCAGGCTCGATCCCTGCGCTGGCTCTGCATGCAGTACTTCGGCTCGCCGATGTACAAGCAGCTCGATCCGTCAACCCGGCGTACGAGGCGCTCCATCCTCGAAAGATTCTGCGAGAACAATTCGGATGGCGACAAACCGTTCGCGAAGCTGCTGCCGCGACATGTGCGGGCCAGGCGTGATGCGATGCTGGCTACGCCGTCGGCGGCAAACACGATGATCAAGACGCTTCGTCAGCTCTTTCGGTTTGCCATCCGCTACGACCTGCATGACAGCAATCCGGCTGCGCCCGTGGAGTATCTGACGACGAGATCGGAAGGCTATCATTCCTGGACGCTCGATGAGATCGCGGCATACGAGGACGTCCACCCGCCTGGGACCATGGCGCGTTTGGCATTGGCGCTGGCGCTATACACCGGACAACGCCGCTCGGACATTGTCCGTTTCGGTTGGCGAAACCTGCGCGAGGACGATCGCGGCGTTCTCTGGCTGCTCTTCACGCAGCACAAAGGTCGCAACCGGCACCCGATCACTCTCGAAATTCCCCTAATTCCGGAGCTTCAGGAGCATCTGGCGAGTAATACGACCGGCAATGAGACGTTCCTCGTCAATGAGTACGGGCGCCCCTTCACCGCAGCCGGCTTCGGCAATCGGTTCCGCAAGTGGTGCGATGCGGCGGGCCTCGAAAATTGCTCGGTCCATGGCCTTCGCAAAGCCGCTGCCGCGCGGCTGGCTGAGCTCGGATGCAGTGAGTTCGAGATCATGGCGATCACCGGGCACCAGACCTCAAAGGAGGTCACGCGCTACACGCGCGGTGCGTCCCAGAAGCTGCGCGCCGCCAGTGCGTTCCGGAAGCTCACGGCCCCGGGTGTCGCGCCAAAAAGTGTCCCACTTTTGCAGGCTGTCCCATTGAGTGGGACACTTTTGCGCCCCAAATCGTTGAGAAAAAACGACAATTTTAGGAAATGGCAGCCCGTAGGGGAATCGAACCCCTCTTTCCAGGTTGAAAACCTGGCGTCCTAACCGATAGACGAACGGGCCACTCAAGTAGCGACCTATTAGGCAAAGGGTGTGCAGAGGGCAAGTGTCTTTTTGATCGATTCTGCATCACATCTGTGGGTTATGGTGCGTGGGAATGAGCGGCGTCTTCCAGCTTGAGCTGCACTCGTTCCCGATCGTTCCAGCGGTTGATCTCAAGACGACCAGCGAGATGAAAGGATGCACCGTCATGTGCGAGAAGGCCGGGACCGAGCGGCCCTGAAAATGCGCCAAAGGAGATCGCGTCTACCTGAGAGCCATCGCTTGCGCGTGCGGTCAGTTTAAGATGTCCGTCACCGACTTCCTTGGCGAAGGAGATCTGCAAACCCGGAAAGGCGAAACGGGGGGAGGGGGCTCCAGCGCCGAAGGGCCCTGCCTTGTCGAGGTCGTGGATGAGATCAAGCGTTGCTGCCGGGGGAGCGAGTGCTCCATCGAGGCGCAAGTCGGACGGACCAAGAAGACCAGCGCCCTGGCGGTCAAGTAGCTCTGACAGGCGGTCCATGGCCTGCGTCACGCGATCTCGGCTTACTGTAAGGCCAGCGGCCATCCGGTGTCCTCCGCCTTTTTCCAGAAGACCTTCGGCTGTCAGAGTTTGTATGGCAGCGCCCAGATCGATACCGGCGACCGATCGCCCGGATCCTTTGCCTTCTTCTCCATTGAAGCCGATGACGATCGCCGGACGGTTTGTCGCCTCTTTAAGGCGGGAGGCCACGATGCCCACGACGCCGGGATGCCACCCGTCCCCGATGGCCCAGACCAACGGTGCTTCCCGACCGCGGGCATCCGCCTGTGCCAAAGCTTCGGCGGACACTTGGGCCTCGATCTCGCGGCGTTCTGAATTGAGCTGATCCAGTCGTTCTGCCAGCGCTCCCGCCTCAGCGGGATCCGCTGTCGAAAGAAGGCGAGCGCCAAGATCTGCCGCGCCGATCCTGCCGCCTGCATTGATCCGGGGTCCGAAGACGTAGCCGAGATGATACGCATTCGGCGGTCCGTCTAGATTGGTTAGATCGCTCAGCGCGACGAGACCGAGCCTTTGCCGCCGGGCCATCACTGTCAATCCCTGACGGACGAAAGCCCGGTTCACGCCCTTGAGGGCTGCGACGTCCGCGACGGTGGCAAGAGCAACCAGGTCGAGGAGACCGAGCAAATCGGGCGGCTTATGATCGGCTTCGCGAAGCTGACGGTTTGCCTCGACCAGAACAAGAAAGACCACAGCGGCTGCGCAAAGGTGGCCCAAGAGCCCATCCTCGTCCTGCCGGTTCGGGTTCACGACGGCGAATGCGGAGGGCAGCGTCTCGCCGGCGAGGTGATGATCGATGACGACCACATCAGTCCCGGCTGCCGCTGCGATCGGATCATGGGATAAGGTTCCGCAATCGACGCACAGGATGATGTCGTGATCCTTGGCAAGTTGGCGCATCGCGGCGTCGTTTGGTCCGTATCCTTCGTCGATCCGGTCCGGCACATAGAGCGTGGCATCTTGTCCAAGCTCCCGAAGCCAGTGGATCAGAAGCGCCGCAGATGCCCCGCCATCCACATCGTAATCGGCAAAGATCGCAATCCGCTCACCCTTTGCAACTGCCGTGACAAGCCGTTCTGCCGCGCGTTCCGTGTCGCGAAGGGATCGCGGATTTGGCAGCAGATCCCGGAGAGCCGGAGAGAGATAGGCCGCCGCCTCTTCTGCCGGAATGCGGCGGCGTGCGAGGATCGTGCAAAGGGGCAGGCTGAACCCTGTCGCGTCCGCTATCGCTTGAGCAGCGCGATCCTGTTCAAGTGTCGGGCCGATCCATCGACGCCCAGTCAAAGAGCTTTCGACGCCGAGAAAGCTCAAGAGGTTGGATTGCGGTAGGTCATCCGGCGCACGGATCCGGTTTTGGAGCGCATCAGAATCGTTTCCGCCGTCAGATATCCAACCTCGCGGCGGATCCCAGGCACCAGAGAGCCATCGGTGACACCTGTTGCGGCAAAGATGACGTCCTCGGTCACCATGTCGTCCCGGGTATAGACCCGGTCGAAATTCGTGATCCCAGCCTTCTTCGCACGGTCTTTTTCATCCTCGTTGCGGAACAGAAGCTTTCCGAACATCTGGCCGCCCATGCATTTCAGGGCCGCTGCGGCAAGAACGCCTTCGGGCGCGCCGCCGGATCCCATATACATGTCGATCCCGGTCTTTTCGGGTTCCGCGCAATGCATCACTCCAGCCACGTCGCCATCCGTGATCAGTCGAATGGCCGCTCCGGTCTGGCGAAGCTCGCCGATCATGTCGTTGTGACGATCTCGCTCAAGCACACAAACGGTGATGTCCTCTGTCGAGCAGCCTTTGACGGAGGCAAGTGCCGAGACACGCTCGCTTGGTGACATGTCCAGCGTCACGACGCCTTGCCGGAAATCCGGACCTATGGCGAGCTTGTCCATATAGACATCGGGTGCGTGCAGCATCGATCCGCGCGGGCCCATTGCGATCACTGCGAGGGCATTGGGCATATCCTTGGCCGTCAGGGTTGTCCCCTCGAGCGGATCAAGCGCGATATCGACGGCGGGACCGCTGCCAGAGCCGACCTCCTCCCCGATATATAGCATGGGAGCCTCGTCCCGCTCGCCTTCACCGATGACAACGACGCCTTGGATATCGAGCCGGTTGAGCTGCGTGCGCATCGCGTCGACGGCAGCTTGGTCGGCGGCCTTTTCATCGCCGCGCCCGATCAGTTTGGCCGAGGCAAGCGCAGCGGCTTCGGAAACGCGGGCCAGCCCGAGGGACAGCATGCGATCATGAAATTCGACGGAAGAGGACATCGGGATATTCCTTTGTTGCGCGTCAGATAACTTCGATCCGCAGGGCGACGGGGGTTCCTTGCAGAACGCCGGTCGCCTCCATCGCAGACACCGCTTCATCAAGAGCGGTTCGGGTCGTCTTGTGGGTGACGATAAGAACAGGCGCCAATCGATCGGCATGGGCCATCTGCCGCATCCGATCGATCGATATGCCGCAATCCCCCAGAACTGTTGCGATTTTCGCCAACGCGCCTGGCTTGTCGAGCAGCGTCATGCGCAAATAGAACGGAGCCGGCGCGGCGGCGATGGCGGGGCGCGCGGCCCGAAGCGTATCCGCCGGTTGCCCAAATGTCGGGACCCGGTAACCCCGCGCAATATCGACAATATCGGAGAGGACTGCGCTTGCCGTGGGACCTTCGCCTGCTCCGGCTCCGCGCAGGACGATCTGTCCCGAGGCGTCTCCTTCGAAGATCACCATATTCGTCGCGCCCTGCAGTTGACCAAGCGGAGATCCCTTCGGGACGAGGCATGGCGACATTCGCTGCTCTAGGCCGCGACCCGTCAGCTTGGCCACGCCCAACAGCTTGATTTTGAAGCCCATATCCGCGGCATGACGAATATCGGCAATCTCGATACGCTCGATCCCCTCGATCGCGATACCGTCGAAATCGACCTGGGTTCCGAATGCGATCGAAGAAAGAAGCGCAAGCTTATGGCCAGCATCGATCCCGCCGACATCAAGGGTCGGGTCAGCTTCCAGGTAGCCAAGCTTGTCCGCCTCGGCGAAGACCTCTTCATAGGGCAGACCTTCGGCTTCCATCCGGGTGAGGATGTAGTTGCAGGTGCCATTCATAACGCCGATCACGCGGTCGATCTCATTGCCGGCTAAACCTTCGGTGAGCACCTTTATGCAAGGGATCCCCCCCGCTACGGCGGCCTCGAAGCGAAGAGACAGGCCAGCGGCCTCGGCCCGTTCCGCCAGTGGCTGACCCGACATCGCAAGAAGGGCCTTGTTGGCTGTGACGACATGTTTGCCGTTCTCAAGGGCAGCCTCGACCAAAGCCTTTGCAGGTCCGTCCTCTCCGCCGATCAGTTCGACGATGACATCCACGTCCGAGCGTGAGGCTAGGGAGACAGGGTCATCTTCCCATGTATACTCGTCAAGACTGACGCCCCGATCCTTGTTCTTTGACCTGGCCGAGACCGCAGAAATGACAATGTCACGGCCCGAGCGCTCCTTCAGGCGCTCGGCATGGGTTGTCAGAAGTTTGAGAACGCCAACACCAACCGTCCCCAATCCCGCAATACCAAGCCTGAGGGGAGTGGTCATGAAACTGTCCTGATCTGTCACCGTTTCGCTGCTGTTACCTTAGCGTCCAGCCTGCTGCAACGTGATCGCACGCACCATGCGGCGGCGCAGCGCCGGTTCGATCACCGGACGCGACAGACGTTCTGCGCGTGCCTGAAGGTCAGCGATCCGGCCTTCCAGCGTCATCGGCTGGTTCGTCCTCCAGTCGCCATCAACAGCGGACAGTAGGGGTGCGAGCGGAACAAGGTCAGGAAAGGCTGCAGATCGCGCCGTGTCGTCCAAGGTCCTGCTGAGATCCGGTGGACTAGCGCAGGCACAGAGGGACATGAGAAGAACAAGGAGTGGGCGCATGGATCCCGCGTTATCGAAGAACGGCGAGATTAGGCTTGCGAGAGGTTGGGGGCAAGGGCAGGCTACGGATTTGAACAGGTGTTCAATTCAGAGGGCAAGATGGGGCGGAAGACGGGATCCCATTCAGAGATAACAGGGCCGCGCGTCCGCGAGGCGGCATTGCGACTGATCGCTCAGCATGGCTTTGCGGCTGTCTCTATGCGGCAGATCGCGGCTGAGGTTGGGATTCAGGCCGGTGCTCTTTATAATTACACTCCTGACAAGCAAAGCCTTTTGTTTGATTTGATGCAATCTCACATGCATGAGCTGTTGGAGGCTCGAGAGGCAAGCCGGACGCGCGGAGATCCGCTGGAGCAACTTGAGGCCTTTGTGCGATTTCACATTCGCTTTCACTTGCCCCGGCAAAGGGCTGTCTTTGTCTCTTATATGGAGCTGCGTAACCTTGCCCCGGATAACTTTAGTAAAATCGAGCAGCTGCGTACCTGTTACGAAGGAGAACTGCAGGGGATTCTGGACGAAGGGCACCGTCTGGGTGACTTTGAGATATCGGATAGCAAGATTACGACACTGGCGATCATCGCGATGCTGACGGGCATCTGTAACTGGTATCGCGAGGACGGGCGCCTCTCTGCCGCCGAGATCGAGGCGGATTATTGGACGCTTGTTCGAAAGTCGGTCGGTATTGACGCGGCAGAACCGATGAGGCACCGCCGGGCGGTATGACGACCGAGCCCATCCTGACCCTTCACGCTTCTGCGCCCCGGCGTGCGATTGCCTGCCTGGTTGTGGGTTTTCTGGGACTCTTGCTGTTGAGCATCGCGTTCTTTCAACCCCCTGCACCGGTTCTGCAGTTTGTGCTTCTTGTCTTGGGTGCTGGCGCAATCTGGGCGGCCGAGACCATGCGCCGTGCGACGGCATTGGCGATAGTGCTGACGGAAGAGGGCTTGTTCGAAACGTCGGGTCGACGCATCGCTTCGATGGAAAATATCGTCGCTGTGCAACGCGGTCCCTTCGCGTTCAAGCCGTCGAATGGGTTCTCGATCGTGCTCGCGGAGAAAGGCCCTGGAGCCTGGGCTCCAGGGCTTTGGTGGCGGCTTGGACGCCGGGTCGGGATTGGCGGTGTCACCGCGAAGCCGGTCGCGACGGCCATGGCCGAGGAAATCAGCCGTCGGATCCGTCACTGATCCGAGGCGTTCTCGTCGTCGTCCTCGGCGACTGTCGGCTCGTCGGTTTCGACAGTTCCATCCGCAGGGGTTGCGGGACAGGACTCGTAGCAGACCCGTGGCGATCCACGTGGACTTACCGGAATGAATTCAGACAGCTCGAATGCGGGAAGGCCCACGTTAAAGAAGGGAGCATGATCCGTTTTTGTCTGAACCAGAATGAAGGTATCGTCGCTGGAAAGAATAGGAAGCTTGTCGGTGAGGTTTGGAATATCCGCATTCGTCAGCTCTTCCAGCCCGCCACGAGCCTTGGACCACTCCACCTCATATTCGTCATCGTCCTTATCATACGAGATCGTCGAGATTCGAAGCGCCGGCGGATTTTCAGACCGGGCCAAATACTGTTGAAGGGAGTACATCCCATCGATAAAGGATGCCCCGACTACGGATTCGCGGCTTACGACATCAGCTATCGTGTCGGCCATCCTCGTGTTTAATGTTTTTTGGCGGTAGGCGTCAAAGAAGATAAAGCAAGCGAGAAAACCCCAGGCCAGCAAGGGAAATATGATAAGCGTCTCGATTGAGATATTTCCGGCCTGTTCAGAGCGGAACTTTGCTAAGCTCTTTTTCATATCAGATAGGCTCCATCGCGAAAGCTGCGGTCGAGACGAGCGCGTAGGCCCCTTCGCTCACTTTTGGCATCGACCGGCCAAGACCCGTCGTCGGAAAGAATGGATCGAAAAGTGCGCAAACCCTTAGGATCATAAGGTCATTCTCGATACCTGTGGCCACATCACCGGCTGGCTTGGCTTCTTTGCTTCGATCAACGCAGCTTACTTCTCGAGGGACGATTGTGCCGGACACGTTTCGAGGATCTACAGGGCGCATTTCGACCTTCACCGAGTTGTCACAATCGGGGATCAGCAAGCTGTTCTGACAGATCATCCGGCGAACATCATTCGCGCTAACGGGGGTGGATGTATTTAGTCGGATATTCCGAACCGTTACATCAAGACCTCGCTCCAGTACGACATGTCTTATCGAGTAGATGCCAACCTCGATTGTGTTGAGGAAGATAAGCATTATTGCCGGGAAGAGAAAAACAAAATTAATTGTCTGATTTCCATCCTCACAATTTCGAAACTGGCTTCCCGTCCGCTTTGCGGCCCGAGCGAGCATATTCATGCGCTTCTTCATTGTGTCAGCCTCAGATCATTCACGTCTTCTGCGATCTTTTCGAATACGTCGACAATCTCTGTCTGCGTAATGTCGAAGAAATGACTCTCATCGGTTGCGCAGGCTTTCATCAGATCTTTTGCATATTGCTCGCCAACATCCATCGCCACGGTGTAGATCTTGATACGGCGGGGATTGCTTTCGTCGATCCCCGAACCGTCGGCTTTGAGACCGCGTGCGATACGGCATAGTTCGATCATACGAGTCGATGAATTGGAGTTCGATGACTCGTCCTCGCTCGGATCGGAGTAGAGAGCCCATTCCGCTTCAGACAGCCATCCGTTCTGATATGGCTTCTTGTAGATGTAGTTCACGAATGGCCATTCCCGCCACCGATTGAAGACCTGAGGATGAGTCAAGCGCTCGAGGACAAATCTCTCGTCTTCCTGCTCCGCGATCCGAGCAGCTGAAAGCTGATCTTTATAGCTTACCAGACTGCCGGGCGTCAGAGACGCTGTCAGACCGGGATCGCCGAGGTAGTTCCAATCCTTGCGCTTTTCCCAAAGAGCTATCTCATCCGGTGTTCCGTGTTCGTAGACATAAGCAGTGAGACCACTCTCGTTGTTTCTTGCATTCCAGTAGAAATTTCCCTTCGACAAGCGAGCACTGCTCTTTTCGAACCGGAGGGGTACTTTTGCTGCTGGCGTATCGGCGAAAGGCATGAGCTGCCCGGCGTCAATCCAGAACCAGTAGTCGCCCATTAGATCATTGGTGGTTGTCGATGCGATCCGGATGACTCGCGTTCCTCGCAGGAGAAGCGAGCTGTCGTTTTCCGCAGGGCTGAAGAAGACATTCGACCAGTTCCATGGATTGCTGATGCTTCCTTTGCGGAACACATCGAGCAAATTGGCTTTCGCATTCATCTTTCCGTCGGTCATCAGGACCATGATCTTGCGCGAGTTCTCCGAGTCGAAATCGAAAGGTCTGCCGGCTGCGAGAGTGTCCGACGTATTATCGGCAATGAGATTGGTTACCGCATCGTCCAGGGACGGGTCGAGGAAAGCGAGGCCCCACTTTACACCGATGTCGATACCGGTCGCGCCGTCCGCGACGAAGGAGTCGATGTGATCGATCAGATCTTGCCGATCCGTTTGCATTGGAAGAATCGGGTTGAGTTCGGCGCCATTTGGTCCTGCTTCGGCATGGTTACAAAGGGGGCCTGCAATCCTCCGCTCATTTATGCCTTTCTGAATATAGTAAGGATCAGGATGACGCTCATATCCCTTGTTTCTTGGATCATAATGCGGATAGCGGATCAGATCTTCGGTCGTTGAAAGCGCAGTCGTTTCAAAGTGCTTATCCTCGAAGAATACGCAGTGAGAGAATGCATGATCGTCGCTGACATTGAATTCTTTCAGAATACGCGGTCCCGCGACGACGGTCGCGTTATAGGGAATGATAGAAATGGACTTGATCGCGGGGTCGCTTGCAAGTTGCGTTTCGGGAAGCGTTGTCTCGACGAATTTCTTTGCAGCTGTCTTCAGGCTTCCGATCCGGTTTCCGGTATTCATGGAGCCCGAGACATCGAGCACCATCGAAATCTCGATATGAGGTGTGCGTTCGTCCGCCTTCGAGGCTGAAGCGGTTTGAAGGGTGTCGATCCCAATGAACTGCATCAGTAGCGTATCAAGCGTGATCTCGGCCGAGACGAACGCGCTCCGCTCGTTGCCATTGTCGACCACCTCGATCTTGGTGACATTATCTTTCAGGCCTGCCTTGGTCACATAGTCCAAGATCACTTCTTTTTGGTCGAGTGTCTGGGTCAGGTCCGCGGCGGCGAGGGCGGCGCGGTCGATTGTGGATTGCAGCCGAGCCCGTTGCGATTCGAGGCGCATGAAGTCCACGGCAAGACTGCCGACCATGAGCATCATGACAAAGATGAAGAGGCCGAAGATCAGCATTCCGCCATCATCGTCCTTGCGAAATCGTGATAAACAGTCGCGTCCGTTGGCCCTTTTAGGCACTCGCAAAAAACTCATCAGTCTCACCTCTTTTTCACCCGCGACAATCGAATCTCGGAGCTCGGGTCCACATCCTGTTCGAAGATGATTAATACTCGGTGAGCCATGACCGAATTTGGGCAACATGGGTCCGGACCTGTGGAGATTGCGCGACGTTTAAGGCAAATTATCGCTGAATTTGGACACTCCGCGCAGAGATGCATCAGGTTCTTGCGAGGGCATCCCGCGGAGTGCCTTTTTCCTTTCAAAACAACGACAAAACCTAATCTTTCTTTGATGAAAAATCAGGCAAGTTCGTGGGCGACAGGAGGGTAGAGGTCCGTTAGGCTTGTCCTCAGGATGCCTTGAAGTGGAGCCACAGACCGATGAACACCGCAGCCCAGATCACCGAGCCGAGCTTTCGCGAGAGCGTCGATATCATGGTCGGGCGGGCCATGGCGCTGATGGATCTGCCGCCGGGTCTGGGACAGAAGATTCGGGTTTGTAACGCGACCTATACCGTCCGGTTCGGTGTGCGGCTCAGAGGGCGGCTCGAGACCTTCGTAGGGTACCGATCGGTTCATTCCGAGCATATGGAGCCGGTCAAGGGCGGGATCCGGTACGCCATGTCAGTGCACCAGGACGAGGTAGAGGCGCTGGCCGCCTTGATGACCTATAAATGTGCGCTTGTCGAAGCGCCTTTTGGAGGATCAAAGGGCGGTTTATGTTTGAATCCAAGGGATTGGGAGCCGGATGAGTTGGAGCGTATCACGCGGCGCTTTGCCTATGAGCTGGCCAAGCGGGACCTGATCGATCCGTCCCAGAACGTGCCTGCTCCGGATATGGGAACGGGCGAGCGGGAGATGGCCTGGATCGCCGATCAATACCGGCGGATGAACACCACGGATATCAATGCGGCCGCTTGTGTGACCGGCAAACCACTGAATGCAGGCGGGATCCACGGCCGGGTCGAGGCGACAGGGCGCGGCGTGCAATATGCTTTACAGGAATTCTTCCGCCATCCGGAAGATATCTCGAAAGCTGGTCTCTCCGGCGATCTGGACGGAAAACGTATTATCGTTCAAGGGCTTGGTAATGTTGGATACCACGCCGCAAAGTTTCTGAGCGAGGAGGACGGCGCCAAGATCGTCGGGATTATCGAGCGGGATGGCGCTCTTTTCGACGAGGCGGGGTTGAACGTCGATCAGGTCCGGGATTGGGTCGAGGAGAATGGCGGTGTGAAGGGATATTCGGACCTTCACTACGTCGCTGACGGGCCGTCTGTGCTGGAGGAAGAGTGCGATATCCTGATCCCTGCAGCGCTGGAAGGCGTTATAAACAAAGGAAATGCGGAGCGGATCACCGCGCCTTTGATCATCGAGGCTGCGAATGGGCCGATCACGGCGGGCGCCGATGAGATCCTGCGGGAGCGCGGCTGCATCATTATTCCAGACATGTATGCCAATGCGGGCGGTGTGACGGTCAGTTATTTCGAATGGGTCAAGAACCTGTCGCATATCCGGTTCGGCCGGATGCAGCGCCGCGCCGAAGAGAACCGGCACCGCGCGATTGTTCAGGAATTAGAGCGTCTTAGCGCTGATACCGGGATCGGATGGCAATTGAGCGAAGGCTTTAAAGATCGGTATCTCAAGGGAGCGGGAGAGCTTGAACTGGTACGCTCGGGGCTCGATGACACGATGCGGACGGCTTATCAGGCGATGCGGACCGTCTGGCATGGGCGGGAGGATGTGACGGACCTCAGGACGGCGGCCTATCTTGTGGCGATCGAGAAGGTCGCGGCCAGCTATCAGTCCAAGGGGCTCTGAGCCTGTCTGATGTCCAAACCGGTTAACGGTTCGGTTCTGCGACATATCGGCATGTCGGTATCCGGTCGGTATTTCGTCGGTATCCTGTCGGTGGATTTCGCGAAGGTATGTGGATGAATGGTCCGCGCGCTCATTTGGCGGCGCAACGCCTATCTGAGGGCGGAAAAACGGCGATTCGAAAGGTGCCGCCCGAGTGCAGTCCTCCGGGCCGCAATTCTGCGTGTCATTTGATCAGTGCAGATCTACGACGTTGCGGAACGGATCCGAATATTACGGCCATGTGATTTGAAGCGGATCGGGATCCGGGGTTTTTTGGAAAACAACGAAAAGAGCAGTAATTCCAAATTCAAAACTCAGGCGAAACGCGATGATGAAACTGACCCGAGCGATCCTTGCGACCCTGCCATTCCTTGCGGGATGGACAAGTACGGCAACGGCGCAGATCTGCGAGGATCTATGGTTTGCCCGCAATGCGACGATCGATCAGGCGGGATTTTGTTTTTCGACGCCGCTTGGCCAGGCGATGTTCGACAATTCCGATTGCACCACCACGGCGCCTGGCCTGTCGAAGAAGGAACGTCGTCTTGTAGCCCGGATTCGCGAGATTGAGGCTGAGTTCCAATGCGCGGTCGATAATTCGATATCGAAGTTCGATGCGCCGGACGGATTCTCGCTTGAGCAGCGCAAAAGCCTTACCGTTCAGCCGATTGCCGGGCGGTCCGAAGAGGTCGAATGGGCGTGCTTTGATTATATGGGTCCGGCCAAGGTTCTCAGAGCGGCGCCGAAGGAGACTGGCGAGGTCATCGGCGCGCTGGCCCCGGGGCAGTCCTTTGCGCAGACCCATTCGGACTGGGATCGCTGGACCTTTATCGAAGTAGTGGATCTGGCGGGCGCGACGCAGATTGGCTGGGTCTGGCTCGACGATCTTGAGCTGGACCAGCCGGAGCAGTCGGTTTGCCGTCAGATCGTCGGCTAGCAGTTAGACGGAGCCCCTTATCTGAGAGGGCCGGTTTCCCGTTACTGGTAGGATGTGGTGCCGGCCTTTGTGCGGCGTTGTCATTTGCTTACGGCGTCTCTCCTGACCATTCGTACTCTTCGCGCATGAGGATCGCCTCCTAAGGGTCCGGCTGACTTTATGCGGCTTATTTCGTCGACGACGGCGAATGTTCTGGCTCCGGAACAAAGGGCTGGACTTTTCTTACTATTTTACTCAGGATAAGGGGGCTTAGTCAGGACAGTCTCCCAGCCCGGCGTGAAAGACCATGGGATCAAGGAGACAAAGATGAGACTTCAATACGAAACCCGCACGATCGAGGTCTGTCTTGCAGCAGGCTGAGCCCGGCTGTTGCCACCGTTTGCCGACCTCGAAAGAGACGACCCTGTCCCTAGCTGACTACGGTTCGGTCGATGTGAAGATTCTCGAGATTGCGCGGCTCTATTGGCAGACCTTTGCGATGCCGCAGTCGCAATCCTGGCTTACGGCGTCAATCCGGGCAGATCGCGGGTTTCGAGGCAGGCAAGGCGGCGAGGTTGCGATGAAGACGCTGGCTGCTGTTCAGGCCATGCGGATGAGCCGCGTTTCCTGCTTTCGCTTCAATGCTCCCGATTGTCCGGGATGTTCGCAGATCGTCAGCGAACATGAACGTCAGTTCATGAGCGTGCTTCAGGCCGTCCGCGAGGACCGTCCGGGGGCTGCGCGCACCCATGCGATGCTGCTATGCGAAGGCAATGAGACAGAACCGCTGATCTCGTCCATGGCGATGCTCGCGCGCGCTGCCTCTCCGGTCAGTGCGGGGACAGGGAAATCCCCAGCATCCGTGCGGCGACGCAAGCGGCGAATGTTGTTCCCGGCAGGGTCCTCCGGGCGGGCTGCGTGAGCGGGTTTGCGTGCGATGCATGCGCAAGTCTGGTCCGACGTTGCCGCTTTTGGTGACCGGCCCGTCTCAGATCTGCCGCCCGCCATGCCTGCCGGTCCGATTCCTGCGGGGTAAGTGGATGCTGGTCGATCTATCACCTCCATTCTCTGCGATAGGACGAGCAGGCGGCGCGCGAGGCCGGCTTGACGCATCTGTTTGCCGAGCTGGCGGCTAAGATCAAGAAGGTGCGGTTCCGTCTTGGCGATCCCTGCAATGGCAATGTTTGCGGGATAACCCGCCTTACGACGGCTCGTTTTCCCATCTTTATCCTCATATTACGGATGATAGGGGCCGGTCGCTTGAGCGGCCTTTTTTGAAGAGGTTGGAGATACAGGCACGCGGTGACAGAAGTGCCGGGCGCCTTCCAGGCCCGATCCGTCCGGGACGTATGGTCAGGTTATCGATGCGGTTGAAAGCAGCGAGACCCAGTGGTGTAGGACCTCGGCTGCCTGTTGATCTGCGGTGGTTCGTCAAGATCAGATGGTTTGTTGCAGATATGAATAGCTCAGGGCCACGAATGGCGCGGATCCTTATCCGTAAGGCGTTGCTGGAGGTCGTACGGACCGATGGACTGACGCTCGACCACCGGCTGACGAGGTCTTATGATCTTCGAAGACCGCGACGAAAGCCAGCATCTCGTTTAGAACCGGCATCAGGATGAGAACGGCCATCCTGGCGAGCAACGTGAGCGCAATGAGGTGTTATGAAAGCGGCCGTTTTCAAATGCGTTTCCGCGCGGTAGCCGGCGCCGCCAGGAGTTTAGAGATGCCAGAATGCATATAGACCAGAGTGCTAGACTTTCCGTGGCGCCGATGATGGACTGGACGGATCGCCATTGCCGGTTCTTTCATCGGCAGATCAGTCGCCATGTTCTGCTTTATACCGAGATGATAACGGCTCCCGCGCTGGTTCGGGGCGAGGCGGTGCATCTTCTTGACCATGATACGTCAGAGCATCCTGTGGCGCTTCAGCTGGGAGGATCGGATCCGGTGGAGCTGGCGGCAGCTGCGCGGCTTGGCGAGAGGCATGGCTATGATGAGATCAATCTCAATTGCGGATGTCCGTCGGACCGGGTTCAGTCCGGCACGTTCGGCGCTGTTCTGATGAAGTCGCCTCAGCGCGTGGCGGATTGTGTGATCGCGATGCGAGAGGCCGTCGACGTGCCAGTGACGGTCAAATGCCGGATCGGGGTCGATGATCAGGACCCCGAGAATGCGCTGCCCGATTTCGTGAGCGCCGTGGCGGGCGCGGGCGTTACGCGGATGACGATCCATGCGCGAAAGGCCTGGCTGAAAGGGCTTAGCCCGAAGGAGAACCGGGAGGTGCCGCCGCTGGACTATGGCCTTGTCGGGCGGATGAAGCGGAATTTTCCGGACCTGCATATCTCGGTCAATGGGGGGGTGGCGTCGCTTGAGGCGGCGGAGGATCATCTGCGCGATGGCCTTGACGGTGTGATGATCGGGAGGGCGGCCTATCATGCGCCTTATGACGTGCTTGCGCGGGCCGATCAGCGGATTTTCAACGATCCCTCCGAGGTCAGCAGGCAGGATGTGATCAACCGGATGCGGCCTTACATCTCTTCCCATCTGGAGGGAGGCGGCCGGCTTCACCAGATCACGCGCCATATGATGGGGCTTTTTGCCGGACAGCCGGGCGCCCGTGCCTGGCGGCGTCATCTGTCGGAGAGAGGAACGGATTCGGCGGCGGGTCTGGATGTGCTGGATGACGCGCTTGGTCTGATGCAGGACCGACGGGCCGCCTAGTTTCGCTTTTCTTTCCGGGTGGGGCTGGCTAGCTGCACAAGCGAGCTTAGACAGGAAAGACTGGCCCCCGTGAACGATCCCATCCTGCTTGCCTCCATGGCGGCGCTTCTTCTCGTTATCGGCGCCTTTGCCGGAGTGCTGGCCGGTCTGCTGGGTGTAGGCGGAGGGATCGTTCTGGTGCCTGCTTTCTTCTATGCCTTCGGGGTTCTGGGATTTGACGGGCCGTCTCTTATGCAGATCTGCCTGGGCACGTCGCTTGCGACGATTGTCGTGACATCGCTGCGATCTGTGGACAGCCACAACCGCAAAGGGGTGGTGGATTGGGAGATCCTGCGGAGCTGGGCGCCTGCGATTGCGCTGGGTGCGGTCATCGGCGTTCTGACGGTGGCGGGGCTGGGGTCCCGTCTGCTTCAGGCCATCTTTGGCGGGCTGGCAGGGCTCATTGGGCTTTACATGCTTGTCGGCCGGAGCGACTGGCGGCTGGCCGAGACGATGCCGTCCGAGCCGGTGCGGTCAGCGATCGCCTTTCCGATGGGGTTTCTGTCGGTTCTGATGGGCATCGGGGGCGGATCGTTCGGGGTGCCGCTGATGACGCTGTTCGGCATTCCTATCCACCGGGCGGTCGCGACGGCGGCGGGGTTCGGGGTGGTTATCGCGGTCCCGTCGACGCTTGGCTTTTTCCTTGTCGAGGCCACGGACAACGTTCCGCCGCTGACCATTGGATCGGTCAACCTGATTGCTTTCGGGCTGATCGTCGTGATGACGCTTTTGACTGCCCCGCTTGGCGCGAGCCTGGCGCACCGACTTGATCCCAAACCCCTCAAGCGCATTTTTGGGGCATTTCTGTTGATCGTCGCGCTGAATATGCTGGGCGAGGCGGTGTTGGCCTAGCTACTCTCCGCTGGCGGGCGTCGCCGCCTGCGCTTTCTTAGACGCGGTGCGCGCGCTGGCAGCGTTGCCATGATGTCATGCCGCGCCTCTTTGGACAGCCTCGACCAGTCGGTGATCTCCTCCACCGTGCGCAGGCATCCGATGCAGAGCTTTTCGGTTGGATCGATGACGCAGATCTTGACGCAGGGGCTGTCGATCTCGTCGCGTTTCCAGATCTCATCGGTCATCGTCGGCACTCATATGTCTTAGCCTGTCGAGCAGGCCCTGGAGAATATATCCGGCGGCGACGTGATCGATCACCTCTGCGCGCCGCCGCCGCGAGGTGTCGGCTTCGAGCAATGCCCGTTCAGCGGCCACCGTCGACAGACGCTCGTCCCAGAATGTGATGGGGAGTGTCATGCGGGTCTGCAGGTTCCGGGCGAATGCGCGGGTGGACTGGCATCTGGGACCCTCGCTGCCGTCCATATTGCGGGGCAGACCGAGAACGAGGCCTCCCACAGTGCGGCTGCGCAGGATTTCGGCGAGGCGGTCGGCATCCTGACCGAACTTGCGCCGCGTGATGGTCTCAAGCGGGGTCGCGATGCTGAGCAGAGGGTCGGAGACGGCAACGCCGATGGTCCGTGTTCCCAGATCGAGACCTGCAATGGCGCAGGGCAAGGGCAGGGCGGCCCGAAAATCCGAGAGGTCTTCGAGGATCACTCCAGCAGGCCCGCTCGGATCGCGCCGTCGCGGACCAGGCTCAGGGCCGCCTCGTCCTCTCCGAAGACCTGCTGGGCTTCGGTCCAGACCGCACTTGCCGTCTCCGTCTGTCCCAGAACGCCGTAGGATGCGATCAGCCGGGCCCAATCCTCGGGCGGGCCGCCTTCGGTCGCGAGCCGGTCTGCCAGAGAGTTCACCATGGCGGTGATCGCTTCCATCTGTTCGCCAGGGGGCAGATCCTCGAGAGCGTCCGTCTGGCTTTGGGGCGGGAGCGTGTAATCGACGCCTGCTTCGAAGGCGATCCGCTCGATCCCCTGCCGGACGAGGTCCGCATAGACGCGGGCGCCGTCCTGATCGACCAGAGGGCGCCAAAGCTGGAAGGCGAGATCGCTTCGGTCCGTCTGGGCATAGAGAAGGCCAAGGTAGTAGCGTGCCGCAGGATCGCGGGGGTCGGCTTCGAATTGCGCCCTCGCGCGCGCTTCCAGTTCAGGAGAGACGCGTCCTCCGGCGGCTTGCTGCATCAGTTGCCACAACCGCTCGCGATCCTCGGATTGCACCGTTCCGGCCGCCGATTTGAGGTCGACCAGCCGCTCCTGAGCGACGCGTGCGGGGATAAAGTTGCCTAGCCGCGCCTCGTAGAACGCCAGAAGCTCGAGCCCGCGAAGATCGTCCGGGCGGCTTGCGACAGCGGCGCGCAGTTGTTCCATCAGATCGGCGTCTTCCTCGGACAGCGGAAGCGGGGGGCGCTCTGCTGCGGCGTCTTCCATTTGCTGCTGCGGGAGCCGCGCGCGCCTGAGATCCTCGCTTTGGGCCAGACGCATCTCGCGCGGCAGATCCGGCAATCCTCCGGAGCCTTGCCACGCGTAAAGGCCAAGGCTGCTCGCTGCGACGGCCAGGATAGTGGAGGCGATGGCCCAGTTCGTGAGGGTCCGGGGAGCGTCGGCGGCCCTGCGGCTCTCGCTCTCGTCCGCCGCAAGGATCCGGCGGGATATCTCGACCCGGCTTCTTTCGGCATCGGCAGGATCGACGACGCCGCGTTCGAGGTCCCTGTCAAGCTCTGCCAACTGGTTGAGATAGATCGAAAGATCCTTGTTCTCCTTGGGGTCGGCCCCCCGGGTTCTGACGAAGGCGTGAATCAACGCGCTCGCCGTCAGCCCGATCAACAGCAGGAGTGTGATCCAGAACATCATGACGCTCACCTAATGCTCCGGATCGCGGATCTAAAGATACGATTTGCGTTCACCGCGACGCTCTGTCGCTTTTCCGGGACGGGGTGCCGCTCTGGTCGGGCTTTTGCATCGATAGTTCTGTCGATATTGTCCGGCAGTCGCTTTACGTGCAGGGGATCAGACGCTTCATGAAACGCTATTCGGCCTTTGCCGTCGCCAGAGAAGCCTTGCGCCGTCATTCGGGCTGGCAGCGCGCCTGGGCCTCGCCGGAGCCGCGGCAAAGCTATGACGTCATCATTGTCGGGGCAGGGGGACACGGGCTTGCGACGGCCTATTACCTTGGCAAGAACCACGGCATCACGAATGTCGCGGTTCTTGAGAAAGGCTGGCTTGGCGGCGGCAATACCGGGCGCAACACCACGATCATTCGCAGCAATTATTTGCAGGATCCCTCGGCCGCGATCTACGAGAAAGCGCGGTCCCTTTACGAGACGCTGAGCCAGGATCTGAACTACAATATCATGTTCTCTCCGCGCGGGGTGATGATGCTGGCGCAGACCCATCATGAGGTGCGCGGGTATCAGCGGACCGCCCATGCCAATGCGTTGCAGGGGGTTGACACAGAGTATGTCGGACCGGAGCGGGTCAAGGAGCTGTGCCCGATCATCTCGATCGATGGCCCGCGCTATCCGGTTCTGGGCGCGCTTTGGCAGGCGCGTGGCGGAACGGCCCGTCACGATGCGGTCGCCTGGGGATATGCGCGCGCCTGCTCGGATATGGGCATGCATATCATCCAGAAATGCGAGGTCACCGGCGTCAGATCGTCGAACGGTCAGGTGACGGGGGTGGAGACATCGAAGGGTCCGATTGCGTGTGACAAGCTGGGCGTCGTCGTGGCGGGCCATTCGGGGCGGCTGGCCGAGATGGCGGGCTTTCGGTTGCCGGTGGAGAGCGTGGCCCTGCAGGCCTTGGTCAGCGAGCCGATCAAACCCTGCATGGATGTGGTCGTCATGGCCAATACCGTGCACGGCTATATGAGCCAGTCGGATAAGGGCGAGATGGTTATCGGCGGCGGGGCGGACGGGTTCAACAACTACACGCAGCGCGGTTCCTTCCATCATATCGAAGAGACCGTGCGCGCCCTGATCGAAACCTTTCCGATGCTCTCGCGGCTGAAGATGCTGCGCCAGTGGGGCGGGATCGTGGATATGACCGGAGATCGCTCGCCGATCATTGGAAAGACGCCGTTGGGGAACTGTTTTCTCAATTGCGGCTGGGGGACCGGCGGCTTTAAGGCGATCCCGGGCGGCGGCTGGGCCACCGCCGAGCTGATCGCGAAAGGCGAGCCGGGTCCGCTGGCCCGGGCGTTCTCTTTGGGCAGGTTCCGGGAGGGCCGGTTCATCGATGAAAGCGTGGCGGCGGGGGTGGCGCATTGATGCGGCGTGCAGCGGATATCAAGACCTGCCGAGCTATGGATCGGTCAGCTTGCAAGACGGAGGACCCGGTCGCGTTCGGGGCCGATAGACGGATCTTTGCCGACAAGTCGGCGACCGGCAGCCGAGTCCCGCCCAAAGCGCTGCAGGCTCGCTCAGATGTCTTATCTTTAAGGGCTCACGAAGCCTCTTTGAGGAGTAAGACATGGCAAACGAGACATCCTCTTCCAACACCATCATCTATATCGTGGGCGGCCTGGTGGTCATCGGCGTTATCCTGTTCTTCGTCTTTGCCGGCGGAGATGGGGAGACGACCGAGACTGTCGTGCCCGAGGCCGAAACCGAGACGATTGACGAGCCTGCCGATGACGGCGCTGTCGAGACCGAAGACGCGGAACCGCAGACCGGCAATTGATGTTGGCACATGCGCGGCCTCTCTCAGAAAGGCCGCGCATGATGCGTCTATTACGGCACGTAGTTCAGGAGAAGATGTATGTCCCCCCGCCAGGCACGGTTCGCAGGTTTTTTTGCAGGCGCTATCGGAACGATCGTCGTCGGTCTGTTTCTCACGGTCGTCATCACCGGTCAGGCGATTGGGACGGGACCTGAACCCAAGCTTCGCGTGGACTTCATCGACTGATCCGCAGCGCTCGCCGCGGGCGGGGGCACTTCCATGCTGACGCTGACCTGTCCTTATTGCGGGGTCGAAGCGGATGAGACAGAGCTGTCTCCCGGCGGGCAGGCGCATCTGGTTCGTCCGGATGTCGCGAGCGACGACGAAGCGTTCGAGAGTTACCTTTTCCTGCGGCAGAATCCCAAGGGCGTTCATTTCGAACGGTGGCGCCACAGCTTTGGATGCGGCAAGTGGTTTCACGTCGCGCGCTGTACGGTGACGCTCGAGGTGTTTGGAGCCTATTCCGCGCAGACCTCCGAGCCGCCGAATGACCTGCTGGCAGTGATAGATGAACGCCGCCCGAACTGGCGCGAGGTCTCCCGATGAGCACACGGCTGGATGCTGGCGGGTCCCGGATAGACCGCGCGAAACCGCTGACCTTTTCCTTTAACGGGAAACGGTTGAAAGGGTACGAGGGAGATACGCTCGCCTCCGCCCTGCTGGCGAACGGGCAGACCCTTGTCGGGCGGTCATTTAAGTATCATCGGCCCCGCGGCATCGTAGCAAGCGGACCCGAAGAGCCGAACGCTCTGTTCAACATAGGGGAGGGCGGAACCTTCGAGCCGAATGCGCGGGCGACCACAACGCCCTTGCGGGGCGGGCTGACGGTCAGGTCGCAAAACCACTGGCCCAGCCTCGAATTCGACGTCGGAGCGATCAATGCGCGACTGTCGCGGTTTTTGCCCGCAGGCTTTTACTACAAGATGTTCATTCATCCGCGATCCTTCTGGAAGCATGTCTACGAGCCGTTCATCCGTCAGTCCGCGGGTCTGGGTCAGGCCCCTGTCGACCGCGATGCGAATCGGTATGAGCATGCCTATGCCCATACGGATGTCCTTGTGATCGGAGGCGGTCTTTCGGGTCTTCATGCGGCGCATCTGGCGGCCTCGGCCGGTGCGGATGTCATGCTGCTGGAGCGGGAGACGGCTTTGGGTGGGCGATCTGTCGTGGATCTGGCGTCTCTGGACGGAGGCAGTCCCGCCGCATGGGTATCGCAGACGGCGCAGAGCCTGGCCTCCTTGGCGAATGTGACGGTGAAGACCGCAACGGTGGCATCCGGCCTTTATGACCATGGCTATGTTCTCGCCGATGAAGCGCTGACGTCACCCCAGGGGCTTCGAAGCCGCCTTTGGCGGATCAGGGCCAAGACTGTCATCGTTGCGACAGGCGCGATAGAGCGGCCTTTATCTTTCGCGGGCAATGATCGTCCCGGTGTCATGCTCGCCTCTGCGGTCAGGGATTATCTGGCCGGCTACGGGGTCAGCGTCGGAGACCGGACCGTCCTTGTGACCAACAATGACGACGGCTATCGGACGGCGCTGGCGCTCGTCGATGCGGGGCTGTCGGTTCCCGCGATCATCGATGCCCGGCCGGAGGGCGGCGGGTCTTTGGCCGACGCGGCGCGCGAGAAAGGGATCCGGATCGAGACCGGATGCGGGATCGCGAAGGTCAAAGGCTCAAAGCATGTCGAAGGCGTGGCGATCTGCCGTCAGGCGGGCGAGGGGGCGATCGTTGACGATATCGCGTGCGACTGCGTTGCGATGTCCGGAGGATGGTCACCTGCGGTTCATCTTTGGTCCCATTGCGGCGAAAAGCTTGTGTGGAACGAGCAGAGTGTCGCGTTCGAGCCCGATCCGGCCTCTTCCCCGACCGGGGCCGATGGCACGCCAAACGTGTTCGCGGCTGGTCTGACGGTCGGCTCTGCCGAGGACTGTGTGTCATCGGCGAGCGAGGCCGCTCGCGCGGCCTGCGGGGCGATTGGGCTTGAGATCCCGCGATTGGTCGCTCCGGCCGTCCCGGTGGAGACCGCAGCGCCTATACTGGCCGTCTGGACGATGCCCCAGGGGGCGGGGCCGGACCTGCGCGAGAAGATGTGGCTCGACTTTCAGAACGATGTGAAGGTCAGCGACGTTCAGCTTGCGGCGCAGGAGGGGTTCGAGAGTGTCGAGCATACCAAGCGCTACACGACGCTTGGCATGGCGACAGATCAGGGCAAGTTGAGCAATATCAACGGGCTTGCCATTCTGTCGAAAGAGCTCGACAAGCCGATCCCTCAGGTCGGCACCACGACATTCAGGCCGCCCTATCAACCTCTGACGATGGGATCGATCGGGGGCGAGGCGCGCGGTCCTCTTTTTCAACCGGTTCGGCAGACCCCCATGCATGACTGGCATGACGCGAACGGTGTCGTCTGGGAGCCGGTGGGTCACTGGCGCAGACCCTATGCCTATCCCGGGAAGGGCGAGACGGTGGAGGAGGCTGTCGCGCGAGAGGTGACGACCGTCCGGTCGGGCGTCGGTCTTTTGGATGCCTCCACGCTTGGAAAGCTGATCGTCAAAGGGCCCGATGCCGGCACGTTTCTTGATCTGATCTACACCAACATGATGAGCACCCTGAAGGTCGGACGCTGCCGGTATGGTCTGATGTGTTCGGAGAACGGATTTCTCATGGACGACGGTGTGGTCGCGCGTCTGTCCGAGGATACGTTCCTGTGTCACACGACATCGGGCGGTGCAGACCGTATCCATGCCCATCTCGAGGAATGGCTTCAGACGGAGTGGTGGGATCTGAAGGTCTGGGTTGTGAATGCGACCGAGCAATATGCGCAGATCGCCGTGGTCGGACCGAAGGCGAGAGAGATCCTTGAGACGCTGGGCGGGCTCGACGTCTCGCGTGAGGCGCTGCCGTTCATGGGCTGGATGGATGGCTCGCTGGCGGGCCTGCCGGTCCGGGTCTTCCGCATCAGCTTTTCTGGAGAGCTGAGCTATGAGATCGCCGTTCCTGCGGGGCTGGGCCGGGCGCTTTGGGATCGTCTGCTTGAGGCAGGCGAGGGGCATGACATTGCGCCATATGGCACCGAAGCCTTGCATATCATGAGGGCCGAGAAGGGGTTCATCATGATTGGCGACGAGACGGATGGAACGGTGACACCTCAGGATCTTGGTCTGCATTGGGCGATCTCCAAGAAGAAAGAGGACTTCATCGGCAAGCGCGGTCAGATGCGCAGTCATATGACCGCCGAGGATCGCTGGCGCCTTGTGGGACTTGAGACGGTGGACGGGCAGGTTCTGCCCGATGGGGCCTATGCGATCGGCGAGGGGGAGACGGAGAACGGCCAACGCCGTATGATCGGCCGGGTGACCTCGACCTATATGTCGCCGACACTTGAGCGGGGTATCGCGATGGGTCTGGTTGAACATGGTCCGGAGCGGATGGGAGAGATTTTGGATTTTCCCACGACAGATGGCGAGATCATCCAGGCGAAGATCGTCGATCCCGTATTCTACGATCCAGAAGGGGAACGGCAGGATGTCTGATCATCGGACCGCCCTTGGCGGATGTCAGGCCTCGGGCCTTGTCGAGATCAGCGAGGCGGAGGCACGCGGCATGATCGCGATCCGAGCTGATCTGGACAATGCCGATCTGAAACGCAGCCTCGATGCCGTTGTGGGCGCAGGCGTTCCGGCCCCGGGCCAGGTGAGCGACCGGGCGCGCGGTCAGATTTGCTGGATGTCGCCGGATGAGCTTCTGCTGATGCTTCCCAAGGCGGCCTGTGACGAGACCCTGACGCGGTTGCGGGACGATCTGGTGGGTCAGCACGCCCTTGTGGAAGACATGTCCGACGCAAGGGCGGTTTTTGTTCTTGAAGGCGATCATTGCCGCGATGTCCTTGCAAAGATTTCGCCTGCGGATGTGCGAGCGTCTGTCCTGTCGCCGGGTGTGATCCGGCGCACGCGCATGGGTCAGGTGCCAGCGGCCTTCTGGCTGACACGCGAGGCGCGAGCCGAGGTCATCTGTTTCCGGTCAGTCGCCAGATATGTCTTCGATCTGCTGGACGCGGCCTCGAGCGGACCGCCGCTTCGCATGGAACGGCCCGCCGCGAAATAAATCCCGGCCCTTCAGGGCACATAGTGGTCCGTCGTGGGGAACCGGGGCGGCTTCAAAGCGATAGTCTCTTGAACCTGTCAGACCAGAAGGAACAGCACATGGCTTTCGATCTTCCCGACCTTCCGTATGCGCACGACGCCCTCGCCAGCAAGGGCATGTCGAAAGAGACGCTCGAATATCATCACGACAAGCACCATGCGGCCTATGCGACCAAGACGTCGGATATGGTGAAAGGGACCGAATGGGAGGGCAAGAGCATCGAGGAGGTCGTCAAGGGCACCTATGATGCTTCTTCTGTCACGCAGTCCGGGCTGTTCGACAATGCCTCGCAATTCTGGAACCACGTGCAGTTCTGGGAGATGATGGGGCCTGGTGACAGCGCCATGCCGGGTGAGTTGGACAAGGCGATCACCGAGAGCTTCGGATCAGTCGATCAGTTCAAGTCCGATTTCAAATCGGCTGGCGGCGGTCAGTTCGGATCCGGTTGGGCCTGGCTCGTCAAGGAGAGCGATGGCGGTCTCAAGGTGACCTCGACCGCGAACGGGATCAATCCTCTTTGCTTCGGTCAGACGGCGCTTCTGGGCTGCGATGTGTGGGAGCATGCCTATTACATCGATCATCGGAATGCGCGGCCGGCCTATCTTGATAACTTTCTGGAAAACCTCGTGAACTGGGAAAACGTCGCCTCCCGGATGTGAGGCCTCGCCGATAAAGACGCCGAAAGCGGCCCGCAGCGATGTTGCGGGCCTTTTTCGTGGAATGGTGGAACTCGGCTTCGAGGGCTCGGGTTGGCTTATCGACAAGAATAAAAGGAGAATGACCATGGCGGACCGCCACAGATCCTCTGACGGAACACGCGATACCGACGCCTACGACACGGATGCCCCGGCGGGCAGCCATTCAGGGCGCGAAGGCGGCGATCTGGCACGCAATGTCGGAACTCAGGACGAGCTTAAGCAGGCAAGGCAGGACAATGCGGGCGTCACGCGCGTGCGCAAGGGGGATCGGGCCAACCCGATGGACAGCTCGAACGGATCTGACACTGACAATGGGGATGCTAATTGATGGCGGGTATGACACAAGGGACATGGGTTCTGATCGCTGACGGCGAGAAGGCGCTTTTCCTCGAAAATGCTACCGATGCGGAAGATCCCCATCTTCAGGTCGTGTCGGAGCATCAGCAGGATAATCCCAAGACGATTGACCAAGCCGCCAACCGTCCCGGGCGAATGAATGCACCGGGCGACACCGGACCGCGCTCCGCCTTTCAGGATACCGACTGGCATGAATTGGCGAAGGACCGGTTCGCGGCGGACCTTGCCGACAAGCTTTACGAGAAGTCTCATAAGGGCAAGTTCGATAAGATCGTTCTTGTGGCCTCTCCCAACGTGCTGGGAGAGCTGCGGGATCAGCTTCATCAGGAAGTAACCAGTAAGGTGATTGGAGAGATCCCGAAGACGCTGACCAATCATCCGATTGATGAGATCGAGAAGATCGTGAAGGCGGATCTTTAGGACATTTCGGCCCGGGGGCTATCTGACCCCGGGTTAGCACTTTGACGCGCAAACAAGGCGTTGCTATCCTTGAACTTCCGACACGCACTGTGCGCTGCCGGGATATTTCAGGAGATGCGGGTCTTGTTTTCGCTCAAAGGAACTCTGGGTGGTATCGCTCTGGGGCTTGTCGTCGCGGGTTTGATCTTTTTTTCGACGGTCTGGTTTACCGAAGAAGAAGACGCGGGTCCTGAAGCATCTGCCGCCCCTCCCGTTACTGACGTTGCTGATGTCTCGACTGGTGACGATGCGGTCGAGATCGAGCAATCCGATCAAAGCGATGTAGCGGAGAGCGTTGATGCGGTCGCAAATGCGCCTTCCTTCGACGTCGTTCGGATTGATCCTGATGGAGAGGCCGTCATCGCGGGCACGGCGCCGGACGCAACCTCGGTCGAGATTTTGCTGGAAGATACGGTCGTCGGGACGGCTGACGTCGCGAGCGACGGTAAGTTTGCAGCTTTCTTGGAGCTTCCCCCGTCGGACACGCCGCGTATCATGAGTTTGCGTAGCATTCGGGACGATATCACCACCGCTTCGGAGAATACGGTGTTTGTCGGGCCGGTTGCAGCCCGAGTGGCCGAGGATGTGGATCCAGCTGCGGTGAGCGAGAGGACCGATCTGGCGGATACTTCGGTTGAGGCAGACACGACGCCGCCTGAGATCTCGAGCGATACTGCGGTGGAGGTTCCGCAAGCAACCGCACCGGTGCTGCTCGCTGGGCCGGATGGGGTGGAGGTTCTTCAGCCCGCCATCGAAGCGGAGCCGGGGCCGGATGTGCTGGCCTCCGTTGCTCTTGATGCCATTACCTACGACGCCGAGGGCGAGCTTCGTCTCGCGGGACGCGCTGGCGCTGATACCCATGTGCGGGTCTATCTGGACAATGAGGCTGTCGAGACGACGGCGGTGCCCGAGACCGGACGCTGGCGGACGGATCTACCGGATGTGGATAGCGGTATCTATACGTTACGGGTCGATGAAGTCGATGCGGATGGAGAGGTTCTGAGCCGGATCGAGACGCCATTCAAGCGGGAAGCCCCAGACGTGATCCGGTCTACCCGTGCGGAGATGGGCAGCGATGGCGACGCCGGGGACGGCGTGTCGTTGACGACAAGAACGGTTCAGCCGGGTGCCACGCTTTGGGCGATTGCGAACGAGCGTTACGGCGACGGTCTGCTTTATATCAAGGTATTTGAGGCCAATCGGGATCGGATCCGAAACCCGGATTTGATCTATCCCGGACAGGTCTTTGAAATACCTCAGTGATCGGACTGGCCCGGGTGCCGATTTCGGGCTAGGTCCACAGACCGGTAGGGTTTCAAGGTCCAGATGCAGAGTTCCCCCAAGTCTTCGGTTTTGACGGAAGACCAGCGTAGCGGCTGGCGAACGGTTCGGCGGGTGGCCCCGTATCTTTGGCCCGATGGCGAAAGCTGGGTCAAACGCCGCGTGGTCGTTGCGATTGCGATGCTCGTTCTGGCCAAGGTCATCGCTGTGGGCACACCGCTGCTTTACAAAGGGGCGGTTGACGCGCTGGCAGACGAGACCGAGGGGAGTTCGGCCTTCTTTCTTGCCGCCGGTGCGGTCGGTCTGACGGTTGCCTACGGGTTCGCGCGGCTGTCCACCGTCGGCTTTCAGCAGTTGCGCGATGTCGTTTTCGCCGCGGTCGGTCAGCGGGCGCTCCGGCAACTCGCACTCGAGACCTTTCGGCATATCCACGCGCTGTCGATGCGCTATCACATCACGCGAAAGACCGGCGGGCTGAGCCGGATCATCGAGCGCGGCGTGAAGGGTGTCGAATTTCTCCTTCGGTTTCTTCTTTTTTCGATCGGGCCGTTGATCCTCGAACTTCTGATGATCTCGGTCGTGCTCTTTTTCCTGTTCGATATCTGGTATCTGGTCGTCGTTGTCGGCACGATGATCCTCTATGTGATTTTCACGTTCATGGTGACGGAATGGCGCGTGCGTATCCGGCGCGTGATGAACGAGCAGGATACGGATGCCAATCAAAAGGCCATCGACAGCCTTCTCAACTTTGAAACGGTGAAGTATTTCGGCGCGGAAGAGCGGGAGGCGTCCCGCTACGATGCCTCGATGGAGCAGTATGTCTCTGCCGCCTTAAAGACCTCCTATTCTCTGGCCTTTCTTAATTTCGGGCAGTCGCTGCTGATCACCGGCGGGCTTGTGCTTGTGATGGTCATGGCAGCGATAGGGGTGTCGAATGGCGATCTGACCGTTGGCGACTTCGTGATGGTGAACGCCTACATGATCCAGATCACCATGCCGCTGAACTTTCTCGGGACAGTGTACCGCGAGATCCGGCAGGCGCTTGTCGATATGGGAGAGATGTTCGATCTGCTCGAACAACCCGCGGAGGTGCAGGACAGGCCGGATGCACGCCCGCTTTCGGTGACGGGCGGAGAGATCGAGTTTGACGATGTCGTCTTCGGCTACGACCCCGAGCGGCCAATCCTTAAAGGCGTGGACATCACTGTGGAGGCGGGACAGACGATCGCGGTTGTCGGCTCTTCCGGCGCTGGCAAGTCTACGATCGGACGGCTGCTTTTTCGCTTTTACGATGTGGTCGATGGGGCGGTGCGCATCGATGGGCAGGACATTCGCGACGTCACGCAAGAAAGCCTTCATCAACAGATCGGTGTAGTGCCGCAGGATACGGTCCTGTTCAACGATACGGTCGGCTACAACATCGCCTATGGGCGCGCTGGCGCCAGCCGCAAGGATATCGAAGCAGCTGCGCGGGCCGCGGAGATCCATGACTTTATCATCGGTCTTCCAGAGGGTTACGACACAGTCGTGGGGGAGCGGGGTCTCAAGCTTTCGGGCGGAGAAAAGCAGCGCGTGGGGATCGCGCGGACTTTACTGAAAGATCCGCCGATCCTTTTGCTGGACGAGGCGACCTCGGCGCTCGACAGCGAGACGGAAAGCGAGATCCAGCGCTCTCTTCGTCAGATGAGTGCGGGACGGACCGTCATCACGATCGCGCATCGCCTATCGACGATTGCGGATGCCGATCAGATCGTCGTTCTCGAGAATGGGATCGTGGTCGAGAGGGGGCGGCATGATGAGCTTCTTGCCCAAAACGGACGATACGCCTCGCTTTGGCATCGCCAGCAGATGGATGAAGAAGACGCCGCCTGACACATGTGATTGCGCCAGGCGACGTTCCTTTATTCGGCTGCGCGAAGGGGTGATGAGAGCGGAAGCTCCTCCTGTTCGGGGTCGTCATCCCGGGTGGGAGGCGCCTGTTCTTCGTCTTCCCAGATGATTTCCGGAGCGCGGACGCGGCTGGCTTCCTTTGACAGGGCCCAGTCGCGGGCGGATGCGCTGGCCCCGCCAAGAGAGGCCTTCCGCAGCCCCCAGGCGGCCCATTTGACGTAGGTCACGAACCAGACCCGCAGCGCTAGCATCGATGGCGTGAAGACCAGCGTCAGGACAGTCGCGATCCCCAAGCCGAAGACCACGGCCGTTGCCAGCTGTTTCCACCACAGAGCGGTGGGGCTGTTGATGGTGTAGCCGCCGCCGATGAAGTCGAGGCTTAGTCCGAACATCATCGGGGCCAGTCCAGCCATCGTCGTGATTGTCGTCAGAAGCACGGGGCGGATGCGATCTTCGGCGGTGCGCGTGATCGCCTCGATCCGGGGCATGTATTTCTCATACTCCTGATAGGTATCGATCAGAACAATGTTGTTGTTCACCACAATCCCCGCAAGCGCAACGATCCCTGTCCCGGTCATGATGATCGAGAACGGCTGATCCATGACGAGCATACCGATGAGACATCCCGTCGTGGACAGAACCACGGCAAGCAGGACCAGAAACGCGTTGTAGAATGAGTTGAACTGGGCCAGCAGGATGATGAACATCAAGCCAAGGGCTCCGGCAAAGGCGTTCGCCAGAAATGCGCCGCTTTCTGCCTGCTCTTCCTGATCGCCGGTCCATTCCCAGGTGACCGAAGACGGCAAGGCATCCGGATTGGCCTCCAGCCATTCGGTCAGAACGCCGATCCGTTCATTGGGATTGACGGGAGAGATCGTCAGATCGCCATCCTCGCGAGCAGTGTCCAGATCGGCGAGGCGCGCATCGGTGAGATAGTCGACAATCAGGTATTGCTCTTCCCCGTTTTTCAGGATCGGCCCGGTCGGCGTCGAGGTCGCTGCAGGATCGAGACGGCGTCCAATGGCGGCGGTTTCTTCGTCGATCGCAAGATTGAAGAGGCTCTCTTCGACATCCGATTTCACGTCGTAGTACCGCTCCTGATCGATCCGGTCGATTTGCGCCAGCTTGGGAACAGGGGTCCGGGTGACAAAATTCGACAGCGGAATAAGACCTTCGTTTGTCCGCACGCGAAGGGTGTCGAGTGTCGACAGAACGCGTGCATCGGCTGGGAACCTGACGCGAATGTCGATCTCCTCGTCGGAGCTGTCGACACGCATCGTATCAAGCAGGATCCCCCGGGTCACGAGTTGGACCATCGCCCCGACGGTGGCCACATCCGCGCCATAGCGCCCGGCTTTTTCGACATCGACGTCGATCTGCCAGTCGATCCCAGGCAGGGGCAGCGTATCCTCGATCTGAAACAGGCCCGGTGTCGCCTCGAATTGCGTCCGCATCAGGCGCGTTGCGTCGCGCAGATCGTCCGTGTTGCTGCCTTTCAGCCGCAGATGAACGGGTTTACCCGATGCCGGACCTTGGGCGAGGGCGAGGATTTCGGCCTCGTATCCTGGCAGCGTCGAGAGCTGTTCGTTCAGTTCGGCAATGACGATATCCCCGTCGAGATCGGGGCGATCCGCCCTTTCCTCCCAGGCGATTGTCTCGAACTGGACCTGACCGATCGTGTCGGCCGGAGAGCCGCCGCCGGACGTATCCGTATTCAGACCACCATCTCCGGCGAAGGAGAAGGTATTGATGACGCCCGGATGGGCCATCACGATCTCTTCAACCTCGCGGACCATGGCATCCTTTTCGGTCAGCGAAAGGTTGCCCCGGGCACGGACATAGACAGTGGCCTGCTCCGGTTCGCTCTCGACAAAGAATTCGACGCCGTTGCTGTTGGCGGCGAAGTAGCCAAAGACGCTCATGACGAGAAACGCAATGGCGCCGATCGAGACAATCGGCATGACCGGATTTCCGGCAATGAAGTGGATCGCGCTGCCAAAGAGGGATCTGCGGTAGCCGGCGCGGATATTACGTGGCGGCCGTTCGATCTTTGCGGCACCCAAGGTGACGGAGGTCGCGAAAGCGCCGAAGAGAAAGATAAGCGCACCGACAATGCGCGCGAAGACGACCCAGTACTGGCCTAGAATGGCGAATGGGCCGGGGGCGTCCTCGGGCAAGATATATTGAGGATTCAGCACCTGCATGGCACCGATGAAGATCACCATCATCGAAACGGGCACGAGCACCGCGCTGACGACCCACGGAACGCTCCGCTTCAACGCTTGCGATGTCCGCTCGAACAGACCGGAGATGCGTCCTGTCACGCCGCCCATAACGGGCAAATAGATGAGCGCTACGACCAGCGAGGCCGACAGGACGAAAATCAGCGTCACAGGCAGCATGCCCATGAATTCGCCGGGCACGCCGGGCCAGAACAGCATCGGCAGGAACGCACAGAGCGTTGTGGCGGTCGAGGAGACGATGGGCCAGAACATCCGCTTGGCCGCCTCGACATAGGCGCGCATCGGGCCCGAGCCTTCGCTGATGCGTTTGTCGGCATATTCGACGACGACGATGGCCCCGTCGACCAGCATGCCGACGGCAAGAATGAGCCCGAACATCACGATATTCGAGATCGAGATGCCCATCACGGCCAGCAGCGCGAAGCACAAAAGGAAGGATGTCGGGATCGCGAAGCCTACCAGAAGGGCAGGCCGGGTTCCCAAGGCCGCGAGGACGACGATCATGACAAGCGCGATTGCCGTCAGAACCGATCCTTCAAGCTGGCGCACCATGGAGTCGACGGTTCTGCTTTGGTCGTTCGATGTTCCGACCCGGATGGCATCCTGAAGCTCCGCCGGCCACCTTTCCTGTTCGGCTGCGACAGTCTGTTTGACGAGATCTGCCGTATCGATGAGGTTGAAGCCCTTCCGCTTCACGATCTGGAGGGCGACGGTGTTCTCTCCGTTAAAGCGGGCCGTTCCGTTCCGGTCCTCGAATGTTAGCTGGATCAAGGCGAGATCGCCCAGCGTGATCACCCGGTCGCCATTCGTCTTCACGGGTAGGTTATAGACGTCTTGAGGTTCGTCGAAGCTGGACGGGATCTTGACCGAGAATGTGCCCTGAGGGCTGTCGACTTCTCCGGCGGCGACCAGAAGGTTGTTGTTTGCAACGACGTTGATGAGCTCGCTCGCCGTGACGTTATAGGCCTCGAGCCGAAGCGGATCGATCGTCACCTCGAGCATCTCGTCGCGCTGACCGGCCAGACCGGCTTCGAGTACGGCGTCGAGGCCTTCGAGGCTGTCCTGAAGATCCTTGGCGACCCGCACGAGAGTTCGTTCCGGCAGGGCGCCGGTCAAATTCACGATGATGATCGGGAATTCGGAGAAGTTGATCTCATTGATCGAGTACTGGTCTGCCCCTTCCGGAAAATCGGCTTCGGCGTTATTCATCGCATCGCGAACATCTGCCATGACCTTGGTCTTGTCCCAGCCGAATTCGAATTCGAGGCCGACGCCCGCATAGCCTTCGGATGCGGTTGCCGTCATCTCCTTGAGACCGTCGAGATCGGCCAACTCGGTTTCCATCGGCTTGACCAGCAGCTTCTCGGAATCCTCGGCGGAGATGCCGGGGAAGGGCACGGACACGAAGAGGGCGGGGATCTCGATATCCGGCTCGCCCTCCTTGGGGAGCGACCAGTAGGAATAGCCTCCCACAATCAGAGAAAGGAGAATAAACGCGATGATCATTCGGGCGCGCGAGGCGGCCCAGTCGACGACGCCTGTCATTGATTGGGCTCCTCTGAGACCTCTTCTGGCGGCTGAAGGACGGCAGGTGTCGCCTCCGGTGCCGCGCTGTCTGTTTGCCGGTAGGTGACCTGAACCGGCACGCCGTCGATCACGAATTCATGTCCGACGACGATGATATCGGCCCGATCCTCGAGACCCGTGATCCAGACCCCGTTTATCGTATCGCGAACGATGGTGATCGGTTGGAAAAGCGCCGTGTCATCTTCGGAGACGACCCTTAAGCCCAGCACGCCTTCGTCATTGAGCGTCATGGCCGATTGCGGAACAAGATGCGCGGATACCCCGTCCGACTGTACGACGATCTCTGCAGTCTGGCCGTCGCGGATCAGCAGATCCTCATTATCGACGTTAATCTCGACGCGGAACGTGCGTGTCGTGTCATCCGCCGACCGGCTGATAAAGGTCACCTTTCCGGTGACTTCGCGGCCCGAGGCGAGGCGGGCTCCGGCCGTGGCTCCGACGTCGATGCGGTTCACCTGGGTTTCAGGTACGAACCCGACCAGCTTGATCGGGTTGAGCTGAATGACCGTCGCGCAGGTCGATCCCGGTTGCAGCAGCGACCCTCGTTCGGCGGTGTCCGTTTCAAGCAGACCCGCGAAAGGCGCGCGGATGCTGAGGCGTTCGATATCCTTCTCTGCGGCCGCAACAGCGGCTTCAGCCGACTCGATAGAGGACTGGGCGGCGGACACGCCTGCATCCGCTGCCCGCTGACCGGCTTGCGCGGACTCGTAGGCTGCCTGCGCCGACGCCACCCGAGTTTCCGACGCGAACCCGCCTTCGCTAAGCCGTTGGGCCGCATTCAATTCGATCTGCGCTTCGCCGATGCGGGCATCCGCTTCCGAGAGGCGCGCTTCGGCTTCGGGGACCCGCGTCCGGGCTTCGGTCAGGCCGGCGCGCGCTTCCGCCAGAGACGCTTCGCGCGTTCCGGGATCGAGCTGGCACAGAAGCTGCCCTTCCTCCACCAAAGCGCCTTTGCGCAGCGGCTCTGACAGGACAAGGCCGGAGATCTCGGACTGAACGACCACGTCCCGAATGGCCTCTGTCTCTCCGCGGATCACGAGGCCGTCTTCGACGGTTCGGGCGTCCGACTGGATTGCAACGACGCTGACGCGGCGGATCTCATCCTCGAGCTCGGTCGACTCTTCGGTGGCGCCGGTGGCCGCTTGGGCAAAGGCCAAAAGCGCCTGTCTTTCAAAGACCAGCAGATACAGAAATGCTGTCACCACAGCCGCGGTTATCAGGGGGAAAAATCTCATCAAGATGCCTTCGCAATCGTTCGCCGCACAATCTTAACCGAATTAACATATCGGGATCGGCTTGTGCGATATAAGACCTATACCCCTGAACTGACCAGTTTAGATTAAAATAAATATCCGGATATGCAAGATCCCGCCCCTCCTACGGCCGGTTCTGCTCGAGCCTTAAGCGGTCTTGGCTTTTCGATACGCTTCAAGATAAGGCTGTCCGCAGAGGTTTTCGGGGCCAAAGTGATCGGAAAGGGCGCCTTTTGAGCAACAACGACAGTTTTATCGATGAAGTCAGCGAAGAGATCCGGCGCGACCGCCTGTTTTCGCTTTTGCGCCGATATGGTTGGATTGCCGGTCTGGTCGTTGTTGCCATCGTCGGGGCTGCGACGATTGTCGAGATCCGGTCGGCCCGGGCCGAGGAGCGGGCTCAAGCGCTGGGCGACTCGCTTTTCGATGTTCTTGAGACGCCCGATGCCTCTGTCGAGGAGATCGCGTCGATAGAGGCGGACGAGCGGGGCCGCCCGATCACTGCGCTTGTCGAAGCGGCACTTGCGCTTGAGGCGGACGATCCGCTTGCGATGCGCGTGGCGCTTGACAGTCTTGCCATAGATGAGGACGCCCCCGACATTTACCGCACCCTGGCGGAGTTGAAGAACGCGATGCTGGCCGAGCCCGGGGAGGACCGCCGGGCGGCACTGACGGCTCTTGCCCAGCCCGGGCAGCCCTTTCGGTTGCTGGCGGCGGAGCAGCTCGCCTATCAGGACGTCACGGATGGCGAGACCGAGGCCGCGATCACCGGCTTTGGGGCCATTCTTCAGGATGCCGAAGCTACGCAAAGCTTGCAGAGCCGCGCCAGAGCGATGATTGTTGCCCTTGGCGGAAACCCCGAAGAGTTCCCCGGCGCCGGCCAATGAGCCGGATCGAACAAAGACGAGGCAGGAAGGCAGCATCGTGATACCAAGGTTTCTTATTGCGGGCGTGCTGTCACTGGCGCTTGTGGCGGGTTGTTCAGAGCGCGAGGTTCTTTTGCCAGGTGAACGACTGGAACTACGAGCAGAGGATGCGGCTGTCGAGACGGTCAACCGCGCTGTGCCGCTTACTCTTCCCGCGCCGCGCGTGAACGCGGACTGGACGCATCGGAATGGCACGCCGCAGCACCGGATCGTGCATCCGGCCCTTGGGTCGCAGCTGACGCAGATCTTCTCGACCGGGATCGGAGCGGGGGACAGCCGGAAGGCCCGGATCACGGCCGATCCGGTCGTGTCGGGCGGGCGGGTCTTCACGCTGGATGCCAGCTCGCAGGTCAGCGCGGTGTCGACGGCGGGCGGTCCACTCTGGAGCCGCGATCTGACGCCGCCGTTCGAACGCAGCCGCGACGCATCGGGTGGCGGTCTGGCCGTGCAGGGCGGGCGGCTTTTCGTCACGACGGGCTTTGGAGAGCTGACCGCACTGGATGTGGCCAATGGGCAGGTTCTGTGGGTTCAGGAGCTTGACGCCCCCGGAGGATCGGCGCCGACGGTTGTCGACGATCTGGTCTATGTCGCGGCGCGCGACAGCCGGGCCTGGGCGGTGGAGACCGCGACTGGCCGCGTGCGCTATACCATGACCGGCGCGCCCTCCCTTGCCAATTTCGCTGGTGGAGCCGGTGTCGCGGTCGAGGACGATCTGGCGATTTTCCCCTTCCCGTCGCGCGAAGTAATGGCCACGTTCCGCAAGGGCGGGCTGCGCCGCTGGACGACGAGTGTGCCGGGAGAGCGGCTTGGATTTGCGGCGGCCCGGGCGGTGACCGATATCTCGGGAGATCCGGTGATCGACGGGGATCGTGTCTATGTGGGCAATCACGGCGGGCGCCTGGTGGCGCTTGATCTGGGGTCGGGCGACCGGATCTGGACCGCGACGGAAGGCGCGTTGAGCCCAGTCTGGCCAACCGGCGGATCTGTCTTTCTCATCAACGATCTGGGAGAGCTTCTTCGCCTTGATGCTGCTGATGGAAGCCGGATCTGGTCGGTGGATCTTCCGACCAGCATCGATCGCCGCTTCCGGGGGCGGAACAAACGGATCGTCGCCCATTACGGCCCTGTTCTGGCCGGAGGCCGTCTGATCGTCGCGTCTTCGGACGGGTTGCTGCGCAGTTTCGATCCGGTTACCGGAGCGCTGATCGGCAACACGCCTCTTCCCGGCGGGGCCGCGACCCATCCGGTCGTGGCGCAGCAAACGCTCTACGTGGTCAACAAGAACGGGCAGCTTCTCGCTTTTCGTTGAGCCGCGCATGGTGTAGGCGCCGTCTTTGATCTTTCGAAAGGCGACCAGGATGTCGTTCACACTTGCCATTGTGGGGCGGCCCAATGTGGGTAAGTCCACGCTCTTTAACCGCCTTGTCGGCAAGCGTTTGGCGCTTGTCGACGATCAGCCGGGGGTGACGCGGGATCTGCGTGAAGGCGCTGCGCGGCTTGGTGACTTGCGGTTCACGGTGATCGACACGGCGGGCCTTGAAGAAGCGACGGACGAAAGCCTGCAGGGCCGTATGCGCAAGCTGACCGAACGCGCGGTCGAGATGGCCGATGTCTGCCTTTTCATGATCGATGCCCGGTCCGGCGTTCTTCCGGCGGACCGGACCTTTGCCGAAATCCTGCGGCGCAAATCGGCCAAGGTGATCCTAGGGGCCAACAAAGCCGAAGGGCGCGCTGCCGAGGCAGGATTGATCGAGGCGTTCGAGTTGGGGTTGGGAGAGCCGATTGCCCTTTCCGCCGAGCACGGAGAGGGGATGGCCGAGCTTTTGGCAGTGCTCACGCCGCTGGTCGACGGGATGGCGGCCGAGCAGGTCGAACCGGAGGTCGATGTCCTAGTCGAGGACGGCGAGGTCGAAGACGCCACGCCGACCGCTTCCAAGCCGCTTCAGATCGCGGTGGTGGGGCGGCCCAATGCCGGAAAATCGACGCTGATCAATCAGATCCTTGGTGAGGACCGTTTGCTGACGGGACCCGAGGCGGGGATCACTCGGGATGCGATTTCGGTCGCGATGGACTGGGACGGAACGCCGGTGCGCATCTTTGATACGGCGGGGATGCGCAAGAAGGCGAAGGTGCAGGACAAGCTCGAGAAGCTCAGCGTCTCGGACGGGCTGCGTGCGGTGAAGTTCGCTGAGGTGGTCGTTGTGCTGCTCGATGTGGAGATTCCCTTTGAACAGCAGGACTTGCGGATCGCTGATCTAGCCGAGCGCGAAGGGCGTGCGGTTGTGATCGCGGTCAACAAATGGGATCTGGAGGAGGAGCGGCAGGCGAAGCTGAAGGAGCTCAAGGAGGAGTTCGAGCGGCTTTTGCCGCAGCTTCGCGGCGCGCCTCTGGTCACCGTGTCAGCCAAGACCGGGCGCGGGCTTGACCGGCTGCGCGAGGCGATCGTCAAGGCACATGAGGTCTGGAACCGGAGGGTGACCACGTCCGAGCTGAATCGGTGGCTCGCGGGGATGATCGAGATGCATCCGCCTCCTGCACCGGCGGGGCGCCGGATTAAGCTGCGTTATGCAACCCAAGTGAAGACCCGTCCGCCGGGATTCGTGGTGATGTGTTCTGCTCCGGACAAGCTGCCTGAGAGCTATTCTCGATATCTTGTCAACGGGTTACGCGAGGACTTTGATATGCCGGGAACGCCGATCCGGCTGACGATGCGATCCCAGGGGGATAAGAACCCGTATAAGGGAAAAACGAAGTCCACGCCCTCCCGGCTTAGGAAGCATCTGGGGAAGCCGCCTTTGAAGTGAGGTTCCCTCGGAAGGTGAGGGCTGCGAGAATGACGATCCCGATTGCGGCGGTTGCGGAAATGCCCGTATTCTCCAGTCCGTTCGCCGCGATGATGCCGATTAGAGCCCAGGCAATGGCCGCCGGATAGGTCACAGTGCCGGGCCGTCTGAGCAGCACGAGGGCACCGACGATCAAGGCTCCGGCGATGCCGATATATGCCCAGCCGGTTTGGTCGGTCAGAAGGCCGTATCCCGCGCCGAACGAGGCGAGCGACACGAAACTGGCGGCTGTGAGCCAGCCCGCATAGAGACCGACCGGTGCTGCGAACCACCAGCGATCCCGTAGAGGCGCCGCGAGCAGGGCCCAAAGCGCGGTGCCCAGCATGATCCAGATCAGAACCGTTGCCGCCTCGGCATTGGCCAGGGCAACGGCAAGCCACGGCGTTCCCGCCGCCAGACTGAGGATCAGGGGCAAGCGGGCCCTGTCCCAGTCACTGGCATCCGCGCGCTTCCACAGACCGTAGCCTGCTGACACGATGAGCCAGCCATAGATGAGGCCCCAGATCGAGAAGGCCCAACCCACCGGCTGGATCGGAGGATCAACCTGCGGGATCGGGAATTGATCTGCCGCAAATCCCGAGAATGGATCCGAGAAAAACGGCGAGATGGCGAATGTGAGTGTCAATAGGGCCGTGGCCCAGGCTTTCCAATTGGTCATGTTCGGGGATATGTGGCAGTGAAAGAGTAAAGAAACCCTGACTTTACCGGACGTATTGCAATCGGCAGTGTACCGCCATGAAACGGATCGCGATTTTCTTCGACGGCACGGGCAATCGCCATGACGTGACTTATCAGACGAATGTCGTCCTGATGTCGCGGGCGGTGGCCCATCAGTGCAGCGACGGCAGACCGCAGATCGTCCAGTATTATCCCGGTGTGGGCAGCGGGCGCGGTTCGAACTGGGTAAGCCGGAACCTCGATACGCTGCTGGGCAGTGTCCTGGCGCTCGGGATCGTGGATATCCTGGCCGAGGCATTCCGGCATCTGGCCTTTGCCTATGAGCCGGGCGACGAGATCCATGTCTATGGGTTCTCACGCGGGGCGTTCATGGCGCGGCTGTTCGTCGGGCTGATCCGGTGTTCGGGTATCCCGCCGCGGCGCAATGTCGGGATGATCTCGACGGCCGTCGCGCGGTTCGTCTCGCGCCATCCCGCGACAGCGCCCGATCATCCGGACAGCTGGGTTTTTCGGGCCGATTTCGCCCCCTATACCGCCACCAGCATCGAAGAGCAGGCCGATCGCCGCAAAAGCGGGGGCGAGAGCATCCTGCTCGAGATTTCCTATGTGGGACTGTGGGATACGGTGCGGTCTATCGTGCTGCCGCAGCGGATGCCGGGCGCGAAGGATCATCCGGACCGGCCGTTTTTGTTCCACGATCTGTGCCTGTCACGGATGGTGCGCTCTGCCCGGCATGCGATGGCCCTGGACGAGCGGCGGCGGCTTTACTCGCCGGTTCCGTGGAGCAATCTGGAGGATCTGAACACGCGTATGGGCGATCCGCTGCGGCCCTACCAGCAACAGTGGTTTCCGGGCGATCACGGATCGGTTGGCGGTGGCGGGGAAGAGATCGGGCTTTCCAGTATCGCGCTTGATTGGGTGGCCGCGGGGGCCGAGAGGGCTGGTCTGGAATTTGGGCGGCGGGAACTTCATCAGATGGATGAGACGCGCAACCTGACGGCGGATCTGCATAATAAGGGCGGGCCGAAAGGGGTTCTGGGCATGATGTTGAAGGCGATGCGGTCGGACCGTCCGGGGCCGGTACAGCTTCAGGATCTGTCGCTGGCGGCGCTTGAGCGGTATCGGCGCGATCCGCGCTATCGTCCGTCCAGCCTTCGGCTGCTTCGCGATGAGTTGGAGGGGCTTGTCGCCAGCGAGATCGATGCGGTGCGGGCGGGTTTTCTGCGGGTCGATCCGGTGAAGGACGAGGCCCGCGAGGAGACGCGCGCCTAACTAAGCGCGCCGCTCGCGTCGATCCGGGTCTTCCCGCCGAGATAGGGGTGCAGCGCGTGCGGCAGATGCACCGATCCATCAACCTGTTGGCCATTTTCCAGCACCGCGATCAGAGTGCGCCCCACGGCAAGGCCGGAGCCGTTAAGCGTGTGGACGAATTGAGGTTTTCCGCCTTCTGACGGCTTGAAGCGCGCGTTCATACGGCGGGCCTGAAAAGCGCCGCAGGTCGAAACAGAGCTGATCTCGCGGTAGGTGTTCTGGCCCGGTAGCCAGACCTCGATGTCATAGGTACGGATGGCGCCAAAGCCCATATCTCCGGCACAAAGGAGCATGGTGCGGTAGGCGAGGCCGAGGCGGTCGAGGATGCCTTCGGCGCATTTGAGCATGCGCTGCTGTTCATCGTCCGAGGCGTCCGGGTGGGTGACCGAGACCATCTCGCATTTCTCGAACTGGTGCTGGCGGAGCATGCCGGACGTGTCGCGACCGGCGCTTCCGGCCTCGCTTCGGAAGCATTGTGTAAGGGCGACATGGCGGCGAGGCAGATAGCTTTCCTCGATCGTCAGGCCGTTCACGATGTTGGTCAGCGTCACTTCGGCGGTCGGGATAAGCCATTGACCGTCCGTGGTTTTATAGCTGTCCTCACCGAACTTGGGAAGCTGGCCGGTGCCGTACATCATGGCTTCGTTGACCAGCACTGGGGTCTGGGTTTCGGTCAGGCCGTTCTCGGTTGTTTGGATGTCTATCATGAACTGACCGAGGGCGCGGTGCAGGCGGGCTATGGCGCCAGACAGCAGGACGAAGCGGCTGCCCGAGAGTTTGGCGGCGGTTTCGAAATCCATGCCGTCCTGAACGGCGGCGAGCTGGTAGTGCTCGAGCGGTTTGAAGTCGAAATCGGGGGGCGTGCCGCGGCGGTGAAGCTCGATATTGTCGGCCTCGTCGGCGCCTTCGGGGACGTCGTCCGCGGGCAGGTTGGGCAGCCCCATCAAAAGGTCGGTAAGGGCCTGATCCTTAGCCTTTGCCTCGTCATTGAGGCGCGCGATCTCGGCCTTCTTTTCGGCGACCAAGCTGCGGAGTTCGTTGAACTTTTCTTCGTCCCCCGACGCCTTCGCCGCGCCTACATCCTTGCTGGCGCGGTTCTGGTCGGCCTGGGCGGTTTCGGCGGCGAGGATACGCTCGCGGCGGGCCTCGTCGAGGGCAAGAATGGTGGAGCTGAGAGGCGCCAGACCCCGTTTGGCAAGGGCGGCATCGAAGGCCTCGGGAGTGTCTCGGATGGCGCGGATATCGTGCATGTCTCTAGCCTCGGTCAGCGTTCGGATGGGGGTATGCCGGATGTGCGGGGGCAGGGAAAGGCGGTTGATGTGCGAATCATGCTTAACGGCAGGAAAGACGGCGAATTGGGGCTTCGGTATCCGGTCGGTATTGGGTCGGTATCTGGTCGGTGGATTTTCGGCATGGGTCCGCTTTAACGAAGCGTCCGTTGCAAAGCGCTCTGGCCTGCGCCGAGTGAGGCCGTGAGGTCACGGGTCCGCCGCTTTGTCCGACTTTCTGTCCGTCCTCCGTTGCGAAGGTCCGGCCGGGGCCCCACATGGCCCGTCAGACCGGTGACGGGCGGGAAAATCTGCCTCACGGGTCGTTGCCATTCGCGGGGGCCGGTTCTAGGTTGCCGCGACTTTGCGGGGGAGCCTTCCCGCACGAGGAAAAGGGACTTCTCCATGCAAGGTGGCGCTTTCGCCCAGTTCGTACCGCTGATCCTGATCTTCGCGATCATGTATTTTCTTATCATCCGTCCTCAGCAGAAGAAGCTGAAGGACCATCAGGCCATGGTCGAGGCGCTGCGGCGGGGCGATCAGGTCGTCACCCAAGGCGGGCTGATCGGCAAGGTGCAGAAGGTCAAGGATGACGGCGAGATCGAGGTCGAGATCTCGAGCGGTGTGACGGTGAGGGTCGTGAAGGCGACGATTGCGCAGGTTCTGAACAAGACCGAGCCGGCCAAGAAGGGCTGACGCCATGCTTCAGATCGACCTTTGGAAACGCGTCCTGATCTGGATGACGGTCGCGGCGGGGTTGCTGCTGGCGATGCCGAACGCCTTCTATCCCCGGGTCGAGGCGCATAACGACGCGATGGCCGAGATCGCGCTGGGTCTGGATCCGGCCACGGTCGAGGGCGAGGAGCTGTGGCCAGCCTGGCTGCCGTCAGGGCTGGTCAATCTGGGGCTCGATCTGCGCGGCGGGGCGCATCTGCTGGCCGAAGTGCAGCTGGAACAGGTTTATGCGAGCCGGATGGAAGGCCGTTGGCCCGAAGTGCGGGATGTCTTGCGCAATGCCCGCGATACGGTGGGCGGCATCCGCCAGGTGCCGGACTCCCCGCCCGATGAGTTGCGGGTCCGGATCAATGAGCCGTCAGGTATGCCGCAGGCACTGGAGCTGGTGCGCGGTCTGGCGCGGCCTGTTGCCTCGACCATCGGGACGGGCGGGACGGATCTGGATGTGCGGGCCGAGGGCGCCGATGTCATCGTCATCACGCTGAGCGAGGAAGAGCGTCTGGCGACGGACGACCGGACCATGGCGCAATCGCTCGAGATTGTGCGTCGCCGGATCGACGAGGCGGGCACGCGCGAGCCGACGATCCAGCGGCAGGGCGCAGACCGGATCCTCATTCAGGTGCCCGGGGTCGGATCGGCCCAAGAGGTCAAGGATTTGATCGGAACGACTGCGCAGCTGACGTTTCAGCCGGTGCGGATCCCGACGAGCAATCCGAACGAACGGGTCGATGCCTCCGAAGAGATCCTGCCTGCCATCGAGGGCGAGGGCGCGTTCTACATTCTTGAGCGGACGGCTGTCGTGACCGGCGAGCAACTTGTCGATGCGCAGCCGGCTTTCGACCAGAATGGCCTGCCGGCAGTAAACTTTCGGTTCAACCCCGCCGGAGCGCGTGATTTCGGCGATTACACGGCCGAAAATATCGGGGCGCTTTTTGCCATCGTTCTGGATGAGGAGGTCGTATCGGCCCCGCGCATCCAGAGCCATATTCCCGGCGGGTCGGGGATCATCACCGGCAACTTTACCATCGAAGAGGCCACTCAGCTGGCGATCCTGCTGAGGGCGGGCGCGCTGCCTGCGGAGCTTGAGTTCCTTGAGGAGCGGACCATCGGGCCGGAGCTGGGCGCGGACAGCATCGAGGCGGGCCGGATCGCTTGTATCGTGGCCTTCGCGGCGGTGCTGGTCTTCATGGCGCTGAGTTACGGTCTGTTTGGGCTCTTCGCGAATGTGGCGCTGATTATCAATGTGGGGCTGATCTTTGGCCTTTTGAGCCTGATCGGGGCGACGCTGACCTTGCCCGGTATTGCCGGGATCGTGCTGACCATCGGTATGGCGGTGGACGCCAATGTGCTGGTCTTCGAGCGGATCCGCGAAGAGCTGAAGACGGCCAAGGGGCCGTCCCGGGCCATCTCGCTGGGTTATGAGAAGGCGCTGTCGGCCATCGTGGACGCCAATATCACGACGTTCATCACGGCGGTGATCCTGTTCGCGATGGGATCGGGTCCGGTGCGCGGTTTTGCGATCACGCTGGGCCTTGGGATCCTGACCTCGGTCTTTACGGCGATTTTCGTCACGCGCCTTCTGGTCGTGATCTGGTTTGAGCGGCGACGCCCCAAGACGGTGGAGATCTGAGATGCGGTTGAGGCTCGTTCCCAAGGACACGACCTGGGATTTCTTCTCGCGCTCGAAGCTGTGGCTCGGGATTTCGGCCTTCATGATGGTGGTGGCGTTCATCAGCTTTCTCATTCAGGGGCTGAACTTCGGCATCGATTTCCGGGGCGGCACGACGATCCGGACTGAAAGCACGCAGGTCGTCGATGTCGGCGCCTATCGCGAGGCGCTGGCGCCGCTGGAGCTTGGGGATTTCTCGATCACCGAAGTGTTCGATCCGACTTTTGGGCCGGATGAGAATGTGGCCTTGATCTCGGTTCAGGCGCAGGAGGGCGACGAGGCGGTTTCAGGAGAGACCATTAGAGCCGTGCAGGCCGCCTTGCGCGAAGTGGCGCCGGATATCACCTTTCCGGCGGTCGAGTCCGTCGGGCCGACCGTGTCGGGAGAGCTGGTGCGGACGGCGGCGCTTGCCGTGCTGCTCGCGATCGGGGCGGTGCTGGTCTATATCTGGCTGCGGTTCGAGTGGCAGTTTGCCTTGGGCGCCGTGGCGGCGCTGGTGCATGACGTGATCCTAACGATTGGGGTCTTTTCGGAGCTTCAGATCCGGTTCGATCTGGCGATTATTGCGGCGCTTCTGACCATCGTGGGCTATTCGCTGAACGATACGGTCGTGGTGTTTGACCGGGTGCGGGAGAACCTGCGGCGGTACAAGAAAAGGCCGCTGAAGGACGTGCTGAACCAGTCGATCAACGAGACGCTGAGCCGGACGGTCATGACCTCGGTCACGACGCTGCTGGCGCTGATCTCGCTTTATGTGCTGGGCGGGGACGTGATCCGCGGCTTCGTCTTTGCGATGATCTGGGGCGTGATCGTGGGAACCTATTCGTCGATCTTCGTGGCCTCGGCGATGCTGCTATGGATGGGCGTGAAGCGCGACTGGTCAAAGCCCGATGACGGCGGCCCGGCGGGCACGCAGTTCGGAACGGCGCCGGAGGGTGAGCGTGCCTGACGGGCTCTCGGCGGCGCTTGCGCTGCCGGGGTTGCCGTTCGTGCTGATCGCTGTGGTGGCGGCGGGCGTGGTTTATGGCTTCGCGGGGTTCGGATCGGCGTTGATCTTTACGCCGGTGGCGGTGGCGTTCATCCCGCCGGAGACGGCGATTGCGGCGTTTGGGCTGTCCGCGCTGGTCTCTTTGTTCACCGTGGTGCCCGGAGCCTGGGGCGAGGCGGACCGGACGGCGGCGGGGACGATGATCGCGGCGGCAATCCTGGCCGCGCCGTTGGGGATCTTCGCGCTGTCGGTGCTGGACCGGGAGGTCATCCGGGTGATTGTGGCGCTGGTCGTGGCGATCACGCTGGCAGCTTTGGTGGCGGGCTGGCGCTTTGCGGCTCCGCCGACGCTGGCGAGCCGGGCGGGGATTGGCGCGGGATCGGGGATCCTTGGCGGGATGACGGGGCTGAACGGGCCGATTGTGATCCTGTTTCAACTGGCGGGGTCGGACGGGGCGCGGCGGTCGCGGGCGAATCTGATCCTGTTTCTGACGGCGACGTCGATCTCGTTCTTGCCGCTTTTGTGGATGCAAGGGCTGCTGACCGTCGAGGCGTTGTGGCTGGGGCTGATCCTCATGCCGCTTTATGCAGTGGGCACGCGGGTCGGGAAGGCTCTGTTCACGCCGGGGCGGGAGCCTATTTACCGGGTGGTCGCCTATGTCATCATCGGGCTGGCGGCGCTGATGGCTTTGCCGATCTGGGAGTGAGGGTGGATGCAACTGAATGACGTGAGCTATCCCGGCGGCGTGCCGATCGACGGCTACGGGCCGGGCTTTTTCCGGATCGGAGGCGAGGTGCACGAGGGGGCGGTTCTGCTAACGCCCGAGACGACGAGCCGTTGGGGCGGCCTTGAGGATACGGCGCCGCTGGTTGCCTTGGCGGGCGACATTGATGTGCTGTTTCTGGGGACAGGCCCGGAGATGAAACCGGTTCCGGCGGATCTGCGCGCGGCGCTGGACAAGGCGGGGATCGGGATCGAGCCGATGGCGTCACCCGCGGCCTGCCGGACCTATAACGTGCTGTTGTCGGAAGGGCGGCGCATCGCGGCGGCTTTGGTGCCGGTCTGAGCCTTATCGCGTCAGATCTGAGCGTCGGGCGCGGGGGTCGGCCCTTGCTGGAGGGCGTGGAGTTCTCTGTGGCTAAGGGGACAGCGCTTGTCCTGCGCGGGGCCAACGGGATCGGGAAGACGACACTGCTGCGAACGCTGGCCAGCTTGCAGGAGCCGCTGGCCGGGCGCATCGAGGTGCCGCGCGAGGATCTGATCTATGCCAGCCATGCGGACGGCGTGAAAGCGGCGCTGAGCGTGGAGGAGAACCTTGCCTTCTGGGCGGAGATCTACGGGCGGCCCTTGGACGGGGCCGTGTTCACGACCTTCGATCTAGAGGATCTGCGCGGGCGGCTCGCCGGGACGCTATCGGCGGGGCAGAAACGGCGGCTGGGGCTGGCGCGGCTGGGTGTCGCCGGGCGGCAGGTCTGGCTTTTGGACGAGCCGACCGTGTCGCTCGACCGGGCGTCGGTGGCAGCCTTCGAGGCTGTTCTGCGGGCGCATCTGGCGTCAGGGGGATCTGCGGTGATCGCGACGCATATCGATCTACTCGGCGAGGCGGACGTGCTGGAGCTAGAGCCGTTCCGGGCGGCTGTGGTGCCTGAGACGGCGGATGAGGCGTTTTTGTGAAAGCCTTATTTCTGAGGGACTTGCGACTCGCTGTTCGCGCAGGCGGTGGCTTTGGGCTGGGGCTGGCGTTTTTCCTGATCGTGGTGGTGCTTGTGCCCTTTGGTGTGGGGCCGGAGACCGAGGTGTTGCGCAGGATCGCGCCGGGGATCCTGTGGGTTGCCGCGCTTTTAGCGGCGCTGCTGACGCTCGACCGGATCTTCGCGCTCGATTGGGAGGACGGATCGCTGGCGCTTCTGGCGACCTCGCCCTTGCCGCTGGAGGCGGTGGCTCTGGTCAAGGCAGCGGCGCATTGGGTGACGACCGGAATGCCTCTGGCCGTGGCCGCCCCGTTTCTGGGGATCCTTCTGAGCCTCGACTGGGCCGTGGCGCCGGTTCTGCTGATCACGCTTTTGATCGGAACGCTGGGGTTGTCGGTAATCGGGACCTTTGGCGCGGCCTTGACCGTGGGGCTGAGACGCGGCGGGCTGTTGCTCTCGCTTCTGGTGCTGCCGCTTTACGTGCCGACGCTAATTTTCGGGGCGGAGGCCGTGCGGCGGGCGGGTGATGGGCAGCCTTACGGCACGCCGCTTTTGCTGCTGGGCGGGATCACGCTGGGGGCCTGCGCGCTTTTGCCCTTTGCCAGTGCCGCGGTTTTGAGGATCAACCTGAGGGCATCCGCTTGAGGGCGGTTTGGCGGGAGGTTAGATAGCACGCATGTCCTTCTGGGAATTCGCAAATCCGAGGCGCTTCATCGCGCTGAGCGACCGGCTGGTGCCGTGGGTGTCTGGCCTTGCGGCACTGCTTTTGGCCGTCGGGTTGATCTGGGGGTTCTTCTTCACGCCGGACGATTTCCGGCAAGGGTCGACCGTCAAGATCATCTATCTGCACGTGCCCTCGGCGATGATGGCGATCAATATCTGGGTGATGATGCTGGTCGCCTCTCTGATCTGGCTGATCCGGCGCCACCACGTGAGCGCGCTGGCTGCCCGGGCGGCGGCGGGGGTCGGCGTGGTGATGACGCTGATGGCGCTGTTCACCGGTGCGGTCTGGGGCCAGCCGATGTGGGGGACGTGGTGGGCCTGGGATCCGCGGCTGACGTCGTTCCTGATCTTGTTCCTGTTTTATCTGGGCTATCTCGCGCTGTGGGCCGCGATCGAGGATCCGGATGCGGCGGCGGATCTGACGTCGGTTCTGTGTCTTGTCGGATCGGTCTTTGCGGTGCTGTCGCGTTATGCGGTGAACTTCTGGAATCAGGGGCTGCATCAGGGGGCGTCGCTGTCGCTGGATGCGGAGGAGAATATCTCGGACGTGTTCTGGCAGCCGCTGGTGATCTGTATCGCGGGGTTCGTCATGCTGTTTCTGGCGCTGGTGCTGGTGCGGACGGCGACTGAAATCCGGTTGCGGCGGATCGCGGCTTTGGAGCGGCGTGCGGCCCATGCCTGATCTGGGAAAATACGCGGCCGAGGTCCTGCTGGCCTACGGGGTGTCGCTGGCACTGCTGGCGCTGGTCATCGGGGTGAGCTGGTGGCGCGCGCGGCGGGTGCGGCGCGCCTTGGCCAAGGTGGAGGGGCGCGGTGAATAAGGCGGTCGTCTTCATCCCGGCGGGCGTGTTCGGCGCTTTGGCGGGTCTGTTCCTTGTCGGGTTGCTGCGGGACGATCCGGATGCTTTGCCATCCGCTTTGGTTGGGCAGGGCGTGCCCGACATCGCCGCGGAGGCGCTGCCGGGTTACGAGACGTTCGACAGTGCGGTGTTGCGCGAGGACGGCGTGAAGGTGGTGAACTTCTGGGCAAGCTGGTGCCCGCCTTGCCGGGCCGAGCATCCGGCGCTGATGGAGCTGGCCGCTGAGGGCGTGCCGATCTACGGCGTCAACAAGAGCGATCAGGGCGGGGATGCCGCCGGGTTTCTTGAGGAGCTGGGCAATCCCTATGCGGCTGTGACGGTCGATCTGCGCGGGCGCCAATCGCTCGACTGGGGAGTGGTGGCGCTGCCCGAGACCTTCATCGTGGACGGCGCGGGCGTCGTGCGGTTTCGCTTCGCCGGGCCGATCCACGGCGTAATGGAGAGCACGATCCGTCCGGAGCTTGAGGCGGCGGGGCGGTGAGATGCATGCGCGATATCGAGTTGGCGGATGAAACAGCTGTCTGACACCGAAGGGCTGGCCTTTCTGGGTACGCTCGACTCCGTCGCGACCAAAGACGGTTCAATAACGGCTCTGGTATACCCGTTCCGCTCTCCGGGTGAGGTGGGAGACCGTCTGGTTCTTGAAATCACGTTCCACGGGCCGCGGTTTCCGTTGCCCAAGCTGGAACGGCTTGTCGGTCAGGAGATCGATCTCGATCTGACTGAGACGGGTGCCGAGGTTTTGAGCGGTTTGCATGACGAACATACGTTCGAGGCGGGGGCGGTCAGCACTGCATGGCGCGCCTGGACGATTCCGGACTATCATCGGTGTTTGGAGGCGATGTCTCGCCGCGAGAGCGAGCAGCAGGATGACGTCATCGAGCTTCGGCAGAAGCTGAGCCATGTCACTGCGCGCTTGGAGGACCTGCTCCGCAGGGCTGAGCTGAAAGCGGAGGGATCACCCAAGCAGGTTGCAAAACAGCGACCGGTTATTATGGCGCTTCGACAGATAAAGAACCTTCTTTGAGCACTAGTTCAGCGTCCGGAGCGAGCGCAGGAAGAGGCCGATGCCTCCGGCGAGCAGGACGAGGATGACCAGCAGGTCGAAGGCGCTCATGTGGGCGAACTGGAAATTGATGCTGGCGATCACGCCGAAGATCAGGGCGGTGAGCGAACCGGCGGCGAGGAGCCAGCCGATGAGGTTGCGCGAATTGTAGAAGATGATCCCGATGCCGAATATGAACGGCACGAGGACGAGGCCGCTGGTGATCGGGATGCCCCAGGCGGAGAACATGACGGTGCCGAAGCCGAAATTGGGCTGGATGACGATGCTGCGGAGCAGCAGATAGCCGCCCGCGCAGATCATGATAAAACCGATGAAAAAGCTGCCGATCCCGCCATCGGTGCCGCCTGCGCCGCGTCGTGCCATGTCTGGTGCGTCCTGCCTCGTTTGGGGCGGTTTATCCCAGGGCGGAGGCGAGATCCAGAGAGGTGACCCGCCCCGGACTTGATCCGGGGCCTCTCGCTAGCCAATTGCGATTGCATCGGAGGCAGGCTGCGGGTTTGCGATACGTGGCGGCGGGGGGAAACGAAAAAGGCGCCCGGGGGTCCGGGCGCCTTTGCTGTCTGATGCCTCGTTGGCGGGTCAGGCCGCCTGAGCGAGGTTGCGCAGGACGTAGTGCAGGACGCCGCCGTTTTCGACGTAGTCCTTTTCGACGGCCGTATCGATCCGGCATTTAAGCGTGATCGTCTTTTCGGTGCCGTCCGCATAGGTGATCTTGGCCGGAACCTCCTGCGCGGGGGTGACGCCTTCGAGGCCTTCGATGTCGACCGTTTCCTCGCCCGTCAGCTCGAGCGATGTGCGGCTGTCGCCGCCGGTGAACTCGAACGGGATGACGCCCATGCCGACGAGGTTGGAGCGGTGGATCCGCTCGTAGCTTTCGGCGATGACCGCCTTGACGCCCAGAAGCGCCGTGCCCTTGGCCGCCCAGTCGCGGGAGGAGCCTGCGCCGTATTGTTCGCCCGCGATGATCACCAGCGGCGTGCCTTCGTTCTGGAACGCCATGGCGGCGTCGAAGATCGGCATCTGATCGCCGTTCGGGCCTTTGGTGTAGCCGCCCTCGACGCCCGGCACCCGCTCGTTGCGGATGCGGATATTGGCGAAGGTGCCGCGCATCATCACCTCGTGATTACCGCGCCGCGAGCCGTAGGAGTTGAACTCGCGCACAGGGACCTGACGTTCACGCAGGTAGATCCCTGCGGGCGTCGATTCCTTGAAGGAGCCGGCGGGCGAGATGTGGTCGGTCGTGACCATATCGCCCAGCATGGCGAGGATCTTGGCACCTTTGACGTCGGTGATGTCGCCCGGCTCGGCGCCCATGCCCTGGAAGTAGGGCGGGTTCTGAACGTAGGTCGAGGAGGTCGGCCAGTCATAGGTGAGGCTGTCGGTGGTCTCGACCGATTGCCATTTCTCGTCGCCCTTGAAGACATCGGCATATTTGGACTGGAACGCCTCGCGGGTAACGGTTTTCTCGACCAGATCGGCGATCTCTTTTTGCGAAGGCCAGATGTCTTTGAGATAGACGTCGTTGCCGTTCTGGTCCTGGCCCAGAGGTTCGGAGGTGATGTCGACATTCATGTCGCCCACCAGCGAATAGGCCACCACGAGGGGGGGGGAGGCGAGGTAGTTGGCGCGCACGTCGGGCGAGATCCGGCCTTCGAAGTTACGGTTGCCGGAGAGGACAGAGACGCCGATCAGGTCGTAATCGTTGATCGCCTTGGAGATCTCGGGCTCCAGCGGGCCGGAATTGCCGATGCAGGTGGTGCAACCGTAGCCGACAAGGTGGAAGTCGAGTGCGTCGAGATCCTCCTGCAGGCCGGAGGCTTCGAGATATTCGCTGACGACCTGCGAGCCGGGCGCGAGGGAGGTTTTCACCCAGGGCTTGCGGGTCAGGCCCAGCTCGCGCGCCTTGCGGGCAACGAGGCCCGCGCCGATCATCACGTAAGGGTTGGACGTGTTGGTGCAGGAGGTGATCGAGGCGATCACGATAGAGCCGTCATGAAGCTGGTAGGCGCCGTCCTTGGCATCGACATAGCCGCGGCGGTGATGGCCTTCGTCGCCGGGGATGTCCTGCGGTTCGGGCTGGCCGCCTTCGCCTTCCCAGCGCACCTCGGCCTTGTCCGAGGCATCGCTGGCGCGTTCGCCCTGCACATAGGTCGCAAAGGTCGAGGCCGCCTTGGTCAGGTCGATGTGATCCTGCGGGCGCTTGGGACCCGAGATGGCGGGGATGACGGTGCCCATGTCGAGCGAGAGGGTGTCGGTATAGACCGGGTCATAATCGGGGCCGCGCCACATGCCGTTTTCCTTGGCATAGGTTTCGACCAGCGCGATGCGGTCCTCGTCGCGGCCGGTCAAGCGCAGATATTTCAGCGTCTCGTTGTCGATCGGGAAGAAGCCGCAGGTGGCGCCGTATTCGGGGGCCATGTTGCCGATGGTCGCCCGGTCGGCGAGCGGCAGATTGTCGAGCCCGTCACCGTAGAATTCCACGAATTTGCCGACGACGCCCTTTTCGCGGAGCATCTGGACGACCTTGAGGACGAGGTCGGTGGCAGTGGTCCCTTCGGTCATCTCTCCGGTCAGCTTGAAGCCGACGACCTCGGGGATGAGCATAGAGACGGGCTGGCCAAGCATGGCCGCCTCCGCCTCGATCCCGCCGACGCCCCAGCCGAGGACGGCCAGACCATTGACCATGGTCGTATGGCTGTCGGTGCCGACGAGCGTGTCGGGATAGGCGACCTCTTCGCCGTTCTGGTCCGTGTCGGTCCAGACGGTCTGGGCGAGGTATTCGAGGTTCACCTGATGGCAGATGCCGGTGCCGGGGGGGACGACGCGGAAGTTGTTGAACGCCTTCTGGCCCCATTTGAGGAAGGTGTAGCGCTCAAGATTGCGCTCGTACTCGCGGTCGACATTATGCTGAAAGGCGCGGGGATTGCCGAACTCGTCGATCATCACCGAGTGATCGATGACAAGATCGACGGGGTTGAGCGGGTTGATCTTTTCCGCATCCCCCCCCAGCGCCACAATCCCGTCGCGCATGGCAGCCAGATCGACCACGGCAGGCACACCGGTGAAGTCCTGCATCAGCACGCGCGCGGGGCGGTAGGCGATTTCGCGGTTGGTCTTGCCGCCGTTCTCGGCCCAGTCGGCGAAGGCCTTGATGTCGTCGGTCGTGACGGTGTTGCCGTCCTCGAAGCGGAGCAAGTTCTCGAGCACCACTTTGAGCGCGGCGGGCAGTTTGGAGAAGTCGCCGAGACCGGCCTCTTCGGCGGCCGGGATGGAGTAATAGGCAAAGGAGCTGCCTCCGGCCGAAAGGGTCTTGCGGGTCTTGGCGCTGTCGTGACCGACGGTGATGGGCATGGGGAACTCCTTGGCTGCGGTGTGGCTTGGGGGTGCAGATAGCGGGGGTGCGGTGGCCGTTCAAGGCGATAGGCAAGCGCGGTATACAATTGCACACCGTATTTGTCGAGAGGGTCCGTCTGGTCACAGTGACATGGTTCTCTCGAACCGTTGATTGGTCATTTCGGCGCGTGCCGCTTAGTCCGGTTCATGCGCTGATGGAAAGGGATCCGGGAATGATCAGAGGTATGGTTGCCGCGGCGGTGATGTGGTGCGGCCTTGCTGGAACTGCCGCTGCCGATGCGCCGGTCATCGTGGAGCTTTACACGTCGCAGGGCTGTTCGTCCTGTCCGCCCGCCGATGCCATGCTGCAGGAGTTGTCTGAGCGCGATGACGTGATCGCGCTGGCGCTGCATGTGGATTACTGGGACTATATCGGCTGGAAAGACAGCTTCGCTCATCCTGGCCATACCGACCGCCAGCGCGGCTATGCCCGTGCGGCCGGAGAGAGCACGATCTACACCCCGCAATTCGTCGTGGGCGGTGTGGATCACATCGTCGGCACGCAGCCCGCTGATTTGGAGCAACAGATCGAGGCGCATTTGGCGGCCCCTGATGCAGTAGAGATGGCGCTGGTGCGCGATGGCGGGGCGGTGCGCCTGACCGGAGCGGCGGGCGATCTGGCGGGACCGGTCGATCTGCATATGCTGCGGTATACGCCTGCCCAACGCGTCGCCATTCGGAAGGGCGAGAATCGCGGGCGGGTGATGGACTATTCCAACATCGTCTCGGACTGGCAGGTGATCGGGCAATGGGATCCGCGCGAAGCGCTGGATCTGCGCGTCGATGCGGCCGGAGAGCTGCCGGTCGTCGTGATCGCCCAGCGGCCGGACCATGGCCCGATCCTTGGCGCGGTGCGTTTGAGGTAGGAAGAATTTTCTAGAAAATTCTTGAGATCAGATCTTTCGCCGAAAGATCTGGAGAGCAAAATCTTCTAGAAGATTTTGGCCCCCGGTTCAGAGCTTTCGGTTTGGTTTCCAGCGGCGGTGAAACCAGAACCACTGGCCGGGATGCGCGGCGATCTGCGTCTCGAGCCTGCGGGTCGCCTCGGCCATCATCGTTTCGGGATCGGTGTGCGGGATCGGGCCATCGACGAGGATCTCGAAATCAAGACCATTGGGCTGGCGGACCGCGAAATAGGTCAGGAGCAGAGCGTCGTATTTCAGCGCCATCTCGGCGGCGGACAGGCTGGTCGGCGCAGGCTTGCCCATGAAATCGATCACCCCGCCATCGCGGGACCAGATGTCGAAGAAGAGCGTGGCCATTCCGCCGCCTTTGAGATGCTTGACGAAGCTCGCTGTCCCGCGCCGGCCCTGTTCGAAGATCGGGCCTGAGACCTCCTCCATCGTTTTGACGTAGTGCAGGTTGAAGAAGGGATTGGCCATCGGCCGGTAGAGACCGCCGATGGTGAAGCCCCGCGCATGCAAGGCGTGGCGCGGGACTTCGTAATTGCCGAAATGGCCTGTTGCGAAGAGGACGGGGCGCCCCTCGGACTTCGCTGTCTCGAGCGCGGCGAGGCCGTCCCCCGAGATCGGGGCGGCGGTTGCCCGTGCGATCAGATCGGCACCCGAATAGTTTTCGATCAGGGTGCGGCCCGCATTGCCCAGCGCGTCGGATGCGATCCGGCGGCGTTTGTCCAGAGGCATGTCCGGGTCGATATAGGCCAGATGCTCTATTGCGCGTTTGCGAAAGCCCGCCAGCGGGCCGACAATGCGGCGGATCGCCTGGTCGAGAAACCAGAGCCGGGTTCGGTAGGGCAAGCGCCTGGCTGTCCAGATCAGACCCCGGGCGATGCGGTCGGTCACCCGGTTGGCGGCGCCGCCTTCGTCCTGTCTGAACTGTCCCATTCACTGGCCTTCGGTTCTTTGGCCCTTGCCTCGCGATGCCAGACATAAAGACCGGCCCCCACGATCACAAGCGCGCCCGCAACGGTCGCTGCGTCAGGCCAGAGGCCGAAGACGGCGAGCTGGAGAAGCATGGCCCAGAGGAAGGACGCGTAAAAGAAGGGGGCAACCACGCTCGCTTCGGCCAGGCTGAGGGCGCGGATGAGAAAGAGCTGTCCCGCCGCGCCGAAAAGACCGATGCCGATCAGAAACGGCCAGTCGGAAGCGATGAGCGGCTCCCAGGCGAAGGGGACGGCGGCGGTCAGGAACACCATCGCGAAGAGCGGTGCGTAGAAGAGTGAGGTCCAGACATCCTCGTCGCTGCCGACAAAGCGGGTGGCCAGCGCGTAGCCTGCGTAGCAGAGCGTGCCCGCCACTGGCAGGAGAGCCCAAACCGTGAAGGCTTCGGTGCCAGGCCGGATGATGAGAAGCGCTCCGGTCAGGCCCACCAGCACGGCGAGGAGGCGGGCGCGGCCCAGTTTTTCCCCGAGGATGAAGGCGCCGCCGAGGGTAAGCCAGAAGGGGGCGATTTGGGCGATGGCGATGTTTTCGGCCAGATCAAGCACCTCGTAGCCCGCAAAGAAGAAGACGGTTGCGGCGAAAAGGCAGACCGAGCGGAGCAGTTGGAGCTTTGGATAGCGGGTCCGGAGAACGCGGCGCGCGCGCGACAGGATGAGGAGCGTGACGAGCAGGGCCTGCACGGCGTAACGGAACCAGAGGGTCTGAAGCAGGTGGACGCGGTCGGCCAGAAGCTTGGCCATCAGGTCCATGCAGGTGAACATAAGGCCCGCCGCAAGAAAGATGAGGATGCCGCGGGCTGCGGCGCTCACCCCGGCTGCCTTGGCAAGCCGGTGCCGATCATGCTGTCGCGGGTGACGAGAGCGGCAAGAGCGTCTTCGGTCATGTCGTCCGTTCCGGCGGGGCGTTCGGGCAGCACGATGTAGCGCATGTCGGCGGTGCTGTCATGGACGCGCAGCTCGATGCCCTCGGGCAGGGTCAGGCCGAATTCGGCAAGGACCGAGCGCGGCTCGCGCACGGTGCGGGAGCGGTAGGCGCGGGTTTTATACCAGTCGGGCGGCGGGCCGATCAGGTAGCGCGGGTAGCAGGAGCAAAGCGTGCAGACGACGACGTTATGCAGGCCCGGTCTATTCTCCAGCGCTATCAGGTGCATCGGGCCGATATCGAAGCCCATCTCGCGGCAGGCGGCGGAGGCGTCGGTGAGCAGGCGCACCTTGAAGTCCGGATCGGTCCAGGCGCGGGCGATGACGCGGGCGCCGTCCGTGGGAGAGCGGGCGTCCATCCGGTCGATGGCGCCTGCGATCTCCTCTGGCGTGGTGACGCCTTTTTCGACGAGAAGCTCGCGCACGGCGATCTCCATCGTCTGCCAGTAGGTGAGCGGCTCGTCATTGTCGGGGCGCGGCGGGGTGTGATGGTCGTGATGATCGTGGGGCATGTCAGTCTGCGGGCTCCAGCCAGTGGGCGTAGATCTCGGCCTCGAGCGTGTCGCCCGGGGCCTCTGCCGTGTCGCCCCAGATGTCGCGCATGGTGAAGCGGACGCGGTAGAGGGCGAGGTTCTTGGCAGCAAGGCCGTAAGCGCCTTGTTCGGGGTTGGGGAAGGGGCCGAGTTTGCGTTCGATCGTACCGGTTTTCCCGCGCAGATAGGCGGGGGTGCGGATATGGCCGGGCGGGTGCCAGTTGCGGACGCGCACGCGGCTTGTCATTGCGCGGCCTCGCCGTAGCTGGCGCCGCGGGCGGAGATCTTCTCCATCCGCAAGGCTAGGTCGGCGGGGGAGTAGATGCCCGCCTCGATCAGGTTGCGATTGACCGAGGAGATCCAGCGTTCGTAGTAGGTCATCGTCTCGAAGGCGTCGGGGGGTAGATCCTCGATCGCGCGGCGCAGGCCGTCGACGGTGAAGATCCCCTTGCCCGCGCAAAGGACGAGGAGCGCATCGACCCGCTTTTCCCAAAGGGCGAAGTCATGGTCGTCCTTGGGCACGGGACCGGCGATATCGCCGCCCATATCGTGCCAGGATTTGATCGGAGGGTTGGACATGGCGGCAGGGTATGTGCCTGCTCGCCGTGTGTCCATGGCGCGCGGGGTCAGCTGTTTTTCTGGGCGCTGTCGTCGATGAGAGTGATGTCGCCCTTTGCGGCCAGACTTCGGATCGCGTCGACGACTTCCATCATCGCCGCCTCGCCGTCGGTTTCGGAGACCTTTCCCATCTCCTCCATCTGGTCGCGAAGCTGGTCGGCCATGCGTTGCGGCAGGTTTTCGAGCAGGAAGTCCGTGGCTGCGGCATCCGCTTCGCGTCCTGCCTGGGCGCCGATCATGGCTGTCACGAGGATCTGTGGCGCAACGTCCCGAAGGAGCGCCGGGACGTCTCCGGGATCGAGGCGGGTCGGGATATTGGCGAAGGTGAAGATCGCGCGCCGCACGCGGGTCGCGAAATCGGCGTCGGTTTCGGTGAGGGCGCCCAGCACCTCGTCCCGTGTCGAGGCGCGCGAGGAATTGAGAATTGCGCCGATGCGGTCCACCGGATCCCCGTCGAAGGCCTGAACCGGTCGATCCTCGATCTGGTGCAGAAGGGCGGCGCCGATGCGGGCGACGGCGGAGGGGGTCACGGCAGAGGTCTGCGAGACGGCATAGGTGATGCGGCGCGCGCGCGGGCCGGGCAGGCGGCCTAGAAGGGCGGCGGCGGTTTTGACCGGTAGCTTGGAGAGAAGGACCGCGCTGACCTCCACGCTTTCCTGTTCGAGAAGCGGCAGCAATTCATCCTCGTCCGCGATCTTGAGGCGATCCCAGGGATCGGCCTCTACCCCCGATCCGATGCGGTTGCGAAAGGCGGTGGCGGCGACATCGCTGATCTTGCCGTCCAGAAGGGTCAGGACGCCGTCCGGGCCGCCTGCGCCGCTTAGTGCAAGCTGTTCGAGATCGGAGGCAAATTCGGCGGCGACCGCCTGGAGCGTCGCCTTATCGATGGAGGGGATATCGGCCAACGCTTCGGTGAGCGACAGCTGAACCTCGATCGGCAGGCTGGCGAGCGAAAAGTCCGTACCTTCGGCGATCAGCCACTTGACAACAATCGCCGCTTTCTTGCGGCCCGAGAGCGCTAGCGGCGCTGGCGGAGGAGGCGCGGTCTGGGGAGCGGTCGCGAGCTGAGCCGTGGTCATGAGAGGGTCATCCTTGCCTTAACCAGTTCCCCGCTTTTCGCTTGGAAAGGTGAAGGAAAGGCTAAGGATGACCACCTGGTTCGTCTGCCTTAGTAGCTGGGGCCGGTTCCGCTTTCGAGGGCGAGGCGCAAGGATACTTCTGCCCATGTATCGCGGCCGCCGCGGGTGCGGATTTCGGTTAGTTGGGCGCGGGCGGCGTCCAGATCTCCGGCTTCGGCATAGCCCTGGCCCATATAAGAGCGGGCGAGCAGGTTGTCTGGATTAGCGCTGAGCGCGGCCTGGTAATACCGCTCTGCCCCTGCCTGATCGCCCATCTTGCGAGCGGTGAAGCCCAGATAGGTCAGCGTGCGGTCATCGCTTTGGTCCATCGCGGCCAGTACGTGGCGGGCGTCGTTATGGCGGTCCGCATAGGCCAGCTCGCGCGCGGCATCATAGCGGCTGTCATCGTCAAAGCGCGCATCCTTGGGGTCGGCGCAGGCCTTTGTTGCTTCGTCGTAGATCTGGCCGTTCTCGCATTGGGTCGTCGTCTCGGTCGGGGTGGGCGGGGTGCTGCCGCCGCCGCCTGCCGCCAGAAGGGTAGACGGAACGAGGAGGGGGAGGGCAAGAACAAAGGCGCGCATTATTTGGAAACTCCTAAAACTGATACCGGGGACTATAGGACGATCGGATGGAAAAACGGCCCCCGATCTGATCGAGGGCCGTTCAGATAAGTGTGATCGCAGCTTAGCTTGTGGTGACGGGCGTGCAGGTGCCGGACGCCTCGTCGAAGGTCGAACCTTCGGCGCAGGACATCGCCTGCTGCTGTTTCTCGTAGTTGCAACCGGCCGCCATGGCGAGACCCGGAAGGATCGTGATCGCGGCAGCGGTGAGGAGGGTCTTGAAGGTCATCAGGGCGTCTCCTTGAACTGGGTATAGACATTATCTTGCATGGCTGAGGGTAACGCAGGTTGCCGCTGGGTCAAACAGTCAATGTGCGGCACACTGTCCCGAGTATCAGGTTTTGAAGACCCGGTCGAAGATCGTGTCGACATGTTTGGTATGGTAGCCAAGGTCGAACTTATCGTCGATCTCGGCCTCCGAGAGGGCTGCTGTCACGTCCGGATCGGCCTTGAGCTCGGCCCGGAAATCGGCGCCGTCTTCCCAGACTTTCATCGCGTTGCGCTGTACGAGCGTATAGGCGTCCTCGCGGCTCACGCCGTTCTGGGTCAGAGCCAGCAGGACGCGCTGGGAATGGACGAGGCCGCGATGGCGGTCGAGATTCTCCATCATGTTGGCCGGGTAGATCACCAGCTTGTCGATAACCTGCGTCATGCGAGCGAGGGCGAAATCGAGCGTGACGGTGGTGTCGGGGCCGATCATGCGCTCGACGGAGCTGTGGGAGATGTCGCGTTCGTGCCAGAGGGCCACGTTCTCCATCGCGGGTGTGACGGCCATGCGCACGAGGCGGGCGAGGCCGGTCAGGTTCTCGGTCAGAACCGGGTTGCGCTTGTGCGGCATGGCCGAGGAGCCTTTCTGGCCAGGGGAGAAATATTCCTCGACCTCAAGGACTTCGGTGCGTTGGAGGTGCCGGATCTCGGTCGCGATGTTTTCGATCGAAGAGGCGATGACGCCGAGCGTGGCGAAGAACATGGCGTGCCGGTCGCGGGGGATTACCTGGGTACTGATCGGCTCTGGCGTGAGGCCGAGCTGGTCGCAGACATGGGCTTCGACGCGCGGATCGATATTGGCAAACGTGCCGACCGCACCGGAGATAGCGCCGGTGGCGATTTCGGCACGGGCGTTTTCGAGCCGGGTTTTGCCGCGCGCGATCTCGGCATGGAAACGCGCGAATTTGAGGCCCATCGTGGTCGGCTCGGCGTGGATCCCGTGGGAGCGGCCGATGGCGATGTCGTATTTATGTTCATGCGCGCGGCGGTGGAGCGCGGCGAGCAGATTATCCATGCCTTTGAGGAGAAGGTCGGTGGCCTGGGTCAGCTGTACGTTGAAGGCGGTGTCGAGCACATCCGAGGAGGTCATGCCCTGATGGACGAAGCGGGCCTCGTCGCTGCCGACATGTTCGGCGAGATGGGTGAGGAAGGCGATGACGTCGTGCTTGGTCACACGCTCGATCTCGTCGATGCGGTCGACGTCGAATTCCACGTCTTTCGCTTTCCAGACGGCTTCGGCATTCTCGCGCGGGATCAGGCCCAGATCCGCCATCGCGTCGCAGGCATGGGCCTCGATCTGATACCAGATGCGGAACTTGCTCTGAGGGCTCCAGATGGCGACCATGTCGGGGCGGGAATAACGTGGGATCAAGGGAACTCTCCGAACGGGGATGTGACGGGGGCGTCTTAAGTGGGGACGGGCGGGGGAACAAGCGGGATGGCTGGAGATCTGGACTTGCGCGCGGGGCTGGAGGGGCGCTGGCGGCTGACGCGGCGGGTCGAGGACCGGGTGCTGCGCGCGGATATGGGGTTCGAGGGGGAGGCTTGGTTCACGCCGGTGGAGGGCGGGCTGAGCTATCGCGAAACGGGGCAGTGGACGGGCGCGCCCTGGGGTGCGCTTTCGGGAGAGCGGTCGTATCTGTGGCGGTTCCGCGAGGGGTTTGTGGGCGTGCGCTATCCCGATGGGTCTGCGTTTCATCAGTTCAAGCCGGGTCTGAAGGCGGAGGCGAAGCATTTGTGCGGGCGGGATCTTTACACCGGATTGTACCGGTTCGATCTGCCGTCCGCGTGGTCGCTGACCTGGCATGTGAGGGGGCCGCATAAGGATTACAGCTCGGCCACGCTGTTTGCGCGGGAGGTTTGAGCCCTTGCGACCCGGCGAGGGGCGGGGCAGAAACGGGACAGCTATGGACAATGGAGGTTCAGCGATGATCGCGATTGGCAATGACAGGGTTCTGACCGAAGCGGTCGGGCCGACCGAGGGCAGCCTGCGGCTGGCCAAGCAGGCGGTTCTGGTGGTGCTGGGGATCGCGCTGCTGGCGCTGACGGCGAAGATCAAGATCGCCATTCCGCCCTCGCCCGTACCGGTGACGCTGACGACATTTGGCATCCTGACCATCGGGGCCGCTTATGGGCCGCGGCTGGGTCTGGTGACGGTGATCGGATATTTGCTGGTCGGGGCCGCGGGTTACGACGTGTTCGCGGGATCGTCGGCCGAGCTGGCCGGGATCGAATACATGATGGGCAGCACAGGCGGATACCTGGTCGGCTATGTCCTCGCGGCGCTGGCGCTGGGCATCGCGGCGCGGGCCGGATGGGACCGGAGCGTCCTGCTGATGGCGGCGGCGATGCTGATCGGCAATGTTCTGCTTTACGTGCCGGGCCTGTTGTGGCTGGGGCAGCTTTATGGATGGGATCAGCCGATCCTGGCCTGGGGTCTGACGCCGTTTCTGATTGGCGATGCGATGAAGTTGGCGCTGGCCGCTTTGATCGTGCCGGGACTATGGAAGCTGATCGGCGACGCGCGGAGCTAAGCCCGGTTGGGATGAACGACGGCGCCGCACCGAAAGGAGCGGCGCCTTTTTCTTTGCCTAGTCAGATAGATCCGTTGCGATCTTCGAGCTTTGCTCGAGGGTGCGGTGGACCGGGCACTTGTCGGCAATCTTCAGCAGGCTTTGCCGCTGATCCTCGGTCAGATCGCCGGTGACGCGGATCGTGCGGGTGAAGTGGTCGGCGCGCTCCTGACCTTCGTTGCGGCAGTCTTTTTCGGCGTCGGTCAGATGCACCTTGTCATGGGCGACATCGACCTCGACACCGTCGAGCGGCAGGTTCTTGTGCCGAGCATAGAGCCTCAGCGTCATCGAGGTGCAGGTCCCGAGCGCGGCGGAGAGCAGATCGTAAGGCGTCAGACCGCGATCGGTGCCGCCGACTTTTTTCGGCTCGTCGGCGAGGATCTCGTGCGGGCCGCTTTGGACCGTCTGGAGAAAGCCGTCGGGGCTTTGTTCGATGACGCGCAGGATGCCGTCGGGGGGCGTTTCCTTTGCCTTCTTGTCGGTGAGGTCGAGATAGCGGGAGGCCCAGGCGGAAATGACCCCGGCGGCGTATTCCGCATCGGCGATATCCGAGACGAGGTGATCGGATTTATCCAGCGTGACGAAGCTTTTGGGATGTTTCGCGGCGAGGAAGATCTCGGAGGCATTTTCGATCCCGACGGTGGCGTCGATGGGGGAATGGAGGATCAGAAGGGCGGCTTTGAGGCCTTGGATCGCGGGGGTGAGCTCTCCTTTTGCGATGTCGTCGAGGAAGTCAGAGCGGATCCGGAAGGGGCGCCCTGCGAGTTGGACCTCGGCGATGCCTTTTTCGATGATCTCGGGGAGTTGGTCCTTGAAGTTGTTGGTCACATGGGCGGGATCGAAGGGCGCGCCGATGGTGACGACGGCCTTGGCGCTGGCGATATCGGGGGCCGCCTTGAGGATCGCGGCACCGCCAAGGGAGTGGCCAATGACCAGATCGGGGGCCATTCCGCGTTCTGCCAAAGCATTGGCGGCGGCATGCAGATCGCCCACGTTGGAGGTGAAATCGGTGTTCTCGAATTCCCCTTCCGAGCCGCCGAGCCCCGTGAAATCAAAGCGCAGCACGGCGATGCCAAGGCCCGCCAGATGGGCGGCGATGCGGCGGGCGGCCGGGATGTCCTTGGAGCAGGTGAAGCAATGCGCGAAGAGGGCCGTGGCGCGCGGCGGGCCGTCCGGCAGATCAAGGCGCGCGGCGAGGGACTGGCCCTTATGGCCGGGGAAGGTGAATTTCTCGCTGCGCATACCGGTCTCCGTATTTAGGGCGTGCAAAAGGGCACGTCCGGCAAGGGCTTAGCACGGGGAGGCGGGGGCGGTCATGTCCCGAGTGGCTCACGTTCCGGCGAGGGTGTTTTACGGTGTGATTTGGTGGTCGCCGGATCAGAAGAGTGCGCCGAACAGGATAAGGCCGCCGATGACGATCAGCATGTTCCGACCGATGCGGGTGCTCCACATCCAGCCGAGAACCGTGAAGATCGTGAATCTTGGCCGCATATGATAGGCGCGGCGATTTCGCCGGGTCTTGTGAATGACCTGGTCGAGCCGCGCGAGGTTGTCGTCATAGGTGTCGGTCTCGTAGGGGATATCAGGCCGCTTCGGCTCTAGCTCGATCTCGGCGATGGGTTCAGGCGGCGGGACGGGATCGCCGGGGCGGCGCGGCGGCTCTTTGAGGACGATCGGATCGGTTTTCTTGGTCATGGGACAAAGATAGGGGTTCGGGCCGTGCAGGAAAACCCGATGGGATTGTCTTCTTAAGGGTTTTGCCTGAACGCCGCGTTTTGACACAAAACCGTTGCACATCGCCCTGGGACAGGCTTCTGGTTCTGTCCGATGGACCTGAGCGATTTGCCCCTTCCGATCCCCGCCGACCGACTTGAGGCCGTTGCGCGTGGCAGCGAGCGCGTGGTCTACCGCTTGGCGGAGAGGCCGGGGGTCCTCCTGAAGATCGCCAAGGGTCGCCCGCAGACGCCACCGCCGGTCTATCGCTACGAGCAGGCGCTTTGGGATGCGCGTCGGCACCTTCAAGACGTGCCGCTGCCGCAGATCTTCGGGACGGTGCCGACGGAGCTGGGTCTGGCGCAGGTGGTTGAGGAGATCGCGGATGGCGAGGGGCGCTCCCGGACCTTGGCCAGTCTGGCGACGGATGGCCCGTTGACGGATGCCACGCTGGAGCGGCTGACGGAGTTTGCGCGGCGCGCCATCGAGATGGGCATTCCGATTCACGATCCGCGCGCGCGCAACCTGCTTTATGGGGTCCGGGACGGAGAGGCGGCGTTCGTTATCGTGGATGGGTTTGGGGACCGGGCGCTGGTGCCGCTGAAGCGGTGGCTGCCCTGGCTGAACGCGCGGGTGCTGAACCGGCGGTTCGATCAGGTCGGGCGTGAAGTGGGTTTGATCTGGGACGCCGCGGGGCGGCGGTTTGCGCGGGGCGAATAGGAAAGGAAAGGGCGCCCGCCGGGCGCCCTTGTCAGTTTGGTTTGCTGGATCCGAGGATCACAGGTCGATGCCTCAGGCAATTTCGGTCAGAGCGTCGGTCTGAATGACGGCCTGATCTTCGATGAAGTAGATGCGTTCGACATTCTTGAATGTCTCTGTGACCTCGCCTGATACGTCGCCAGAGACATCCAGTTCGATGAATGTGACAAACGCATCGCCATCCTCGTCCACGCCGAACGTGGCCGTGTCCGAAGACGCCCTGAGAACAATCGTATCGACGCCGGTTCCGCCATCGAAGCTGTCGGTTCCGGTTCCGCCGATCAATCTGTCATCGCCGTTGAACCCGCGCAGATCGTCATCGCCTGTTCCGCCGACAAGACGGTCATCGCCGCGTCCTCCGCTCAAAGTGTCATTTCCCGATCCGCCGCGCAGAATGCTGTCGCCGCTCCCCGATTTCGAGATCACGTCATCGCCGGCATTTCCGCTTAGGATATCGTTTCCGCCAAAGCCGATGATCCTGTCATCTCCTTGTCCCCCGGATATGAAATCATCGGTCTGACCCCCGAAAAGCAAGTCGTCCCCACCACGTCCGTAGATCGTATTCCCTTCATCAGCGAGATTGTCGCCGTATCTTGCACCGGTGATGATATTATCTCCGGCATCCCCAAACACGGTTAATGGCGCAGAGGTCGAATTCAGGTTGACGAATGAGACATTGTCTTCCGCCAATACAGTGAAGGACGTATCGAGTTGTCCGAACGAGTTGAGATTGGTTCCCGACGCCGAATAGTCGGGGATCAGGAAGAAATCGTTGTCATCTGCGAACTGCGTCGCGGTCGCTTCAAACTCTGCCGGGGAGAGACTGAGCCCTCTGAGCGTCACGAGATTCGGGTTGCCATCGGCGATTTCGGGGTCGTTCGTGAACGTGGTATTGCCATCCCCATCAAAGGTGAGCCGCCCCGCATCGATCACGACGGATCTTATCTCCCCGCCGATCAGATTGCCGTCTGGGCCATATTCCAAACCCGTACCGGTCAAGGTGAAGGAGGCAAAAACGCCGCTGGGTTCGTTGGAAAGGGGATCGTTAATTTCGATGATGGCAATTGTGCCTGATGGTCCGGAGTTGAAATACTCAAACATTCTTTATCCTTTCTACTTCGCACTAAACAGGTGGTGAGTATTTCTTATTGATCAAGTTCACAAATGATATTCCATCCTTGGTTGATGCAACTCTGCAATAAAGGCTAAATAAAAAGGCGCCCCAAGGCGCCTTTCCAATTCATTATACAGTATTTGCGATTAGCAGCTGTAATAGAGCTTGAATTCCACCGGGTGGGGCGTGTGCTCGTAAGCGTAGACCTCTTCCCACTTGAGCTCCATGTAGCCGTCGAGCTGGTCGCGCGTGAAGACGTCTCCGGCCAGAAGGAAGGCGTGATCGGCCTCCAGCTCTTCCAGCGCCTCGCGCAGGGACGCGCAGACGGTGGGGATGTCGGCGAGTTCCTCGGGCGGCAGATCGTAGAGGTCCTTGTCCGAGGAGGGACCCGGGTCGATCTTGTTCTGGATGCCGTCGAGACCGGCCATCAGCAAGGCGGCGAAGCAGAGATACGGGTTCGCCGACGGGTCGGGGAAGCGGGCTTCGACGCGCTTGGCCTTGGGGCTTTCGGCCCACGGGATACGCACGCAGCCCGAGCGGTTACGGGCCGAATAGGCGCGCAGGACGGGCGCCTCAAAGCCCGGGATCAGACGCTTGTAGCTGTTGGTCGAGGGATTGGTGAAAGCGTTGAGCGCCTTGGCATGCTTGAGGATGCCGCCGATGAAATAGAGCGCCTCCTGGCTGAGATCGGCGTATTTGTCGCCCGCAAAGAGGGGGCTGCCGTCCTTCCAGACCGACATGTTCACATGCATGCCAGTGCCGTTGTCGCCCGCGATCGGCTTGGGCATGAAGGTCGCCGATTTGCCGTAGGCCTGGGCGACGTTGTGGATGACGTATTTGTATTTCTGCAGCTCGTCGGCTTGCGTGACGAGGCTGTCGAAGATCAGGCCCAGCTCGTGCTGGCAGGAGGCGACCTCGTGGTGGTGCTTGTCGACCTTCATGCCCATGCGCTTCATCGTGGAGAGCATCTCGGAGCGGATGTCCTGACCGTCATCGATCGGATTGACCGGGAAATAGCCGCCCTTGATGCCGGGCCGGTGGCCCATATTGCCCATCTCGTAATCGGTGCCGCCATTCCAGGAGGCGTCGAGCGCGTCGACCTCGTATGAGACCTTGTTCATATCGACCGAGATCTTGACGTCATCGAAGAGGAAGAATTCCGCCTCGGGACCGAAATAGGCGGTGTCGCCGATGCCGGAAGATTTCAGATACGCCTCGGCCTTTTCCGCCGTCGAGCGGGGATCGCGGTCATAGGCTTCGCCGGTATCGGGCTCGACCACGGAGCAATGCACGCAGAGCGTCTTTTCCGCATAGAACGGGTCCATATAGGCGCTGTCCGTGTCGGGCATCAGCTTCATGTCGGACTGGTCGATCGACTTCCAGCCGGCAATCGAGGAGCCGTCGAACATGAAGCCTTCCTCGAGGAAATCCTCGTCGACCTGATCGGCCATGACGGTCACGTGTTGCAGCTTGCCGCGCGGGTCGGTGAAACGAATGTCGACATATTCGACATCTTCGTCCTTGATCGTCTTGAGAACGTCCTTGTTGCTCATGATACCCTTCCTTTTGGTGATCTTTGCCCCGGCCGGACCGGGATCTGATGGTTCAAAGTGACCTCTGCGGGGACGCGCCCGAGGTCAGAGCGCGTCGTCTCCCGTCTCTCCGGTGCGAATGCGGATGGCCTGCGCGATGTCGGAGACGAAGATCTTGCCGTCGCCGATCTTGTCGGTCTTGGCCGCTTCGGTGATCGCGGCGATGGCCGGCTCGAGCTGATCGTCCGAGATGACCGCCTCGATCTTCACCTTGGGCAGGAAATCGACCACGTATTCGGCCCCGCGATAAAGCTCGGTATGGCCCTTCTGGCGGCCAAAGCCCTTCACCTCGAGGACCGACAGGCCCTGGATGCCGACCTCCTGCAAGGCCTCCTTCACATCGTCGAGCTTGAACGGCTTGATGATCGCTTCGATTTTCTTCATGCCAACTCCCTTGATATGCCCGATCGGGCATTCCCGCCGGTCCTCTGCCAGCCTAGGCTCGGTGGGGTGAGACCATGCCAGCGGGGCGGCCTCAATCACCGCCCTTTGGGATGACACGGTGAAGCGGGGCTTTCCAGAGCGGGCGCCTGCGAAATGTGCGTTATGCCTAAATAATAGGCAAAATGGGAAGAGAGGGCCGCTGTACAATGACTGAATTACTGACCGCTGCCCAAATGCGCGCCATCGAAGAGGCCGCGATCGCCTCGGGACAGGTAACGGGGCTGGAGCTGATGGAGCGGGCCGGGCGGGGCGTGGTGGAGGCGATCGGAGAGGAGTGGCCTGAGCTGCGGGCGGGATCGCGCGCCGTGGTGCTGTGCGGGCCGGGCAACAACGGCGGCGACGGGTTCGTGGTGGCGCGGCTGCTCTGGCAGGCGGGCTGGGGCGTGGAGGTGTTTCTCTATGGCGAGCCGGGCAAGCTGCCGCCGGATGCGCGGGTGAATTACGAGCGGTGGGTGGAGTTGGGGGCAGTTGAGGCGCTGAACGAAGACGCGCTCTTTCAGTCTGAGGCAAACAGAAGCTTGGACAATCAGGATCCCGTCGTCATCGACGCTCTCTTCGGAACCGGTCTGAGCCGTCCTCTCACCCAAGACATCGGTCGATGCCTCTCTAGTCTACATCATACTGACGGAATCAGTTTCGCAAAACATGTCTCTGTGGAATGTCCCTCCGGGGTCTGCATAGATAGCGGAGAAGTTCTGGGGCGGGACTATCTGCCGACAGATACCGATCTTTGTGTGACTTTCCATCGCGCGAAGGTTGGCCATTACACGACTGCGTTGGCTCAGGCGGTCGGTAAATTGATCGTCGTGGACATCGGCTTGGACCGGGATCCAGGTGCGGACCTACCTGAAATCTACGCTGGCCTTAGCGCGATGCTTGGAATCTCGACACAAGCCGGCGTGGAAGAGTTCCGCGCGGCGGCGCTCTCTGAGGCTATGGAATATGCTCAAAAGACGCTTGTCGAACGGGATGAGCCGGTGGTTCTTCTTCAGGCCGGGTGTGCAGAAGAACTCGGCAAGGCCGGTTGGACCGGTGAGCACAAATATTCGTATGGTCACGCCTTCATTCTCTCCGGAGGGGTTGGCAAAGGCGGCGCTGCGCGACTGGCGGCGCGGGGGGCGTTGCGGATCGGGGCGGGGCTGGTGACCGTGGGGTGCCCTCCGGGGGCGCTGCAGGAGAATGCGGCGGCGCTGGATGCGGTGATGCTGCGCAGTGTGGCGGATAGCGAGGCGCTGCGCGATATGCTGGAGGATCCGCGGATCAACGCGATCGGGGTCGGGCCGGGGCTGGGGACAGGGGCGCGCGAGGTGGACCTGGTCCGGGCCGTTCTGGAGACCTCGCGGGATGGCAAAGGCAGAGGGTCCGGCTCGGGGGCCGGGACGGCGCGGCGTCTGGTGATCGATGCGGATGCGCTGACGCTTCTTGCAAAGGACGAAGGGCTCTTTGGATTGCTCCACAAGGGCTGCGTGCTGACGCCCCATGGTGGAGAATTCGCGAGACTCTTTCCCGACATTGCCGAGCGGCTGGAGGCTGTGCCGCAGACTGGACCCGCCTACTCCAAGGTCGATGCGACCCGAGAGGCCGCGGTGCGAGCAGGCTGCGTTGTGCTCTTCAAGGGCCCCGATACGGTGATCGCGGCGCCGGACGGGCAGTGCTCGGTCAATGCGGCGGTCTACGAGCGGGCGGCACCCTGGCTGGCGACCGCGGGGTCTGGCGACGTTCTGGCCGGATTCATCACGGGGCTGCTGGCCCGAGGGTTCGAGCCGATGCAGGCTGCCGAGACTGCCGTCTGGCTCCATGTCGACTGCGCCCGCTCATTTGGTCCGGGGCTTATCGCCGACGATCTGCCCGAGGAGCTTCCGACGGTTCTGCGCAGGCTCGGTCTTTGACGGGATCTTTTCATCTGGCCCAAAATACTCTCGCCGAAGGCAATCCCGCCGCCGCGCGGACCGTTCCTGCGGCCTGGGGGTCAAAGCAGATAAGGGACTGCCGCGCCCCGCCCGCCGCAGGCGTACGGGTCCGGAGCAGCCGGGGACGCTCCCGCCCTCTGTCTTGTGAGCCAAGCGGCGAGCCGATAGACCGATCCCAAACAGGGAGGCGCGAGATGAAGGCGTTCGTATTTCCGGGCCAGGGGGCCCAGACGCTTGGCATGGGCCGGGATCTGGCAGAGGCCTATCCCGAGTCCAGGGCGGTGTTCGACGAGGTGGACGAGGCCCTCAGCGAGCCGTTGAGCGAGATCATCTGGGGCGAGGATCAGGACGCCCTGACGCTGACGCGCAATGCGCAGCCCGCTTTGATGGCGACGTCGATGGCGGCGATGCGGGCGCTGGAGGCCGAGGGAGTGACGATTACCGATGCGGCCTTTGTCGCGGGGCACTCGCTGGGCGAATATTCCGCCCTTTGTGCCGCCGGGGCGCTGACGCTGGCCGATACAGCGCGGCTTCTTAGAACGCGGGGGCAGGCGATGCAGGCGGTCGTGCCGGTCGGCGAAGGCGCCATGGCGGCGCTGCTGGGACTTGATTTCGACGCGGCCTCGAAAGTGGCCATCGAAGCCGCACAAGGCGAGGTTTGCCAGGCCGCCAATGACAACGATCCTTCACAGGTCGTCGTGTCGGGCCATAAGGCGGCGGTCGAACGCGCGCTGGAGCTTGCCAAGCAGGCGGGAGCCAAGCGCGCGATGCTGCTGCCGGTTTCGGCACCGTTTCATTGCGCCCTGATGGCGCCTGCCGCAGATGTCATGGCCGAAGCGCTGGCACAGGCGCGGATCGAGGCGCCGCGCGTTCCCGTCATCGCCAATGTCAGCGTGGAGCCGGTCACGGGACCCGGAGAGATCCGGACGCGGCTGGTCGAGCAGGTCACGGGCACGGTGCGCTGGCGCGAGACTATTGCCCGGATGGCCTCGGACGGGGTGACGGAGATCTGGGAGATCGGCGCGGGCAAGGCGCTGTCGGGCATGATCCGGCGGATTGACCGGTCCATCGCGACGCGGCCCGTGGGCACGCCGGATGAGGTTCGGGCGGCGGCTCAGGGCTGAGAGCGCCGATTTATGCATATTTATGACAAGATGAAGAGGAGCGGGGCATGTTCGATCTGAGCGGGAAGACGGCTTTGGTGACGGGCGCATCGGGCGGGATCGGCGGAGCGATCGCGAGCGCGCTGCATGGCGCCGGAGCGACGGTGGCGCTGTCCGGGACGCGGGAGGATCCGCTCAAGGTGCTGGCGGGCGAGCTGGGCGAGCGGGCGCACGTGCTGCCCTGCAATCTGAGCGATGCGGAGGCGGTGAAGGCGCTTCCCGGGCAGGCCATCGAGGCAATGGGCGGCTGCGATATCCTTGTGAACAATGCCGGGATCACGCGCGACAATATCTTCATGCGGATGTCGGATGATGAATGGCAATCGGTTCTAGACGTGAACCTAACCGCAGCGATGTGGCTCATGAAGGGCATGGTGCGCCCGATGATGAAGGCGCGCTGGGGGCGGATCGTGAATATCTCGTCCGTCGTGGGCGCGACGGGCAATCCGGGGCAGGCGAATTACGCGGCCTCCAAGGGCGGGCTGGTCGCGATGTCGAAATCGGTCGCCTATGAGGTGGCGAGCCGTGGGATCACGGTGAACTGTGTGGCGCCCGGCTTTATCACCACGGCGATGACCGACAAGCTGACGGATGATCAGAAGACCGGGATCCTGGGCGAGGTGCCCGCGGGCCGGATGGGCGAGGCGAGCGAGATCGCGGCTGCGGTCCTCTATCTCGCCAGCCCGGAAGCTGCCTATGTGACCGGGACCACCTTGCATGTGAATGGCGGCATGGCCATGTTCTGACGGCTCCCGCCGCGAGGGGGCGCTAAAGCGTTTGCGCGAGCTATACGGTGTGTTATAGCGGCGCAGATTGCCGCGGGCGATATCCGTCCTTGTGATGTTTTGCCTTTGGCACCAAAGGCTTAGGAGCCGCCCCGACGGGGCTGATTGAAAGACCGGGGCACCAAACGCCCGGAGGAATATGAGGAATAGCGTATGAGCGACGTCGAGAGCCGCGTTCGGAAGATCGTAGTGGAGCACCTTGGTGTGGAAGAGGACAAGGTGACGGAAAACGCCTCGTTCATCGACGATCTGGGGGCCGACAGCCTCGATACGGTCGAGCTGGTCATGGCCTTTGAGGAGGAGTTCGGGATCGAGATCCCCGACGATGCCGCGGAGACGATCCAGACCTTCGGCGATGCCGTGAAGTTCATCAAGGAAGCCACCTGAGCGCGGCCTCCTCACCCGTTGATACAAAAAAGGGGCGCCTTGTGTGATGCAAGGCGCCCCTTTTCGTTTGGCCGTGACCTGAAGAAGCGGTCAGAGCATGAAGTCGTTTTCGGACAATGTGTTGACCCACATGACCTCGATCTCGGCATCGACGCGGCCATCGCCGTTCTCGTCGATCAGAACGTAGTCTCCGTCGAAGCGGACCTCGCCTGAGCCGTTGGCGGAGAAGGCCTCCTCCTGATATGCCAATCCGCCGAAATCGGTGAGATCGATCTTGTCGATACCGCTGTCGAAGCCCTTGATCACGTCGCGGGTCGCATTGGTCGTTCCGGTATCGCCAGAGGCGAAGGTGAAGATATCGCGCGCGCCGGTGTCTTCCCAGTCCTGCAGGATGTCCGCGCCGCGACCGCCGGTGATGATGTCACGTCCGTTGCCGCCGGTGATCGTGTCGTTGCCTGTTCCGCCGGTCAGAATATCGTTGCCATCTCCACCGCTGAGGACGTCATCATCTGACCCTCCGTCGATGATATCGTTGCCGCCGTCGCCCCAGATGGTATCGCGCCCGCGTCCGCCCCAGACGGTATCGTTGCCGCTGCCTGCGCCGACTGTGTCGTTGCCCCAGCCTGAGCTGACGCGGTCATCGCCGGAGCCTGCCCAAAGCTCGTCCGAGCCTTCATTGCCGATCAGAACGTCCCGGCCGTCACCGCCGCTGATGACATCGTTTCCGGCGCCGCCGGACAAGACATCATTGCCCATCCCGCCGCCAAGCCGGTCGTCGTCATCGCCGCCGCCGAGATGATCGTCGCCTTCTTCGCCCCAGATCTTGTCGCGACCGGCGCCGCCCCAAAGCTCGTCATTGCCGCGTCCGCCGCCGATCTCGTCGTCTCCGTCGCCGCCCCAGGCGCGGTCGTTGTCGTGGCCGCCCCAGATCTTGTCGGACCCGCTTCCACCCCACATGAGGTCGGTGCCGGATCCACCTGCGAGCGTATCGTTGCCGGATCCGCCGTTCAGGCTGTCATTTCCGCTATCGCCATAAAGCTTGTCGATGCCGTCCTGACCCCAGATGCTGTCATTGCCATCACCGCCGCCCATCTCGTCATTGCCGAGACCGCCGACGATGATGTCGTTGCCCTTTTGGCCCCAGAGTTTGTCGCTGCCGGCGTCGCCATACATGATGTCGTTGCCATCTCCGCCGCCGGATTCGTCATTACCGCTGCCGCCGCGCACGCGGTCGTCGCCGTCTCCGGCCCAGATCTTGTCATGGCCCGCGCCACCTTCGAAGAGCTCGTTCGCCGCATCGGCCAGCTCGTCGCTGTAGGTTCCGCTGTGAAGCGTGTCGTTGCCGCCGGTGCCGTAGACGATATTTTCGCCGTTGAGGTAATAGTTTAGCCAGCCTGCAACGTCATCGACCCGTTCGTTCTGGTCGCCATCCTCGTTGCGGAAGCGACCGTCCTTCACTTCGAAACCGACATGGTAGATGGCGTCGGCCACGGTATCGACGAATTTGCGACCCTGGAATTTGAGAGTGCCGCCATCGCCCTGGACGAGGTGAAAGCCGGTTTCGACCTGGCCTTCGTCATTGCCGTGCCCTTCGACGAAGTCGGCGTAAAGGTCCGGGTTCTTGCGGATGTAGTTGCTGACCTTGATGAGATCTTGCGGAGTGAGCTTGCCATCGGCGTTCACGCCCGTTGCGCGGATGGCTTCGAGAATGACGTCATTCATGAGGTAGGCCGCGTCGATGCCGCCTTGCAGATCGGCGGCGGATATCCGGTCGGTGAGGGTCTTGTCCTTGGCGACGTCGGTGGCGATGGCTTCGAGGCCGGGGGCGCTCGTGGCTCTTGAGGGCATGGATTAACCTTTTCAACGATTCACCCTTCGCGAGTGCCTGACCTTGCTGGATCTGAGAAGCTGCAGCGCAGCATTTGGCCGGGATCGGCGGATTTATGATTAACGGCCCCAGATTCGAGCGATAGTTCGGCGGAAAACGGAGTATTATCCCCGGATTGAGGAGAATGGATTCGACCGGGTGAAAAGAGAATTTCTCGTCTAGATAGAGCTACTTGCGCGCGCGTTCAGTCACGGATGGAGATCGGGCGTGATCGCCGTTTCGGTGATCGGTAGGCGAGCCCGTTCGGGGGGCGACTTCGGGATAGGGCCAAGCCGCAGGGCGGCGATCAGGCGGTGGTCGGTCAGGCGGAACTCGGTAAGAAACGCCGCTTCGCTATCGGGATCGTCGACGAGGACGGACATCGGCCAGCTGGCGAAACCGCTGGCGGCCAACTTTAGCGTGGCGCGGTAGTAGCGCCGTCCGGCATCGAGCGCGGGGAGGTCTTTAGGGACGGCGAGAAAAGCAATGGCGGCAGCGGTTTCGGTATCGTCCTTTTCGGCCGTGAAGCCCGTGGCGAGGCCCAGCCGGTCGAGCGGAGAGAAGACTTTGAAGAAGGCGCCCATAAAGGCCGCTTGCCAGCGGGGCAGGCCAAGGGCGTCGGCGTTGAGGCCGTTGCGGGACCAATCGGGGTGGCATTTGGAGAGGCGGGTCCAGGACAGCAGCTCTTTGCGGAAGGCGGGGTTTTGCAGAAGACGATGGGAGAGGGCATCGTTTTGAGCGGCGATCTCGGTGATGCGCGATCTCGTCGTGATCAGGTGAATGTCAGGATCGGTCGCCGCCCATGTGGTCAGGGCCTGGAACTGGCCCGGATCGGCCGGGGCGAAGGGCCTGCGATAGGTCAGGCGCGCGGACACGGCAGAGGCCAGCGGGTCGGGTTCGGCATATCCGCCGAGCGTGATCCGGGCGAGCGGTTCCGTGATCTGCGTGCCGAGCGGTGTGACCTGGGCGGCATGACCCTCTCCGGCCAGAGCGATGACCATGCCTTCGAGCGCGGTGCCGCAGCTGAGGATCAGGTCGTGGTTCGAGGGATCGGCGACGGGGAGCGCGGCCCCCGGCGCGCAATGGAGCGTGATCGTGCCGTCGGGGGACAGACCCCAGCGGGCGGGCTGGGTATTGTGGACCGTGGGGGCGAGGGAGGCCTCGGCCATGCAGGTCAGGAAGGTGTCGTGGTCGAGGACGGTCATAGCGCTTTGCGGAAAAGATGGAGGCGTTGCAGGCGAGTGGCTCCGATCTTTTCGGGCTGGCGTAGGCTGGCCTCGTTCACGTCGGCGATCCATGTGCCGCCGACGGTCTTGTAGCCCGCCTTGAGCGCGGCGCGGGAGATGCGATCGATCATCAGCGGGGTCAGGCCCTTACCGCGCCAATCGGGACGGACGCCGTAATAGATGACGACGGCTCGGTCATTCGTCATGCGGTGGCGCAAGTAGTGCCAGGGGGCCAGCGGGCCGAGGCGCGATTTCATGCGTTTGAGCGGGGGATTGAGATCGGGGATGCAGATCAGCGCGCCGATGGCTTGACCCTCGTGGTGCAGGACAGCGGAGAGACGTTTGTCCATCACCCATTTCAGATCCTTGGCCTGGAAGTCGTATTCCTCTTTGCTGACGGGTACGAACATCGGGTTGTCCGCGAAGCTGATATTAAGGATCTGGCGCGCCTCTTCGAGCCGGGCGGAAAGCGTTTGGCGCGTGATCGGCGCGAAGGTTACGCCTTCTGGGGGGTGGCGTTCGGGGCCGGCATGGGTGTGCCATGTGGGCAGATCGGTCTCGTAGGTGCTCATCGGGAAGATCTGGGAAAAACCGTTCGCCTTGAGCTGCAGGGCGGCATGCGGCGGGCTCCACATGCAGTCCGAGAAGACCTGCGCCTCGAAGCCGCCGGTTTGCACGCCGATCATTTGCATGGCGGTGAGATTGAAGTTTCCGGTGAGGCTGGTGAGGCCGCGGGCACGGGCCCAGCCTTCGGCCGCTTTGAGCAGGAGGGTCGCAGCCTCGGGATCGTTCGCGCAGTCGAAATAGCCGAAATAGGCGGCTTTCTGGTCGTGCAGCGCGTTGGAGGCGGCGTGGATATGGGCGGTCAGGCGTCCGATCGGGCGACCGTCGCGGTGGGCGGTGTAGAGCGTGATCTGGTCGGAGCTGTCGAAGAGGGGGTTGGCCGCTGCCGAGACGAAGCGCTTGAGGTCGGATTTGAGCGGGGAGACGTAGGGCGTGCCGTCGTAGACGTTGAACGGGACTTGAAAGAACGCCTCGAAGTCGTCTTCGCGCAAGGTGAGGGTCATCGGGGATCTCCGTTGCGTAGACGCCAAGCGGCAGCGGCGAGAAGCGCCTTTACTTGAGCGGTGGATTCGACGGGCGCCAGCGTCAGGCCGATCAGGCGGAGCGGGTCGGTGCCGGTGGCAAGCAGATGGGTGCTGCGCGAGCGGCGGAGAAGCTCGGTCATTTGATCGGCGATCTCCTCGTCCGCGCGGGTGCTGCGGCTGGCGGACCAGAGCGGGCTGCGCGCCAGCGCTTGGGTGAGCGCCGGGCGGTCGAAATCGTCCAGCGCGGTGCCTTCGATGACGACGGGATCATGGCTGGCCAGCTGAGTCTGCAGAGCGGTTTCCGTCGAGAGATCCGGGCCGAGCGTCAGGAATGTCGTGAGCCGGTCGGCGAGACTGCCCGCGCGCAGGCGCAGCGCCTCGCCCAGGCTGGCGGAGAAGAGCAGAATGGCCAGAAGGCTGGCGGCAAGGATCGTATAGGCGGCCAGGTTTGTTGTCAGGATAGCGGCGCTGGCGAGGGCCAACGCAGCGAGCACGCCGAGCGACAGGAGGGCCGAGGCGGGATTGGCCGTCCAACTGGCCGAAGAAACAGCGAGCCAGATCCCGATAAGCGCAACAAGGCCCGACAGGTGCAGCGGCGGTCCGAGCTGCACGAAGGCGAAATCGGTGGCGATGAGCGGGGCGGAGACGAGAACGAGCAGTCCGTAGGTACGCAGAAGGCGCAGCTGGGCGAGCGTCAAATCGTCCGCGCCGCGCCAGAGCAGGATGGCGGCGGAGACGAGCGAGGCGATCTGAAAGGCCAAAAGCGCGGGCAGGTAGACCGGCGCTGCGCTGTCAGGCAGGGTGAACGCGCCGAGCATCAGAAGCGGTGTACCGATAGCCAGAAGCAGCTTGAGGCTGCGGGGCGCATGGCGGGCCAGCGCGGCTTCGGTCAGGAGTACGATCGCAAGCGGGATCAGCGCGGCAGTGGCCAGAAGGATGCGGTCGGCCAGATCCCAGCCGGTGAGCCAGGCGGGAACGCGCAGCAGGAAGAATGCCGCGAAGAGGCCGGTCAGAAAACGCAGCATCTTCAGGAGCCGCCCGGTCAGGCCAGCGTCTCTCAGTCGTCCGCGCAAGCCGAGAAAGGCAAGACCCGCGAGGCCCGAGATCAGGCAGTCGGCATAGAGTGCGGTCGGGGTCATGGGGCCATCATCTTTGCGAGCTTACGGCGGACGATGGGGCGCAGGATCGCTGAGATGAGCGCGTTCTGCGGACGCTCAACGCGAGCGCGATAGGGGTTGAGGAACCAGCCGCGACAGTCGGTTTTGCTGGGCGTGCTGGTCAGGATGTTGAGCGCCTCGTAGGCCATGAGCATGCCGGAGGTGAGGACCATGGGAGCGAAGGACATGCGGGAGCGGCGGCCTGCCGCGACCTCTCCGGCGAGGTCGAGGTCGATATGGAAGGCGGAGGCGCTGTGGATGAGGATGTATTCGGCTTCGGCGCGAAAAGCCACGGCGCGCTGATCGTCCGTGAGGGCGTTCCAGGCGGTTTGGGCTGTTGGGTAGCCGAGCCGGATTTCGGGTGCAGGATCGGTCGGGCGCGTGACGTAAACCGACGGGAGCGGCGAGGCGTAGCTGTCGATCACGGGTTTGCCATGCGTTTTGGCGGTTCGGTAGAGCAGGAGCGAGGCGCCCAGATCGTCGGTGCCGTTCACCACGACATCCGTGCACGAGACGATGCGGTCCGCCTGATCGGTCCAGTCGCCGTGGAGGACTTCGAGTTCGATCTCGGGGTTGATCTGTCTGAGCTGGTCCGCTGTCGCTTCGGCCTTGTGCTGGCCGATGGTGGCGAGATTGGCGAAGACCTGGCGGTTGAGGTTCGACAGCTCGAACGCGTCGAGATCGCAGATCGTCAGGCGGCCGACGCCCGCGCGGGCCAGCGCGAGGATGACCGCGCCGCCCATGCCGCCGGTGCCGCAGACGAAGACATGGGCGCGGCGGAGCGCCTCTTGCTGGGCGAGGGTGACGAAGCCGATATTGCGGGTTGTGAACTCGGCATAGTCAAACATGATCGGCCTTTCGGGCGGGGCGCAGGCCGTCCCAGCTGCGGCGGCTATCGAGCCAGCTTGCGATGGGGACGGCCCAGGTCTGGACGATGGAGAAGGCGCCGGCGAAGAGGACGGCCTTGCGGGAGTCGCGCGGCACCTCCTTGAGCAGGTACTGGCGCGCGGTGGGCAGGTCCATCTGGCCGACCTGGAGAATATCGTCGCCGCGTGCGTAATCGAGCGTCTCGCGGCACAGATCGTTGATATAGCCGTCGCGGTGGTGGGAGGCCTCGTCGAAGGCCTTTTTCATCGCGTCAGAGCCGCCGGTATAAGCGTTGCGAATGACGAAGCCGTCCTCTTCGAACCAGGCGTCCGCGCCGACCCCGAAGGCGGCGCGGTGGTTGCGCATGACGCCGCGCGCGATGCGCAGGTGGCGAAAGCGGGGGCGGGCGCGTTTTCCGTCGGGATAGACGTCGGTGAAGGATTGCGCGACGCGGCCCACGACGGCGGGAACCTGGCTGACGCTGGTGATCCGAAGGGGGCGCAGGCCGCCGCGCAGGAAAAGGAGAACAACGGTCAGCCCGTAAAGGATCCAAGAGACGCCCCGGCCCTGCGCGTCAGGATCGACCATGGCGAGGCCCAGATGCAGGACGGGCGCGTCGATGGCCGGGTCCTGCAGATCGATCCAGCGCAGGGCATTGAAGCCGATCAGCTCCTTGCTTTTGCGGTCGTAGACGAGGGTCAGGACGATATTGGCCCAGATTTCAGGATCATCGAGGAAGACGCCGTAATCGAGCGCGCCGCGCGGTTCGACCTTGTAGGCGAGCGCGGTGACGTCGGCGCGCAGGCGGGCCTGCTCTTCGCCGGGCAGGCTGAGGCCGGGGCGGTCATAAATGCGGGTGCGGTGGGGCCCGTTGACAAGCGTCAGGCGCATGTGCCGCTGGGTCAGCGAGGAGAGGAGCGCGAGCGGGGTCATACGACGCTGTCTGTTGGCCTGCGGATTGCGATGCGGGTCATTGGCGGGACTTGTCCTTTTCTGCTGCGCCCGGTCGGATCGGTTCTAGAGCGTGGCTCAGGACAAGAAAACGGTGGAAAATCGGACTATTTGATGGCCGCGCCGCCTATGCGTCGGAAAGGGTGTGCCGAATGGTCTACACAGATCCCACCTGTGGCGCCTGAGGCGCGGTTATTGCAGATTTCGAGTTTTTTCGCGCCCGTCGTGCAAGTGTGCGGAAGAGCTTGCGAGGCACCGGGCGATTGAGCTGAACCCCCATATGGGTGTCGTTCAACCAGACAATACGGCCCTGGAATGGTTGGTCTTCAATCCGGAGACCAACCGGATCACCTTTGGCATGACTCGGAGTGAAAGGACGTTCGATTTTGAGCCCGCTTTTGCTGATATCGGATGTTCTCACGATCAGGGATGCCCCTTTCAGATCGAGAGGGATGTCGAGTGAGAGATTGATCCGCCTCGCCCTCCTGCCGTTTTTTGTATGATGAGAGAGCGATCTCATGACGCGGGGAGCCAAGACCAGCGCTGCAAGAAGCACGAGCCCGCCGAGACCGGAGAGGATCGCGGTGAGCGGATGCCGTTGCGCTGTCTCCATGATCCCGTCGAGCGCGTTCTGCCGGCGTCCCGCCATAAGATCGACCCCGGTTCGCGCGTCCTGGCCGTCTTGATGGCCTGTCGTCGCCCCGGTGGCCAGGCGGGTATCGGTCCGGCAGTCAAAGGCGGATAATCTACGTCCGGCCGTGGCGATGATGTCCGCATTTTCGAGGCGCAGAGATTGATCGAGCAACGGGCCGGGACGGGCGGCTTGGCTGGACAATGTTTCGGCGGCTTGAAGGAACACCAGGATCTCCTTGCGGTGGGCCATCATTGATGTCCCCTCCAATGCGTAGGTGACGCTGGCGGCGTTCAGGGTTCGCAGGTCGTAACGCAGCACATTGGCAGCATTCAGCCGGTCCGGTCGTGCCAGCGCCTTGGTCAGATTGACATAGCTGGCATAGGCGCGGTCAAGGCGGTCGAATACCCCGCATTCACGGGCATGGGCCTGCGACGCAAAAAGCGAAATGGCCCAGAAAAGTAGAAGAATTCGCGGTTGGATCACAGCGTGGTCCCGTCCGTTCCAATCTGGCTCACGTCATCGCAGGCAGTCCTTAAGATCCGATGAATGACGGTTTGCCCGAAGACATGCCGCGGAGTGCCGCGGCGGGGTCAGGCTTGCGGGGCGGCGGGGCGGCGTATATCTCTGCGCGTTGACAGATACAGCCTGCGGAGAACGGGACATGAGGCGAGTCGTTGTGACAGGGCTGGGGCTGGTGACGCCCTTGGCCGATGGAGTCGAGGCCAGCTGGAGCCGGATTCTCGAGGGCAAGTCGGGTGCCGGGACGATAACGGGCTTTGATCCAAGCAAGCTGGCGACGACCTATGCCTGCGAAGTCCCGCTCGAGGGCGAGGATGCGTTCAACGCCGACATCTATATGGAGCCCAAGGAGCAGCGGAAGGTCGATACCTTCATTCTCTTCGGGATCGCTGCCGCGGAGCAGGCCGTGCGCGATGCAGGCTGGATGCCGGAGGATCGCGAAAGCCTTGAACGGACGGGCGTGCTGATCGGATCAGGGATCGGCGGGCTCAACTCGATCGCCAATACGACGCTTCTGATGGCAGAGAAGGGGCCGCGACGGGTCTCTCCGTTCTTCGTGCCGGGGGCGCTGATCAATCTGATTTCGGGTCAGGTGAGCATCCGCTACGGCTTCAAGGGGCCGAACCATTCGGTCGTGACCGCTTGTTCGACGGGCGCGCATGCGATCGGGGATGCCTCGCGGCTGATCCAGTATGGTGATGCGGATGTGATGATCGCCGGCGGCGCCGAAGCGGCGATCTGTGAAATCGGGATTGCCGGTTTCAACGCGTGCAAGGCGCTTAGCACCAAGCGGGGAGATGATCCGCAGAAGGCCTCGCGGCCATACGATGCCGATCGTGACGGCTTCGTGATGGGTGAAGGGGCCGGGATCGTCGTGCTTGAGGAATACGAGCATGCCAAGGCGCGAGGCGCCAAGATCTATGCCGAGATTCTGGGATACGGGCTGTCGGGGGATGCCTATCACATCACCGCGCCCTCAGAGGATGGCGAAGGCGGCGAGCGGTCGATGCGGGCGGCGCTCAGACATGCGGGGCTGGAGCCTGCGGATATCGATTACATCAATGCCCATGGCACCTCGACCATGGCCGACACGATCGAGCTGGGCGCGGTCGAGCGTCTGATGGGAGAGGCCGCGAGCAAGGTCACTATGTCCTCGACCAAAAGCGCCACGGGGCACCTTTTGGGTGCGGCGGGCGCGATCGAGGCGATCTTCTCGATCCTTGCGATCCGCGATCAGGTCGCGCCGCCGACGATTAATCTGGACAATCCGGCGGTCGAGACGCCGGTCGATCTGGCGCCCAACGCCAAGCGGGAGCGCAAGATCGACGTGGCGCTGTCGAACTCGTTCGGGTTTGGCGGCACGAATGCCAGCGTGATCTTCGGAAAGCCAAGCTGATGTGGCGCCATATCGCCTCGAACGCGCTGACGCTGCTGATCGTGATGATGTTTCTGGCAGGTGGTCTCATCGTCTGGGGGCAGCAGGAATATGTGGCCGAGGGGCCGCTGGACGACGCGATCTGTCTTGAGGTCGAGCGCGGCACCAATATGCGGCGGCTGAGCGGAAAGCTGGTCGATCAGGGGGCGATTTCCTCTCGGGCCATCTTTCGCATGGGCGCGGACTATAGCGACAAGACGAGCCAGTTGAAGGCGGGCAGCTTTCTGGTCCCGGCGGGCGCGTCGATGGAAGAGGTCATCGATATCGTCACGCGCGGCGGGGCGAGCACCTGCGGAACCGAAGTCGTGTACCGGATCGGGGTCAATCAGGTGCAGACGGTCGTGCGCGAGCTGGATCCGGCGACGAATGAATATGCGGAAGTTGCCAAATTCACCCGCGAGGAGCCTGTGGCAGAGCGCTATACCGAGGTCAGCCAGGATCCCGATACGCGCTTCCGCGTCGCAGTGGCTGAAGGGGTGACCTCCTGGCAGATCGTTGATGCGCTGAATTCGTTCGATCTGCTAGAAGACGATGTGGACGAAGTGCCGGGTGAGGGCCTTTTGGCGCCGGACAGCTATGAGATTACGCCGGGCACCGAGGTCGACGATGTGCTGGCGCAGATGCAGAGCCGCCAAGAGCAGATCATGGAGGAGCTGTGGGCCGCGCGGTCCGAGGACGCTCCGGTCGGCACGCAGGAGGATGCGTTGATCCTAGCCTCGATCGTGGAGAAAGAGACAGCGGTGCCCGATGAGCGGCGGCAGGTGGCGAGCGTCTTTGCCAACCGGCTGGAGCAGGGCATGCGGCTCCAGACCGATCCCACGGTGATCTACGGGATCACTCGCGGAGAGCGGGTGCTGGGGCGCGGTCTGCGCCAGAGCGAGCTGCGCGCAGAGACGCCGTGGAACACCTATGTGATCGACGGCCTGCCGCCGACACCGATCGCCAATCCCGGACGGGCCAGCATCGAGGCTGCGCTCAATCCTGACGAGACCGACTATATCTTCTTTGTGGCCGATGGGACGGGGGGACACGCCTTTGCCCAGACGCTCGATGAGCATAATCGCAACGTGGCCCGCTGGCGCGAGATCGAGGCGGAACGCGCTGCGGCACAGGAGGCGGATGCTCCGGTGGAGAACTAGGCGGGTTCGGTGAAGCCGGATATTGCGCCTAGTTTTCGACGGGATAGGGCTCTATCGAGATGTCGTCGTATTTTTCAGAGGCGATCGGACGGTCCTGCCAATAGATCTCGCAGGTAGCGTCGCCGGTTTCCGGCGCCTCGCAATATGTTGCCCAGCCGCTCGCGAACTGGCGGCTCCATTGGGTTACGTTCGCACATTCCCAGTCGAGCGTTGTGATCTCGCAGCTGTCCTTGTAGCAGATTTGGTAACTTGGCGGGTCGGATCCCAGGCTGCCATCCACGAAATTGGCGCAACCCGCTTGGACAGGTGAGGCAAGAAGAAGGCTGAAACCGAGAGCGGCACCAGCTCCGTAGATCTTCGCTAGCATCAATGACCGTCCTGTTTCGGGAGTGCCGCGGTTCACGACCTTGCTGCCATGATTTCCGAAGAGACTATAGAATTCCAGCCTCAAGCTGTGCCGATCACCAAGTTCGGTTATTTATTAACGGAATATGACCATCGCGGACGGTGGGTGTTGCGTCTTACTATCTGAAAATATTGACTTTTTATTGGTCGAGGCGTATCTCTGCCTTCGCTAGACGCTGTGGTCCAGCCTGTCCGCTCCCCCGCGGGCCGGCATGGGAGGCGGCGGCCCTCCCTGCGTGGCGGATCCCCCAAAATGCAGGCAATCAAGAATGAGCAGGACAGGCCAAACGCCCGATCCGGGTGACGAATTCGACGGTCAGTTGACCGAAAGCAGAGTGCTGTTCAAGGCACTGAGTGACGATCTGGCCGCGGCGCTGCGATCCCTCGACGGCGATTGCGCCTCTGGGGCCAGGGCAGTGAAGCAGAGGCGGGCGGCGCTGGTGGCGGCGCTTGAGCACGCGAAGGCCGTGGAGGCATGGATCGATGACGAACGTGACAAGACAGGCCGAGGCGGCAAGGCAAGTCCGCTCGACCTCGATGCGGTCCGCCATCAGATCGGGTGCCGCCTTCATCGCCTCCGGTCCTGCTGCAAGGCAGGATGAGTTTCTGCACGACCTTGGGGAGGCAGAGCTGCGCGCTCTGCCTTTCCTCTTCGAATTCTGGGCTATGGATCATCAGCTGCCGCCATCGGGGGACTGGCGCGCGTGGGTGATCCTTGGCGGGCGAGGTGCGGGGAAGACCCGGGCCGGCGCCGAGTGGGTCCGCTCGATCGTGGAAGGGTCGCTCCCTTCGAGTATCGGGCGGGCCCGGAGAATTGCGCTGATCGGGGAGACGGTTGAGCAGACGCGGGAAGTCATGGTCTTTGGCGAAAGCGGCATCCTTGCCTGCTCTCCGCCCGACCGGCGGCCCGAATGGATCGCCGGGCGCAAGATGCTGGTCTGGCCGAACGGAGCGACGGCGCAGGTCTTTTCCGCCCATGATCCTGAGAGCTTGCGGGGGCCGCAATTCGACGCGGCCTGGGTCGACGAGCTGGCCAAGTGGAAGAAGGCCGAAGAGACCTGGGACATGTTGCAGTTCGGGCTGCGTCTGGGGACGCGGCCACAGGTTTGTGTGACGACGACGCCGCGTCCGGTGCCGATCCTGAAGGCCTTGCTCGATCGAAGTTCGACCGTGATGACGCATGCGCCGACGGAGGCAAACGCCGCCAATCTGGCGGACGGTTTCCTCGAGGAGGTCAAGGCGCGCTATAGCGGGACGCGGCTGGGGCGTCAGGAACTGGATGGCATCCTGATCGATGAAATCGACGGAGCGCTCTGGTCCGGCGCTATGCTGGAGACGGCGCGTCTTGAAGAGGCGCCTGCGCTTAGCCGGATCGTTGTGGCTGTGGATCCTCCGGTCACAGGAAAGGCGGGGTCCGATGCCTGCGGGATCGTCGTCGCGGGAGCGGTCACGGATGGCCCTCCGCGCGACTGGACCGCCTATGTTCTGGCCGACCGGTCTGTGGAGGGTGCTTCGCCGCTGGCCTGGGCCAAGGCAGCCGTGGCCGCGAGCGAGGAGTTCGGGGCGGATCGATTGGTGGCCGAGGTCAATCAGGGCGGCGATCTGGTGGCCGAGATGATCCGGCAGGTCGGGCCGATGATCTCTTACAAGGCTGTCCACGCCTCGCGCGGGAAAACAGCGCGGGCCGAACCGGTTGCCGCGCTTTATGAACAGGGCCGTGTGCATCATCTGCGCGGCTTGGGACAGCTGGAAGAGCAGATGGGACTGATGAGCCATAGCGGCTTTAAAGGGCGCGGCTCTCCGGACCGGGTCGATGCGTTGGTCTGGGCCTTGACCGAGCTCATGCTGGTTCCGCAGGTGCGGCCGCAGATGCGCTCGCTCGGCTAGATAGCAGGGTGCTTTGGCATCCGGCCGACGGGACAATCGGGCCTGATTTTTCTTTGAAAGCCTTTCGTGCCTCCCTGCGCGACGGGTCGACACGTTGACCCGCCTCTCGCACATGATTAGGTGAAGCCCATGGCCAGCGAGAGGAAGCAAGCATGGGCGTTATGACCGGAGCCAACACGGCCGGGTTCGACCGCGAGGTCGGCACGCAGACGCTGAACAAAGAGCTGCAGGACAAGGGCTTTCTGCTTACCTCGACAGAGGATGTAATCAACTGGGCCCGGACCGGATCGCTGCACTGGATGACCTTTGGACTGGCCTGCTGCGCGGTCGAGATGATGCATACCTCGATGCCGCGCTATGACCTGGAGCGGTTCGGGACCGCGCCGCGCGCTTCGCCGCGTCAGTCGGATCTGATGATCGTGGCGGGCACGCTTACCAACAAGATGGCGCCTGCGCTGCGCAAGGTCTACGACCAGATGCCAGAGCCGCGTTACGTGATCTCGATGGGGTCCTGCGCCAATGGGGGCGGCTATTATCACTACAGCTATTCAGTGGTGCGCGGCTGCGACCGGATCGTGCCAGTCGATATCTATGTGCCCGGGTGTCCTCCGACGGCAGAGGCGCTGCTTTACGGGATCCTGCAACTGCAAAAGAAGATCCGGCGGACGGGAACGATCGTTCGTTAAGAAAGAATAAGAATGACGGAAGAGATTAAGCCGGGCATGGTGGTTGTCCTGAAGTCCGGCTCGCCCGACATGACGGTCGAAACAGTCAACCCAACGGAAAGTGGACCAAAGGCCGAATGTGTCATGTATGTGCGAACGGGATCGACACCGGTTATTCCGGCGGAGATGAGGAAGTTTGAAATCGCATGCGTAGCTCTGAGGCAGAAGAGATGACAGAAGCGTTGCAGGAACTGGGCGGCCATATCGAAGGCAAGCGGCCCGATTGTGTGCTGTCCTGGGAGGTCGCCCATGACGAGCTGACGGTCGATGTCGCCTTGGCGTCGTTGGTCGGGTTCGTGGAGTTTCTGAAAGCCGATCAGACATGCCGGTTCTCGACGCTGATTGATATCACAGCAGTCGACTATCCCGCGCGCGCAAAGCGTTTTGATGTGATCTATCACTTCTTGAGCATGTATCAAAACCATCGGATCCGCCTCAGGGTGCAAGTGCGCGAGGATGAGATGGTGCCGTCGATCCTCGAGATCCATCCGTCGGCCAACTGGTTCGAGCGCGAGATCTTCGACATGTTCGGACTGATCTTCTCGGGCCATCCGGATCTGCGGCGGCTGCTGACCGATTATGGCTTCCGGGGGCACCCGCTGCGCAAGGACTTTCCGACGACGGGCTATACCGAGGTGCGGTATGATGAGGGGCTCAAGCGCGTCGTCTACGAGCCGGTCGATCTGGTTCAGGAGTACCGGCAGTTCGATTTCATGAGCCCGTGGGAAGGGGCGGAATACATCCTGCCCGGGGACGAGAAGACGGAGACGAAATGAGCACTTTAGGTCTTTTTCCGTTCGGCGGCACCCCATACGAGATGGCGCTCCACCTTGTCGTGGCGATGTTCTGGGCCATCCCTATTTACGCGCTCGCCCTTCGTTTCGGTAAATCGTCCTTCTGGGCCGCAGCGACGCTTGTCGCGCCACTTCCCGTCGCTTCAATTTTCTTATTTCTTCTGGCCTTCCCGAACCGTTGGCTCGAATTCCTTGAGGAGAAGTCCTGATGGACGGCAATCCGACCCCGCGCGGATACGAGGATGCTCTGACCGGCGAGCAGACGATCCGGAATTTCAACATCAATTTCGGGCCTCAGCATCCGGCGGCGCATGGCGTTTTGCGCCTTGTTCTCGAGCTGGACGGCGAGATCGTGGAGCGGTGCGATCCGCATATCGGGCTGCTTCATCGCGGCACCGAGAAGCTGATGGAGAGCCGGACCTATCTGCAGAACCTGCCCTATCTGGATCGGCTCGACTACGTGGCTCCGATGAATCAGGAGCATGCGTTTTGTCTGGCCATCGAGAAGCTGACGGGAACCGAGGTGCCGCGGCGGGCGCAGCTGATCCGGGTCCTTTTCTGCGAGATCGGGCGGGTCCTGAGCCATATCCTGAATGTGACGACGCAGGCGATGGATGTCGGGGCGCTGACGCCGCCGCTTTGGGGGTTCGAAGAGCGCGAAAAGCTCATGGTCTTCTATGAGCGGGCCTGCGGGGCAAGGCTGCACGCGAACTATTTCCGCCCGGGCGGTGTACATCAGGATCTGCCGCCTGAGCTGATCGAAGATATCGATACCTGGGCGGACGAGTTTCCACAGGTGCTCGACGATATCGAAGGGCTGCTGACCGAGAACCGGATCTTCAAGCAACGCAACGCCGATATCGGGATCGTCAGTGAGGACGAGATCCTCGACTGGGGTTTTTCGGGCGTGATGGTGCGGGGATCGGGGCTCGCCTGGGATCTGCGCCGCGCGCAGCCCTACGAGTGTTATGACGAGTTCGAGTTTCAGATCCCGGTTGGCAAGAATGGCGACTGCTATGACCGTTATCTGTGCCGGATGGCCGAGATGCGGGAATCGACCAGCATCATCAAGCAAGCCTGCGCCAAGCTGCGCGAGACGCCGGGCGATGTGCTGGCGCGAGGCAAGATGACGCCGCCGACGCGGGGCGAGATGAAGACCTCGATGGAAGCGCTGATCCATCACTTTAAGCTCTATACCGAGGGCTTTCACGTGCCCGAAGGCGAGGTCTATGCTGCCGTCGAGGCGCCCAAGGGCGAGTTCGGTGTCTTCCTTGTCGCGGATGGGACGAACAAGCCTTACCGCGTGAAGCTGCGGGCGCCGGGATATCTGCACCTGCAAGCGATGGATCACGTCTGCAAGGGACACCAGCTTGCCGATGTCTCGGCGATCATCGGGACGATGGACGTCGTCTTTGGTGAGATTGACCGGTAAGTGGCTCGCTCGGACTATGTCCCTGACGCTTGAACTTTGGACACTCGTGATCGGAGCGGCTTGCGGGATCGGCGGGGCGCTTGTTGCGCGAGGGCGCAACCGATTGATCAAGGCGGCTGGCGCGGGTGCTGTCATGGTGGTTCTGGTGCCTTTGATCCGGGAGTTTCTTTGATGCTTCGCCTCGTCTCTCTTATCCTGCTTGCGACCCCGCTTGGGGCGCAGACGCTGCCCGAGGGCGGCACACGGTCGGTGCCGGATCTGCTGGCGCGCGGCGGGACGGTGGAGGCGACAGGCGCGATGGGCGGCTCTCCGTTGATCTATGTCCGGGTGCCGGGCGAGGGGCCGGAGCTTTGGGTCTGCCGGGCGGATTATCCCGGCTTCGAGGCGTTTGCCGATCCACTGAGATCCGCTCCGCCTTCCAGCATCGTGACGGTATGCTCCCTTTTGCGCTGATCGGCCGCGTGCCGCAGGTGCTGGACCATTCCGTGCGGGCTGAGTAGGACAGGCGCACCACAAGTTTCGACCGCGAGAGGCCTGATCCGATGCTGCGACGCCTGCACCCCGAGCAACCCGAGAGCTTTGCCTTTACAGAGGCCAATCAGCGCTGGGCCGAGACGCAGATCACAAAGTATCCCGAGGGGCGTCAGGCCAGCGCGATCATCCCGCTTTTGTGGCGCGCGCAGGAGCAGGAAGGCTGGCTGACGCGGCCCGCGATCGAGCATGTCGCCGACATGCTGGATCTGGCCTATATGCGGGCGCTGGAAGTAGCCTCGTTCTACTTCATGTTCCAGCTGCAACCGGTTGGATCCGTGGCTAATATCCAGATTTGCGGCACAACCTCGTGCATGATCTGCGGCGCCGAGGATCTGTTGGCCGTCTGCAAAGAGAAGATCGCAAAGCGCCCGCATCAGCTGTCAGAGGACGGCAAGTTCTCCTGGGAAGAGGTGGAATGCCTCGGGGCCTGTGCGAATGCGCCGATGGCGCAGATCGGCAAGGACTACTATGAGGATCTGACGACCGAGCGGCTGGGCGAGATCATCGATGAATTGGCGGAGGGCAAGGTGCCGGTGCCCGGGCCTCAGAACGGACGATTTACCTCCGAACCTGAAAGCGGACTGACCTCGCTGGAGGTGTCTGAGGGCGAGTGCGAGACGCATAATGGATCGGTCGCGCTTGCGGTCGAGATTGGAGATACGGTCAAGCGGATCGATGGAACTGAGGTCCCTCTGGTCGCGCCCTGGACCGGCAGCGGTGTCGAAACCGCATCGCCGCCTCCCAAACGCCGCCCCGAACTAGAAGAGACTCCGGGTCCAAAGGTGTCCGCCGATGATGCTGTCGATGCGAGCGGTATCACCAAACAAGAGGCGGAAGCGGCAAGCAAGGCAAAGCCGGTGGGCAAGTCCAATCCCGAGGGGGATGCGGACGAGGTCGCAGAAGACTCGGTTCGTGATGCGCCGACGATAGTCTCGGGCGATGTCGCGCCGGATGGGACGCGCACCGATGGCGATGTTGAGGGACGAGACGTATCGCCTGCCAAAGGTGGCGGATCGGCGGAGGCTCGCTGGGCCGACGTTGTGCCCGCGGATACTGAAGAGAAAGCGCCCGAGATCCTCGACGCGCCAGAGGGGGAGCCCGATGACCTGACGCGGATCAGAGGGGTCGGTCCGAAGCTGGCGGAGACGCTCAACGATATGGGTTTCTATCATTTCCGCCAGATTGCGACATGGGGACCCGAGGAAATCGTCTGGGTCGATGCGCGGCTGAAGTTCAAGGGTCGCATCATTCGTGACGACTGGGTCGGTCAGGCGAAGGATCTGACCAAGAGCTGATGTCGAACGTCGTTTATTGCGTGCAGTATCGGGCCTGAGCTGCACGTTGAGATAGACGTCTTCCGCAAGAACCCTGTGCAAAAGCCGATATAGTGCTATCACTTAGGCCATGTCTGCCAGGAAGCCGCGTGTGGCGCGCGGCCTGACGAAAGGGAGTTCGCGATATGGCCGAAATTCAGACCGGAAAGCTGAGATGTCTTGCCGCCTGCTGGGCGGTTGGAGGCTTGCTTGGTGTCGTTGCCATGGTGCTGGTGTTTCTGCTGGGGGAGTTTTCCTCTGCTCAGGCGATATTCAGCGGCGGCCTTTTGACGGTCTTTGTCGGTTTGCTTCTTCAGGTTGTCCTGTGCCGGTCTTTACCTGCTCCGGGTAATGTGGTGATCCCTGGAACGCAGAGCTCGGTCAGCGGAACGCATTATGCTGCGGCTTCGCCAGTCGCAGCGGACAGGGTTGAGGTCTCTTCGGATGCCGTTGCCTCGTCCGAGCCCGCCTATGATCACCAAGAGGCGGCCGAGGCGGAGCCAACCCATCCGCAGACACCGGTCGAAAAGGTGGAGCGCGAGGCGGTGGCCGATCCCGAACCCGTTCTACAGCCGGAGCCGGACGTGTCTGAACCCGCAGCGTCCGAGCCTGAGCCTGAGGTGTCCCAGCCTGTGTCCGCGACCCCGGCGGGGGAAGCCAGCAAGCCGCAGATGCTCGATGCTCCGCGTGATGGTGGCGCGGATGATCTGAAAAAGATCAAGGGCGTGGGTCCGAAGCTTGAGAAGATGCTGAACGGGATGGGGATCTATCATTTCGATCAGATCGCCTCGTGGAAGGCAGAGGAACTGGCTTGGGTCGATGAGAACCTTGAAGGATTCAAGGGCCGGGCGAGCCGCGACAACTGGGTCAGCCAGTCCCAGACATTATCAGGTGGCGGTGAGACCGACTTCTCGAACAAGGTCGACAAGGGCGACGTCTATTGATGCGATGCCTTTAAGCCGCGACGATGAGATTGCGCTGGCCCGCAAGGGTCGGCTGGCCGCGATCGTGATTGCCGGAACGGCGGTGTGCTGGCTCGCCGTGCAGATGATCGGCAGTGCGATGAACTGGCCGCCCTCTTTTGCGCTGATCTTCGATTTTGCCGCACTGGTTGGGCTTTTCTGGGGGCTCGTTCTGACATATCAGATCCAGCGACGTCGCCGTGACGGGACAGAAAGGTGAGCCATGCTTAAGGACGAAGACCGCATCTTCACCAACATCTACGGGATGAAGGACCGTTCGCTTAAGGGCGCGCAGGCGCGCGGGCATTGGGACGGCACGGCTGGGCTGATCGAGAAGGGCCGCGACTGGATCATCGAGGAGATGAAATCCTCCGGTCTGCGCGGGCGTGGTGGGGCGGGCTTTCCGACCGGTCTGAAATGGTCGTTCATGCCCAAGGAAAGCGATGGACGGCCTGCTTATCTGGTCGTGAATGCTGACGAAAGCGAGCCGGGGACTTGCAAGGACCGCGAGATCATGCGGCACGATCCGCATACGCTAATCGAGGGCTGCCTGATCGCGTCATTCGCGATGCAGGCGCATGCCTGCTACATCTACGTCCGCGGCGAATATATCCGCGAGAAAGAAGCGCTGCAGCGGGCGATCGACGAGGCCTACGATGCAGGATTGGTCGGAAAGGATGCTGCCGGATCGGGCTGGGATTTCGAGATTTATCTCGTGCACGGGGCCGGTGCCTATATTTGCGGTGAAGAGACAGCTTTGCTCGAAAGCCTTGAAGGCAAGAAGGGTATGCCGCGCATGAAGCCGCCATTTCCGGCGGGGGCAGGACTTTATGGGTGCCCAACCACGGTAAATAACGTGGAGTCCATTGCCGTCGTGCCGACAATCCTGCGCCGCGGCGGGGCCTGGTTCTCAGGCTTTGGACGTCCGAACAATGCGGGGACCAAGCTCTTTGCGATTTCGGGCCATGTGAACAATCCTTGTGTCGTCGAGGAAGAGATGTCGATTTCCTTCGAGGAGCTGATCGACAAGCATTGCGGCGGGATCCGGGGCGGCTGGGACAACCTCAAAGCTGTGATCCCGGGCGGATCGTCGGTGCCGTGCCTGCCCGCAAGCACGATGCGCGAGGCGATCATGGATTTCGACTGGCTGCGCGAGAACCAGTCGGGTCTTGGAACGGCAGCCGTGATCGTGATGGATCAGTCGACTGACATCATCAAAGCGATCTGGCGGCTGAGTGCCTTTTACAAGCATGAAAGCTGCGGACAATGCACGCCCTGCCGTGAAGGCACAGGCTGGATGATGCGGGTCATGGACCGTCTGGTGAAAGGCGAGGCAGAGGTCGAGGAGATCGACATGCTGCTTGATGTGACTAAACAGGTCGAAGGACATACGATCTGCGCGCTGGGTGACGCAGCCGCCTGGCCGATCCAGGGTTTGATCCGCCATTTCCGCGATGAGATCGAGGACCGGATCAGACACAAGCGGGTGCCGGTTGCAGCGGAGTGATTCCGTAGATCCAAAATGCTAGACCGCACGTAGAAAGGGGAGAGTAGAGGACATCTGCTCTCCCGTTTTCATTGCGGCAAAGAAATGAACTAGTCGGTTCAAATTTTGCTGGACATCTAAACCGATCGGTTTAGATTGAGTGTCGGGAAGGCAAACCAGGAGAGCCGAGATGAAGATGATGACGTTTCTTGCCGGACTTGCGATCGCAGCAGGTCCCGCGCTTGCCGCCCCTCTCACGGACACCCATGATTCCGCCAAGGCGGTTGGGGACATGTTCGCCCGTAGTATCGATGTCGATCTTGACGGGATGATCTCCCGCCGCGAGCTTATCGATTTCGGAGATCAGGTCTTTGTTTCCGTCGATCAGGATGGCGACGGTATGATTGTGCTGGAAGAGCTCCAGACCTGGCAGTTCGGTCTGGCCGATCTGGCTGAGTTTCGCGGACGCGATCAAGCCTATCTGACGTCGATGGCGATCGTCTTTGACGTGATGGATCGTAACAATGACCAGACCGTCAGCTCGTCGGAATACGAGCGCGCGACGCTGGTCTCGGCGGATTATGCCAATGTGAACGGAGATGACCTTCTGACGCGCGAAGAGTATCTACAGGGGTATATCTTCAACATCGCAATGCGGAACGCCTTTCAAAGCTGAGATCTGCCGTATTGCGCGAGGCGATTGCGCCCCGCCCTCGGCCATGCATATCCTTCATCATCCGGCACCGGGCCGAGCGATGAGGAGAGAGATGCGATGGGTCTTAGACTTTGGAACACGGGCGCTGCGGGCATTCTTGCCATTCTCGCGGGATGCGGTCCGACAACACCTCAGGTGGATACCAGCGATCCTGCTGTCGCGGCCTTGATGGCCGAAACACCGGAAAAATACGCGGCTTCCGCCGATATCGCGCGCCGGATTGCGGCGCAGTGTTCGCGCTACGCCTATGATGCCGGTCGTAAACAGGCGCTGGACGCAGTTCGCCAGTCGCAGGGAATGATTGCGCCGAACCGGGGCGGCTTTGATCTTGAACTCGACGTGAGTGAGCGGGTCTTCCTCGCACGGAATAATCTGTCGTCGTTCAACGAAGATCTGTGCCTTGCAGGCGATGCCGAGGAATCGCGCGCCTCGTCTATTGCCGCCTTGCTGGTTCCGGTTTGAGGAGCCGCGGGATGGAGGGACATCATCTTGCAGAGCTGAATATCGGTCGTCTGGTCGCCGAGACGGACGATCCGCGCGTTGCCGAATTCATGGACGCGCTCGACCGGATCAACGGGCTGGGCAAGCGAATGCCCGGCTTTGTCTGGATGATGGAGGGCTCGGGCGAGCCGGGAACAGGCAATACGGAAGCCAAGATCGATGGCGATCCGCTGTTCGTCTCGAACTTGACTGTCTGGGAAAGCATCGAGACGCTTGAGCAGTTCGTCTGGAATACCGTTCACCGCCAATTCTACGAGCGTGGTCCCGAATGGTTCGAGGTGATGGGCGAGATGCATTTTGTGATGTGGTGGGTTCCGATCGGCCATAAGCCAACGCTCGAGGAGGCGCTTGAAAAGCTGGAGCACCGCAAGACGCATGGCGACAGCGCCGATGCGTTCGGCTGGGATTGGCTGAAGGAGGCACGTCTTCACAAGGTGCGGGGTTGCCAGCAGCAGGCCGCCGAATAGCGGCTGATATTGGATAGCGGTCCGGCCTGACCCATATGGATGAGGCCGGACATCAGATCCGGGCCGCTTTGAGGAGCAGACGGATATGAAAGCTTTACTGGGAGCCGGTGCGGTTTTCGCACTGCTGGCATCGGGCGTTATGGCTAAGCCGCCGCTCAAGGATGTAGCCGAGGTGCGCGAGGGGCTGATCGTCGTTGGTATGGCCTATGAGATCAGTAAGCGCTGCGACGATATCGATGCGCGATTGCTTCGTGGGATCTCGTATCTCAACCAACTGAAAGCGCGGGCGCGCGATCTGGGATATTCAGAGCGCGAGATTGAGGCTTATACCGACGACAAGGCTGAAAAGGACCGTTTGGAGGGGATCGCGCGAGCCCGTCTTTCCGATCTGGGAGCGCCACGCGGAGATGAGCGTGGGCATTGCCGGGTCGGCGAAGCTCAGATGGCGGCGAATACGGCGGTCGGCCAGCTTTTGAGGTAGCTATTGATGATCTCAGGCGACGAAGATGATAGCCGGGGGAGCGCTCATCCTGACAGTTGTCCGAGGTGCGGAACACAGCCGTATCCTCTGGAGCCTTGCACGACCTGCGGATTTCAAGGTGGGTCGGCAGAGCGGGATCGGGGCTGGATCTTGCCATCAGGTCTGCAGGAGGTCGGGCTGGCCATTATCTTTATTGCCGTTTTGGCGGTAATTCTTTTCTGGACCTGACGCGGCAAGAGGACGCCGGTTTTGCGATGGAAAAACCCGTCGAGCCTCGCTAGGTAACGTCAAAAGCGGCGTTACCCGATGGAGATTTCCTTGTCCGACCTGCGCACCATCACCATCGACGGCACCGATATCGATGTCGATCCGGCTCTGACCCTTATTCAGGCCTGCGAGCAGGCGGGGATCGAAATTCCGCGCTTCTGCTATCACGAGCGGCTGTCAATCGCCGGGAATTGCCGGATGTGCCTTGTCGAGGTCGTTGGCGGCCCGCCCAAGCCTGCGGCTTCTTGCGCGATGCAGGTGCGCGATCTGCGGCCCGGCAAGGACGGCGAGCCGCCGCAGGTGCGGACGAACTCTCCGATGGTCAAGAAAGCACGCGAAGGAGTGATGGAGTTTCTCCTGATCAACCATCCGCTTGACTGTCCGATCTGCGATCAGGGCGGTGAATGCGACCTGCAGGATCAGGCGATGGCGTACGGCGTGGATTTTTCGCGCTACCGCGAGCCAAAGCGAGCGGCGGTCGATCTGGATCTTGGGCCGCTGGTCGAGACGCATATGACGCGCTGTATCTCTTGCACGCGGTGTGTCCGCTTTACGACCGAGGTCGCGGGGATCAGCCAGATGGGCCAGACCGGGCGCGGCGAGGACAGCGAGATTACATCCTACCTGGGCGAGACGCTGGATAGCGAGCTGCAGGGGAATATCATCGATCTGTGTCCGGTCGGGGCGCTGGTGTCGAAGCCCTACGCCTTCACAGCGCGGCCCTGGGAGTTGACGAAGACCGAGTCGGTCGATGTCATGGACGCTTTGGGCTCTTCGATCCGGGTGGATACGAAGGGCCGCGAAGTGATGCGGTTCCTGCCGCGCAACCATGACGGCGTGAACGAGGAGTGGATTTCCGACAAGACCCGGTTCGTCTGGGACGGTCTGCGCAAGCAGCGTCTGGACCGGCCCTATATCCGCGAGAACGGCAAGCTGCGGCCTGCGGGCTGGGGCGAGGCGCTCGCTCTGACGGCGGAGAAGATCAAAGGGGCGTCCAAACTGGCTGGCTTGGTCGGAGACCTGGCTCCGGTCGAGGCTGCATTCGCGTTCAAGCAGCTTGTCGAGGGGCAAGGCGGTGTTGTGGAATGCCGAACGGACGGCGCGGCGCTGCCTGCCGGGAACCGGTCGGCTTATGTCGGAACGGCGCGGATCGACGAGATCGACGATGCCGAGATGATCCTTCTGATCGGCACAAACCCGCGGCTCGAGGCGCCGGTCTTGAATGCTCGGATCCGCAAGGCTTGGCTCAAGGGCGCCAAAGTGGCGCGCGTCGGAGAGTCGGAGGACCTGACCTACGATGTGATTGAGCTGGGGACAGACCCTGCCGCGCTTCAAAAGCTGGCTGGGATGGACCATTCGGATAAGCAAGACGTGCCTGGCGTAATGATCATCGGGCAGGGGGCGCTGACCGGTACGGACGGCGCCGCGGTTTTGAGCCTCGCTATGAAGGTGGCCGAAGCTGGCAATTCCAAGCTGCTGGTGCTGCATACGGCCGCGGGCCGGGTCGGAGCGATGGATATCGGCGCTGTGACCGAGGGCGGTCTGAACGCGGCGCTGGATGAAGCAGATGTCGTCTACAATCTGGGCGCGGATGAGATTGCCGTGCCGGACGGGCCGTTCGTGATCTATCAGGGCAGCCATGGCGACCGCGGCGCGCACCGCGCCGACGTGATCCTGCCGGGTGCGGCCTATACCGAAGAGAACGGCCTTTTCGTGAACACCGAAGGGAGGCCTCAGCTGGCGTTTCGCGCGTCCTTCGCGCCTGGAGAGGCCAAGGAGAATTGGGCGATCCTGCGCGCGCTGTCCGGTGAGATGGGAGATGTGCTGCCCTTCGACAGCATCGCGCAGCTTCGGCAGGCGCTGGTGGCGGAGGTGCCTCACTTCAAAAAGATCGATGAGGTGCCCGAGAATGCTTGGGCGGTGCCGGAAGGCGGTGATCTTAGTGAGGGGTCGTTCCGGTCCGCCGTCACGGATTTCTACCTGACAAATCCGATTGCGCGGGCGTCTTCTCTGATGGCTGAACTAAGCGCTGCGGCAAAGGCAAGACGTCATCCGCTGATGGCGGCGGAATAGACGCAACAACTTCACGCAGAGGCGCAGGAAGAGGCTGGCATCCCGCTTTCATTTGCTGTTTACAGCAACTCGCCGGGAGATCGGTGCCGGTCCGGACGACCCGATCCTCCCGCTCGATAGCAAGACCGGCGGCGCCAGCCGCTCCGCCACTCGGGACCTGGCCTTGGCGGTCGGGTAAGGGGACTGAACCATGAGCGAGTTCTTTACGACCACGAATGCGGGCATCGCTCTCGTCGTCCTTGGTCAATGTCTGCTGCTGACAGTGCTGCTGCTGATCTCGCTTGCCGTCCTGCTCTATGCCGATCGCAAGATCTGGGCGGCGGTACAGATGCGCAAAGGGCCGAATGTGGTGGGGGCCTTCGGCCTGCTTCAGAGCTTTGCCGACTTCTTTAAATACGCGCTGAAAGAGATCGTGGTGCCGGCGGGGGCGGACAAGACAGTTTTCTTCCTTGCGCCGATGATCGCCTTCACGCTGCCGCTGATCGCCTGGGTCGTGATCCCGTTCAACGATGGCTGGGCCATCGCCGACCTGAACGTGGCGATCCTCTATATTTTCGCCGTTTCTTCGCTTGAGGTTTACGGCGTGATCATGGGCGGCTGGGCGTCGAATTCGAAATACCCCTTCCTTGGAAGCCTTCGGTCGGCGGCTCAGATGATCTCCTACGAGGTCAGCATCGGACTGATCCTTGTCGGCGTGATCTTGTCGACCGGATCGCTGAACCTCACCGAGATCGTGCGCGCGCAGGACGGCGATTGGGGTCTCTTCGCTTGGTACTGGCTGCCGCATTTGCCGATGGTGTTCCTCTTTTTCATCTCGGCGCTGGCCGAGACGAACCGGCCCCCCTTCGACCTTCCCGAAGCTGAATCCGAGCTGGTTGCGGGCTATCAGGTGGAGTATTCCTCCACGCCCTTCCTGCTCTTCATGATTGGCGAGTATGCCACGATCGTGCTGATGACGGCGCTCATCACGCTGATCTTCTTTGGCGGCTGGCTGTCGCCGGTGCCGTTCCTGCCAGACGGGGTCTTTTGGATGATCTCGAAGATGTTCCTCATCTTCTTTCTTATCTCCATGGTGAAGGCCATCGTGCCGCGCTACCGCTATGACCAGCTGATGCGACTGGGTTGGAAAGTGTTCCTGCCGTTCTCGCTCTTCTGGGTGGTGCTGGTGTCGTTCTTCGCCAAGTTCGAGCTTTTTGGCGGGGCCTATGCTCGCTGGGCCGTTGGGGGTTAAGGCATGACAGCAGATAGCAGAGCGAAGGCTCGGATGGATCGGTTGGATCAACTCAAAGAAACGATAGGAGGCTAGGTATGACGCAGATCGATTACACACGTGCAGCCAAGTACTTCCTCTTGGCCGACTTTTTCTCGGGCATGAAACTGGGATTGAAGTACTTCTTCCGGCCCAAGGCGACGCTGAACTATCCGCATGAGAAAGGGCCTTTGTCGCCTCGTTTCCGGGGAGAGCATGCGCTTAGGCGTTATCCCAACGGCGAAGAGCGCTGTATCGCCTGCAAGCTGTGCGAAGCCATCTGCCCGGCGCAGGCCATCACCATCGATGCGGAGCCTCGGCTCGACGGCTCGCGCCGGACGACGCGCTATGACATCGACATGACCAAGTGCATCTATTGCGGCTATTGCCAGGAGGCTTGTCCGGTCGATGCGATCGTGGAAGGTCCGAACTTCGAGTACGCGACCGAGACACGCGAAGAGCTCTTCTATGACAAGCAGAAGCTCCTTGAGAACGGCGAGCGCTGGGAAGCGGAGATTGCCCGCAACCTCGAAATCGATGCGCCTTACAGATGACTGATCCGGCGAACCCGTTCGAGGCGATGATGCGCATGGGGCAGGACTGGGCCAAGTCTGTGAACCCGGCGCTCGAGAGCTTCACCCCCAAAGGGTTCGAGGCGCTTTGGCCGACGATGCCGAAAGAGCTGATGGAAACCTTCATGGGCAAAACCTTCAATCCCGAAGGGCTCGACGCCAAGACGCGGCTTCTGCTCACGCTCGGGGCGCTGACCATTCTGGGCGCACAGGCCGAGGCGCAGATCCGCATGACCGTGCGCCATGCGGTCGAGGCGGGTGCGACGCCGCAGGAAGTGGCCGAGACGATTGCCCAGATGGGTGCATTCGGCGGGGTTCCTGCGATGACCAAGGCGATGGAGCTGGCGCGAGAGATCCTTGAGGAGGACGAGCAATGACGGTTCCTGTGATCGCGTTCTACGCCTTTGCGATCTCGTGCATCGCAGGTGGGCTTTTCACGGTTCTGGCGCGCAATCCGGTCCATTCGGTCCTGTGGCTGATCCTAGCCTTTCTCAGCGCGGCGGGGCTCTTCGTAACGCTTGGGGCAGAGTTCGTCGCGATGCTGCTGGTCATTGTCTATGTCGGCGCGGTCGCGGTGCTGTTTCTCTTTGTTGTTATGATGCTGGACGTCGATTTCGCCGCTTTGAAGGCCGAGATGACGCGATACCTGCCGATTGGGCTCTTTATCGGCGTCGTCATTCTGATGCAGCTGGCAATCGCCTTCGGTGCCTGGGAGTTCTCGGACGGCGCGCTCGAGCGTGTCTCTGCCCCTGCGGTCGCGGACACCGAGAATGTCGCGGCTTTAGGACTGATCCTCTATGACCGCTACATCCTGATTTTTCAGCTTGCGGGTCTGATCCTGCTTGTGGCGATGGTGGGTGCCATCGTCCTGACGTTGCGCCATCGCGAAGATATCAAGCGTCAGGACGTGCTGGCGCAGATGTATCGTGATCCGAAAAAGGCGATGGAGTTGAAAGACGTGAAGCCGGGGCAGGGGCTCTGAAATGGATTTGCGCACGTTTCTTATCACAGTCACCAGTTCGGTTGCATTTGCTCAAACATCTATCGCTTGTTCCTTCACCCGGCCGCCGCCCGAGTGGCAGCAACAGTTATCTAGTCAGTCAGTCGCGGTTGGTCTGTCATGCAGCTTTGAGAACGCGGGTCTCACCGATCACATATCCGCCGGACCTGCTAAGGATCTTGGATCGGGCCAGATCTACCAGCGCGTGAACGATCAGAGTTACTTCGTCATGTTTGCCGATTGCAACACGAGAGAAGCGACCTTGCTTTGGGGGCCACCCACACCATCAGCGGTGGAAGATAGCTGCGGCTACTACGACGGTTACGAAGCACTGGTGGGCGACGACGCCATTTTGTCCAGAACGACAGGTGGAAACCTTCATGAATTTGTCGCTGCTGCGAAAGATCTTGGGGCAACCGAGCTCAACCCGATCAAATACTTAAATGAAACTCCTTCCGGAAAGCCCGTTTGGAGGCGCGACCGCATCGATCTGCTTTGCGGTTGCAGAATCTTCTATCCAGACAGCCCAGGGGCGCAGCGATGATCGGCCTTGAACATTACCTCACCGTTGCGGCGGCGCTTTTCGTCATTGGGATCTTCGGGCTCTTCCTGAACCGGAAGAACGTGATCATTCTCTTGATGTCGATCGAGCTGATGCTGCTTGCGGTCAATATCAACTTTGTCGCGTTCTCGGCGTTTCTGGGCGATCTGGTGGGGCAGGTCTTCACGCTTTTCGTGCTGACCGTCGCGGCGGCGGAGGCGGCGATCGGGCTGGCGATCCTTGTCTGTTTCTTCCGCAATCGCGGGACGATCGACGTCGAAGACGTCAATGTGATGAAGGGCTGAGACCTTGGAAACGATTATCCTCTTTGCCCCGCTCGTCGGCGCCCTGATCGCGGGGTTCTGTTGGCGCTTCATCGGTGAAACAGCGGCGCAATGGACGGCGACGAGCCTTCTGTTTCTAGCGGCCTTCCTGAGCTGGATCGTTTTTCTAACCTTCGACGGAACGACCGAGCAGATCCAGATCCTGACTTGGATCGAAAGTGGCACTCTGGCGACGGACTGGGCCATCCGGCTCGATCGGCTGACGGCAATCATGCTGGTCGTCATCACAACCGTCTCGGCACTCGTCCACCTTTATAGCTTCGGCTACATGGCCCATGACGACAACTTCCGGGAGGGGGAGCACTACAAGGCTCGCTTCTTTGCGTATCTGTCGTTCTTCACCTTCGCGATGCTGATGCTGGTGACGGCCGATAACCTGTTGCAGCTCTTCTTCGGCTGGGAGGGCGTGGGTCTCGCCTCGTATCTGCTGATCGGTTTCTACTTTCGCAAGCCAAGCGCAAACGCCGCCGCGATCAAGGCCTTTGTCGTCAACCGGGTTGGCGATTTCGGCTTCCTGCTGGGGATCTTCGGGATTTATCTGGTCACGGATTCGATCCGGTTCGACGACATCTTCGCATCTGCGCCGCAGATTGCCGAAGCGTCGATGGTGTTCCTCTGGCGCGAGTGGAATGCGGCCGAGGTGATCGCCTTCCTGCTGTTCCTCGGCGCCATGGGTAAGTCGGCGCAGCTGTTCCTGCACACGTGGCTGCCGGACGCGATGGAAGGCCCGACCCCGGTCTCGGCACTGATCCATGCCGCCACGATGGTCACGGCGGGCGTGTTCCTCGTCTGCCGGATGTCGCCGATCATGGAATTTGCGCCGAACGCGACCGGCTTCGTGACTTTCCTTGGGGCGACCACCGCCTTTTTCGCCGCGACGGTGGGTCTGGTGCAGAACGACATCAAACGGGTGATCGCCTATTCGACCTGTTCGCAACTGGGCTACATGTTCGTAGCTGCGGGCGTGGGCGTCTATTCGGTGGCGATGTTCCACCTGTTCACCCATGCGTTCTTCAAGGCGATGCTGTTTCTTGGCGCCGGTTCGGTCATCCACGGAATGCATCACGAACAGGACATGCGGAACTACGGAGGGCTGCGTCATAAGCTGCCCTACACGTTCTGGGCGATGCTGATCGGCACGCTCGCGATCACCGGCGTCGGTATTCCGCTCACTTATATTGGCTTCGCAGGCTTCCTGAGCAAGGATGCGGTGATCGAAAGCGCCTATGCGGGCACGGCGGGCGGCTATGCCTTCTGGATGCTGGTCGTGGCGGCGCTTTTTACCAGCTTCTACAGCTGGCGGCTGATGTTCCTGACCTTCTTCGGCAAGCCGCGCGGCGACAAGCACACGCACGAGCATGCCCATGAAAGCCCGATGGTCATGCTGATCCCGCTTGGCGTTCTGGCACTCGGCGCGATCTTCTCGGGGATGATCTGGTACAACTCTTTCTTCGGCAAAACCGAGAAGGTCGCGGCCTTTTTCGCGATCCCGGTCGCCGAGGCCACTGAGCATGGCGCGACCGAGGACGATCATTCCGACACTGCGAGCGAGGATCACTTGGATGCTTCGGGCGAGAGCCACGCGGACGAGGGCGATCACGGCGACGATCACCACGTCACGCTTGCCGGTGTTCCGGGGGAGGGCGCCATCTATGTCGCCCCCGAAAACCATGTCTTGGACGACGCGCATTATGTTCCGACCTGGGTGAAGCTCTCGCCCTTCATCGCGATGGTGATCGGTTTCATCACAGCCTGGGTCATGTATATCCGCCAGCCGGACATGCCGCGACGGATCGCCGAGACGAACGGGATTCTCTACCGGTTTCTGCTCAACAAATGGTATTTCGATGAGATCTACGATCTGATCTTCGTCCGCCCGGCGCTTTGGATCGGCAAGACGTTCTGGAAGCGCGGAGACGGCAATATCATCGATGGCGGGATTAACGGTCTCGCCATGGGGGTCATTCCGTTCTTCACCCGGCTCGCGGGCCGCGGGCAGTCCGGATACCTCTTCCATTATGCTTTCGCGATGGTCATCGGTCTGGCGCTGCTTCTGACCTGGATCTCGGTCACCGGGGGAGCGAACTGATGGACAACCTTCTCTCGCTCGTCACTTTCATGCCGGCCATTGCGGCGGTTATTCTCGCGCTTTTCCTACGCGGCGATGACGCCGAGGCGCAGCGGAATGCCAAATGGGTTGCGATGGCCGTTACGGTCGCGACCTTCTTGGTCTCTCTCTTCATCCTGTTCCAGTTCGATCCCAACGAAACCGGGTTCCAGATGGTCGAAGAGGCCGAATGGCTTCTGGGCCTCGAATACAAGATGGGCGTGGACGGGATCAGCGTTCTTTTCGTGATGCTGACCACTTTCCTCATGCCGCTGGTGATCTGGTCGGCCTGGGACGTGACGCACCGGACCAAGGACTACATGATCGCGTTTCTCATTCTCGAGACGCTCATGCTTGGCGTGTTCTGCGCGCTTGATCTGGTGCTGTTCTATCTCTTCTTCGAGGCCGGTCTGATCCCGATGTTCCTGATCATCGGGATCTGGGGCGGCAAAGAGCGGATCTACGCGTCGTTCAAGTTCTTCCTTTATACCTTCCTGGGATCGGTTCTGATGCTGGTGGCCATGGTCGCGATGTATTCGCAGGCCGGAACGACCGATATCGTCGAGCTTCTGGATTACGAATTCGGGTCTGAGACGTTCAGCCTACTGGGCGTCCAGATCATCGGCGGGGCGCAGACGCTGATGTGGATCGCGTTCTTTGCCAGCTTTGCCGTGAAGATGCCGATGTGGCCGGTCCATACATGGCTTCCGGACGCACATGTTCAGGCACCGACGGCCGGATCTGTCGTGCTTGCGGCGATCCTGCTGAAGATGGGGGGGTACGGCTTCCTGCGGTTCTCCCTGCCGATGTTCCCGGTGGCGAGCGATCTGATGGCGCCGCTCGTTCTGTGGCTGAGTGCGATCGCGATCGTCTACACCTCGCTCGTGGCTCTGGTGCAGGAAGATATGAAGAAGCTAATCGCCTATTCCTCGGTTGCCCATATGGGGTTCGTGACGATGGGGATCTTTGCGGCGAACCAGCAAGGCATCGACGGCGCGATCTTCCAGATGATTTCGCATGGCTTCATCTCGGGCGCTTTGTTCCTTTGTGTGGGCGTGATCTACGACCGGATGCATACGCGGGACATCGACGCCTATGGCGGTCTGGTGAACCGGATGCCGGCCTATGCGCTGATCTTTATGCTCTTCACGATGGCCAATGTCGGTTTGCCGGGAACCAGCGGGTTCGTCGGTGAATTCCTGACGCTTGTCGGGGTCTTTCAGGTCAATACATGGGTCGCACTGGTGGCGGCGACGGGTGTGATCCTGTCGGCGGCCTATGCGCTCTGGCTTTACCGCCGCGTCGTCATGGGTGATCTCATCAAGGAGAGCCTGCGCTCGATCACGGATATGACCCGGCGCGAGAAGTTCATCTTTGCCCCGCTTGTCGTCATGACGCTGCTTCTGGGCGTCTATCCGTCATTGATCACGGATCTGATCGGACCCAGCGTTGCCGCGCTGGTTGAGGATTACGAGCTGGCGCTGACGCAATATGAGACGGCGACGCAATTCGCCGCGAATGAAGGAGCCGGGCAATGATCGGTGAAGATCTGAGCATCGTACTGCCCGAGCTGCTGCTCGCCGTCTTTGCGATGGGCGCGCTGTTGGTCGGCGTCTATACCGGGAAGGACAAGACCGCTCCGGTGATGCTTTGGGTGACTGTCGCGGTCTTCGTAGCCTTTGCCTTCTGGATCGGCGCCACGGGCGGAGAAACGCGGGAGGCGTTCTCAGGCACTTTCGTGGACGACGCGTTCGCACGGTTTGCCAAGGTAACGATCCTTCTGAGTGCCGCAGCGGTCCTGCTGATGAGCGAAGGCTACATGGCTCGGCGCGATCTACTTCGGTTTGAATATCCGGTGCTGGTCGTACTGGCGGTCGTCGGCATGATGGTCATGGTCTCGGCCAATGACCTGATGACGCTCTATATGGGGCTTGAGCTGCAGTCGCTCTCACTCTATGTCGTGGCGTCCTTGCGGCGGGACAGCGTGAAATCTACCGAGGCTGGGCTGAAATACTTCGTTCTCGGCGCTCTGTCGTCGGGCCTGCTGCTCTATGGTGCCTCGCTGACCTACGGCTTTGCCGGAACAACCGCGTTCGAAGGCATCATCGAAGCGGCGTCGGACGATCCGTCGCTCGGGTTGCTCTTTGGTCTGGTCTTCCTGATCACCGGCTTTGCCTTCAAGGTCTCGGCCGCGCCGTTCCATATGTGGACACCTGATGTCTACGAAGGCTCTCCCACGCCGGTCACCGCCTTCTTCGCCACCGCGCCGAAGGTCGCGGCCATGGCGCTGTTCGCGCGGGTCGTGCACGACGCGTTTGGCGGAATCGTCGGGGACTGGCAGCAGATCGTGGCCTTCCTGAGCGTGGTGTCGATGTTCCTCGGAGCCATCGCCGCAATCGGGCAGACGAATATCAAACGCCTGATGGCCTATTCCTCGATCGCGCATATGGGCTTTGCTCTGATGGGACTCGCGGCGGGAACGGTGCTCGGCGTGCAGGCGATGCTGGTCTATATGGTGATCTATGTTGCCATGAATATCGGTACGTTCGCCTTTATCCTGTCGATGGAGAAGGACGGGATGCCGGTGACCGATATCGCATCGCTGCAAAGCTATTCGACCAAGGAGCCGCTCAAGGCGCTGGCCATGCTGATCCTGATGTTCAGCCTTGCGGGTGTACCGCCCATGCTGGGCTTTTTCGGCAAGCTCTACGTGCTGCGGGCCGCCTATGATGCGGGGCTTGGTTGGCTCGCGGTCGCCGGTGTGATTGCCTCAGTGATCGGTGCGTTCTACTACCTGCGGATTGTCTACTACATGTATTTCGGCGAAGAGCGGGACGGGCTCGACAAAGGCATGTCTCCGGTGCTTTGGGGCTTTCTAGTCGCCTCGGCCGGGGCGATGATCGTTGGTATCGTCAACCTCTTCGGGCTAGAGCCCATTGCGCTCGCGGCGGCCCAGACACTTGTCAACTGACGCCTCCCTCTGGCCGGAAGGCGTCGACCGGATCGTTCTGGAGACTGTCGACAGCACCATGGCAGAGGCTGGCCGGCTGGCGCGAGAGCTGGACCGTCCTACCTGGATCCTGGGCCTGAACCAGACCGATGCGCGCGGGCGTCGCGGGCGGCCCTGGCGGCATCCTGAAGGGAATTTCGCGGCAACCTTTGTTTATCGCCCGGCCTGTACGCCTGCCGAGGCGGCGCTGCGCTCGTTTCTGGCGGCCAATGCGCTTTTCGAGACGCTGGCGCTCTTCGTTGAGCGCGAGGCGCTGGGTCTGAAATGGCCGAACGACGTACTGCTTCACGGCGGCAAGGTGGCTGGGATCCTTCTGGAAAGCAGCGGAGCAGGGCGGTTCGTCGATTGGCTGTCGGTCGGGATCGGCGTCAATCTAGCAAAGGTCCCGCCTGATGATGGAGGCGATTTCCCTCCGGTAAGCCTGTTCGATCAAGGCGGAGAGCCGGTCACGCCTGAAGCATTCCTCGAACCGCTGGCCACCAATTTCGCAACGCAGGAAGCGATCCTTGCAGAGTTTGGCTTTTCTCAGGTGCGCGAAAGCTGGCTGCGCCATGCGGCCCGATTGGGAGAGATCATCACCGCCCGTACCGGGACCGGAGAGATTACAGGCACGTTCGAGACGATCGACGAGATGGGCAATCTGATCCTCGCGACACCGCAGGGCCGCGAGGCTGTCGCCGCCGCCGATATCTACTTCTAGGAGGCCGCCCATGCTTCTGGCCATCGATTGCGGCAACACCAACACCGTCTTCTCGATCTGGGACGGCACGCAGTTCATCGCGACTTGGCGCGCCTCGACCGAATGGCAGCGAACGGCGGATCAGTACTACGTCTGGCTTTCCACGCTGATGAGCCTCGAGCGGATTGATGTACAGATCGATGAGGTGATCGTCTCCTCAACGGTGCCGCGTGTCGTTTTCAATCTGCGCGTCCTGGCGGATCGGTATTTCAACACACGGCCGCTCGTGGTCGGGCGGCCTGGCTGTGCCCTGCCGGTGGAGCCTCGGGTGGATACGGGCACCAGCATCGGTCCGGACCGTTTGGTCAACACAGCGGGCGCCTTTGACCGGCATGGCGGCAACCTGATCGTCGTTGATTTCGGAACGGCAACAACTTTCGATGTCGTGGCCAATGACGGCGCCTATGTGGGCGGCGTGATCGCACCTGGTGTGAATCTGAGCCTCGAGGCGTTGCACAACGCGGCAGCGGCTCTGCCGCATGTTGATATCAGCAAACCGCAGGCGGTTATCGGCACGAATACGGTTGCCTGCATGCAGTCGGGTGTGTTTTGGGGCTATATCGGATTGGTTCGGGAGATCTGCGACCGGATCAAGGGCGAATATGCCCACGACATGCAGGTCATCTCGACCGGCGGGCTGGCGCCGTTGTTCCAGCAAAGCGCGGCCCTATTTGATGCGTTCGAGGACGATCTGACGATGCACGGTCTTACCGTCATCCATAAATACAACAAGGACTTGTGAATGAGCAGCGAGCGACTGATCTACCTCCCCCTTGGAGGCGCGGGGGAGATCGGAATGAATTGCTATGTCTACGGCTATGGCGCGCCGGACAAGGAACGGCTGATCGTCGTCGATCTGGGCGTGACCTTTCCGAACATGGACACGACGCCGGGTGTCGATCTGATCTTTCCCGACATCTCGTGGCTTGAAGCGCGCAAGGACCGGATTGAGGCGATCTTCATCACCCACGCGCATGAAGATCACGTCGGGGCGGTGGGCCTTTGCTGGGAGCGTCTGCAGGCTCCGGTCTATGCCCGGGCCTTCACAGCAAACATTGCGCGCCGCAAGATGGAAGAACGCGGCGCCCCCGAGAACGACGTCCGCGTCGCCGAAGCCTGGCCCGAGGTTGTGACAGCAGGTCCGTTCAAGGTGGGCCTCGCCCCGATCTCACATTCGATCCCGGAAAGCTCCGGTCTCGTCATCGATAGCCCCGCCGGGCGCGTCGTTCATACGGGTGACTTCAAGATCGACGAGACCCCCGTTCTGGGCGAACCCTTCGACCGCGAGATGTGGCGCAAGATCGCGAAGGACGGCGTGAAAGCACTCGTCTGCGATTCCACTAATGTCTTCTCGAAGGCCGCCGGCCGGTCCGAGATCATTGTTGGACCCGAAGTTGAGAAACTGATCGCGGCGCAAGAGGGGATGGTGGTTGCCACTACCTTCGCATCCAACGTCGCGCGCCTCAAAACGCTGGCCGAGGCAGGCGTGGCCGCCGGGCGGTCGGTTTGTCTGCTTGGACGTGCGATGCGCCGCATGGTCGAAGCGGCGGTAGCTGAGGGAATCCTCACCGATTTCCCAAGCGTTGTCTCGCCTGAAGAGGCGAAAGACATCCCGCGAAGCAATCTGATGCTGCTCGTCACCGGATCGCAAGGTGAACGGCGTGCCGCCTCGGCGCAGCTGTCGAACGGGAAGTATCTCGGCCTCGAGGTCAAGGAGGGCGACCTGTTCCTCTTCTCGTCAAAGACCATTCCGGGCAATGAGCGCGGGGTGATCGCGATCATGAACGCGTTCTCCGAAAAGGGTGTGGATATCGTCGACGACAACGACGGACTTTACCACGTGTCGGGCCACGCAAATCGTCCGGATCTTGAGGAGATGCACGATATCATCAAACCCCAGATCCTGATCCCGATGCACGGAGAGCACCGGCACCTGCGCGAGCATGTGAAGATCGCGGACAGCAAGGGCATTGCCGGGGTCGTTGCCGTGAACGGAATGATGATCGAACTCTCCGGCAATCGTCCCGAGGTCGTCGAATATATCGAGAGCGGACGCACCTATCTCGATGGGTCGGTTCAGATCGGTGCGCTCGACGGCATCGTGCGCGACCGGATCCGCATGGCGCTGAACGGTCATGTGACGGTGACTCTGGTCATCGACGAAGAGGGCGACCTGCTGGGCGAGCCCTGGTGCGAGCTGAAGGGCATGTCCGAGACCGGACGGTCCAACGCGCCTCTGGTCGATGTCCTCGAAGAAGACCTCAGCCAGGCGGTCGGCCGCGCAGACCGCTCGGTCATCGAGGATGACGACAAGCTTGAAGAGCTTCTGCGCCGCGTCATCCGCCAGAGCAGCTCGAACGAGATTGGTCGCAAGCCGGAAGTGACCGCTGTGATCTCGCGCCTCAGCTAGTTGATCGCCGCCTCGGCAATCCCGGTGAGGATCACATCCAGCTCTGAGGCAAGCTCGAGAAGAGCCTCTCCTCCGTCATAGGGGGAGAAGGCAAAGGTCGCAGTCTTGTAGGAGAGTGTCGCCGTCCCGTCGCTGTCCTCGGTCAGATAAAGACGCAGCGGCGCCTCTATTCCGGCCGGAATGCTCGCGTCAAGCATGCGGCGGGCATAGTCGTTGCGATAGACGCCGATGACACGGTTGCCTGGGATCTCGATCCCCTGTCCTCGGGCGCCGTCCGAGGCGCTGGCTTGAGTGACGATGTTGATGGGGGCCTCGGTTATCGCGGCGCGCGTATCCTCGACCAGTTCGGCAAAGGATTTATCCGTATCATGGACGATCCAGCCCTCTCGCGGCGGCATGCTGTCGGCGGCAGCCGGTGCGGCGAGACAGGCGATCAGGGCAAGGGCGCGCATGAGCAACTCCAATTCAGACGGTCCAGATATGATCGGACCGCCGGTTCGGATGAAGTCACTTTGACGTCAGTCGGCGGTCGCCATCCGTTCTTCAAAGCTTTTTGCGATGAAGGAGGGCAAGTCGTCGCCCATTCCGACAACCGCGTCCTCCTTGCGATCCTCGGATCTACGGCCTCGGTTGCGTCCGCCGCGCGAACGGCTTGGGCGAGGCTCGGGCCGGTCTTCTTCTACTGGCGCCGGAGCGGCTTCGAGCGGTGCAGAGGCCGGTGATGGTGCATCTTCGACCGGCTTCTTGCGCGACCGGGTGCGGGTGCGCTTGGGCTTTTCCTCCGCCGCATCTACGGGAGCTTCGGCCTCTGCCGGGATGGCGCCCTGCGGATTGGCAAGACGCGGGATCTCGGTCTTGATCAGGCGCTCGATATCCTCGAGGTTCTTTTCGTCCTTCGGCACGCAGATCATCATCGCGGTGCCCTTCTTGCCAGCTCGACCCGTCCGGCCAATCCGGTGGACATAGTCTTCGGCATGCGAGGGCACGTCGTAGTTGAACACGTGACTGACATCGGGAATATCGAGCCCGCGCGCCGCCACATCCGAAGCGACGAGGAACCGCAGCGTTCCATCGCGGAAGCCATCGAGTGTCTTCATCCGCTGGGATTGCTCGAGATCGCCGTGGATCGGAGCAGCGTCGAGGCCATATTTCTTCATCGACTTGGCGACGATATCGACATCGACTTTGCGGTTACAGAAGATGATCGCGTTGCGGCAGGCCTCGGCTTCACTTTCGATCAAGCTTCTGAGAAGTTTGCGCTTTTCGCTGCCTTCCCGGTCGCGCCGAGAGGCTTTGAACATCACGACGCCTTGCTTGATATTCTCGGAGGCAGTGGCCGCACGCGCGACTTCGACCTTTGCCGGGTTCGACAGGAAGGTGTTGGTGATCCGCTCGATCTCGGGCGCCATCGTAGCGGAGAAAAAGAGCGTCTGACGCGTGAACGGCGTAAGGCTGAAGATGCGTTCGATATCGGGGATGAAGCCCATATCGAGCATCCGGTCCGCTTCGTCCACGACCATGATCTGCACACCCGTGAGCAGCAGCTTGCCGCGCTCGAAATGATCGAGCAGGCGGCCCGGCGTTGCGATCAGCACGTCCACGCCGCGATCGATCAGAACGTCCTGCTCTTTAAAGCTGACACCGCCAATCAGGAGCGCTTTCGTCAGTTTGGTATGTTGGGCGTAGGTGTCGAAATTCTCAGCCACCTGAGCGGCGAGTTCCCGGGTCGGGGCCAGAACAAGACTGCGCGGCATACGGGCACGGGCGCGGCCTCGTTTTAGGAGGGTGATCATCGGCAGCGTGAAGCTGGCCGTCTTACCGGTGCCGGTCTGGGCGATGCCGAGAACATCGCGACCTTCAAGGGCGGGGGGGATTGCGCCTTCCTGAATGGGAGTCGGCTCGGTATAGCCCGCCGACTCGACGGCTTTGAGGACCTTGGGGTCCAGTTTCAGATCTGAGAACTTGGTCATTTACGCCTTTCAATGCTGCAGCCCTGATGGCCGCAGGATTGACGCGGCCCGACTGGCCGGATTGCCGAGTCGTCTTATCGTAGGAGTGCAGGTAGGCTCTTCGCGTGGTGAGGTCAAGCTGCCGCCCTTTACAGCAAGCCGCAGGTCCCTGACAGTTCAGACCATCATTTCCTTCGTCGCTGTCAGCCGGATATCGGGATAGTCCCGTTCAACCCGGTCGATATCCCACTGCAGGCGAGTGAGATAGACGATGTCACCGTCATTGTCGTGTGCGATATGCTGTTTGTTGCTTTCCGTAAACTTGTCAACGGCTTGCCGGTCCCCGCTGACCCATCGGGCAGAGGTGAACTGCGATTGCTCGAACCGGACGGGCAGCCCGTATTCCAGTTCGATCCGCGAGGCGAGCACCTCGAACTGGAGCTGGCCGACAACGCCGACGATAAAGCCGGACCCGATGGCAGGCTTGAAGACCTTGGCGGCGCCTTCTTCGGCAAACTGCATGAGCGCCTTTTCCAGATGCTTCGCCTTCATCGGGTCGCCTGCGCGGACGCCCTGCAGCAGTTCCGGCGCGAAGCTTGGGATACCCGTAACACGCAAAGGTTCCCCTTCGGTTAACGTATCGCCGATTCTCAGCTGGCCATGATTAGGAATGCCGATGATGTCGCCCGCCCAGGCTTCTTCGGCCAGTTCGCGGTCGGAGGCGAGAAAGAGCACCGGATTAGAGATCGCCATCGGTTTTTTATCGCGAACATGGGTCAGTTTCATGCCGCGCTGGAAGTGCCCCGAGGCCAGGCGAAGGAAGGCGACGCGGTCCCGATGTTTTGGATCCATATTGGCCTGAACTTTGAAGACAAAGCCGGAAACCTTTGTTTCTTCAGGAGAAATCTGGCGCGGCTCTGCCGATTGCGGCTGCGGTTCGGGGCCGTAGGTGCCGATCCCTTCCATCAGTTCCTGAACGCCGAAGGAGTTGATCGCGGAGCCAAACCAGATCGGCGTCATCGTCCCTTCGAGCAGCGCCTTGGGATCCAGCTGAGGAAGAAGTTCCCGGGCCATTTCGATCTCTTCCAGGAAGGTTTCGAGCAGTTCCGCAGGGACGTGTTCTGCAAGTTTGGGATCGTCAAGCCCTTCTATTTCGACGGTTTCGGCGATCTTGTTGCGGTCTGCACGGTCCATAAGGTCGAGCCGGTCACGCAGGATATCGTAGCAGCCGATGAACTCGCGGCCCTTGCCGATTGGCCAGGAGGCGGGGGTCACGTCGATGGCGAGGTTTTCCTGAATTTCGTCAATGATCTCAAACGTATCGCGGCTTTCGCGGTCCATCTTGTTGCAGAAGGTCAAGATGGGCAGGTCGCGCAGGCGGCAGACCTCGAAAAGCTTGCGAGTCTGGCTTTCCACACCCTTGGCGCCATCGATCACCATCACGGCGGCATCGACGGCGGTCAGCGTTCGGTAAGTGTCTTCGGAGAAGTCGGAGTGACCCGGTGTGTCCACAAGATTGAAGCGGAACTCCTTGAAATCAAAAGACATCGCAGAGGCCGAGACAGAAATGCCCCGGTCCTTTTCCATCGCCATATAGTCAGACCGGGTCCGGCGCGCATCACCTTTGGCGCGCACCTGACCGGCCATTTGAATGGCCCCGCCATAGAGCAGGAATTTCTCGGTCAGCGTGGTCTTGCCCGCATCGGGATGCGAGATGATCGCGAAAGTGCGGCGGCGCGCGATCTCGGGGGGCAGGTCGGGGCGATTGTCGAGCATCCGGGCGATATAGGCGGCACCTGCGAAAAGGGCAATCTGGGGCTTCGGTATCCGGTCGGTATTGCGTCGGTATCCGGTCGGTGAATTTTGCATAAGAGGTGTGACTTGCGCATCAGGCTCGAAGCTATGCGTCAGTTCGGAAACAATACCACGTGTAGAGGGTATATTGATTTATCCGCCGTCGTGGAGAATCTTGGCCGGATGTGGCAGGCTGACGTATCGAATATCAGGGAGATGGATGATGGACCTCAAAGAAATCGCGAACGAGTTGGTTGCCGGATGCCGTGAGGGGCGGGAGACCGAAAACCTCGACAAGCTCTATTCAAATGATGCTGTCTCGGTCGAAGCCATGGATATGGGCGGGCAGGGGCGCGAGACGAAAGGGCTCGACCGGATCAAGGGCAAGCATCAGTGGTGGGAGAGCACAATGGAGATGCTCGATAGCACGATCGAAGGACCCTATCCGCACGGCGAAGACCGGTTCGCGGTGAAGTTCGGCGGCAAGGCGAAGAACAAGGAGAACGGCGAGATCATGGATATCGACGAGGTGGCTGTCTACCACGTCGAAGGCGGCAAGATCGTCCGGGAAGAGTTCTTCTATTCGATGTAGCCGCCGATTGTTGACCTGGAGCCGATCCGATAGGGACGCGTAAAACCTGACCGGGAGGACAGCATGGATCTGGGAATATCGGGAAAGCGGGCGCTGGTTTGCGCCTCGTCGAAGGGGCTGGGGCGCGGATGTGCGGAGGCTTTGGCCGAGGCAGGTGTGCATCTGGTGATCAATGCCAGATCTTCCGGCCCGCTGGATGAGGCCGCGGAGGCGCTGAGAGGACGAGGCGTCGAGGTCACGGCGATTGCCGCCGACATCACCAGCGAGGCCGGGCGCACTGAGGTTCTGGAGGCTGCGGGGGCCGTCGATATTCTCGTGACCAATGCGGGCGGGCCGCCGCCTGGGATGTGGCATGACTGGGATCGAGACGCGTTCATCGCGGCGCTCGATGCCAATATGCTCACACCGATTGCCCTGATGACAGCACTTCTGCCCGACATGATGGAGCGGGGCTGGGGGCGCGTGGTCAATATCACCTCGCAATCGGTCAAGGCGCCGATCCCGCAGCTTGGCCTGTCGAATGCCGCGCGGACCGGTCTGACGGGCTATGTTGCCGGAACGGCCCGGCAGGTGGCCGAGAAAGGCGTGACGATCAACAACTTGCTGCCGGGAATTCACGCGACCGACCGGGCCGATGCGCTTGATCGCGGCGTGACCGAGACGCAGGGCATCACGATGGAGGAGGCCCGCGCGCAACGGGCGGCCAGCATCCCCGCGCGGCGCTACGGGACGGCGGCGGAGTTTGGGGCGGCCTGCGCGTTTCTTTGTTCGGTTCATGCCGGGTTCATCGTTGGTCAGAATATCCTCGCCGATGGCGGGGCGACGAACGCCACGATCTAAAGGAGCGCCCGTTCCGGGCGCATTCGGTCCATTTGCGTTCAGGCCACGCGGGCCTTCAAGGGGACGCTGTCCACTTGAAAATCCCCTGGAGTATTTCAGGCCAGATGAAGGGTGACTTGTCTGTATCCGTCCGGGCCGCTATCTGACGGTTTCGGTCGGGAATGGAGTTCGGAAATTGGGCGAGGTGCCACGGGTTGAGGTGGACGGTCTTTGGCGGTCGTTCGACGGAGAGCGCGTCGTCGATGACGTGTCACTGTCGATTTCAGCCGGTCAGTTGACCTGCCTTCTGGGCCCTTCTGGATGCGGCAAGTCCACAACATTGCGGATGATCGCCGGTGTCGATCGTCCCGATGGCGGTACGATCCGGCTTGACGGGGAGGTGATCTGCGATCCGGTGGGATCCTTGCCACCCGAAGACCGGTCGGTGGGGTTGATGTTTCAGGATTTCGCGCTGTTTCCGCATCTGGATGTCGCGGGCAATGTCGCCTTCGGGCTGAATGGAGCGCGCAGCGCACGGCGGTCGCGGGTGCGCGATTTGCTGGACCGGGTAGAGATGGGCCGGCATATCGACGCCTATCCCCACGAGCTTTCCGGCGGCGAGCAGCAACGGGTCGCCTTGGCCCGTGCCCTGGCGCCAAAACCCCGTGTCATGCTGATGGACGAGCCGTTTTCCGGGCTCGACAATCGGCTCCGCGACGAGATCCGGGATCAAACGCTCGATCTGCTTAAGGAGGAGGGCACCGCTGTTCTGCTGGTGACGCACGAGCCGGACGAGGCGATGCGGATGGCCGACGAGATCGCGCTCATGCGCGGCGGTCGGATCGTGCAGCGCGGCGTGCCCTATAACATCTACAACGCGCCTGTCGATCGTGATGCAGCGGCGTTCTTTAGCGATATCAATGTGATAGAGGGTCGTGTTCAGGGCGCGTTGACCGAGACCGCCTTTGGACAGTTCCTTGCCCCGGGGGTTCCGGACGGGACGATGGTGGATATCGTGATCCGCCCTCAGCATCTGAAGATCGATTTCGACCGCAAGGGACGCGGGCCCCTTCCGACGCCTGCTGAAGGGACAGCCGCGCGCGGGATCGTGCAACGGGCGCGGTTCATGGGCGGCGAGAGCCTGGTCGACTTCCGGATGGAATTCGACGGCTCCAAGCTGGTCGCGTCGGTTCCCTCGGTCTTTTTGCCCGAGGCGGGCACGCCGCTTTGGCTGATGATCCGGCGCGACCGGTGTTTCGTCTTTCCGCGCAAGGGTAGCGAATCGGACGATGCGAGCACGGAGCGGTCTGCTAATTCTTAGGATCCGCGAGCAGGCCCCGCACGGTTTGCCGGGGTTTTGATCGCAAATGCGCCGTTCCGTGCGGCTTTGTCCCTTTTCTCGAGGGCTGGGAGCGCGTATCTACGCCACTCGGGACAAACGGCTGCGCTGGCGGCCGGAGAGGAGATGGAACATGCTCAATAATATCGGTCTTCCGGGCCTTTTGCTTATCGCAGTCGTCGTGCTCGTGCTCTTTGGGCGCGGCAAGATCAGCTCGCTCATGGGCGAGGTCGGCAAGGGGATCACCGCGTTCAAGCGCGGCGTGGATGACGGCAAGAAAGAGATTGACGACAGCTCTGCCGCCGCCGCGCGCGACGTGACGCCGGCCGAAGAGACGGCGGACGTCGACAAGCGGAACGCCTGACGTCTTGTTCGATATTGGCGGAACGGAGCTGCTCCTGATCGGAGTGGTGGCCCTGATTGTGGTGGGGCCCAAGGACCTGCCGGGCATGTTCCGCACGGTCGGTCAGTTCGTCGGCAAGGCCCGGCGGATGGCGCGGGAATTTTCGAGCGCGATGGAGGCCGCCGCCGATGAGGCCGGGGTCAAGGACGTGACGGAGACCTTCAAGGCCGCGGCCAATCCGGCGAAATTCGGGATGGACAAGGTGAAGGAGGCCGCCTCGGATCTGGGGCCCGCGACAAGCGCCTTGAGCGAGGAGCGTCAGGTGAAGGTTGCCAAGGTCAAGGCGCAGGCCGAGGAGGCGACAGCCCGGCGCAAAGCCAAGGAAGAGACGCTGGCCGAGGGCGCCGAGGCGCCCAATGCACCGCTTCCGGAGGGCGCCGAGGCAGGCGACATGACCGTGCCCGAGCTTGAGCCGACCCCGGTGCAGGCCGAGGAGATGCCGAAGGTGAAAGAGGGATCATGAGCCCGGCAGACGAGATCGAGGACAGTGCCGCCCCGCTGATCGAGCATCTGGCGGAGCTGAGAACACGGCTGATCCGGTCGGTCATGGCATTCATCGTGGGGATGATCCTTTGCTTCATCGTCGCCGAGCCGATCCTGAACTTTCTGTCCGATCCCATCGCGGACGTTCTGCGCGCCCGCGGCGAGGATGCGCGTCTGATCTTTACCGCGCCGCAGGAGAAATTCTTCGTCCTGATCCGGATCTCCTTCATTGGGGGCTTCGCGCTCGCCTTCCCGGTCATTGCCCATCAGCTGTGGCGGTTCGTGGCACCCGGTCTCTACAAGACTGAGAAGAACGCCTTTCTGCCCTTCATCTTCGCCTCGCCGCTTCTGTTCACGCTTGGCGCCGCATTTGCCCATTACGTGGTGACGCCGCTGGCGATGAATTTCTTTATCGGATTTTCGGATGCGATCCCGGCTTTGACGGCGGTTCTGTCCGGAGAATCGACCGTCGCGGAAGTCGAAAATCCGGAGCTGAGGACGATCTTTCTGGGATCGGTTCGCGAGTCGCTGGACCTGACGCTCAAGTTCATCTTCGCCTTTGGCCTGTGCTTTCAGCTTCCCGTGCTGCTCACGCTGATGGGCAAGGCGGGGCTGGTCTCGGCCGAGGGGCTTCGGGGCGTTCGGAAATATGCGGTCGTTGGTATCCTGGTGATGGCCGCGCTGGTGACGCCGCCTGATGTGGTCACGCAGCTGATCCTTTTTGTCGTGGTTTACGGGCTTTACGAGGTGTCGATCCAGCTGGTGCGCTGGGTCGAGTATGATCGCGAAAAGCGCCTCAAGGAAGACGGCCTCTGGGAGGACGAGCTGGAGGACGAGCAGACGTGAGCGATCCGTTGGAGCGGATTGCGGATGCGCTGGACCGGATGAGCCCCCCTGCCGCCGAGGCGCCTGACTTCGAGAGCGCCGAGGCCTTTGTCTGGCAGACCGCGCCGGACCGGCTGGAGCCGGTGGCGCAGGTCAACCGGATCGATCTGGCGCTACTTGTGGGGATCGACCGGGCGCGCGATACGCTTTTGGGCAATACAGAACGCTTCGCAGAGGGCCTTCCTGCGAACAACGCGCTGCTTTGGGGGGCGCGGGGGATGGGGAAGTCGTCTCTGGTCAAGGCGGTGCACGGGGCGCTGTCCGAAACGGGGCTCAAGCTGGTCGAGGTGCACCGGGAGGATCTGCCGAGCATTGGGCGCTGTCTGGCGCTGCTGCGCGGGCGGGCGGAACGCTTCGTCATGTATTGCGACGATTTGAGCTTCTCGCAGGACGATGCGCATTACAAATCGCTCAAGGCGGTGCTCGATGGCGGGATTGAGGGGCGGCCCGAGAATGTGATCCTTTATGCGACGTCAAACCGGCGTCATCTGATGCCGCGCGATATGATCGAGAACGAGCGTGGATCGGCCATCAATCCGTCCGAAGCGGTCGAGGAGAAGGTTTCCCTCTCGGACCGGTTCGGGCTGTGGCTAGGCTTTCATTCCTGCGATCAGGATGCCTATCTGCAGATGATCCGCGGCTATTGCGATGCCTATGGGATCGAGATTGCCGATGACGACCTGCGCGCCGAGGCGATCGAATGGCAAGCGACGCGCGGCAGTCGGTCGGGCCGCGTGGCCTGGCAGTTCTTCACGGATCTTGCGGCCCGGCGGGGCGTTCGGGTCTAGATCCGCCTGTCTTTGCCTTGATAAATATCCCGGGGGAGCTCCGACAGGAGCGGGGGCAGAGCCCCCGTCCACGCCCGATCTCTAGCGCAGGAATTCCTCTGGATCGACGCTTTCAAGCCCGCGCCGGACTTCGAAATGCAGGAAGGACGGCGAGCTTGCCCGCACCTTGGCGACATTCTGGCCGCGGGTGACATTGTCGCCGCGCGCGACGCTCAGGCTATCGATATTGGTGTAGACCGTAAGCAGATCGGCCGCGTGCCGGATCACAAGGATCTTCACGCCGTTCGTATCCTCGGTGACAGCGGCGACCGTGCCCGCATCGGCGGCCCTGACCGCAGTTCCGGCGGGTGCTCCGATATCTATGCCTTCGTTGCGGCCTTTGGCATAGGCGCGGATGATGTCTCCGCTGACCGGGCGGAGGAAACGGCCTTCGGCGGGCGGAGCCGTGCGCTCCGTCTCCAGGGTTGGTGAGGGCGGGGTCGCCGCGGGCGTGGCGATCGGGGCCGTGACCGCCGGATCTTCGGTCGGCAGCGGCCGGGTCGAGCTGGGCGGCGTGGGCGTTGCCGACCCCGCGCCCGGGCTTTCGACCGCCGGGGTGGGCCGCGCGCTGTCGGCGACGGGGATCAGAAGGATCTGGCTTTCCCGGATCGTGAAATCGGAGTTGAGCCCGTTCCATTCGCCGAGCGCCTGCACCGGCACATCGTAAAGACGGGCGATCGAGAAGGCTGTCTCGCCTGCGGTGACGCGGTGGCGGATCGGTTCCTGTCCGGTTTGGGGGGCGGGGGTGGCCGCAGGGGCGCTGTCGAGCGGTGTCACGTTCACCTGGGACGGCGGCTGGATCGGTCCGGTGCCAACGGCGCCGGTCGCGGGTGAGGGCTCTGCCACGCGGATCGGCAGCGCGACGAGCTGCCCTGCGCGCAGGCGGTCATCGGCGGCCAGGCCGTTGAAGGTCGCCACGGTGCGGGGATCGAGGCTAAGCCGCGCCGCAATATCCGAGATCGTGTCGCCTCGCCGGGCGACCGCGACCTGATAGTTGGGCCAGGAAATGATGCCGCGATTGTCCGGCTCTGGCCGTTCGGCAAGGGTCTGGACCGATCCGGTCGTGTCGAACCCGTTGCCGAGGCTGCGCAGATCCAGATCGAGCGGCTCGTCGCAAGCGCTGAGCGCAAGGCAGGCCGCGCCTGCCAAAAGCCATGTCCTGCGGGGCCGGATAGGGGATGCCGTCATCGTTCTTCGCCTCGATTTTCTGCTCGGGCCCGGTTGGCCGGGCTCCGTCATGTACCGCTCTAGTCTTGCCCCAACCCTTCCAGGAGGGGAACGAACCGGACGGGCAGCAGCTCTTCGTAGTCGAAGCCCGCGTCGGTGCGGCGCACGCGAATAAGGCTTTGGACCATGTCGGACTGACCCACCGGCAACACCATGATACCCCCAACCGCCAATTGCGCCAAGAGCGGACCTGGAGGGTCTTCGGCGGCTGCGGTTACAAGGATACGGTCGAACGGCGCCTGATCGGGCAGACCGAAGCTGCCATCGGCCGTGATCGCCGTGATATTGGTCAGATCCATCGCCTCGAAGATTGCGCGAGCCTCGCGCACGAGGCTCGCATGGCGGTCGACTGTATAGACCCGGCGGCAAAGCTGGCTGAGGATTGCGGCCTGATAGCCCGAGCCGGTACCGACCTCGAGCACCTTGTGACGCGGCTCGATCTCGAGCGCCTGGCTCATCAGGCCCACGACCGAAGGCTGGCTGATCGTCTGACCGCAGGCGATGGGGAGCGGCGTGTCGTCATAGCTGCGTTCGGAGAATGTGCCCCGGACGAAGGGCGCGCGGTCGATGGTCTCCATCGCTGTCAGAACGCGGGCATTGGTGACGCCGCGCTGGCGCAGCGTAAACAGGAACTGCATCTTGCGTGTGGCGTTCGCGTCGCTCACGGCGCCTATCCCAGCGCCGTTGCGGCGCGTTCGAGCGTCGCGTGGCAGGTCAGATCGGCGCGCATCGGGGTGGCCGAGATATAGCCGTCCAGATTGACCGAGACATCCGTGTCCGGCGCGGAGGGGAGATCTTGCTGCCCCCCCCGGATCCAGAGAAAGGTCCGGCCCGACGGCGAGGCATGGGGCTCGACCCCGAAGGAGGTGCCCTTGCGAAAGCCCTGTGCCGCAGAGCGCAGGCCCTTAACCTTGGCTGCCGGAACGGGCGGGAAGTTGACGTTCCAGAAAAGCCGGTAATCCGCGTCATCGTTAAGGCCAGCGGCAAGGATCTTGCGCACGGTATCGGCCCCGTGGGTCGCGGCGGCCTCGAAAGGGTCGTCCAGATCGCGGTTCGCGGGTCCGTAGAATTGCGAGAGCGCGATCGCGGGCAGGCCCTGAAGCGCGCCCTCCATGGCGCCGCCGAGCGTGCCGGAATAAAGGGTGTTCTCGCCTGAATTGTTGCCGCGATTGACGCCGGAAAGCACAAGATTGGGGCGCTTGCCGTCCAGCACCTGATAAAGACCGGCCAACACACAGTCGGCCGGAGAGCCTTCGGCGGCGAAGCGGCGCTCGCCCATCTGGCTCATCAGGAAGGGGTGGGTGTAGCTGATCTTGTGCGCCACGCCCGATTGCTCAAAGGCGGGGGCGACGATCCAGACCTCGCCGTCCGGGCCCGCGAGATCCTGGGCGATGGCTTCGAGCGTTTTCAGGCCGGGGGCGTTTATGCCGTCATCGTTGGTCAGCAAAATGCGCATGGAAGGTCCCCGGATTGGCTTTTGCCTTGCTAGCGTGGCCGTTCGCGGGCGGCAAGCGGTGGCGGGCAATGGTTTGACCTTTGCTGCAACCGGATTGCGACTCAGGCGAATGGGGCGCTTTTGAGTATTTTTGGCCAGATGAAGAGGATCGCGTCAGTCTGCCGGTCCGGGCGTGCCGTTAAGGTTAACGGGCGCCCAGGGTTAATTTGTCAGCGAGAGGCTTTGGAGAAGCGTGTGCGCGGCCTCGTCGCAAGATGTGAGGGTCGACCTGTCCTCTCCGGGGAAAAAGCGGGCGCGGGTGGCCGTGGGCATCGGCGGCAGGGTCGCGATATCGATGCGAGGGCCGGTGCGGGCCGTCTCTGCCTGCCAGCTTGCCGCGAGCGCTGTTTGCGCGGCTTTGGATGCGCCGTAGGCCGAGAAGAACTTTTCCCCTGCGCGATCGTCAGCGAAGAAGACCGCGCGGCCTTCGGTGCCCAGAAGCGGGGCCACATAGGAGATCAGCCGCGAGGTCGCCGTGACGTTGATCTCGAGACTGCGGGTCAGATCCTTTTCGGCACTATGGGGTGCCGGAGAAAGCGGGGCTGCATGGATCGCCGTATGACACCACAGATCGAGGCGTCCCCAGCGGTCGTGGATCGAGCGGCAAAGCTGCTGCATGGCGGCTGCTTCGGTGATGTCCATCGGCGCGAGTGTGGCCTGGCCGCCCCTGGCCTGGATGCGGTCGTCCAGATCCTCGAGCGCGCCGGTCGTCCGGCCGACGGCAATGATGTGGTGAGTGGCGGCCAGCTGCTCTGCCAGAGCGGCGCCAAGGCCGCGCGAGGCGCCGGTGATGAGGGCGGTTCGGTCTGTCATGGGCCGGGAATTGACCGCTATCGCCTGCCGGGTCAAGACCGCCTCTCTCTCAACGCGGAGGGAAGGTCAGCGCGACGGCGCTGCTCTTCCTTTGCAGGATGATCCGGCCGTCTTCGATCGCCGCGACGCCGTCCGTGCCGAGGCGGTCGCCGGTCCGGATGGAGACGGTGCGACCGTTGGGGAGCCGGATGAGGGCGCGGCGGTTCGCGGCATTGTCCGATATGCCCGGAAGTGTCATATCGCGCCGCGAGATGCGGGTGCGCGATGTCGCAAGATCGCCCAGACGGGCGGGGGAGTTGGGCGAGCTCATACGTATTGGGTCCCGAAGAGGGCCGGACCTCCGCCGCGAGTGGGGCGAGAGGTCCGGGATCCATTCGTACGGATGGGGATCGCATGGGAGACGTGCTTGGGGCGAGTCCCGTGCCCTGACGTCAGTTTTGCGTATGCTTCGGCGCCAGAGGACGTGGGATGAAATGCGAGGCGGGATTAGGAGGCAGGTCAGATAAGTGGATCTGATCTCGCCTCAGATATCCTTGAAGAAGGCCTTGTCGATTGTCACGTGTTCTATCATCTCTGTTGAGACGCCCAAATCGAATTGCTTGAGCAGATCGCATAACCGCGCGCCGTTTATAAGATCGATGGCAATTGCGCCATCGCGGGTTGCTTCTTCTGAAGCTTGAGCGGTGAACGTGCCGGTCGTTATGAAAAGGCCCTTATCCGCACGGCCCTGCAAGGCGCCGCGAAAATCGCGGATTTCTCGCGATCCAACACTGCCCTTCCATCGCTTGCATTGGAAATAGACTTGAAACGAGACGAGATTGACGCTCAGGACGCCGACGCCGTCAATCCCGCCGTCGCCGGTTTTTCCTCGGACTTCGACCTTCGTAAATCCTGCTTCGCGCAACAGACGTTGCGACAGACGCTCAAACGCCCCCGGATCCATCTTACCGACGGTCGCGAGAAGCTCAGCCGTCCAAGGGTTAGAGGTTGAGGCTTCGGTTTCTGTTTCGAGATCGTCGCGACTGGCGGAGGTCTGCGCTGCCTCTGCTTGCCTCGCCTCCAGCGATTTGAGCTTGGCCTTTTCCGCCTCTTCAGCTTGCACCTGACGGAATATGGCTTCGCATTCGGCCTTAGACGTCAGACGCTCCCCCAATTCAGTGAGCGCCCAAACGGCGCGCCTTGAATTATCAATCGCCTTTCCCCGTTTCAGATAGGTCCGGGACCAGGCGAGATAGTAATTCACCCTTGGCTGCTGACCGTCCTTCATCATGTAGGATTGTTCTTCTTCGGTCAGATCCGCAGCCTCGATCACCTCATCATCGAGCTCACTCAAATGGGCTGATCCGCCGATCTTCTTCAATGCGTTTATTGTAGCGAGCATCATCGCTGGAAGATCCGGAAACCCATCTCTTTTGAGGTTGAACGCATTTGGCATGCGATCACTCCGCCGCTTTGAGGCGGAAGCCTTTTTCAATCATGTCGGCGGGCTCCACCGGGTATTCACCCGAAAAGCAGGCGTCGCAATATTGGGGATGATCGGCATTGCGGCCGGTGGCCTCTCCGACGGCGCGGTAAAGGCCGTCGAGGGAGATGAACCGCAGGCTATCGACGCCAAGGTGGGCGCGCATCTCCTCCTCGCTCATCGTGGCGGCCAGGAGCTTGTCGCGGTTGGGGGTGTCGACGCCATAAAAGCAGGGCCAGGCGGTGGGCGGGCTGGCGATGCGGAAATGCACCTCGGCGGCACCGGCATCGAGGATCATCTCCTTGATCTTCTGGCTGGTCGTCCCGCGCACCACGCTGTCATCGACCAGGATCACCCGCTTGCCGCGAATGAGGGCGCGATTGACATTGAGCTTGAGACGCACGCCCATATTTCGGATCTGCTCGGTCGGTTCGATGAAGGTGCGGCCCATATACTGGTTGCGGATGATGCCCATCGCGTAGGGAATGCCGCTTTGCAGGCTGTAGCCGATCGCAGCGGGCGTGCCGCTGTCGGGGACGGGGCAAACGAGCTCGGCCTCGACCGGGGCCTCTTTGGCAAGCTCGCGGCCGATTGCCTCTCGCGTCTCGTAGACGGACCGGCCCCCGAGGATCGAATCGGGGCGGCTGAAATAAACATGTTCGAAGATGCAAAAGCGCGGGCGCTTGGGGCGGAACGGGCGGTGGCTTTCGATGCCGTCTGCGTTGATGACGACCATTTCGCCCGGTTCGATCTCGCGAATGAACCCCGCGCCGATGATATCGAGAGCGCAGGTTTCGGAGGCCAGCACATGGCCGTCGCCAAGCTGGCCAAGCACAAGAGGGCGCACGCCGAGGGGGTCGCGCACACCGATCAGCTTGGTCCGGGTCATCGCGACGATGGAGAAGGCGCCTTCGACGCGGCGCAGGGCATCCTCCATCCGTTCGGGGATCGTGCGCTGAAGTGAGCGGGCCATCAGGTGGATGATGCATTCGCTGTCGGACGAGCTTTGAAAGATGGAGCCGCGTTCGATCAGCTCGCGGCGCAAGGCGTCGGCATTGGTGATGTTGCCGTTATGGGCGATAGCCGCGCCGCCCATGGCAAACTCGCCGAAGAAGGGCTGCACGTCGCGGATGGCGGTCTGGCCCTTCGATCCAGCGGTCGAGTAGCGGACGTGGCCGATGGCAAGCGGGCCCGGCAATGTCTCCATCAGCGAGGCGGAGGTGAACGTGTCGCGCACATAACCGAAGCGGCGGGCGGATTGGAAACCGGCTTGGGCGTCATGGGAGACGATGCCGCCGGCCTCCTGGCCGCGATGTTGCAGGGCGTGCAGGCCGAGCGCGACGAAGTTGGCGGCGTCGGCAACGCCGATCACGCCGAAGACGCCGCATTCCTCGCGCAGTTTGTCATCGTCGAACGGGTGGGAGGGCAGGGGCCGTGGCACGGGCGATCCTTGTCCGAGGGCTGTCACGTGACTGACATAGTGGCTTGGCTCTTCGCTGTCACGGCCCAGATGCGGCCGCGGCGCAAATCACTCTGTTTCCTCGCCCCCGTTCGGGATATCCAGGGTGACGATTGTTCCTGTTACATCCCGTTCGACACCCAGCTTGGCGTCGAGGCCGGTGATTAGTTGGCTGACGATTTTGCTGCCGAGCGAGCCCTCCTGAGGCCAGTCGACATCATCCGGCAGACCGACGCCGTCATCCGCGATCCGGATGCGCAGAACGTCATTTGACAGCTCTTTCAGCTCGACGTTCACGTTTCCCTCGTCGCGGCCGATAAAGGCGTGCTGCAAGGCGTTCGTCACCACCTCGGAGACGGCCAGACCGATCCGCGTCGCTGTCTCGAACGGGACGCTGACGGCTTCCGTCGTGATCTGAATGCGCACGCCCGCGCGGCCGTCGAGATGGGCAATCGCATTGGCGACGCGGTTGACATAGGCGCCAAGATTGATCGCCTCATCATTGCGTCTGTCAGAGTGCTCACTGCCTTTCAGCTCTTCGTAAAGGAGCTGAAGCGCTTCGATCCGGCGGGCCAAAGTCTTGAACTCGGACTTCGCCTCGCTTTCGCGGGCCTGAATCCGGATCATGCCGACGACCATCGACAGGTGATTCTTGACGCGGTGCTGGACCTCTTCGAGCTGGCTGTCGATGTTTTCGATCTTGGCAAGCAGCGCCCCGGGATCTTGGGTCGCGCCGAGGTCAATCTGGATCCCCATGAAATAGGGAGAGTCGCCACTTTCGGACGAGATCGGGCTGATCATGAGACGGTTCCAGAAGGCAGAGCCGTCAGCGCGGTAGTTGCGGATATCAACCGAAGCCGAGGTCTTTTCGGCGATGGCGGTGCGCAACTTCGCCACTGTCCTGGGGTCAGTATCCTCGCCCTGAAGAAAGCGGCAGTTCCGTCCAACCGCCTCATCGTTGGAATAGCCGGTGACATCCTCAAACGCGCTGTTGACGTAGACGATCGGGCAATCTTCCATCTGCGTATTAGAGATCACCAAAGAGAACGGCGCGCGTGTCAGCGCATCGAGCGTCACCTGGGCGGGAAGAGCGTTCCCTTCGTTTCGCGTAAGCTCGTTCATCCGAAGGGTCCAATATCCTAAGTCAAAGTTCCTCTGACGCGAAAACAGAACCAGGTCGATCCCGCCGACCTGACTCCGATCTCAGAACGATAAAGGACTGCGTCTGCCGGTAAAAACAAGCTTAGCATTATTGCGCGATTCCACACTCGCTGACAAGCTGGTCATATTGACGCGTCAGCCAGCCAACGGCGGCTTCGGGATCCTGCTCTTCGATCTGACCGCTGACCTGAGCAAAGACCTGCGCGGCGCGGCTTTCGTCGACGACAGCGATTTCCTGAGCGGTCAGCACCGTCTCGTAGACGAAAAACCCGATCGCTACGATCAGAACACCGCGCAGAATACCGAAGAGAAAGCCGAGGCCCTGATCGACGCCGCCAAGGGCAGAGCGTTGCACGACCGACGAAAAAAGCGGCGTGAAGATCGAGAAGAGGACCAACGCGACGGCAAAGACGGCGGCGAAGGCAAAGATGATGCTCAGCTCGCAACTGTCGCCGATCAGACCGCTGATGCCGGGGATCTGTGCGATCAGCGGCTTGGCGGTATCGGCGAAGATGAAGGCGAGGATGGCGGCGCCGATCCAGCCTGCGATCGCCAACGCCTCGCGCACGAAACCGCGCGAATAGGCCAGAAGACCGGAAATGATGACGATAGCCACAACGACCCCGTCGACGATTGTGAAGCCTTCCATGGCGATGTTCCCTGACTTAACCGCGCGCTGGGTCGCGGGTCCCGAATGTCCCTTCGACGAAGGCTCTCACATCTGCCATCTGGCGCAGCTCGAGGCTCGTCGTTGCCGGTTTTTTCATCTCCGGCGCTATCGCGGTCGAGAAACCAAGTTTCTGAGCCTCTTTCAACCTATTTTCAGTTTGAGGGGCAGGTCTTAACGCGCCGGAAAGGCTGATCTCCCCCCAGATGACGTGGGTTGCGGGCAAAGCCGCATCCTCGCGGGCCGAAATCAGCGCGGCAGCGACGGCCAAATCTGCCGCCGGTTCGGTCACCCGCATACCGCCCGCGACGTTGAGGTAGACGTCGAGCCCGGTGAAGGGGGTTCCGGCACGCGCTTCGAGCACCGCGAGGATCATTGCCAGCCGCGAGCCGTCCCAGCCGACAACCGTGCGGCGCGGGTTGGCATGGGGGGAGGGGGCGACGAGGGCCTGAAACTCGCACAGGACCGGCCGTGTGCCTTCAATTCCTGCAAAAACCGCCGATCCGGGGGAGGGTCCGCCGCGCTCTGACAGAAAGAGAGCGGAGGGGTTTTTGACCTCGGTCAAACCGCGTCCGGTCATCTCGAAGACGCCGATCTCGCCCGCCGGACCAAAGCGGTTCTTGACCGACCGCAGAAGTCGGAACTGGTGGCCTCTGTCGCCCTCGAAATAGAGGACCGTATCGACCATGTGCTCGACCACGCGCGGGCCCGCGATCTGGCCGTCCTTAGTGACATGTCCGACCATGATGACCGAAATGCCACGGGTCTTGGCAAAAGTTGTCAGCTCATGCGCCGCGGCCCTTACCTGAGAGACCGAACCGGGCGCGGCCTCGACCGTATCGAGCCACATCGTCTGGATCGAATCGATTACGGCCAGATCTGGGCGCTCTGCCTCCAGCGTGGTGAGGATATCGCGCAGGTTCGTTTCGGCGGCAAGATGTACCGGGCTTTCGGTCAGACCAAGCCGCTCGGCCCGCATCTGGACCTGCGCGGTCGCTTCCTCTCCCGAAATGTAGAGCACTTTTAGACCCTGCCGCGCGAAGCGGGCAGCAGCTTGCAGCAAGAGGGTCGATTTGCCGATGCCGGGATCGCCGCCGACCAAAAGGGCCGAGGCCGCCGTCAGCCCGCCGCCGAGCACCCGGTCCAGCTCCTCCACCCCCGATAGCGTGCGCGGCGGCGCCTCTGCCCGCGTCGCCAGATCGGTCAGCTCGATGGCCGATCCGCGCTTCTTGCCAAGCGTCTTGGCCCCCGGACCAGTTGAAAGCGGCTTGACCTCTTCGATCGTATTCCAGGCGCCGCACCCCTCGCAGCGGCCCGACCATTTGGAAAAGGCAGCGTTGCAACTTGTGCAGAGAAACGAGAGATCCTTGGCCATCAATGGGTTGTTGCGCGACCGGGTCGCGGATGCAACAGGTTGTGCGTCTGGCGGCCCCGCTCGACTTTTTGGCGAAGACTTGCCGGTCAATTGGCGGTAAGTTGCCTATCAAAGGTCACCAGACATTTTCGAGGATTCGATGCTCGATTTCATCCGCTCGTGCCGGGTTTCCGGCATGCTCTTTCTGTGCGCGTTCGGCGCGGCCTCCGTTGCGGGTGCCGACGAGATGCGCGAGACGCTGCTCGACGAGGCTCGCGTGATGATCGCGCGCCCCGACGGCGCCGTGCGCAAGTGGTCCTACACCCCGACCGTGACCGTGATCCACGATGCGGATTACGAGACCGGCGAGGTGACCGAGACGGTCGATCTGATCAACGCCAATAGCGGCCTGCGGATCGGGACCGGTCCGAACGAGCCGGTCACCTACATTGCGTGGGATGCTTTTTGGAGCGATCAGAGCCGCCATGTCCGCTTTGGTCTTGTTCACGAGGAAGGGCATCACCACGCGGTGCAATCTTCCATCGCGTTGACGCAGGTCGGCGGGCATGTCGGGACGTCGAATATCATGGTCTTCGCTTCCAAGGCCGAGGAACGCCTGTCCCATGCGGCGCTGATGTCCGGCGTGCTTTCGGATGCCAAGGTGCGGCGCAATCTGCGCGCCATGGCAGGCCGTCAGGGGGGCGGGGAGTGCTATTTCCAGCTTCTATCGAATGCGGACAGCCTGCACGTCGCCTATGTCTTCATCCTTGTCGAAGAAAACGGGCGGTCCCCTGAAAGCTGCCTTTACGAAGAGGTGATGCAAACCATGGGCATTCTTCGCGACGCGGAAGGATCGGTCCATTTCAGCTTTGACGACCGGCACGAGGCGAAGGATCCGACCTACGATCTGGCCTTGCTGCGCGCGATCTACGATCCGTCCATCACAAGCGAGGATCCGGTCGAAGCGGTTCTGGATCGGTTCGCGGCAGAGCTGGATTTGCTTCAGATTGCACGGGCTCAATAGCGCCTTTGCTCAATTGCCGCGCCGTCAGGATCGAGATGGCGATACTGGCAAGGATGCAGGCAGTGAAAAGGTAAAGGCCCCATCCCGTCTCGACCCGGCCGACGCCGATCCCCTTGGCGACGACAACGTATAGCGCGATCAGGAACACGTCCGCCATCGCCAGCTTTCCCAGCCACGATAGCACCGGCAACACCTTGCGGCGCATCAGCCCGAAATGGACGAGGGCCAGACCAATTGTTTTGAGATATGGCGCGAACAGCGCAAAGACGGTGACGACGAGCGCAAGAAAGACGTCGGTCCCCCAGAGCGATTGAAGGCCGGAGATCACGCTGATCTCACTCAGTCGGAAGAGAGGAAGAAGCCCCGCCTTCAGAAGCGGGGCGAACCATGCAATCGGAAAGAGAATAAGAAGGGCGAGGTTCGCGTATCGGAGAAATGCCACGAGAATAATCCATTACGTTTGGATCATTATGTGGCGATTCCCCCTACTTTGGACAAGCCGCGAACCTCACTATCGCGATCATTCGGCTGGATTGGCGATCCGGACCACGTTACTTTTATCGTCGTCCTCGTAGGACAGGCCAAGCTCGGGAAGGATCTCGCGTAGGTCTTCATGCAGGCGCTCAAGCTGCGAGGCGACGACGCTTTCCTCCAGATGGATCTGCTCGCCCCAACGGCGCAGGTCGCGGGCAATGCGCTGAGCCTCGAGGATCTGCTCCTGTTGGCGCTCGATTTCTTCCTGCCGTTCGGTCAGGAACGCCTTGGCGCGGGCCACCTTATCGTCGTTATACACATCGGCGAGGTGACGCGACGCGTGGCTCATCTGGGCGGCGACCTCAATCACGTCCGCCTCGAGATCGGCGAGATCGGGATGATCGCGCAAATGAGCGATCCGCTCGCGGACAGCGTCGAATTCCGAGGAGAGTGTGAAAAGACCGGCACGATCGGCGGCATGGGCATAGTGATAGGCTCGTGTCACATCCTCCATCTTCAGCGCGAATGTGCGGTGATTGTTCTCGAGCCGCAGGACACGCGCGGATGTCGGAACGAAGAATGCCAGCGCGACGAGGATCGCGACGACCGCCATTTGGATGTAGGGGCCTCCGTCAATCGGCGCACCATCACCGAATTGCAATGGCACATTGAGCCATGGCGCTAGACCAATCGCGGCGGCAAGCGTGTACGCAAGGGTCGAGATTGCGAGTGTGAGAAGGATCACCAGGGATATACCGTGGAGAGCGGTCGAGGTCAGATGAGCAGCAGACTTCATCTTCTGTTAACTCCTTGCGCATAGCAGTTGCTTGCGGATCTGTGCCCGCCTTGGATACCTGCTAATTCCTGCTGACGCCGTTTCGTTCCGCACAAGATAAAGCTTTACGCGTCTGCGTCAGCGTGCCGCATCTCCGATACGGATGTCGCGCCTATAGCGCGCGCCGAGCGATGTCAGGATCTCGTACCCGATTGTCCCCGCCGCCTCGGCCAGATCATCGACACCTTGCCGCGCGCTCAGGATCGAAAGATGATCGGGTTTTTCTTCCAGATCAGTGACATCCACGGTGATGAGATCCATCGAGACCCGACCGGCGATGGGGCAGGGCATCTCGCCGGCCCAAAGGCTCGCCCCGTTCGACAGCGCTCGGATCAGACCATCGGCATAGCCCGCGCTGACCGTTGCGATCACGCTTTGGCGAGCGGCAGTCCAGCTCGCGCCGTAGCCGACGGTTTCACCCGGATCGAGGTCGCGCAGCTGAATGACCGGCAGATCGAGCCGGACAACAGGAGACGCCTCCGTAAAAGGCGCTCCGCCATAAAGGCCGATACCCGGTCGAGTCAGATCGAAGTGATAATCTGGGCCCAGAAGAATACCGCCCGTTGCGGCAAGCGACAGGGGCGCGCCGGCATCTCGCGCAATCTGCTGAAAGACAGCCAGCTGCTCGGCGTTCTGCGGATGATCCGGCGTATCTGCGCAGGCCAGATGGCTCGCGATCAACAGCGCCGTGCCAGCCCTTATGATCTCGCGGACGGCAGCCCACTCCGCAGGCTCCATCCCCAGCCGGTTCATCCCGGTATCGAGCTGGATGCCGAACGGATGACCGGGCAGCGCCTCGAAATGGCGAACGACCTGCTCGAGCGAGTTGAGCATCGGGATCAGCTGAAGATCGCGGATCAGATCGGCGTCGCCGTCCATATGTCCCGAGAAGACAAAGACCTGTGGCCCCAGCCCGATGGCGCGCCGAAGAGCCGGGCCTTCCTGCGCTTGGGCTATGAAAAAAGTGCGCGCTCCGGTCTCTGCCAGCGCCGGTGCGACACGTACAACGCCAAGCCCGTAGGCATCCGCCTTGACCACCGCGCCGGTTTGACACGACGTCATAGCGTCGAGCGCCCGCCAATTCGCTTGGATCGCAGCGAGGTCTATGGTCAGATTTCCTGCACCCATGACCGCGATGTCGGGCAAACGGCCCGCCGGGTCAAGCGCCCGAGGAGGGGCAGATGAACCGCGCAAGACTGATGTTGGGCCATAGCGGCGTGCTTGCGATGATCGCCGCGATCCCGCTCGGGCTCTGGCTGATGAGTACCGGCCCCTGGTGGGTCTGGCTCTGCGTGCCGCTTGGCCTCTCGGCGCAGGTCGTGAACGAATACGCGCTGCACCGCTTTGTTTTCCACTTGCCGCCGCCGCGCCGTCAATGGGCGTTCGATCTGCTCTATCAGGCCCATTACGGCCATCACGACTTTCCAACCAACGAGAAACTGTTCTTCGCACCCGTCTGGGTCACCGTCCCGGTTCTGACCGTCAATTCCCTGATCCTGTGGGCCGGTCTAGCCGCGATCGGTGTGGCGGAGGCGGTCCCCGTCGCGGCCGCTGTCGTTCTTGTCGGAGGAACCCTCACCTTTCTGGGATATGAATGGTTTCACATGACGGCGCATCTGACGGTCCCCAAGACACGGGTGGAGCGGCATGTCACCGGGCTGCACAACCAGCATCATTTCCGGGACTTCACCAAATGGTTCCATGTCTCCCCGGGCGGCGAGGTGATCGACCGGGCGCTGGGCACCGCCATCGATCGCGACGCGCTCAAGGCGCAGCAACGGACGGAGTTCATCCAGACCCTTGGACTGCGCCCGGACGATCCGCGCCTGATCGCGGCCCGGGACCGTTTCGCGCCGCGCTATGGCTTGACGTCCGAAGAGGTGAGGCGCGCCGCGGCGATGGGTTGAGCCGGTCCGGCGGTTCTTCTCAGGCACTGCCCATGCGGCCCGATCGGCGTCGTCTGGCCTCGAAAGCCTCCGGCCGGTTCGGGGAGGCGCCCGGTATTTGCGTTCTTTCGCCCAAGGGATTCGGGATGTTACCTGCAAAGGATCATCCACCGTTCCGGAAAGCAGGCTCCCATGTCCGTTCTCGCCCTCGTCCTTGTCGCCGCCATCGCCTGCCTTCACCTCTACATCTGCTGGTTCGAGATGTTCGCCTGGGAGAGCCGCGGGCCAAGGATCTTTCGGTCCTTCCCAAAGGATCTCTTTGCGCCGACCAGGACAATGGCCGCCAATCAGGGGCTCTATAACGCGTTCCTGGCCGCAGGTCTGATCTGGTCGCTGCTGATCTCCGACCCGGTCTGGGCGCCGCGCATTGCGCTGTTCTTTCTGGCTTGCGTCGCCGTCGCGGGGATCTACGGGGCGGCGACGGCCAGCCGCCGGATCCTCTATGTTCAGGCGGTCCCCGCGATCGTTGCGGGCGTCCTCATTCTTTTGACGTAAGAGATGCCGTTCAGAAGTCGCCCGTGCCCTGCTGCCAGGGTTTGACGAGGTTGCCGAAGCGGGTGAAGCGCCCTTCGAAGCTGAGATCGACAGAGCCGATGGGACCATGGCGCTGCTTGCCGATGACGACCTCCGCCTTGCCGTGGAGCGCCTCCATCTCCTCCTGCCACTGGGCCATTTTCTCCATCTCGTGATCACCCGGTTTTTCGCGTTCCTTGTAGTATTCCTCGCGGAACACGAACATCACCACATCCGCGTCCTGCTCGATCGAACCCGATTCCCTTAGATCCGACAGCTGCGGGCGCTTGTCTTCCCGGTTTTCCACCTGACGCGAGAGCTGCGAGAGGGCGACGACCGGAATGTCGAGCTCCTTGGCGATGGCTTTGAGGCCCATCGTGATCTCAGAGATTTCGTTGACCCGGTTCTCGCTGCGGCCCGTCCCGCGCACGAGCTGCAGATAGTCGACGAAAAGCGCATCGAGCCCGTGCGTCCGCTTGAGCCGCCGCGCGCGCGCGGCCAGCTGGCTGATCGGCAAGGCGGGCGTGTCGTCGATGAAAAGCGGGCAGGCCTCGAGCTGTTTGGCCGCCTCCACGAAGCGGCGGAACTCGGCCTCGGTCATGTCGCCCCGGCGGATCTGTTCGGAGGGGACTTCAGAGGCTTCCGACAGGATCCGGGCGGCGAGCTGTTCGGCCGACATCTCGAGCGAGTAGAACCCCACGACGCCGCCATCGACCGCCCCTTCGGAGCCGTCATGTTTCTGGCCGCGCTTGTATTTTTTGGCGATGTTGAAGGCGATATTCGTGGCCAGCGACGTTTTCCCCATCGACGGGCGCCCGGCGAGGATCAGAAGGTCCGATTTGTGCAGGCCTCCTAGCTTCTTGTCGAGATCGTCAAGTCCGGTGGAGACGCCCGCGAGCCCGCCCTCGCGCTGATAGGCGGCGTTGGCCACTTCCACGGCATCGGTGACGGCGCGCAGGAAGGATTGGAACCCGGTCTCCGACGATCCCTTCTCGGCCAGCTCGTAAAGCTGCTGTTCAGCCTCGACGATTTGATCGGACGGCTCGCTTTCCACATCGACACGCGCGGCCTTGGCCGAGATATCGCGCCCGACCGCAATCAGCTCGCGCCGGATCGCCAGATCATAGATCATCTGCGCGTAATCGCGGGCGGCGAAGGACGAGATCGCGGCGCCTGCAAGACGCACAAGATAGGCTGCGCCGCCCAGCTCCTGCAGCCCCGGATCCTCCTCGAGAAAGGCCTTGAGCGTCACCGGCGTGGCCAGAGCGTTCTTGGAGATCCGGGCGGCGGCGGTCTCGAAGATCAGCTGGTGGACGGGATCGTAGAAGTGCTTGGGCTGCACGATCGAGGCGACACGGTCGAAGATATCGTTCTTGGTCAGGATCGCGCCGAGAAGCTGCTGCTCGGCCTCGATCGAATGGGGCATAGTGTCTGCCCCCGCCTGTTCGATCTGGCCTGCCTTGAGGGACGCAATCTCGTTCACCGGCTGCTCTCCTTTTGCTCGTATCGGGGCGTCTTATGCGCCGGCGCCGCACCTGTCGCTGTGGAAATCTTTCGGGGCGACTCGGCTGTTTTGTCCAGACTACCCGGTTTTCGCACAAGCAAGAGACAAGATCTTGTGGCCGAGCGCCGCGTGCCTTCTAGACCGGGGATAAACCGCCGATTCTGTGGATGATCGAACCACAAACCACCCACAGGACGGCCCACAGCTATTTCAGGCGGCGCCGAACGCGCGCCCCAAGGCCGTCACGAATGGGTTGCCTGCCACCCACGCGGATCGGACAGGAACGCCTCTACCTCGGTCAGGGTCGCGCGTTCAAAGCTGCCCTGCGCCTTGGCCTCGGCCAGAACGTCCCACCAGGTCGCCAGATGCAGAAGCGAGATGCCATGCTCGGCAAGGCTCTCTTCGGTGCCTTTGAAGATATCGTAATAGAAGATTACGGCCGTCCAGGCGCAGCTCGCGCCCGTCTCGCGGATCGCATCGACAAAGGACAGCTTGGAGCCGCCATCGGTCGTTAGATCCTCGACCAGCAGCACCCGCTGGCCTTCGGTCATATCCCCCTCGATCCGGGCATTGCGGCCATAGCCTTTCGGCTTCTTGCGGACATAGCTCATCGGCAGTGCCAGACGTTCGGCCACCAGGGCGGCAAACGGGATCCCGGCGGTCTCTCCGCCCGCGATATTGTCGAAGGCCTCGAACCCCGCCTCGCGCAGGATCGTGACGGCCATGAAATCCATCAGGCTTGCCCGGATCCGCGGATAGGAGATCAGCTTGCGGCAATCGATATAAGTGGGCGAGCGTAGGCCGGAGGCGAAGGTGAACGGCTCCTCCGCGTTGAAATGAACGGCGCCGATCTCGAGCAGCGCGCGCGCGGTCAGGCGGGCCATCTCGTCCTTGGGGGGAAAGCTTGTAGGGATCATGTCAGCTTCATCTTGTCCTAAATATGCAAATCCTGCGCTCAGGCCTCGACCCGCCAATGCAGCGGGAAGCCGGGATCGAAGACGGTAACGGGCCCCTCTCCGGTAGCGATCTCGGCGGGGTAGGAGACAGGCTCTCCCTTGACCAGGCGGATGCGGTCCTCACTGGGATCGAGCCGGTAGAACCGCGGCCCGTTCAGAGATGTGAAGGCCTCCAGCTTACCCAGCTTGCCGGCCGCCTCGAAGATCTCGGCGAGGCAAGAGAGTGTGTTGGTCGCGGTAAAGATTCCGGCACAGCCGCAGGACTGGTATTTGTTCGCCGCCGTATGCGGTGCGCTGTCGGTGCCGAGGAAAAAGCGCGCATCGCCCGAAATCGCGGCCTGCACCAAAGCGACGCGGTGCTGCTCGCGCTTGGCGACGGGTAGGCAATAGTAGTCGGGGCGGATGCCACCCGCGAGGATGTGGTTGCGATTGATGATCAGATGATGGGTCGTGATCGTCGCTGCGATGTTCTTGGTCTGGTCGCGAATGTAATCGACCGCATGTTCGGTCGTGACATGCTCCAGCACGATGCGCAGATCGCCCTCCGCCTTGCGGAGGGGCTTGAGCACCTTGTCGATAAAAACCGCCTCTCGGTCGAAGATGTCGATCGCGCTGTCCGTCACCTCTCCGTGGATGCACAGCGGCATCCCGATCTCGGCCATGCGCGCCAGAACCGGGCGAACCTTCTCGATATCGCGCACGCCCGAGGCGGAATTCGTCGTGGCCCCCGCCGGGTAAAGCTTGACGGCCAGCGCCGTGCCATCGGCATGGGCGGCAGCGACATCGTCCGGGTCCGTCTCCTCGGTCAGGTAAAGCGTCATCTGCGGGCGAAAGGACGTGCCTTCGGGCAAAGCCGCCATGATCCGCTCGCGATAGGCGCGGGCCTGGGCGGCCGTCGCGACCGGCGGAACGAGATTGGGCATCACCAGCGCCCGGCCGAAATGACGTGCGGATTCCGGCGCGACGGCCGTCAGCATCGCGCCATCGCGCAGATGCAGATGCCAGTCATCGGGGCGGCGAAGCGTGATCTCTTTCGTCATCGTGACCCGGGCCTAGCACGGAAATCGCGGGATCTGCCATAGGCTCCGTGCCATGCGGCGCGCGCATAGCGGGACTGCCGGATTGTCGGTTTTACGTCAGCTTTGATGACGTATTTTCAGATCAAGCCGTGACCCAAAGGAAATACACCATGATCCGATCCGTCTTCTCCCGCCTGTCCCGTGGCGCCAGCGCCGTGGCCCATGCCCAAAGCCGCTCTGCTGAATTCGAGCGTTTGAACGCCAAGAGCGACGCCGAACTGGCCCGCATCGGTCTGAGCCGCGGGTCCATCGCACGCTACGTCTACCGCGACATTCTCTACGTCTGAGCGGTCAGACCCGGCGCCGTCTCGCTGGCCTTGGCTAGGCGCTCGTCAAAAAACTTATGCGGATGCTCGCGCTGCCCAAACCCGCAGACGCGGGCCGCCAGATCATGCTTCCCGCGCGCCTCGAGCATTAGCACCAGCCCGCGCAGATAGGGCAGGTGGAACCGGCGATGCCGGTAGAGCGCATAGAACAGGTTGCGCGTCAGATTGCCCGACATCGCCGCCTCGATCATCGGATCGAGAAGGCCGATCGCATCGATATCCTTGTCTGTGCGCAGAAGGTTCATCGGGCAGGCCAAAAGTTCGGTCTGCGGCTTATGAAACAAGGCGGCATGCATCGCATCGCGCCGGTTATGCGGATCGTAAAGCACGAAGACCTTGTCGGCCCCCTCGATCATCTCGGGCGCATAGCCGTAGCGGCTCGTGAAATCCTGATGGCGGCTGTCGCGGAACCGGTCGTCCCACCCGGCCAGCGTCGGATCAAGCGTCGCCTGCGGGCGCACGGCGATCACCGTGGAACCGGGAGCGGCCACCGAATAGGCGGCGGCTGCATAGCCGCACGGCCCGGCGCCGAAAAAGACGACCTGTTCGAAGCTCTCAAAGATGCCCTCGTCGATCATCCGGTCCATGGACTGGTAGATCGCCTCGTGCCGGAACCAGCTTTTGCCGTCCGAAAAGAGGCTCAGCGAGGACCAGCCATGTTTGCGCGTATAGCGAAACCCGAGCGGTTCGGCGTCGGGCGATTCCAGAATGTGGTCGATCGTCTCAAATGTGACGATCAACCTGTTCCCGCCCGGCAGAAAAACCGCGCTGTGATCGGGACCGAGGGGTTCGAATTCACCATGATCAAGAACAATGTCTTCGATCCGGCTCAACCATGCCGCCCGCTCCAGGCCGGCCAAACCACGACCGGCTCCGTCTGTCAAAAATGCCATTCCTAATACCTTCCAGCAATAATAACAGGTACATAGGTGCTCGGCCTGGCTGTGTTAACCCTACCGATCCCCGCTAAAAGAAGGCCTGCAGTCCGGTCTGCGCTCTCCCCAGTATAAGCGCGTGAACATCATGCGTGCCTTCATACGTATTAACCGTCTCCAGATTGATCATGTGGCGCATCACCGGGAAACTGCCCGAGATGCCGTTGCCGCCATGCATGTCGCGGGCGTGGCGTGCGATCTCCAGCGCCTTGCCGCAATTGTTGCGCTTCATCAGACTGATCAGCTCGGGAGAGGCCGATCCCTCCTCCATCATACGCCCTGCGCGCAAGGCACCCTGCAGACCCAGCGCGATGTCGGTTTGCATATCCGCGAGTTTCTTCTGGAAAAGTTGCGTCTGTGCCAGCGGCTTGCCGAACTGCTTGCGATCCAGCCCGTATTGCCGCGCCGCATGCCAGCACGCCTCGGCTGCGCCCATCACGCCCCAGCTGATGCCGTAGCGCGCGCGGTTCAGGCATCCGAACGGCCCCTTGAGCCCCTCGACACCCGGCAACAGCGCCTCCTCGCCCACTTCGACATCCTGCATCACGATCTCGCCTGTCACAGAGGCGCGCAGGCTGAGTTTGCCGTCGATCTTGGGCGCGGACAGGCCCGCCATCCCCTTCTCCAACACGAAGCCCCGGATTTTACCCCCATGAGCCTCGGATTTGGCCCAGATGACGAAGACATCGGCGATCGGCGCGTTCGAAATCCACATCTTCGCGCCATTCAGGACGTAGCCGCCATCCGTCGTCTTGGCCGTCGTCTTCATGCCCGCCGGATCGGAACCCGCATCGGGTTCGGTCAAGCCAAAGCAGCCGATCAGATCGCCGCCGGCCAGCCCCGGCAGGTATTTGGCGCGCTGCGCGTCAGTGCCGTAGGCTTCGATCGGATACATCACGAGCGAGGATTGGACCGACATCATCGACCGGTATCCCGAATCGACCCGCTCGATCTCGCGCGCGATCAGACCGTAGGTCACATAGCCCGCGCCAAGCCCGCCATGCTCTTCGGCGGTTGTCGCGCCCAGCAGCCCGGCGGCGCCCAGTTCGGCAAAAAGGGCGGGATCGGTTGTCTCGCTATCATAGGCACCCGCCACCCGGGGTTGCAGGTGTTCCTGCGCAAAGGTCCGGGCGGCATCGCGCAGCATCCGTTCGTCCTCGGTCAGCTGCGCTTCGAGGTGAAAGGGATCCTCCCAATCGAACCGGGACAGCTCCGGGCCGGTGCCTATGCGGATCGGGGTCGAAACGTTCATCGGGATACCTCAGCTTCAGGTTGTGAACCCTAGGGCGTTGTTGACGCAAGGGCAATCGCTCTGCCTTGACCCTAACGTCGCATAGAAGCAGCCTGACAACTGACTTAGGGGAGGCGGAATGGACTCAATAGATAACGTTCAGGCAGCGCTCGGCCAAGAGAACTACGTGTGCGGGCGGGCGCTGGCAACGGTCGTCTTTCTGGCGCAGCGGCTGGGGCGACCGCTCTTTCTCGAAGGCGAGGCAGGCACCGGAAAGACCGAAATCGCCAAGGCCATCGCCGCCTCCCTAGGACGGCGGCTGATCCGTCTGCAATGCTACGAAGGGCTCGATGCGGCCTCTGCGGTCTACGAATGGAACTTCGCCGGGCAGATGATCGCCATTCGCGCCGCCGAGGCCGCGGGCGGCGCGGATCGCGACATGCTCAAGGACGAGCTCTTCACCGAGGAGTTCCTGATCGAGCGTCCGCTTTTGCAGGCGATGCGCCCTCAACCCGGCGGCGCGCCGGTTCTGCTGATCGACGAGATTGATCGCACCGACGAGCCGTTCGAAGCCTTCCTGCTCGAGGCGTTGAGCGACTTTCAGGTGACGATCCCCGAACTGGGCACGATCCGCGCGCCCGAGCCACCGATCGTCATCCTGACCTCGAACCGCACGCGCGAGGTGCATGATGCGCTCAAGCGGCGGTGCCTCTATCATTGGGTGGATTTCCCCGATTTCGAGCGCGAGATCGAAATCCTCCACGCCCGCGCCCCCGAAGCCGCCGAGGCGCTCAGCCGCGAGGTCGTCGCTTTCGTTCAGCGGCTTCGAACCGAGGATCTCTTCAAGAAACCCGGCGTCGCCGAGACGATCGACTGGGCCAAATGTCTGCTCGCCCTCGACGTGATCGACCTCTCCCCCGAGGTGATCGCCGACACGGTCGGCGCGATCCTGAAGTACCAGGACGACATCCAAAAACTGCAGGGCTCCGAGGCAAAGCGGCTGCTGGACGAGGTCAAAGCAGAGCTTGCCCCGGCATGAGAGGCGTTGTTTGGCTCCGGCTCGAAGCTCTGGTCATCCTGGCAGGCGCGATCCTCTTCGTCTGGATCCATCCGGCAACCCTGCCCATCTGGCTGATCGTCCTGATCCTGATCGCGCCGGATATCGCCATGGCGGGTTATGCCGCAGGCCCCCGCATCGGAGCGGTCTGCTACAATCTGGCCCACACCTATGCCGCGCCGGTTCTTCTCGCGATCCTGTCCTATGTGATCGACCACGCCGGCAGCCATGGCATCGAAGCCGCCGCCTTCTGGGCCATCCACATCGCCGCCGACCGTGCGCTGGGCTACGGCCTGAAGGAGCCGACCGATTTCAAGGAGACGCATCTCGGTCGTCTGGGGCAGTCAAGTTGATCCTCTACCGCCCGACAGGCCTCGCCGAACTGAAACTGGTGGCCGCCTCCGGCTGGCACTCATGGCCCCCGCGCTTGCCCGATCAGCCAATTTTCTACCCGGTGACAAGTTTCGATTACGCTGAGAAGATCGCGCGGGACTGGAACGCAATCGGCCAAGGCGACTCCCGCTACGGGTTCGTCACCGAATTTGAGATCAGCGACGCCACAGCCGCGCGCTACCCGGTGCAGGTCGCGGGCGGGCGCGCTCATGAAGAGCTCTGGGTCCCCGCCGAAGAGCTTGATGCATTCAATACCGGGATCGTCGGACGCATTCGAGCGATTGCGAGTTACAAAGATCGCAGCCGATCAGATCTGGCAGCAACGCTGGCTGCCGTAGGTTTGTCATGAAGAACAGACCAGCTCCTCATCTTGCCAAAAATACCTCCGCCGGAGGCTCCCGCCTATGCCGCAGGTGTGACCTCTGATCATGGCCACGCTCCCCGATCTTGACCTGCCGGAAGACCCGAAACTCGGTCATAACATCACCCATTTCGCGCGGGCCTTGCGCAAGGCGGGCCTGCCTGCGGGTCCCGCGCGGGTTGTCGATGCCATCCGCGCGGTTGAGGCGGCGGGGTTCGGGGAGAAGCGGGATTTCTATTTCACGCTGCAGGCCTGTTTCTGCACGCGGCCAGAGCATCGGGAGGTCTTCGGGCAAATCTTCCGGCTCTATTGGCGCGATCCGCGATACCTTGAGCATATGATCGCGATGCTCACGCCTTCGGTGCGCGGCGTGGCCGAGGACCGTGTGGCCAAGGCCGGAGAGAAGCGGGCGGCGGAGGCCCTGCTGGACGGAGTTGAGCGCGAAGCTTCGGAGCTGCCGGAGACCGAGGACGAGGTGGAGATCGAAATCGATGCCTCCAAAACCGCGAGCGGGCAGGAGCGTCTGAGAACGCTCGATTTCGAGCAGATGAGCACCCCAGAGATGGCCGAGGCAAAGCGGCTCATCGCAAAGCTGAGCCTGCCGGTGCCGCCGATCGTCACCCGCCGAATGGTGGCGGACAGGCGCGGGCCGCTGCCCGATTGGCGGCGCACGATGCGGCAGGCGGCGCGAATGGGCGGAGAAGTGCAGGATGTCTCGCGCAAGGCGCGCCGCCGCCGCTATCCCAATCTCGTGGCGCTTTGCGATATCTCGGGCTCGATGAGCCAGTATTCGCGAGCGGTTCTGCATTTTTTGCACGCGGTCGCGAACGAGAAAGGGGCGGGCTGGGCGAAGGTGCATGCCTTCACCTTCGGCACGCGGCTGACCAACATCTCGCGGCACCTTATGGCGCGTGATGTAGATGCGGCGCTTGCTGCCGCCGGCGCCGAGGCGCAGGATTGGGAAGGCGGCACACGGATCGGCGCCTGCCTTCACAATTTCAACCGCGACTGGTCGCGGCGCGTTCTGGGGCAGGGCGCGGTGGTTTTGCTGATCACCGACGGTCTAGACCGGGATCCTTCGGACGCGCTGGCCGCCGAGATGGAGCGTCTGCATCTCTCTGCGCGGCGGCTGATCTGGGTGAACCCCTTGCTGCGCTGGGGCGGCTTTGCGCCGAAAGCGGCGGGGATCGCGGCGATGCTGCCTCATGTGGATGCGCTGCGGGCCGGGCACAACATCGCATCACTGGCAGGCCTTGCCGCCGCATTGGGCCGCCCGGAAGATGGCGGCGAAAAGGGGCGTCTGATGGCTGGTCTGGGCCGGTAGAGCGACTGCGTGCCGTCCGGCACGACACCCGCCCTCCCGGCCACGCGCGCACGATGCTGTGGCTGGTCAAAAGGGAGGGCTGCGTTGGGATTTGAGTATTTCTGGCCAGATGAAGCGGGGATGCGCAAGGTTCGGGTCGGCGGCCTTTCGTCAAACAGGCAATCTGGAACGCGCCATAAGGAGCGCGCGCCATGATATTTCTGTCCTACGATCAGACCGTCGTCGATGCCGTTCGGGCGGGCGGCCCGGATGCGAACGGGCAATCTGCAGAGCGCGCGATCTCCAACGGCAGGCATACGCCGTGCCGGTGCTGCCTGCGCGATGTCCCGAACGGCGAGGAGATGCTGATCCTTTCGGCGCGACCCTTTCCCGAACCGCAGCCTTATGCGGAACAAGGGCCGATCTTTTTGTGCGCCCAGGCGTGTGTGCCTTGGTCGGGGACGGGCACTCCGCCGATCCTGACGACATCGCCCGACTATTTGATCAAGGCTTATGGCCCACATGACCGGATTGTCTACGGCACCGGGCGGATCACACCAAAGGATGAGATCGAGGCCTATGTGCGCGACCTTCTCGGGCGGGACGGGATCGCCTATGTTGATGTGCGCTCTGCCCGCAACAACTGCTTTCTGACGAGGACGAGAGACCCCGATGCGTGACGAGACCCTTTTGCGCACAGCGCTCGATTGGCACCGGGCCGGTCGCGGCGTGGCGCTTGCCTCGGTGGCGCAGACCTGGGGCTCGGCCCCCCGGCCCGCCGGCAGCCTTCTGGTGATCGCGGGGGACGGCGCGATGGAAGGGTCGGTTTCGGGGGGCTGCGTCGAGGGGGCCGTCGTTGTCGAGGCGCTGGACGCGCTCGAGGACGGGACCGCGCGGATGCTGGATTACGGCGTGAGCGATGACGAGGCTTTTGCCGTGGGTCTGGCTTGCGGCGGGCGCATCCGGGTGCGGGTGGAGCCGGTCGGATCGGCGCTCAGCGAGGAAGATCTGGCAAAGATGGTCGCCCGGACAGAGCGGCGCGAGACGTTTCTCCGCCGGGTGGATCTGGCCTCTGGGACGTCGAAGATCCTGGGACCGGGCGAGGGTGTCGATGATCTACTGAGGCGTGGCAGATCGGGGCTGTCGGAGGATGAGGCACATCTCGATCTCGTGCATGCGCCGCCCTTGCGGCTGGCCGTGATCGGCGCGGTCCATATCGCGCAGGCGTTGGTCGCGATGGCGCGTCTGGCAGGCTATGCGCCGACGGTAGTGGATCCACGGCCTGCCTTTGCCAGCGCGGAGCGGTTTCCCCAGACGGATCTGCTGGACGATTGGCCGGACGAGGCGCTGGCGGCCTACGGGATCGATGCGCGCACAGCGGTGGTTACGCTGACCCATGATCCCAAGCTGGACGATCCCGGCCTGCAGGCGGCCTTGCGGTCGGAGGCCTTCTATATCGGGGCGCTGGGCTCGACCCGGACCCATGCCAAGCGGGTGGCGCGGCTGGAGGAGGCCGGGTTCCGGGCCGACGAAATCGGACGGATCCATGCGCCTGTCGGCCTCGATATCGGCGCGGCGAACCCGGCAGAGATCGCGGTGGCAATTCTGGCAGAGATCACGCAGCGATTGAGGCAGGGCTGATGGAGTTCGGCGAGGTTCCCGTGCGCGACGGCGAAGGCGCGATCCTCGCCCATTCGCTTGCGATCGAAGGCGGGCGGTTGCGCAAGGGTGCGCTCTTGACCTTCGCCGATCTCGACCGGCTCGCGGCGGCGGGACATGACCGGATCTGGATCGCGCGGCCGGACCCGGAGGATGTCGGCGAGGACGCAGCCGCGCAGGCCTTGGCAGAGGCGCTGGTACCGGATCCGGAAGCGCAGGGGCTCAGGATCGGTGCCGCCGGGACGGGGCGGGTGAACCTTTTCGCGCAGACCGCAGGGATCGTTGAGATTGACCCAGGCGCCATTGGCCGGATCAATGCAATCGATCCGATGATCACGGTTGCAACCGTGCCCGAATGGTACCGGCTCGATCCCGGCGGGATGGCGGCGACGATCAAGATCATCTCTTATGCCGTCCCCAAAACGGCCTTGGCCGCCGCCTGCACCGCAGCGGAAGGCGCCTTGCGCTTGCGCCCGGCGGCCTGCCGAACCGCCGCGCTGATCGAGACGGAGGTCGGAGCGCCGCTTGGCGACAAAGGGCGGCGGGCGCTGGAGCTGCGGGTCAACCGCCTGGGCGTCGATCTGGCAGAATACCGCATCGTGCCACACGCGGTGGAGGATCTGGCGGCGGCGTTGACGCGGGCCGAGGCGGACGTGCTATTTATCCTGACCGGATCGGCGACGTCGGACCTACAGGACACCGCGCCTCAGGCGCTGCGCGCGGCAGGCGGAACGGTCGAGCGCTTCGGGATGCCGGTTGATCCAGGCAATCTGCTGTTCACAGGCGCGCTGGAGGGTCGCCCGGTGATCGGCCTGCCCGGTTGCGCCCGGTCTCCGGCCCTGAACGGAGCCGACTGGGTGCTCGAGCGCGTCTTGTGCGGGGTGACCGTCGGCACAGAAGAGATCGCCGCCATGGGCGTCGGCGGGCTTCTCAAGGAAATGCCCTCGCGGCCCGCGCCTCGGCTGGGGCGCAAGACCTTGCAGCGGGACGAAGTGACCGGCGACGGTCTGGTTTGAGCCCAAGCCTGACCGATGTTGAGCGGTCGACGAGTGTCTAGAGCACGTCGAGTTTTTCATGCAAGTAAGCCGTTTCATATGCGACGGGATCGCAGAATATCGGGGAGGTCTACGAGTGCCTTTGGCTTTCAGGATACGTGAGGCAACGGCTTGAAGGCGGCAGACCACGACCCACCCAGCTTTGATGTCCGCCAATCCGTCACGGCACGCAATGTCACCCGTCTAATCATTGCCCCTGTCATATCTGCGGCGCTGGTTGCGCTTGGGATGTGGCTCATCCCTGATGCCACAGTCTTCAGACCAAGGTTTGAGGCTTTGGAAACGTGGTCCGGCTGGGCCTTCCTCGGCGTCATTTGTGTAGCGTGCGGACTCTATGGATTGCTGAAAGAGCTCATATTCGCTGCACGCTCCATCGGAACGTCAGGAGAATGGCACTTCCGGCTGACAGATGAAGAACTCCTTTGGCATGTCCCCCGCCACGCTCACGGGACGGAATGCGGGTTCTCAGCCCGACTTGATGAGTTGAAGGAAATCGAGTCTCGAACAATTCATAAGGAGGAAGAGAGGGACGAGCGCGAATACTGGATGCACTTTAACGCGCGAGACCCCATCCAGCTTCAATCATATTCCGGTATCAGCCTGTCGGGACTGGTCGAGAAAATCAGTGCTGCAGGAGTGCCCTACCGGGAAACGTATCAAAGATATTAGACGCGCTTTTCAAATCATTCTTTTGAAACAACGCTTGAAAGCGGTCATTCAGGCCGGACCTCTAGAGGCCCACTTCGTGCCATTAAACGCCAGCTTCATTCCGTAAACCAACATCCGGCGCCCGGCCGCTTTATTCCGATCTCCACATGCGAAAGCCGCCCTCGGTCAAGGGCGGCTTTTAGTCCTCACAATATCCGGACCTACTTCGTATTCGGCCCGATCATCATGACCATCTGGCGGCCTTCCATCTTGGGGAAGTTCTCCACCTTGCCGATCTCGGCGGTATCGTCCGCAACGCGTTCGAGCAGCTCGCGGCCCAGATTCTGGTGCGCCATTTCGCGGCCGCGAAAGCGCAGCGTGATCTTCACCTTGTCGCCATTCTCGAGGAACTTGAAGACGTTGCGCATCTTGACGTCATAGTCATGCGTGTCGGTGTTGGGGCGGAACTTCACCTCCTTCACCTCGATCGTCTTCTGCTTTTTGCGGGCTTCGGCCTCGCGCTTCTGCGTTTCGTATTTGAACTTGCCGAAGTCCATGATCTTGCAGACGGGCGGGCTGGCGTTGGGCGAGATCTCGACCAGATCGAGCCCCACTTCCTCGGCCAGGGCCATGCCGCGGGCCGGTGTGACCACCCCGACATTCTCACCTTCGGCGCCGATAAGGCGGATTTCGTCTGAGCGGATGCGATCGTTGACGCGGGGGCCGGTGTCACGCTGGGGAGGGGCGTTGTGGGGTCTGCGGGCTATGACGTGTCTTCCTTGAATGATTGCACGGGTTTCCGGGGCTGGAAGGTAGCCCTCGCAGGCGGCTCTTTCAACCGGATACCGCGCGCCTGCAAGCGATTTTGGCCGCCTGTGCCTTGCGGCCGTCTTTCCTAGCCGACAAAGGCCTTCTCGACCACATATTCGGCCGGATCTGAATTGGCCCCTTCGCGCAGGCCAAAGCCCTCCAGAATCTCTTTCAGATCGGTATTCAGCCCCATCGATCCACAGACCATCGCCCGGTCGGTCTCGGGCGAAATGCCGTCGATGCCCAGATCGGCAAACACGGTGCCGTCCTTCAAAAGCGTCGTGATCCGGCCCATCTTCGGGCTCTGCTCGCGGGTGGTCGTCGGATAGTAGCGCAGCTTGTCTCCCACGAACTCCCCGATCAGCGGATCCTCGGCGAGGCTCTCGACCAGCTCGCGCCCATAGGTCAGCTCGTCCACGTCGCGGGTCGTGTGGGTGACGATCACCTCGTCGTAGCGCTCGTAGGTCTCGGGATCGCGCAGCAGCGAGGCAAAGGGTGCAAAGCCGGTGCCTGTGGCAAAGAACCAGAGCCGCTTGCCCGGCGTCAGTGCATCATGGACCAGCGTGCCCACGGGTTTGGGCCGCAAGATGATCTCGTCGCCCGGCTGAATATGCTGCAGTTTCGAGGTCAGCGGGCCGTCCTGCACCTTGATCGAGTAGAATTCCAGCTCTTCGTCCCAGGAGGGGGAGGCGATGGAATAGGCGCGCAAAAGCGGCTTCTGCTTGCCGGTCACAGGGTCGGGATCGCCCATCAGGCCGATCATCACGAACTCGCCCGAGCGAAAGCGCAGGCTTTGCGGACGGCTCACCCGAAAGGCAAAGAGCCGATCTGTATAATGCCGCACGCTGGTGACGATCTGGGCATCGGGAAGGGTCGGCACCTTGGCTGCCTGGGTCTGGGTCACGGGGCTCTGCTCGGTCATCTATCCTCTCGCGGGCCGGGCCCGCGCCTCTGTATCTGTCATCTCGGACGTGAAAACGGAAGGGTCAGCCGCGCAGCTGCCCCTGGTAGTCATGCGCGGTCCATCCCGCGCGGGCCTGCCACTGATCCTCGGGCTGGCGGGCGGCCAAAGCCGCGTCGATCTCGACCTCGTCAAAGCCCGACCGGCGCGCCATCGCGTATTGATCGGCGATCACATGGCCCTTGGCACGAAGCCGTCCGCCATAGCCCATCCGCCGCAGCCGCGCCGCCAGCGTGAAGCCGCGCCCGTCGGCAAAGCTTGGAAAGTCGATCCGGATCAGCGCAAAGCAATGCAGCCGCCCGTCGAGGCCGTCCACATCCGCATCCGAGGCCAGATCGAGCCCCAGCGCACCGCAATCATTGGCCGCGAGCGTCTCCGGCGTCACGAACCCGCCAGTCCAGTCCTCGGCGCCAAAGCCGCTATCGGTGACGATGACGCTCATCGCGCGCTCCTCTTCATCTTGTCATAAATATGCATATCCCACCTCTCAGGCCGCGCTGCGTTTTGGGCCGCGCACGATCTTGCCGTCCACGAAATGGATCCCGCATTCTTCCTTGTCGGTGTCGCGCCAGCGGCCCGCTCGTTCATCCTCGCCCGCACCAACGGGCGAGGTGCAGGGCGCGCAGCCGATCGACGGATAGCCTTGCGCCACCAGCGGATGCCGGGGCAGGCGGTTCTGGATGATATATTCCTGCGTATCCTCCCGTGCCCATCGCGCCAGCGGGTTAACCTTGATCCGGCCGGTGCCCAACTCCTCCTCGAAGAAATTCAGCTCGGCCCGCGCACCGCCCTGATAGCGCTTGCGCCCTGTGATCCAGGCATCGACCCCGTCCAGCGCGCGCTGCAGCGGGCGCGACTTACGCAAGGTGCAGCAGGCATCGGTGTCGTGGACATGCAGGATGCCCTCGTTATCCTCGGCCAGCAGGTCGGCGCGATCCGGCCCGATCCGCTGCACATTCATCAGGCCCAGCTTGTCCGCGACCTCCGCCTGATAGGCGAGCGTTTCGTCAAACAGCATCTCGGTATCGACGAAAAGGACCGGCAGGGACCGGTCGAGGATCGACACCATATGCAAAAGCACGACCGATTCCGCCCCGAAGGACGATACCAGCGCGGTCCGGCCCACGGACGGATCCGTCAGCGCCTTCTCCAGTACCGACACCGCGCCGTGATGGCGCGTCGCGGCGTTCAGCGCGGCAATGCGCTCGGCCAGCGGGGGCAGGGGCGCCTCAAGCGGCATCGGCTGTTTCCTTGGCAGGATAAAGCGCCGTCTTGAACGGCTCCATCCCGACCCGATTGTAAGCTTCGAGGAACGTCTCCTCCTCACCCTCGCGCAAATCCAGATAGGCCAGGATCAGGCGCTCGATGGCCGGCACGATTTCCTCGTAGGAGAACCCAGGACCCGTCCGCGCGCCAATCGCCGCCGTCTCGGTGCCATCTCCGCCCAGCGTGATCTGGTAGGTCTCCACCCCCGCCCGGTCGAGCCCGAGGATCCCGATATGGCCCACATGGTGGTGACCGCAGGCATTGATGCAGCCCGAAATCTTGATCTTCAGATGCCCGACCTCGTGCTCGATCTTCAGCTCCTCGATCCGGCTTGCCAGCCCCTGCGCGACCGGGATCGAGCGGGCCGTGGCGAGCGCGCAATAATCCATTCCGGGGCAGGCGATGATATCCGAGGCGAGCCCGATATTCGCCGTCGCCAGATCCGCGCTGCGCAGGGCGGCGTAAAGCGCGGGCAGATCGGATTTGTGTACGTGCGGAAGGATCACATTCTGCTCGTGACTGATGCGCAGCTCGTCATGGCCATGGCGCCGCGCCAGATCGGCGAGAACGCGCATCTGATCGGCGGTTGCATCTCCAGGCGTGGCCCCATGCTTCTTGATGGAGACCGACACAATCGCATAGCCCTCCGCCCGATGCGGCGTCAGGTTCGTATCGCTCCAGGACCGAAAGGCGGGATTACGGTCCCGCTCGGCCTCGAAGGCCTCCACCGGAGCCGTCTTGAACTCGGGCGCCGCGAACTGCGCCTCGATACCCGCGAGGATCTCCTGATCGACGCCCGAAAACTGCGGACGGATCGCGGCAAAGCGCTCTTCCACAAGGCGGGAAATCTCTTCGATCCCATGCTCATGCACGGTGATCTTGATGCGCGCCTTGTACTTGTTGTCCCGCCGTCCCAGCAGGTTGTAGACGCTGACGATGGCCTCGACGAAAGGAAGCAAGTCGGTCTTGGGCAGGAAGTCCCGGATGACCTTACCGATCATCGGCGTCCGTCCAAGCCCGCCGCCGACGATGACCTCGAAACCAGGCGCGCCGTCCCGCTCCACCATCCTGAGGCCAATATCATGCGCCTTGGTGACGGCCCGGTCGTTCGGAGAGCCGGTGATCGCGATCTTGAACTTGCGCGGCAGAAACTGGAATTCCGGATGGTCGGTCGACCATTGCCGCAGCAACTCGGCCACGGGGCGCGGATCGGCGATCTCGTCGGCAGCGGCGCCCGCGAAATGATCGGCAGTCACGTTGCGGATCGTGTTGCCCGAGGTCTGGATCGCATGCAGCCCGACCTTTCCCAGCGCATCGAGGATATCGGGCACGTCGCGCAGCTCTGGCCAATTATACTGGATGTTCTGGCGCGTCGTGAAATGACCGTAGCCCCGATCCCACCGCTCTGCGATCATCGCAAGTTGGCGCATCTGCGCGGACCGCAAAGTCCCATAAGGGATCGCGACCCGCAGCATGTAGGCGTGCAGCTGCAGGTAAAGCCCGTTCATCAGGCGCAGCGGCTTGAACTCGTCCTCGGTGAGTGATCCGTCGATGCGCCGCTCGACCTGCGCGCGGAACTGAGCATTGCGCTCGGCCAGAAAGGCGCGGTCGAAGTCGTTGTATTGATAGCTCATTTGACGGCCTCAGCTTGCTTGCCATGGGCATAGTTCGACGGCCCGCGCGTGCGGAACGCCTCGCGGAAATGGATAGGCTCGGGACCCTCCGGGCCGGCCTGCGCATCGGCCAGATAGGCGCCGACCACGACACCGGGCTGACCTTCGGCGAACAGAAGACGGATCTGCGCATGCGCCTCGTCCTCGATCAGCTCGGCCTCGGCCATGTCTCGGCTCCAGCGATCATCTTCGGTCAGCCAGACGGCATCGCCTTTCAAAAGCGCATTGGCGGTGACGACCTTGGGCGTAAAGGTACGGGGCATCAGGCGATCTCCTCTGCAAGCTGGGGAAGGACGGCTTCGGCGCGGCGTGGCGCCAGACCGTACAGGATCAGGGCGGGACCGGTCAGACCCGCCTCGGTCAGGGTGGGTTCAAGCCGGGAAAGCGTCGTCTCGACAATGCGTTGCGAGGGTCGGCTCACGTTCTCGATCACCGTGACCGGCGTCTGAGGATCGCCGCCATGCATCAAGAGCCGCCCCTGAACGAACCGCGCCGCGCGCTTGCCCATATAGATCGCGGCGACCTCGCCGGGACGCGCCAAAGCGGACCAGTCGTGATCGGCAAACCCCTTCATATCATGGCCGGTCAGCAGTTTGAGCGTGCTGTTGCGCTGCCGCTTGGTCAGGCTCTGCCCGATGGTCGCGGCAGCGGCAGAGGCGGCGGTGATGCCGGGAATGATGCGCCAGCTGATGCCATCCGCCTCCAGCGCTTCGATCTCCTCATCGAGGCGGCCAAAGACGGTGGCATCGCCGGATTTAAGGCGGACGACCTGCGCACCTGTGCGGGCATGCTCGACCAGAAGGGCGTTGATCTCCTCCTGTCCCATCGAGGCGCCGAACCCGGTCTTGCCTGTTTCGATGATCGTCGCCTCCCGGCGCGCCAGCTCGAGGATCTCTTGCGGCACCAGCCGGTCGTGCAGCACGACATCGGCGGCATCAAGTGCCTTGCGCGCTTTGAGCGTCAGCAGATCGGGATCGCCGGGACCCGCGCCCACCAGATCGACATGGCCTTTGCGCTCCGGCGCGGTCGCATGGCGATGCAGGAGTGAGGCAAGCACCTCATTGGCCCCGTATTCTCCATCATCTGCAAAGGCTTGCGGGCCGGATTTGAAGTAGTAATCCGACCAGAAATCCCGCCGCTTGCGACCCATCGGCAGCCGCTTCTCGACGGCCCCCCGGAAGGCCTTTCCGATCCGGGCCAGCGGCCCGAGCGTCTGGGGCAATTGTTCCTCGAGATCCGCCTTGATCCGCCGTGCCAGCACCGGGGCCGCGCCCTCCGTTCCGATCGCCACGGTCACCGGGTCGCGGTCGACGATGGCGGGGGTGATGAAATGGCTGTCCTGCAGATTGTCGACGATATTAACTAGCGCCCCATCGGCATGGGCCAAAGCCGCAACGCGCGCATCCTCGGCGTCGTCCTCGTTCGCCGCATAAAAGAGCGACGCGCAAAGCGCATCCCCCGGCTCCATAGCGCGGGCGATCACGCGCAGCTTGCCTGCCGCCTCCCAGACGCGGATCTCGGGCGCGACCTCCTTGGCCACCACCGTCAGATGCGCCTCGGTCTTCATAAGCAGCCGCAGCTTGGCCAAAGCGGCGTCACCGCCGCCCGACAGGACAATGCGGCGGCCCGCAACGGCCAGGAAGATGGGGAAATGCTGCATCACGAACTCCGGAAAACGTAACTGGAATATAGAACATCGTTCCGCTTTTACGCTATGGGGTAGGGGAAATAGGAACGCTCGTTCTGCTCCGCCCAGAGATCGGAACAGGCGTCATGAAAACGAAGGAGAAGCGGAATGGCATTCCGGATCGACGACACGGACAGGAAAATCCTGCGCGAATTGCAAAGCGACGCGAGCCGATCGCTCGACGAGATCGCCAAGGTCGTCGGCAGTTCCAAGACCCCGGTCTGGAACCGCATCCGCAAAATGCGCGAGGCCGGCGTCATCGGCGCGACGGTGGCGAAGCTCGATGCGGAAAAGTTGGGCTTTGACGCGACTTTCTTCGTCCTGATCCGCACGTCGGAGCACGAGGCGGATTGGCAAAACCGCTTTCTCGAAGCGCTGCGCGCCCGCCCCGAGGTGCAGGAGGCGCACCGTCTGGCAGGCGATATCGACTACATCCTAAAGGTCCGGGTGGCCAATGCGCGGGCCTATGACGCCTTTTATCAGGCGCTGATCGCCGAGGTGCGGGTCTACAATGTCACGGCGCTGCTTTCGATGGAGGAGATCAAATCGACAACCGCCCTGCCGCTCTAGACCTCGACCATCAGCCGCTCCAACCCGTGGAAATGGTAGACATCCGCATAGACCGGCGGCTCGGTCAGCCGCAGCCCCGGGCAGCGATCCAGAAGAGCCGTCAGGGCAATCTCCAGCTCCAGCCGGGCCAGCGGTGCACCGACGCAGAAATGCAGACCGCCGCCAAAGCTGGCATGCTTCGCCGCACGCCCAGGATCGAACCGGTTTGGATCGGGCACCATCGCAGGGTCTCGCCCGGCCGAGGCCAGCAGGCAATCCACCCGGTCCCCCGGCGCGAACGTGTGCCCAAAGACCGTGACCTCCTCCCGCGCCCAGCGGGCAAAGACGTGAAGCGGCGGATCGAAGCGCAGGATCTCCTCCACCGGCACGGGCCGATGCGCGGCAGAGCCGGTCTCTAGCAGGGTCTTCACCCCGTTCCCGATCGTATGCACCGTCGCCTCGTGCCCGGCATTGAGCAGCAGAATCACCGTTGAGATCAGCTCCGGCTCGGTCAGCCGGTCCGCCTCGTCATGGGCCGCAATCAGCGCAGACAGCAGATCGTCGCCGGTCTTTCCTCGGCGGCTCGCAATCTCGCTCCGGATAAAGGCGCTGAAGGCCCCGGCGGCGGCATTGGCGGCCTCTTCGTCAGCGCGGCTGCGGGCGGGCTGGTACATCCGAACCATCGCGTTCGACCAGGCCAGAAGATCTGGCGCCACGGCGTCGTCAAAGCCCAAAAGCCGCGCAATCGTCAAAACCGGCAGCGGTGCCCCGAAGGCAGGCAACAGATCGAACGGCCCGGCCGGAAAGGCGTCGATCAACTCATGCGCCGTGGCCTCAAGCGCAGGCCGCAACGCCTCGACCCGCGCCGTGGTAAAGGCGCGCAGGATCAGCCCTCGAAGGCGCGTATGCCGCGGCGGATCCAGCTCGAGCAGCGAATGCGCCTCGACCCCGTAGAACGCCCCCAGATGGCCCGGAACCTCGAATGGCGGCGCCTCGCGCCCGAACCGCCGATCCTTGAGGATCGCGGTCACCGCCTCCGCCGTCGTTGCGGCGATCGCGCCGTACTCCTCCCACCGGACCAGTGGTCCGGCCGCGCAGGCGCGCGCATAGAACGGGTAGGGGTCCTGCACAAAGCCGGGCGCGGTCGGATCCTGAGAGAGCTGCGTCATGACGGCGAGTTACGCTTGAGACGCTTTTCTTTGCAAGCGCACCCGGATTAAGCTGCCCCGCGATGCGTTCTTTTGCCTTGTCCATCCGGTTGCGCCCTGTCGTTGCGATGCTCTGCCTCGTAACCGCGACCCTCGTGATCGCCGGCGGCGTGGGGGTCACGGGCTTTCGCGCCGGGCTCGATCAGCTCTCCTCGCGCGGCAAATCCGATCTGACGCTGGCCGCCGACAAACTGACCGGGCAGTTGCGCCGCTATCGTGAACTTGCCGTCCTGCTCTCCGATCACCCCGATTTGCGGCATGTGCTTGACGGCGGCACCGCCAACATCGCCTCGGACGTACTGCGCGGGGCGGCCGACAAAAGCGGATCGCTCGACGTCTCCCTGATCGAAGCGGAGGGGCGTGTTCTCGTCTCGGCCTCCGGTCAGGAGGGGACCGAGGTATCGTCCACCTCGTGGTTCAACCGCGCCATGCACGGCGCCACGGGGCAGGGTCATCTGCGCAGTCCCACCTTCGAGCGGCGCACCTTCCTTTATGCCGCCCCTGTCTTCTCCGAAGCCGGTCCGGTTCAGGGTGCCGTCCTTGTCACCGTCGATGTCGAACGGCTCGAGGATGATTGGAGCGGCGGGCGCTCGACCGTCTTCTTCACCGACGAGCTTGGCCTCGTCTTCATCGCGAACCGGTCCGAGCTGATCTACCGCGCCCGTCAGGCGGATCTAGCCGCCCCGGACGTTCTGGCCCGCGCGGGCGCGCCCGAACCCATGCCGTTCATCGATATGACCGAGCGTGTCCTCTTCGGCCACCGGATCTGGGCGATCGACGGCGGTCGGTTTCTACCGGGTCACGCGCTGCACCTGTCCCAGAACCTGCCGGTGATCGGAATGCGCGGCGAGGCCTTGATCGATCTCGCCCCGGTCCTGCGCCTCGCGGGCCTTCAGGCGGCGGTTGCGGCGGCGATTTGCCTCTCCTTTGGCGCGCTTCTCTTCGTCGCGATGGAACGGCGCCGGGTTCTGGCCATCGCCAATGCCGACCTCGAGGGCCGCGTGACCGAACGGACGCACCAGCTCGAGATCGCCAATGCCAACCTGCGCCGCGAAATCACCGAACGCAAAGAGGCGGAGGCCGCGCTCAGGCAGGCGCAGGCCGAGCTTGTACGCGCCGACAAGCTCAGCGCGCTGGGGCAGATGTCGGCGGGCATCAGTCACGAGCTGAACCAGCCCCTCATGGCGATCCGCTCCTTTGCCGAAAATGCCGAGGCCTTTCTCGATCGCGGCGCGCCTGACAAGGCAGCGGCCAATCTGGGCCGGATCGGCGATCTGGCGCGCCGGATGGGCCGGATCATCCGCAACCTTCGGGACTTCGCCCGCCAGGACAGGGAGGTGATTTCGGACGTGGATCTCATCGCCGCCGTCGAAGGCGCGCTCGAGATCGTCAAGCCCCGGATGGATCGCCATGATGTGACGCTACACTGGGAGCCGCCCGCCCATCCCGTCATCGTGCGCGGCGGCGATGTCCGCCTGCAGCAGGTCATCGTCAACCTCGCCGCCAACGCCATCGACGCGATGGAGCGCGAAGACCGCCGCCTCCTGACGATCGAGGTGGAGACCGGCGATCCGGTCCGGCTCACCGTGCGCGACACCGGCCCGGGTATCGAGGCGCCCGAGAAGATCTTCGATCCGTTCTACACCACGAAGGAGGTTGGCCGCTCCGAAGGGATGGGGCTTGGTCTTTCGATCTCCTACGGCCTTGTTAAAAGCTTTGGCGGCGAAATCCGCGCCGGTCAGGCAGACGGCGGCGGCGCGATCTTCACGCTCGAGATCCAGCCTGCAGCACCCTCCGAGGTGGCCGCATGATCCAGCGGGTCCTTCTGGTCGACGACGACGCCGCGGTGCGCGAGGCGCTGTCCCAGACGCTCGAATTGGCCGATTTCGCGCCCATCGTCGCCGGATCCTTCATCGAGGCGAAGGATCATCTGGCCCGCGATTTCGACGGCATTGTCGTAACCGATATCCGGATGCCGGGCCGCGATGGCTTTCATTTGCTGGATTATGCCCGCAAGCAGGATGCCGATCTGCCCGTGATCGTGCTGACGGGCGAAGGCGACATCCCCATGGCCGTCGACGCGGTGCAGGCGGGCGCCTTCGCTTTTCTGGAAAAACCCTGCGCGCCGCAAGATCTGATCTCCGCCGTGCGCGAGGCGCAGGATCAGCGCGAGCGGGTCCTGACCGAACGCAGGCAGGCCCAGGCCGCCGCGCGCGGGGATGCCGCCGAGCGGATGCTCTTCGGTCAATCCGCCCTCGCTGCCGCGCTCCGGGACCGGGCGCGGTTCGTCGCCTCCAAGAATGTCGATGTCCTGGTCCGGGGCGCGCCGGGTTCGGGCACGTCCAAGGTGGCCGAGGTCATCCACCTTCTGTCGCCCATCGCGCAGGGCCCCTTCGTCAAACGGGCGGCGACCGGGCTCGATCCCGATACGCTGGATGCGATCCTGACCGACGCCGAAGGCGGCACCGTCTTTCTGGACGAGGTGGTCGATCTGCCTCAACCGGCCCAGTTCGCTCTGCTCGAACGGCTGGATGAAGGAGGCCGCGCGCGGGTGATCGCAGGAACCTACCGCGACTTCGCCAATCAGACGGAAGCGGGCCGGTTCAACCTCGATCTCGCGCTCCGGCTCGAGATGATGCCGGTTCAGATCCCGTCCCTCGCGGACCGCCCCGAGGATATTCCGGTGCTGTTCCGTCACTACGTCGCGCAAGCCTGTGAACAGGCCGCTCTGCCACTGCCCGAGATCACGCCCGATCAGAACGCGCAGCTTATGGCGCAGGACTGGCCCGGCAATGCCCGCAGCCTGATGAATGCGGCGATGCGGTTCGCGCTCGGCGCGACCGACACAACTCCCGAAGAGCAACTCGGCCTCGCCGAACAGCTTGCCCGGGTGGAAAAGTCGCTTCTCATCGCGGCCCTCACCCGCAACGGAGGGCGCGCCAGCCAGGCGGCGACGGCCCTGAAACTCCCCCGTAAGACCTTCTATGACAAGCTCGCGCGCCACGGCCTGAAGGCGGAAGACTACCGCGCTTGATTCGACACGGAATGCGTGTATCCTTACGTAAAGTCACACGCGAAAAGTGCGCGGTTTTCCGCACACCGATACCCCGACATGTGTGGATTACCGCTCACCCTGCCACATGATGACGTCGCGCCTCTTGGAAAATCCAACCTATCCCTCTGCTTTCGTTAACAAATTATAAACCGCCTATATTTCGACACTTTTTACTTCCGTCAAAGGCGATCGCATTGCTTTCATCCCTTAGCATCGTCCGGAGTGACGATCTTACGCGACCCTAGGGAGAAGACTTATGAAGATGATTTTGACGGCTGCCGTCTCTGTTGCGGCCCTGACCGCCGGAGCGACCGGTGCCTTTGCGGAAAACCACGAAGCAGGCTGCGACGACGGCGAGATCGTCGTCAAGTTCAGCCACGTGACGAACACCGACCGCCACCCCAAAGGCATCGCCGCCGCGCGCCTTCAGGAACGCGTCAATGCCGAAATGGACGGCACGATGTGCATGGAGGTCTTCCCGAACTCGACCCTCTATAAGGACGAGCAGGTCATCGAGGCGATGCTCCAGGGCGACGTCCAGCTGGCCGCGCCGTCGCTGTCGCTCTTTGAGTCGATCACGAAATCCTACCGCCTGTTCGATCTTCCCTTCATGTTCGCCTCGATCGACGCGGTCGATACCTTCCAGGCCTCCGAGGCCGGTCAGGCAATGAAGGACGCGATGCAGCGCCGCGGCGTTCAGGGTCTCGAATTCTGGCACAACGGCATGAAGCAGATCTCGGCCAACGTCCCGCTGGTCTCGCCAGATGACGCACAAGGCCTCAAGTTCCGCGTCCAGCCCTCCGATGTGCTCGTCGCCCAGATGGAAGCGCTCGGCGCCTCGCCTCAGCCGATGGCCTTCTCCGAAGTCTACGGCGCCCTTCAGACCGGCGTTGTGGACGGACAGGAGAACACCTGGTCCAACATCTTCGGCCAGAAGTTCTTCGAAGTGCAGGACGGCATCACCGAGACGAACCACGGCATCATCGACTACCTCGTCGTGGCCTCCGTCGACTGGCTCGACAGCCTCGAGCCTGAGGTCCGCGACCAGTTCCTGACCATCCTGTCGGAAGTCACCGTGGAGCGGAACGGCGAATCCAAGCGCGTCAACGAGGAAGCCAAGCAGGCGATCATCGACGCGGGCGGCGAAGTGCGTACTCTCACCGCGGAAGAGCGTCAGGCCTGGGTCGATGCGATGAGCCCCGTCTGGGAGCAGTTCGAGGACGAGGTCGGCGCCGACATGATCGAAGCGGCGCAGCAGATCAACGCGTCGATGTAAATCTCGGGTAGCAGGTCGTCCAAACCGGGTGACCTGCACTTTCCGTCCGGGCTCCGCATCAACGGGACCCGGACGTCTCGCGTCGGACCATCTTTCCCATGCGGGAAGACCCCTATCGAGAGCGCTTCGGGCAAGCGCTCAAGCGTGAGAGCGGTTTCGACCAAAGAGGGTTCGACAATGCGGCAGGATAGATCATGAGCGGCAGACAAGACAAATCTCCCAGCGCGCTTGCACGCGCCGTCAACACGTTCGAGGAAACGGCGATTGCCGTCATTCTGGGACTGATGGCGATCCTGACCTTCGCCAATGTGATCCTGCGCTACGTCTTCAACGACGCCATTATCTGGGGTCTCGAGGTCGTGGCCGCCTTGTTCTCCTGGCTTGTCCTCTTCGGCGTCGCCTACGGGTTCAAAGTCACAGCCCATCTGGGCGTCGACTCCCTCACCAACATGCTGCCCCCCGCAGGCCGCAAGGTGGTGGCGCTAATTTCGGGCGGGCTTTGCCTGATCTTCGCGCTTCTGCTGGCCAAGGGGTGCTGGGATTACTGGGCGCCTTTCGCGGATCTGCCACCGACCACCGGCAAGTGGTTCCCCACCGGCTTCGACACCGCCTCGCGCGGCCGCAGCTTCTTTGAAACCGACCAGATCCCGATGCTTGGCTGGCTGCGCTTTCTCGAGGACTGGATCAATTACGGCGATCCTTATTCAAAAATGCCAAGGGTCGTGCCCTACACGATCCTGCCTATCGCCGCCGCGCTGATCCTCTTCCGGATCATCCAGGCCGTCTGGCGCGTCTGGACGGGGCAATCGACCAGCCTCATCGTCAGCCACGAGGCCGAAGATGCCTTGGAAGAGGCCGCCGCTCGCGAAACCGTGGCCGCCCCCGCCAGAAAGGACTAGACCGATGGATGTCGTTCTCCTCTTCACGATGATCATCGGCTTTCTGCTGATCGGCGTGCCGATCGCGGTCAGCCTGGGCCTGTCCTCGATGATCTTCCTGCTGCTCTATTCGGACACCTCGCTCGCCTCGATCGCAGGCTCGCTTTATCAGGCGATGGCGGGGCACTACACGCTTCTGGCGATCCCCTTCTTCATCCTGGCCTCGACCTTCATGTCCACAGGCGGTGTGGCGCGGCGGATCATCCGCTTCTCCATCGCCTGCGTCGGGCACCTGCGCGGCGGCCTGGCGATCGCGGGCGTCTTCGCCTGCATGATGTTCGCGGCCCTCTCCGGCTCCTCGCCCGCCACGGTGGTGGCGATCGGAACGATCGTGATCGCGGCCATGCGTCAGCAGGGCTACTCCAAGGATTTCGCCGCCGGGGTGATCTGTAACGCAGGCACACTCGGCATCCTGATCCCGCCGTCCATCGTGATGGTCGTCTATGCCTCGGCGACGGATGTCTCGGTGGGCCGCATGTTCCTGGCCGGTGTCTTCCCCGGGCTGCTCGCGGGGTTCATGCTGATGGTCACGATCTACATCATGGCCACGATCAAGAATATGCCCAAGGGCCAATGGGCCGGCTGGGGCGAGATCTGGGACAGCTTCCGCGACGCGTTCTGGGGCCTTCTGCTGATCGTCGTCATCATGGTCGGCATCTACGGCGTCCCCGGCGTGACCGGAGCGATCTTCACCCCCACCGAAGCCGCCGCCGTCGCCTCGGTCTACGCCTTCATCGTCGCCTGCTTCATCTACCGCGACATGGGCCCGCTCGCGGCCAAGGGGATCGAGTACGACCCGATCACCGGCGTCCCGATCCAGGCTGAAAGCCTGTCAGCGGCCGCTGTTGTCCGCGAACGCTCCTCGCTTTTGCAAAAGCCCTGGGCGCTCGTGACCGCCTTCTTCCATCCTGACACGCGTGATACGCTTTTCGAAGCGGGTAAGCTGACGATCACGCTGATGTTCATCATCGCCAACGCGCTGATCCTCAAACACGTGCTGACCGACGAACAGATCCCCCAGCATATCGCCAATGCGATGCTCGATGCCGGGCTCGGGCCGGTCATGTTCCTCATCATCGTCAACGTCATCCTGCTCATCGGCGGCCAGTTCATGGAGCCGTCGGGCCTCATCGTGATCGTCGCGCCTCTGGTCTTTCCGATCGCAATCTCTCTTGGGATCGATCCGATCCATCTGGGCATCATCATGGTGGTGAATATGGAAATCGGAATGATCACGCCGCCCGTGGGTCTGAACCTCTTCGTGACCTCGGGCGTGGCCAAGATGCCGATGATGCGCGTTGTGCGCGCCGCCCTGCCGTTCCTGGGCGTGCTTTTCATCTTCCTGATCATGATCACCTATATCCCGGCGATCTCGATCTGGCTTCCGACCCAGGTGATGGGACCGGAACTGGTCATTCAATAGGATCAAGCGGCGGATCCGGGCGGCAACCGCCTGGATCGTGCATATTTAGGACAAGATGAAGGAGAGGGGACGGTCCACCCCGTTCTCCGGCTTTCAGGGATTGGTTACCCATATAGTCCGAAGAACGGAGCTTCACCTTGTACCGCCATCGCCTTGCCAGGCTGTACGGCTCTCTCAGGAAAGCAGGTTAACCTTAACGCGGCCCTAACGAGGAAAGGATTTGCGCTTCATCTTGTCAAAAATATGCATATTCAGACGGCGGCCTCCAGCGCAGACACGATCGGGCTGAATGCCTCAGCGGTCAGGCTTGCCCCGCCCACAAGCGCTCCATCGACATTGGCGATAGCAAAGATTTCGGCCGCATTGCTGCCCTTCACCGACCCTCCGTAAAGAAGCGGCGTATCCGAAGGCGCCTGCGCGCGCAGCAAGGCATGCACCTTCTCGATCTGATCGGGCGTAGGCGTCCGCCCCGTCCCGATGGCCCAGACAGGCTCGTAGGCCACGATCAGCGGGGCATCCGTTCGGGGCAGGGATCCCGAGAGCTGACCTTCGATCACCTCCAGCGTGCGTTCGGCATCGCGCTCCTCGAGCGTCTCGCCGACACAGATGATCGGCGTCAGACCCGCCTCCAAAGCCGCCTCGGCCTTTTCTCGCACAAGCCCGTCGCTCTCGCCATGATCGGCACGGCGCTCGGAATGGCCGAGGATCACATGGCCTGCGCCTGCGGCCGCCAGCATCGCGGCGGAGACATCGCCGGTATGCGCGCCCGACGCGGCGGTGTGGCAATCCTGACCACCGGTCTGGATCTTCGTCTGCGACAGCCGCTCGGACAGGGACGCCAGCAGCGTCGCGGGCGGGCAGAGCAGAACGGTCACGCCCGGATCAGGGTGCTGGCGGGCAAGGGTATCCGCCTCGGCGGGATCGGGGGCGTTCATCTTCCAGTTTCCGGCGGCGATTTTCTGCGGCATGTCAGCTCTCCAATTCGGCCAGGCTTACTCGGGCGAGATCGCAGGCAAGCTCCGGATCGTCAAGCGCAGCGTCCGGCAGCGTCCAGTAGGGCATCGCACCGGAGCGTCCGTTCGATCGGGTATAGTGCCATCTCTCGCCGTCAAGCGCCTCGATCCGGGGAATGCTGCCGGGCGTGCCTTTCAGCAGGATCTGGCCGTCCGACCGCACCAGCGCGAAAAGCGTCCCCTTGCGATAGATCAGCCGACCACCCATCATTGCGCGAGTGCTCAGATCGCCCAGATCATCGAAAAGCTCGAGGGCCGCTGCGACATCCGCTGCCGAGACGCCCATGGAAGATCAGCTGGCAGAAAGTGTGGCGTCGAACTTGATGCTTTCGCCGCAGCCGCAAGCCTCGGTCACATTGGGATTGCGGAACTTGAAACCGCTTTCCAGAAGCGAGGTCTCGTAATCGATCTCGGTGCCGAAAAGGAACATTTGCGCCATCGGTGCGATCATCACGCGGGCTGCGCCGGATTCCACCACCTCGTCGAGGGGGTCGATCTCGGTCACATAATCCATCGTGTATTCCATCCCCGCGCAGCCGCCCTTCTTGACGCCGATGCGCAGGCCCTGATGGCCGTCCTTCTCCATCAGCCGCGCGATCTGGGCGGCGGCCTTGGGCGTGATCGTGACGGCTTGCTTGCCGGGCATGGCGAACATGGGCAGGATCTCCTTTGCGCTTAACCTAAGGATCGGGCGGCAGGCTCACAAGCCCCCGGACCGGACCATGCATATTTGTGACAAGATGAAGCAGGGAGCCTAGCGCAAGGGCCGGGCCGGATTTCCCGCGACCGTCACGCCATCCGCCACATCGCGGGTGACCACGCTGCCCGCGCCGATCACGGCACCATTGCCGATGCTCACATCGGGCAGGATCAGCGCGCCGCCGCCGATCCAGACATCCGCGCCGATGCGCACCGGCTTGCCCATTTCGGCGCCTGCCGCGCGAGTGGCCGCATCGCGGGGATGATCCGCTGTCAGGATCTGCGTACCCGGCCCGATCTGGGTCCGGTCGCCGATCCTGACCGGGCAGACGTCGAGGATCACGCAGCCATAGTTGAGAAAAACCTCATCCCCTAGATCGATATGCACCCCGTAATCGACATAGAAGGGCGGCCGGATCGTCGCGCCGCCATCCCGGCCCAGCAGCTCGGCGAGAAGCGCCCGGCGCGTGTCGTCGTCTCCATAAATGGTCGCGTTGTAATCCCGTATCAGCCGCTGCGCGCGCTTGCGCAAGGCCACGAGATCGGGATCCCCCGGGCGATAGGGCGCGCCCGCCAGCATCTTTTCCAGCTCGGTCATAGGTGCAGGACCAGCGGGGCAGGGCGGCGCCATAGAGACGCCGCCCGCCGCGATCTTAAAGACCGAAGCAATTGGCGTAGAAGGTCGTCGTCGCGGGCCAATCCGAGAAGACCCCGACCACGCCGACATCCTGCGCCAGAACGTGCAGCAGCTCGTAATAGACTGCATCGCTATCCGTCGCTTCGGCAATCGACTGGAAGTACCAGCCGCCGCCCTCCGCCAGCGGCCCCGACCGCTCGAGCGTCCAGGTAATGATGTTGAGCCCTGCCGCCTGCGCCTCCTCGGCCCAGAGCGATGGCACGATCTCGCCCGCATCATTGGTCGTCACCAGAACCCAAAGCGGCGGCGCGATATATTGCACGCCCTGATCGGCATAGCTTTGCAGCGAGGCAGGCCAGGTCTCCAGATCCATCGGAGACCAGCCCTCGATATCGTAGTGATCGACAAGATAGACCGCCTGCGCGCCGAACTCCGGCTCGGCCCCGATCCAGTAGAGCACATCGTCAAGGTTGAAGCTCTGCAGCCAGACGTTTTCGGCCGGAATACCCGCCGCCTTGTACTCATCGACCAGCTTTTGCGCGTAATCCTCCTGGCTAAAGCCGTTGAACGGCATCTCGACCGACGCGCTCTTAAGCTCGGGCGTGAATTTCGCGCCGAGCGAGGCGAAAAGCTCGATGGATTCGGCATGGGTCATCAACGTCGCGCCGTCCGAATAAAGCGTCGAGCGCCAATCAGCCACGCCGCCCATGCTCTCTTCCGGCGTCGTGGCGGCGGCATTGAAGCTGTCCATCTTCGGCTCCAGCGTCCGGAACTGCTCGAGCGTGATTTCCGATGTCCGGCATTCGGCGGCCGCGTCCGTATCGCCAGAGGCGGGCGAGAACGGCACGTTGCAGGTCGAGGCCAGATCGGTCGTCAGGATGTTCGTCGTCGTGTGCAGATCGTTCTGCGCATGACGGCAGACGAGTTCCTCATCGGCGGTAAAGGTCACGTCGCATTCAAGGATACCCGCCCCCATCCGTGCGGCGGCCACGTTCGATTCCACGGTATGCTCGGGAAAGAGCAGCGGCGCCCCGCGATGGCCGATCGAGAAATCGCTTCGGCTTGGCTCCTGACCGAGGCAGGCGGTCAGCGTGTCCTTCAGCTCTCCCTCCTCGAGCTTGTCGATCAGATAGGCCGGGCGCGGGCCGTAGTCGATCTGCGCCGTGCCCTCCGTCTCGTGACCGGCGGCCAGAACGGGTCCGGCGCAGCTAAGCGCGGCCAGAACGGTCAGGGCCAAGGGGGAAAGGGCCAAGGCAGATGGGGATCGTATCGTCATGAAGTCGTCTCCTTACTAGTAAGCCGGACATGGCGAACCAAGGTAACAGCACTGTACCGGTTTGATGACGACTGGGTGATGCCGCGCCGTGCGGTCAGATCCCTTCGGGTCGTCCTTTGAGATAACGCGCAAGAGCAGAGAGCGCGGCCCGGATGGGAGGATCATGGCGACCTTCGTGGTGGCTGACCAGCCATTCCTCGCTCTGCAATGCGGCAATCGGCTCTCCGATCTGGCTGAGCCCCGGTCTGTCCCTCCCGGCAAAGATCGGCAGAACGACGCGGCCCATCCCGGCCTCGGCCATGGCGCGCGCCAGCTGGGGAGAGTTGGCGCGCGTCGCGATATCATCCCCGTGATGCTCCAGCACCCACTGGCCCGACGGGGTGCGTGCCGCGTCATGCGAGGGCCCGATCCAGCGCTTCACCTTGGGCGAGGCGGCAAAGACGGCATAATCCACCACGCCTGTCTTCTGCCCGGCCAGCCAGGTCTGCGTCGGGCGGCGGTTGCGAATGCCGATATCGATTTCGCGCCGGGCGATATCCATGTCCAGATCGCAGTGGACGAAATCGGGCAGCCATTGCGCCTCGGGCGTCCAGATCGCGCCCATGTTCTGCGCCAGATCAAGAGCTGTCCATGTGCCCGCCGAGATCCGCACAGGCGCAGGACCGGCGGTCTTGCCCAGATCGATCCCGGCCGCGACCTGCTCCATCCGGATCGCGCCATCGGCCAGCGCTTGCCCCTCGACGGTCAGGGCATAGCCGCGCGCGCCGTGGTGAAAGATCTTGCGCCCCGTCTCCCGCTCGAGCGCGCGCATCCGCCGCGACAGCGTGGCCTGACTGACGCCGGTCTCCTCGGCAGCGCGGGCCAGGCTCCCCGTCCGGGCGACGGCGGCCAGGTATTTCAGATCGTCCCAGTCCGTATCGGCTTTCATTTCTGCAAATCCAATCTCGATCCCGGCGCCTGCCGGGCAAGACGGCGGCTCCTTAGGTTCCCCTTAGGCACAAACCCAAAGGAGAGACCTCATGCGGTATATCCCCCTCGAACTTAGCCCGTCCCAGCTCGAGACGGAATACGAGAAAGAGCAGCGGCACTTTGCAGAATTGAAAGAGCAGTTGCAGCAGCGCAAGCGGTCCCGCGTCATGCGGATCCTTCGGTCGCTGCTGCCTTAGGCCGCTTCGGCCGGATTGGCCTCGGGGAAGATCGGCTCGCCCTTCTCCTCGAGGCTGCGCCCATGGCGGATCAGCTTCTCGCGCATCTCGCAGGCCATCGCCCAAGCGGTGTTCGGATTTCGGCAGGGCAGGCAGAAGGTCACGTCCTGTCCGAACACATCCTGCCCAGTCACGCGCACCTGCAGATCGTCCTTCTCGCCCAACTCGCCTTCTTCCAGCTCCTCGGCAAAGTCGTAGAACACCTTGCGAAATAGATCGACATCCGCGTCATGGCGCATCTTCAGCACGATCAGGCGGATCAGCTCGCTATGCTTGAGCGTCCAGTTCTCGAACGGCTCGGACACGAATTCGTTGACCGGCACGATTAGCCGCACGCCTGTCCAGACGCGCAGCTGCACATAGGTGAAATGGATCCGCTCGACATCGCAGATCTCGCCTTTGTAGACGATCCGGTCGCCGATCCGCGCCGCCTGGTTCAGCGCGATCTGCATGGAGGCCATGATATTGCCCAGCACCGTGCGCGCGGCAAAGGCCAGGATCAGCGTCAGCGCCCCGGCCGAGGCCAGAAGCGAGAATCCCAGCGTATTGAAGACATCCGCCTGCGTCAGGACGATCCCGCCGCCGATGAGGACGATCAGGATGATCAGCGCCCGCCGCCCGGCAGCGATCCGGGTCACAAGCGCCCTGAACTCGGAGTTCTCCAGCTCTTTGAGCGAATTGTCGTGCAGGTTCACCATCCGGTCGAGCACGGCATCCACGACATTCACAACCAGCATCAGCGCCGCGATGACAAAGCCGAGCGCGATCAAGGGCCCCAGGATCGTGCTGATCTGACCCGAAAAGACAAAGAGGCTGGTCGTCAGCGACGAGATCACGAAGGTTACGACAAAGAAGATGAGCGGCATCCGGATCGCATGGACGATGTCGCCGCCAAGCCGGCTATCGGTGCGCGCCGCCAGCCGCTTCATCAGCCGGCGCGTCGCCATCCCGGCCAGCAGCGCCAGAAGCAGCACGATCGGAAGGCCGATCACCTCCCAGATCATCAGGTTCCAGAACGTATCCGCCCGCATCCAGTCGGGCAGCCACTCTTCGAACCGGGTCGGCCCGTAAAGCTCGAACAGAGCATCGATATTGGCCACGCTCTGCGAGGAGAAGATCCAGACCGCATCGCCATCCGCTGGCTTGATCCGGTTCAGCCGGATCGCGACCGACCGGTCCTCCAGATCGAGGATCCACATCAGAAGCGACCGCCGAACCTCTCCGGCCACCGCGCTGTCGGAGGTCGCCAAAGCATCGAGGGAATCGGGCCGCTCAAGAAGGGACTGCCAGTCGATGATGACCTTCCGGTCGATGATCATATGCAGCCTACGTGCCAGATCCTCGCCCCGCGCCGCCTGTTCGGAGGGTTCGAAATCCGACAGGTCCATCAGATGCGCCGCAGTCTCGAATTCGTTCGCCGCCGCCGCATCCAGCAGCGCCTCGATCGTCGATTGCGGCGTGGACCGGTCCAGATCCCCCGGCGCGGCGCCTAGCCCTTCATTCAGGCGGTCGACCTCGAAATAGGGTTCGATCGCCAACGCAGGGAGCGTCAGGCAAAGCCAGAAAAGCGCCGCCAGCGCCAAGCGAAAAGAAGATCTGAGAAACACCATCGCCGGATCAACCGGCGAGGGCAGGCCAAGTTCCTTACATGAACCCCAGCTCAAGCCGCGCCTCGTCCGACATCATATCCATCCCCCAGGGCGGCTCCCAGGTCAGATCGACATCGACGCTCTGTACGCCCGGCACCGCGCTCACCGCATCGGCAACCCATCCGGGCATCTCGCCTGCAACCGGACATCCCGGAGCGGTCAGCGTCATGATGACATTCACCTTGCTCTCGTCGCTGATCTCGATCGTGTAGATCAGCCCCAGATCGAAGATATTCACCGGTATTTCAGGATCATAGACCGACCGGCACGCCTCCACGATAGCCTCATGCAGAGGGTGATCGGTCGAAGACGGCGCAATAAGCGGCGCGCCTTCCATCTGCGGCTGTGGCTCGGGCATGATCTCTCCACTGTCAATCCTGAGCGAAGATATAGGGATTTCAGACCCAATGGTCCAGACGACCGCGCGCCGCGGCGCTGTCACGCTTAACCATCTGTTTCCAAAGAGAGCATAATTCGGCCCAATTCTCTGGATAGGTCGGCGTCAACTCAGTTGGACGCCACCCGTGACAGAAACCCAAGCTACCTCAAACGCGCGCCTGGACCGCCGCCTGGCTCCGGTGATTTTTACCGCGACGATTTTCCTCAGCGCCGGCCTGCTCTTTTTCGTTCAGCCCCTCTTTGCCCGCCTCGTCCTGCCCGAGATTGGCGGCGCGCCCGCTGTCTGGACAACGGCGATGCTTTTCTTCCAGGTCACCCTGCTTTTGGGCTATGTCTACGCGCATGTTCTGACCCGGCACGTCCCGATCCGCATCCAGCCGTTCGTCCATCTTGGCATTTGGGCCGTGGCGCTCCTCTTCCTGCCGCTCTCTATCCACGAAGGCTGGCTCTACGACCCCGGTCGATCCACGGTTCTCCAAACCCTGACCCTCTTTGCCTTTGGCGTCGGCGTTCCCTTCGCGCTTCTGTCGGCCAACTCGCCGCTCCTTCAGGCGTGGTATGCCCGGTCCGGCGGTCCACGTGCCGAGGATCCGTATTTTCTTTACGGCGCCAGCAATATCGGCTCGCTTCTGGCTCTGCTGGCCTTCCCGCTCCTGGCCGAACCGCTCTTCGGCATGTCCCGGATCGGAGCGGCATGGGCCATCGGGTTCATCGGTCTCGGCGCGCTCCTGGCCGCCAGCGGCGGTTTGGCCGCAACAGGGCGGCGAATGCCGTCCATTCCCGCCGGTCTCTCGCATATCATGATTACACCCCGCCAGATCGGGCTCTGGCTCCTCCTGTCTTTCGTGCCGTCCTCCCTGATGCTGGCGATCACGACCAAGATCAGCACCGATCTCGGCGCGATCCCCCTCATCTGGGTCGTACCGCTCTCGCTTTACCTGCTCTCGTTCGTCATCGCCTTCCGCAGCCTCTCGCATGCCGTAAGGCGCGGCCTCACTGCCGTCACGCTGGTTTCGCTGGTGGTCCTGACAATCTGCGCAAGCTCGGTCTTTGCACCCTCAGGCACCGTTCTGATTGCCGTTTTTCTAATCGCGGCGTTCTTTTGCATCGCGGTGTTCTGTCACCACCGCCTGTATGACAGCCGCCCATCCGCAGAGGATCTCACGGTCTTTTATGTCACCATGTCGGTCGGAGGCGCGCTTGGCGGTCTTTTCAACTCGATCATTGCCCCCAGCCTCTTCGACACGATGCTGGAGGTCCCGCTCTCCATCCTCGCTGCCGCTGCCGCCTATGCCATCGCCTCAAACGGGCGAGGCGCCAGATCGCTTGCCATCGGCATCCTGATTGGCGCCGTGCTTTTGGCCGCATGGGTTGCAACGGTGTTTGCCTTCGGCATGCCGCCCGCAACCGCAACCGCATTCATTCTGATCGTTGCAGCATCATCGGGCCTGCTGGTCTTCCGCAAAGCAGCGCTCGCTCCTTTGGCGGTCACCGGCCTCTTCTTCGCGTTCGAAAGCACATTGGAGACCGGGGAAACCCTCTTCACCGATCGCAGCTTCTTCGGATCGCACCGGGTGGGCGACCGGGACGGCCTACGTGTCTATGTCAACGGTAATACGATCCACGGCATGCAGCACACGGACGAAATCGACATGCGTCCCACCCCGCTGTCCTATTACCATCCGGGCGGCCCCATGGCGCAAATAATCCAAAGCGGGCGCGGTCAGGCATCGGACAGCGTCGGAGTGCTGGGGCTCGGCGTCGGCTCGCTCGCCTGCTATGCCATCCCGGGCCAAAGCTGGGAATTCTACGAGATCGACGAAACCGTTGACCGCGTCGCGCGAGATCCGGCTCTTTTCGGGTTCCTCTCAGAGTGCACACCGGATGCGCCCACACATCTGGGAGACGCTCGCATCGTCCTGCGCGATCAGGAGAGGGCCTACGACATCCTTTATCTCGACGCCTACAGTTCCGACTTTGTCCCGATCCATCTGGTTACCAAAGAAGCCGTGCAGCTCTATCGCGACCGCATCGCCAAGGACGGCCTTCTCGTCTTTCACATCTCCAACCGCTACTACGATCTTTCCGCCCCCCTGGCCCGCATCGGCGATGCGCTCGGTCTGCAGATGGCGATCCGACGAGACCGCCCCGATCTGACGCTCGACGAAAATGAGGGCCGCAACCCCTCCGACGTCCTTGTAATGTCGCCTGATCCTGACTGGATCGAGGCGCTTCAGCAAACCGCCGACTGGACGCCGATCAAGGGTGACGGCAAACGGATCTGGACCGACGATTTCGCCAACCTTCTGTCGGCGCGAAAATTCTAGCCTTTCCGCGCCCGCACCGGGCGGGGCAGGGCGCGCTTTTCGATCCCCTCGATGATCAGTCCGGCGATATTCTTGCCGCTCGCCTTCTCGATCCCCTCCAACCCGGGGGAGGAGTTTACCTCCAGCACCTTCGGGCCGCTCTCCGCGCGCAGCAGATCCACGCCTGCCACGCCCAGCTTGAAGGCCTTCGCCGCCTTGATCGCGGCCTCACGCTCCTCTTTGGTGATCCGGACCGATTTGGCCGTCCCGCCGCGATGCAGGTTCGACCGGAAGTCATCGCCGCCCGCCGTCCGCTTCATCGAGGCGACGACCTTCGATCCGATTACCAGACAGCGGATATCCTCGCCCGCCGCTTCCTTGACGAAATCCTGAACCAGAAACGACGCCTTCAGCCCCCGGAAGGCATCGATCACCGACTGCGCCGCCTTCTTGGTCTCAGCCAGCACAACGCCCTTGCCTTGCGTCGATTCCAGCAACTTCACGATCAACGGAGCCGTCCCCACCAACCCCATCAGATTATCCGTGTCATGCGGAGAGGCGGCAAAGGCCGTCGTCGGCATCCCGATCCGGTGCCGCGCCAGGATCTGGTGGGCATGCAGCTTGTCCCGGCTGGCTGTGATCCCTTCGGAGCCGTTCACGCAATGGGTCCCCAGCGTCTCGAACTGACGCACGACAGCGGTCCCGTAATTCGTGATCGACGCCCCGATCCGCGGGATCACCGCGTCGTAGCGCGGCAACCGCTTGCCGTCGTAATGCACTTCGGGCGCCATCGCATTGATCGCCATGTAACAGCGCAACGTGTCGATCACCTCGACCTCGTGCCCGTGTTTTTCCCCCTCAGCCACCAGCCGCGTGGTCGAATAATTGCCGACCTCGCGTGACAGAACGGCGATGCGCAGCGCCCTGCGCGGCGCCGCCGCCTTAATGCGCGAAGAGCTGTAGACGTCATAGCTCAGCTCAGGCTGCAGAAAGCTCTCCGACGGCTGAACCGTCACATCCTCGGCCAGCGCCTGCCGTCCCAGCAGCATCCGGTAGGCCATGTTGCCTCGATCGGTCAGGGTCACTTCGATCGGCCAGCTCCTGCCATCGACCGACAGCTCGGTCTCGATGACATAGCGCAGCTCGGCCTCGCCATTGGACGAGGTCACCTCGCGTCGGTCGATCACGGGGGCCGAGCAGGGGATCACGAGATCCTCCCGCCCCGGCACCGGATGCACAGCAAAGCGGACCTTGGGCTTGGCCGCCGATCCGAAGGGCTCGATATCGAAAGCATGCAGCGCCGAGGTGCGCGCGCCCGTATCAATCTTGGCCTTGATGGCCGGAAGACCCAGATCGGGCAGCGCAAGCCACTCCTCCCATCCCAGGGCAATGGTCTTGGACATGGCGTGGCTCCTTGGCTGTTCCGGACCGTCCGCGATCTGGTAGGTTCGATGTAACAGGCGGCAGCCCGGTCAGAAAGGTCCGGCATCCGGCACGCTTGCAAGCGCTGCAGACAGACGCCCAAGGGGCCCTTCGCACCGGCTTTTCCCGGTTGTCTCGGCAGATCCGCTGACCTAACGTCCGGTTGACGCGGGAAAGAGGCGCCGCCTACAGGTTGGTTTTCGAGGAGATCGAACACCGCCAGGCAAGCCGGACATCCGCGGGTGTGACAGATACGGTACCGCCTCAAGGACATTTGGTCTTAAGGCAATGAGTTCAGTCAAAGACGATCCACCGTCTTTTCACGGTGCGATGAGACATTGAAATAAAATACTCTGCGGAATTTGACCTGCGCAGAAGTTGAATTGGAGGATATTGAAATGGCTGCCAAGCCGACGCATCCAGTCTTTATGGATCTGTTGATCAAGCTGAATAGAGCTGAAAAGGACTATATGTCCAATATCTATGGGCCAATGACGGACGCTTTTGAAAAAGCTTTGGACAATCGTAAGGGTGCCTATGACGAGCAGGCGAAGTTCGAGCAGATCGGGGTCGATCTTCTGACAATCGTCTCACTTGCAGCCCTTGCAGCGCTCGCCCCGGTGGCAGTGGCGGGCGCGGGCGCCGGAGCCTGGCTTGCCAGAGGCTATGCCTCTATGCGCGTCTCCAGCGGCCTCAAGAACTCCCGCTCGATGTTGAGAGTGATCTCGAACACCCGGTTCAAGCGCGGTTGGTCGAACAATATCGGCTATCAGGGCATCAGCTATGCAGGCGACAAGGTTGTCAGCACCTTGACCTATGGCGGGGCACGAGTCACTGGCGATCTGTTCGGATATGGCTCGTTCTACATGCGTGCCAAGATTTTTGCGGAGCAGGCCGAAGCGGCAAAATGCGTGGATCTGGAAACCGCCCAAGTTGCGCTCGATCCCGGCTATTATCGCTCCAATTTCCGAAAGTTCATTCGCGCCAACTTCGATCGATGGGAGACGATCTTCACCGCCATCGGGCAGGATCCCGAATTGACCGACGAATCTGCCGCTGTCTTGGGTGAAATCTTCTCGGGTATTCCGCTTCTTTATCCGGTCCCATTTGTCGATGGTAAGGCGCTCGAGCCCAAATTCGAATTGCTGTTCTATCTCTATGATATTCTGGATCGCGATACCGTCGATGTCTACGGTATGGAAATGCGAAAGCAGCCCGATGGTCCCTATGCGCCTGAAATGGTCTTGCAGCGCCGTGATCCGATCAATGTCATGCCAAGCTCACCGAATTATCCGAAATCCGGCGTCAATTACTACGATCCTGGACGAAAGGTCGGAAACCACATCAACAGGATCTACTCTGATCTGGTCGAGAAATACCCCAAATTTCAGGAGTCGAACACAGAAAGATCCGGCGACTTCTTCGACAACTGGCTTTTCGTGAACGACGTCAATCGCGAGGTAATGGAGAAGGCGGAGGAATGTCTGGCCGATCTCACCGAAGCTGCAACCTATACCGGCCAAATGTAAGCTGATTTTCCGATCTCGCGCGCGATCTGCGCTTGGCCCTCCGCGCCTGATCGGGCAAAACACGCGCGTGACCGACCGCTTCTCCTTCTCCCTTGACGCCACCGACGGCAGGGCCCGCACCGGCGTGATCTCCACCCCGAGGGGGGAGATCCGCACCCCTGCCTTCATGCCCGTGGGCACCGCAGGTACGGTCAAAGCAATGCTGCCTGAAAGCGTCCGCGCGACCGGCGCCGATATCCTGCTGGGCAATACCTATCACCTGATGCTGCGTCCCACGGCCGAGCGGGTGGAGCGTCTCGGCGGCCTGCACCGCTTCATGAACTGGGACAGACCGATCCTCACCGATTCAGGCGGCTTTCAGGTCATGTCGCTGGGCGCTCTGCGAAAACTCGACGAGGATGGCGTCACCTTTAAATCCCATATCGACGGCTCCAAGCATCGTCTGACGCCCGAACGCTCGATGGAAATCCAGCGGCTCCTCGGCTCCGACATCGTCATGTGCTTCGACGAATGCCCCGCGCTCCCCGCCGATCGCGAACGCATCGCAGATAGCATGCGCCTTTCGATGCGCTGGGCCGCCCGCTCGCGTGAGGCCTTCGGAGATCGCCCCGGCCACGCGCTCTTCGGGATCCAGCAGGGCGGGCTCGAACAGGACCTGCGCGGCGAAAGCGCGGAGGCCCTGCGCGCTATTGGCTTTGAGGGCTACGCCATCGGAGGCCTCGCCGTCGGCGAAGGGCAGGAGGCTATGTTCGGCGTTCTCGACTACGCACCCGATCAACTGCCCGAGGATAGGCCCCGCTACCTGATGGGCGTGGGCAAACCGGACGACATCGTCGGCGCCGTCAAGCGCGGCATCGACATGATAGACTGCGTCCTGCCGTCCCGGTCAGGCCGCACGGGGCAGGCCTTCACGCGGCGCGGCGTCGTCAACATCAAGAATGCCCGCCACCAGGACGACCCGCGCCCTTTGGACGAGAGCTGTACCTGTCCAGCCTGCAAAAGCTATTCCCGCGCCTATCTGCACCACGTCTTCCGCGCCCAGGAGATGATCTCGGGCATGCTCCTGACCTGGCACAACCTGCATTATTTTCAGGAAATCATGTCCGGCATGCGCGCCGCCATTGCCGAGGGCCGCTTCGACGCCTGGGAGGCCGATTTCCACAAGCTGCGAGCGCAAGGCGATATCGAGCCGCTTTGACCTGGCCTGCGGGCGAATACCCTTAAAACAGACCGAGAAACTTCTTCTTTTTTGTCTCCTTCGCCAGCTTCGGCGGATTGTCAAAGTCGTAGCCATTTTTGCGAAAGAACGCCTTTACCTCGTCGCTCAGCAGCCCGCGTCCTGTTGCGTTCTGAAGAACGTCGAAACTGCCCGCGTAATTTGACTCCACAAGAACAGGGCCGGAGGGAGTGATCGCCAGATCCGTCGATTGATAGGGGATCGCCCCGAAGACACGCGCGGTCCGCTCGTTGATGTCTTTCATCTCGTCCCAATGCGGCAGTTTTAGACCCATCAGGCCCGGAACATCGGGATGATCCTCGATATACTCGGTGACCAACCCGTCGCTCTTTCCGATGCGGATAACCTCCCCCGTCGCATGATCGATCTCGCAGCACAGATTGCCCGGACGCCAGAAGGCACAGGCGATATTGCCCGCCGTGGTCAGCTTCATCGCCACGCAAGGCTGCCAGATCTCCGAGCCGCGCACGAGATTGGGAAACCGGATCGTCGTCAGCCCCGAGCAATAGGGCGCCAATGCCTCGTGATTGTCGAGCCGCTCCTGCAACACATAGGGCTCCTCGGACAGAACCTCCTTCAGGAAGGCCTCATAGGTCACCGGATCTGCCCCGGTCCGCTTGATCGTGGTGTCGTCCGCCTCTTCGATCACCATGACCCCGCGGCCGATCAGCCCCCCCAGCGTCTTTGCAAACAGCGCCCCCGGCGGATGGGAAAGTACCAGATCCCGCAGCTTCTCCGCGGTGTCGATCTTGGGCGTACCCGCATAGCTCCGCGCGGAATCGTCGATGATCCCGACCGTATTGGGCAGCGGGATCCCCTCCGCCTGGCACAGCAGATCCATGATGTACTTGTCTTCGGGAACCCGAAACCAGTCTTTGTCATTGACCGTATGCGAAATCGGCCAGACCGATCGCGAGCCAACAAAGCGTTGCGCGCCATCCTCCCCGTGTCGCTCCGTATCCCAAAGCGAATGACGCACGAAATCCTTCATGCTCAGCATGCTTCCCGCATTATAAAGACGCGAGAATTCCCGGCCCAGCGCGATTGGCGATTTGCCACTGCGCCGCGCGGCGATCACCAGCAATTCATTGACCGGCATTTCTGCCTTCCCGAACTCGTCATCGGCGGCTATGGCGGTAACAGGCGTGGTTTCGTTCATCGCAGCGATCTCCTTACGCATCCGCATGCCTTACACGCAAATTCGGACCTTTTGCAGGCGAAAATCAACCTGCAAAGGGACCGCCTTCATAACATACACCGTTTTTGCTGACATCCGATTAACCCCACCATTCCGCAGTCATCACCCCCGCCTGTGGCAGCAAGACCCCTTACATCGATATCGATCAAATGGCATAGATGCGGTTGAAACAGCCAGATCGATACCCCAAGTCTGGTGGCTTACGGGGAAAGTCCGACGACTGCCGAAACCGGGGTCAGGCCTTTCCTGCGATCAAAAGGATGTCCCTATGACACAACCCCTCGCGTCCTCTTACCCGGTGCTGCCGCTCCGGGACATTGTCGTCTTCCCGCATATGATCGTGCCGCTCTTCGTGGGCCGCGAGAAGTCGGTGAAGGCGCTGGAAGAGGTTATGGCCGATGACAAGCAAATCCTGCTGTCGTCCCAGATCGATCCCGCCGATGACGACCCGTCGGAAGAGGGGATCTACAAGACCGGCGTTCTGGCCAATGTCCTCCAGCTTCTCAAACTGCCCGACGGCACCGTGAAGGTCCTGGTCGAAGGCAAGGGCCGCGTGTCGATCACTGGTTACCTGGAAAACGACGACTTCTTCGAAGCCTCCTGCGAGCCGCTCGAGGAAACGCCCGGCGATCCCGCCGCGACCGAGGCGCTCGTCCGCTCTGTCGGCGGTGAGTTCGAACGCTATTCCAAGATCAAGAAGAACATCCCCGAAGAGGCGCTCGCCGCCGTCGGCGATGCGACCGAACCGGCCAAGCTCGCCGATCTGGTGGCGGGTCATCTCGGCGTCGAAGTCGGCCAGAAGCAAGAGCTGCTCGAGACGCTTTCCGTCTCCGAACGGCTGGAGCGGATCTATGGCCTGATGCAGGGCGAGATGTCCGTCATGCAGGTCGAGAAGAAGATCAAGACCCGCGTCAAATCCCAGATGGAGCGGACGCAGCGCGAATACTATCTCAACGAACAGATGAAGGCGATCCAGAAGGAACTGGGCGACGGCGAGGATGGCCAGAACGAGGTCGCCGAGCTCGAGCAGCGCGTCGAGGACACCAAGCTGTCCAAGGAAGCCCGCGAAAAAGCCGAAGGCGAGATCAAGAAGCTCAAGAATATGAGCCCGATGTCTGCCGAAGCCACGGTCGTGCGCAACTACCTCGACTGGATGCTGTCGATCCCATGGGGAGTCAAATCGCGCACCAAGAAGGATCTGGGTCATGCCCAGAAGGTCCTCGATAACGACCATTACGGGCTCGAGAAGGTCAAGGAACGGATCGTCGAATATCTCGCCGTTCAGCAGCGCTCCAAAAAGCTCAAAGGCCCGATTATGTGCCTCGTCGGCCCTCCAGGCGTCGGTAAGACCTCGCTTGGCAAATCGGTCGCCAAGGCCACGGGGCGCGAGTTTATCCGCATCTCGCTCGGCGGCGTGCGCGACGAGAGCGAGATCCGCGGCCACCGCCGGACTTATATCGGCTCCATGCCCGGCAAGATCATCCAGGCGCTGAAAAAAGCCAAGACCACGAACCCGCTCATCCTGCTCGATGAAATCGACAAGATGGGTCAGGATTTCCGAGGCGATCCGGCCTCGGCGATGCTCGAGGTGCTCGACCCCGAGCAGAACTCGACCTTCGTCGATCACTATCTCGAGGTGGAATACGACCTTTCGAACGTGATGTTCCTGACGACGGCGAACTCCTACAACATGCCGGGCCCGCTTCTGGACCGGATGGAGATTATTCCGCTCGCCGGCTACACCGAGGACGAGAAGACCGAGATCGCCAAGCAGCACCTGCTGTCCAAGCAGCTCAAGAACCACGGGCTCAAGGACAAGGAGTTCTCGCTCACCGACGACGCGCTCAAGGAGATGATCCGCGTCTATACCCGCGAGGCGGGCGTGCGGAACCTCGAACGGGAACTGGCCAAGCTGGCGCGGAAAGCCGTCACCAAAATCGTCAAGAAAGAGGTCGACCACGTCGAGATCACGACCGACAACCTCGACGACTATCTCGGCGTGAAAAAGTACCGCTACGGTCTGGCAGAGCTTGAGGATCAGATCGGCGTCGTCACGGGGCTTGCCTACACGTCCGTAGGGGGGGAGCTGCTCTCGATCGAGGCGCTACGCCTTCCCGGCAAAGGCCGCATGAAGACGACGGGGAAACTCGGCGATGTCATGAAGGAAAGCATCGACGCCGCTTCCTCCTACACACGGTCCATCGCGCCCAAGATCGGGGTCAAACCGCCCCGGATGGAAAATTGGGACATCCACGTCCACGTGCCCGAAGGCGCAACCCCGAAGGACGGCCCATCAGCAGGCCTTGCGATGACCACGGCCATCGTCTCGGTCCTGACGCAGATCCCGATCCGCCGCGACATCGCCATGACAGGCGAAGTCACCCTGCGCGGCAACGCGCTGCCGATCGGCGGCCTGAAGGAGAAGCTTCTCGCGGCTCTGCGCGGCGGCATCAAGACGGTGCTGATCCCGCAGGAGAATGAAAAGGATCTGGCCGAGATCCCGGATAACGTGAAAGAGGGGCTGACTATCGTCCCCGTCAGCCACGTCTCAGAAGTGCTGGAGCATGCGCTGGTCGAAACGCCGGACGCGATCGACTGGGACGAAGCCGCCGAAGAGGCAGCAGCGGCCGCCGCCGCTCAGAACGCCGAAGGCGGGGGCGCGGCTGCCCATCACTGATCTCAGTTAAGATAGTCTCAAAAGGGCGCCCGTTGCGGCGCCCTTTTTCGTGGAGAAGGGGTGTCCGCGCTGCGCGTCGTCCGCTTCTTCAAGCTTTTCAACAATGATAGAGCTGGGCTGCAGTTTGTTTCCAATGTTGCGCGCGGTTTCGTTCCGCACGCTTCGTTAAACGCCCCACCTTCCGCAAAACCACCGACCAAATACCGACGTGATACCGACCGGATACCGAAAGCCCGTTTCGCCCTCTCCGGCGGCATTAACCTATCGCTCCGAAACCTACTCCCAAGCCGCCAGAAACGCCTTCACAACCTCCGCCGAATTGACCGCCGCGAGGCTCATGAACGTGCCCATCTCGTTCTCTCCATCGCCCCCTCCGGCCAGATCCGACAAGGACCGGAACGCGATGAACGGCACCTCATTGGCATAGGCGACATGGGCCACGGCGGCGCTCTCCATATCCAGGACACGCGCCTCGAACGTGTTGAAAACAAAGGATCTATAGTCAGCATTGTCAACAAAGGCCGCCCCAGAAACCCCATTGCCACCGACGACGATCTGCGGCGGATCAGACAGGCACGCATTCTCCTCGTTGCAGTCCTCCAGCGTCAGATCCGCCGCGACAGCTTCGGCGACGGCCAGCATGTCTGCATCCACCTCGAACCAGAACTTGGTTTCAGGCTCATCTGACCGACTGCTCTGGACGGTCTGGTTGCGGGTGAACATCATGTTATAATTGGGAAAATCCGATCCCATCCAAGGCGGAATGGCAAATCCATCCTCCGTCTCCCGCGCTAAAGTGACATCCAGATACTGCCCCCACTGCGCCGCCACGACGACATCCCCGATATTCAGATCCGGATCCACGCCTCCGGCAATTCCTGAGAAAACGATGCCTTCGATCTCGAACCGATCAAGCGCCAGCTGCGTCGTCATCGCCGCGTTGACCATTGAAATCCCTGACAAAAACAGAACGACCGGCTGCCCCTCAAGCGTGCCGGTGATGAACCGGTTGCCATTAACGACATGCGCCTCGGCCTCCTCCAGCCCCTCCTGAAGTGTCAGCCATTCCGGCGCGAAGGCCGACATGACCGCAAGTCGCGGCTCGGGATCGAGCGTATTGGCGAGCGCCGTAACCGGCATAAAAAGTGCAGCAAAAGCAAGACAGTATCTCATATCAATCTCCCTGTTTTGAAGAGAGGCTGACGTGCCGCATCGCAAGATGTCAATGAAGCTGCACCGCCACTTGATCCGCATCCCGCAATTGGCTATTCCCGCGCCTCAACACGGGTGATTAGCTCAGTGGTAGAGCGCTTCGTTCACATCGAAGATGTCAGGGGTTCAAATCCCTTATCACCCACCAGTTTCCCAAGGCGCATCCCCAAAGGATGCGCCTTTTCAATGGGTTGACCATGAGCGATTACCCCGATCTTTGGCTCTTGCGACACGGAGAGACCGTCTGGAACCGCGAAGGCCGGATGCAGGGCAGCCTCAACTCACCGCTCACCGAAAAGGGCGAGGCCCAGGCCCGCCGCCAAGGCGAGATCCTCGCCCAATGCGACCTCACCAAAGCGCGCGCCTTCTCCAGCCCATCGGGCCGCGCCGTCCAGACCGCCGCACTTGCCGTCGCTCCGCTTCTGCCCGAGATTCACACCGATGCCCGTCTCAAGGAGCTTGGCGTCGGGGAAAATGAGGGACAGCTCGTCCCCGACATGCATTCGGCCTTTTCCGCCGCATATCCTTCAGATCATTGGGTAAAAATCTATGACAGCGTGCCCGGAGGAGAGGGGCTCACCTCCCTCAAGGCACGATGCCGCGCCTTTCTGCACGACCTTCAGACCCCCACCGTCATCGTCTGCCACGGCATCACATCGCTGATGATCCGCTCCCTCGCGCTGGAGATCCCGCTCGCCAAAGTGCCGCGCGGAGCGACCAGCCAAGGCATCGTTCATCATGTCACAAACCGCTGCGTCACAGAGCTCGACTGACGCTTGCTCCTGCCTCTTGCGCAAGGTAGGACAGCGTCTGGAGGGCGATTAGCTCAGTTGGTAGAGCGCTTCGTTTACACCGAAGATGTCGGCGGTTCGAGCCCGTCATCGCCCACCATGAAATCAAAGACTTAGCTGGATTTTGCGAAGTGTTTCCCGGTTCAGTGAACTGGTTCTCCCTTTAAGCGGTCCTTATTCTGGTGAAATCCAGGACGTCTGCAGCATCCTGCATGTGGCCTGGGAGGTAGCGTCCGTAGACTTTGAACGTTGTGGCGGTGTTGGAATGACCAAGCATCTGCGAGACCTTCGTCATGTTGACGCCTTCCGAAAGCATCGTGACAGCCGCTGTATGGCGAATGTCGTGGATTCGGATATGGCCGATGCCTGATCGCGCTACAGCACCTTGGAAGCCGGAGCGGATCGACTTTATTGGACCACCGGCATATTCGACCACATAGTCACTTAAAGCGGCGTCCTGCGCGGAGGACAGAGCGGCGCGGACCATTGCGTTCATGGGCACGTTCGCGCGTCCCTTGCGCGTCACAGTGTCGGGTAAGCGCAAATTAATGTTGTTCCCCTCGAAGCTGACGCGATCCCAAGTCAGATCCAGCAGGGACCCGATACGCGCCGCGGTTCCGAGCATAAGGATAATCGCCAACCGGATGTGGGGCTCGAAGGCTCCATCGATTAGGGCGGCCGCTTCACCACGAGACAAGATTCGCTTGTCGGATTCGGGCTTGCTTGGCCGGAAGATGTGGGTCGCACGATCGATCATCCGCACTTTTTCGGCCCATTTGAGGGCCGATTGCAGATGTCCCAGCTCGGTGTGGACAGTTCCTATGCTTTTTCCCTCGGTGATGCGCATGTCCGCATAGGCGCGGCAGTGGGAGCGCTCTATTAGGTCAGAGCGTAATGCGCCGAAGTGCGGGAGGATCGCCTTTCCAGTCCAACCCATCGTGATCGCTGTCGGCTTGTCGCCGAGATCCTCCCGGTATGCGTTCCAGATCTCCGACACAATTGGGGCTGACTTGCGTGCGACGAACGTCTCTCGGCGATAGACCTCTATTGCCTCCGCTTCGGCCTCACGGACGGTGCCAGCTTTAAGCTGATGGCGTCGTCTCTTTCCGGAATCCGCATCATCCCAGTAGACGCAGAAGCCGCCTCTGAGGCGCCCAAGACTGATATCTGGCATTCGTGCTCCTCTACGGCATCGATCGGTATCCGGATCATGCGGCCAACACGAAATCCGCGCAACTCACCCCGCTTTACCATCTGCCGGATTGTTTCGGCCGAGCATTGCCAGCGGTCCGCTAGCGTCTCGGGCGTCAATGGACGTTCGGAGGCAGCCATCGGTCCCAGATCTCAGATGCGCGTTTCGTCAGCTTCGACGATCCGCCATGAGCGCGGATGATTATCGATGACGTCGGCATTGCGCAGCTCGCAGACCACGTAGGTCTGCATGTTCGTGGCACGGGTTACCTTCGCCGCCTGAGCCGCCAGCATACAGTCGTGAAGGCTTGGCATCGCGCTGACTTCTTTTTCGGCGCAGCCCCCTTCGACTGTCAGTCCCGCACAAAGAACGAGAGTCCAGATGAATTCCATAATCTTCCTCCTATCAAATGAAATTGAAACCGTTGACCTTCGACTAACAAACCAACAACAGCGGCGACCCTTCTCGCCTCAGGTTGCAGGTGCAATTGTGCCTCTCCACTTTGACGAGATCTAGGCTGATCGCCTCAATACCGATCTGAAAGGCAACTAGATCGATCATTGATGGAACTCCGCGATCCTCGCGCGTTCGGCCTGGTCTTCGTGACGTGCCAACGTCATCAGCCGGCCGAGGATGGAGGAGACATTGCGATCAAGAGCGTCTGCGATCGCCGTAAGGGTGGCGCCTTGAGTACGCATGTTAATCAGCCGCCGGTCGTCCGCTTCGCTAAAGCGCCGGATTACGTGATTGCCACGTCTCACGACCATCGGACCCCTTACCGCGATCCTGTATGGTGACGGTGGCTCGGCTCCGAGGCGCAGGCAATGATATCGAACGGAGGCGCGCGGCATCCCGAGTTGCTTGCCGATGGCCGCGTAGGTCATACCTTCCTCCCGCAGATCGACAGCTTTCTTGATCATGGAATCGGGGTATCTAGAGCTCGCCATTCAACGCCCCTTCGCTTGACGTCGGGCGGTGTTAAGACGGCTCAGCGCCTCATCGGTCATGTCACGAACCTGATTCATGGCGACCGGGTAGGACGGCCCTGCGGGCTTTCCTGATCTGGGCCGCTGAGCTCTTGTGATCAGAAGCCAAGGTGCGATCCGTTTGCCAAAGGCGGCAATGAACGAGGTCCAGTCCTTTTGGCACTGGCTGGAACAATAGCGCGCTTTGCCATCAGGTAGCTGTCCGCCACACCAATTGCAGAGCGCCTCACTGAGCGGTGGAGGGGTGCGCGGCTCCGCTCGGTACGGAGCGACCCTAACCCCGGTCAGCGAGGCGCTCCGGAGGGGGGTGTTACGACCCCTGCGTGCCTGAACGGTCACCAGAGCACCCCCTGGGCGGCGATAAACGCGAGCAGCCCTGTTGCGAAGGCGCAGATCACCAGCAGTATCAATTCGATATCTGTCCGACCCACAAACCAATCGCGCATCTGCATCCATGGCGACCGACTGCAGATAATCGCCCTGCGGTCTGCCAATCTGGCCGCGTGGGACGGACCCCACTTCGCGTCTTGCATCTCCTCGGCGTGGATCTGGAAATCATCGATGACCGTCGGCAATTGAGATCTGGCACCCCCAACCCCGCCAAATGCCATCTGGACGAACCTGCGGTTCCATAGGTCCGCGATATCTCGACCCTCGCGATGTCGTGGCCCGCTTGCGCCGCAGGTCTTGCATCCGACCTGCTCAAATCCAAACATCCGATACATCTGAGGCGGCATGATCAAATCACGCGATCCACACCACGGGCACGGCAATAAACCCGTCGTCATACCACGTCCTTCGAGAGGCTGGTTTTCGCGATGCGGGTCCGAGTTGGGCATGGATTCCAAACCCATCTCAGGACACCACGTGAATGCGCCGGTCCAGCTTACGACGGTCGCGCGCATCAGCATTGAGCCGGGTCATGTTCACCCGCTTGCCTCGAGCAGACATGAGGCTGGCCCATGCAAGTGTCCGAAGCTGATAGTTGCGTCGGTCGACGTCAGGATTGCTGGCCACAGCGCGGGCGCCAAGCGTCTCTACCGCGCATGAGATATGGACGAACGACCTCATGCTTGGCACCCGGGAGCATGCTGCGCCGGAGGCGGGGGCGGCAGCATCGGAATTGGCGGCGTGCCGTCATCGTCCCATTCGGATGCAATTTTGTAGACAATTGAGATTGGCTGGCCGCTCGATCTTGAGAGATAAGCCGCGCGTGTCTCCCAACCAAATTTCTCCCATTCCTCAAAATTCGGTATTCCCATGGCATAGACTCACTTCATCGCTTGCATCTTCACGACACTTTCGAATATCGAAACATAAGATGCAACCCAAAACTTTCGAATATCGAAAATTGGTCTGGAAGAGCGCGCTTGTGAACGAGAAGCTAGTCACCAACTATAGATTGAGGGGAGTGGCGATCGATGCAGTCTCATTGCTGGAGACGCAGAGATGACAATGGAAGAATTTCCCGCACGAACGTGGAGAGTAAGCCGACGATTGAAATTAGAATTGTTTGTTAAGATGCTTGGAGCTGCGCTTCGTCGTCACCAAGGACGGCTGACAAATACAGAACTGCAGCGCGTTTTTGATGAGCATCAAGCTTTGATAAATACTCTTGAAGTTGCTCCTCGAGAGGATCCATCGAGTCCCCAGGAGCCCGATAACCGAAAAACTGACGGATCATATCCGCTTCATCAGCCGAAAGCTTCCGGTCCCCACTGAAGAGCAGGGATATCTTGTTGTCGGTGAAGCCAGGAACCGCATCGCGCAATCGCGACCGCGGCATGTTGTGCTTTTTCAGCTGCTGATCAATCCATTCCAACTTCATGCCTCATAGTCTTCGATTATCGAAAGTCGTAAAATCACGAATATCGAAACAATCCACTTGCGCATATACTTTCGATAATCGAAAGTATGCATCATGACACAGGATTCCAAGAGCAGCGTCGCGCATCGAGTGATCGAGAAGTGTGGCGGAGTAGATGAAACCGCACGCTTGATCGGTAAGACCCCCAACTGGGTCTACCGATGGACATATCCTCGGTCTCGCGGAGGAACCGATGGACGCGTACCACAATCCGCTCAGGAAGCCCTCTTGCGAGCGGCGAGAGCTGGGACAGTGTCGATTACCCCTGACGATTTTTTTGAAGACGCATCATGAGAAGTGTTTTTCAATCCGTCGTTTCGAATGGAAGGCCGCGCGCCGCTAAGAGCGACAAGCCTTCCAGCCGCCGCCCGTCGCGTTGTTCTCACTCGCTCCGGCGCGGGCGGCGGCTTCAACAAAGAAGAGCGGGTCGCACGACCTTCGAGATCGCGTCCGATTGGGGAGTCGAGAACTCAACAGTCCGCTCAGACTGTCGGAGATTGGGGCTCACGGTTTCGACCGACGGACGCCTGACATTGCTCTTGGCGGCGCAATGACGAGGTGCGTGTTCCCCCTCGACTGTCTTGCAGTTGTGATAGCCCCCGATCCCAAGTTTGCGACGATCCTTCGGTACCGGATTCGCTTCGATGCGCCGGGCCATCACGCCTTCGTCGATGGTTTCATCAAACCGTCGATGGCCGATGAACTGGACGCGCTCGCCGCCTTTATTCGAGCGCAGGAGGGTTTCTATGAGCCGCGCTAGACCTTTCGAATGGACCGATCAGCGGCTTCTGCAGCTCCTGCATCTCAAGGACGTGGAGGGTCTGACCTTCGGACAGATTGCCGTTCGTTTCTCCGCGTCGCGCAGCAGTGTCATCGGTGCCTATCACCGGGTCGATAAGGTGATGCGCGACGTGCCGTCTGACCGTCATGATGGCTCGATGCCGCCGCGATGGTGGGCCGAACGACGGTGCCCGAGGCATGTCTAGCCGGTCTCCAACAAAGGAAGAGCGGGCGCTCCTTCATCTGGGCGCGGCGCTGTGTTGTAGGCGACTGGATCCGGCAGAGGAGGATATCCTCGTCTCCGAGATGAACCGGCTGCAGCTGCTGATCAATCAGCGCGAAGTCTCCCTGCCGTCGCATGACAAACATCCTTTAGGTGACACCACCGTCCAACTCCTCTCGATCGCGCAAGGTCTTGTGGCCTGCCGCCGGGGCGGTGCGGAGTACAGCAAATGCATGGCTCACCTGAAGATGCTGGTGCAGCTCACCCTCATTCGAATGGCGGAGACGTATCTTGGCCGGAAGCTCGATCAATGAGCCGCCAGGTTGATGCCCGCCTCGAGCAGGCGAAGGACCTATCAATCCGCGAGATTGCGGATCGTCTTAAGATCGACGGATTGCAGCGCCGCGGTGACGAGCTCGTCGCCCCTTGTCCTACCTGCGGAGGGCGCGAGGACAAGCTCCAGATTAACACGGCCGATAACGTCTTTCTCTGTCGCGCCTTCGGTGGGGGCGATGGGATCCGCCTGGTCGAACACGTCCTCAATTGCGACTTCAAATCGGCTCTCGACTGGCTGGTCGGGGAACGGGCGGTTGAGATGTCCGATGAGGAGATCGAGCGTCGCCGGCAGAAACGCGAGAAGGCAGATCAAAGGCGCGCTGAGATCGCAGCGCGGAAACGCGCGGAGTCGATCTCGATGGCGCGGGCGCTTTGGGCGGATGCGCGCATCTTTTCCGGGAGCACGGCCGAGAAATACTTGGCCCTGCGTGGGATCAAATTCGACACGTCCCCAACCGGGCTGCGCTTCCACCCGGCGCTTCGCTACATGCACATGATCGACGGGGCCTGGACAGAACTCCATCGGGGACCGGCTATGCTGGCAGGCATTGTGGCCCCGTCTGGACAGCTGATCGGGGTGCATCGCACTTGGATCGATCTGTCCTCTCCGGGGTCGAAGTGGAAGGCGATCATCGCCCACAACGGCGAGCGCCTCGATGCCAAGAAGGTGCTGGGCTCGAAGAAAGGCGGCGCAATTCGCCTAACGCCGATGGCGAAGTCGCCGGTTCTCATTATGGGCGAGGGGATCGAAACGACGCTCTCGGCTCAGGTCGTGCAGCCGGTCCCAAATGCGGAATACTGGTGCGGCATCGATCTCGGCAACATGGCCGGCCGGATGCGCAAGATCAAAGGCAAACGCTATTCCGGGCGGCCCGATCTGGACGATGAGGACGCCTTTTTGCCGCCGCCCTGGGTCAAGCGATTGATCTACCTGATGGATGGCGATTCCGAGCCGAAGATGACCCGCGCCAAGCTGGAATGCGGGCTCCGCCGGGCCATGGCACATCGATCCGATCTGCGCGGCCAGATCGTCTGGGCCGGTGAGGGGGTGGATTTCAACGATCTGCTGAAGCACGACGATGACTGACAAGAAGAACAGAGTCAGAGCGGCGTTTGATAATGCCGAGGACGTGCCGCCAGACGAACAAGTCTCTTCCGAACCCGACGCGGCGCCTCGAGACGATGGCTATGGCGACGGTTCCCCGCCCCCCGATTGGCAGGGGCCGCCGGAGGACATCCCGGCCCTAGAAGTCGAGGGCGCCAAGCTGCCGCTCAACGATACCGGCAACGGCCATCGCTTCGCGCTCTATTGCGGACAGGATGCGATGTATGTTCCGCGCGTGGGCTGGCATGTTTGGGACGGCAAGCGATGGCGGATCGATCCGGACGGGATTGCTGTGCGCGGCCGCGCGCAGACGATCCATGAATGGATCGAGAAAGAGATCCCGCATCTGCAGCTGAACGCGGCCGAGCGGCGCCGGGTCGATCGCCTCGAGGCGATCCGCGGTGAGCTCCGGGATGTCGGCACGGCCTATCCTGACCTCTCGGAAGATGAGCGGGCCGAGAAGCGCCAGTCGCTTTTGGCCGAGAAAGACAAGCTCAATGGCGAGCTATGGGGACGCGGATCATCCCGGGCCAGGCACAAGGCCTTCGCACGATCAACCGGCAATAGCGGAGCGATCAAGAACTTGTTGCTGGAGGCGACCACGACCCTCTACCGGGATGTGGAGGATCTCGACGCCGATGCGTTAACCGTCAACACCGAAAGCGGTATTCTGCGCTTTTCGGTGTTTGATATGCGCGAAGATGGCGGCGGCAAACAGGCCGAGGTCGGTCTGATGCCACATGAGCGGATCGTCTCGATCCAGGGGCGTAATCGGCCGCAATACATCACCAAGCTGATGCCGGTGGAGTACGATCCGGACGCGAGCTGCCCGAAGTTCGACCACTTCCTTGCGACGGTCCAGCCGGATCCCGCGATGCGGGCCTTCCTGCAGCGATGGTTTGGTCTCTCGCTGACCGCATTGCCGGTCCAGAAGTTCCTCTATTGCTACGGGATGGGCGCGAACGGCAAATCGCTCTTGGCAGGCCTCATACGCCGCATGCTGGGCGACTATGCCACGATGGTGAAGATCGAAAGCCTGACCGGCAAGAACCGCAAGTCAGGCTCGGACGCGACGCCCGATCTGATGCGCCTGATCGGCGCCCGCGCCGCGATCACCAACGAGCCTGAAGAGGGCGAGCGGCTGCAGGAACAGAAGATCAAGGAGATGACCGGCGGCGATGAGATGCTGGTGCGCAACCTGCATTCGGATTTCGTGGAGTTCACGCCGTATTTCAAACTGACCTTTACGGGGAACCATAAGCTCGAGATCCGGGGCACGGACGACGGGATCTGGCGGCGGCCGCTGCTTTGCCCGTTTGAGGTCCAGATCCCCGAACGCCTGCGCAACGAGAAGCTCGGCGATGAGCTCTTCGAGGAGGAGCGCTCAGGCATCCTGAACTGGATGATCGCGGGGCTCCTCGACTATCTGGAAGGCGGTCTGCAGGAGCCGCCGCAGGTGCTGCAGGCGACCGAAGAGTACCGCAAGGACAGCGATCCGATCGGGGACTTCCTCGCCACGGCCTGCGAGATCGATGGCGGATCGGACTTCCTGCCCTCCCGCGAGCTGGTCGATGCCTGCTATCTCTATCTGCTCGAGAACACCTCGCACACCTGGCAGCCCGGCAACCTGCAGCGCAAGCTGAAGGAACGGAACGGGAAGTATCGCCATCCCCGAACGGGGAAGACCTATATGCGCCACAAGCGCAACGGCATCTGGGGCTATACCGGCCTTCGCCTGACGGAGGATATCCGCGCTCGGCTGGCCGATGCCCCCCGAGATGCCAAGGGCCTTCCCATGGTCCGCAAGGACAGCTCTGGCAGCGCCAGCGGCTATGCGCCGCCGGACGACGACTTCACGTGATGTCCTGGGCGGCCTCCTCCCCTCGAAGCGCCGCCCGCACCCCGCACCCCTTTACCCAAGACCCTCGAAAATCGGGGCAGAACCCGAAAAGCTGCCCCGATCCGGGGCGCTTTTGGCGAAGACGTGTACCGCAGGAAACCACGCTCCGACAAAGGCTTACCGGCCATTCGGGGCGCGCGGGGCGCATAGGGCAGAAATTTGAGCATTGCACGTGTGCGCGAGGGATCAGGGGTCTGGGGTGGCCTCAAATAAAAAGCTCTCACGCGTGTAAGGTGGAAACTCCTGCCCTATGCGCCCCGCGTGCCCCACCACGCCTTTTTTGCGCGTTGTTTCAGCGGGTTATGCGATTGGCGTTTTGGCATACGTTCTGCCCCATTCCGTCTCTTTCTGCCCTAGTGGCCCCGCTGCTTACAGACCTTCATCAACATCTTCCTCCTTCTTCGTTCGAAGGAACAAAATATAGAATTCAGAGGTGAGCTAATGGGAAAAGAGGCGGCACTTACAGCGGAAGAGCAGGCGGCGATTGCCGAGTACCTGTCCAAGAACTCTCCAAAGACACCGGCACCGAAAGCAAAGGTCATTCGACATCCGATGTCATATCCGGACACGGTTGCAGCGGTTCGTCCAATCCGTCACGCGCCGCAGCCGATCGCTGATCAGCGGCGCGATCAACGCCGCCGGGAAATGTCGGCGCTCGAGGCACTCGAATGGGCATTCGGGCGAGAGAAAGTCTCGCTGGATCTGCCGGATCCGCGCAGCGCCGAAGAGCGCGGATCCGGCTTCGGGATGGAACACGTGCTCCTGGAGCGGGCGCGGCTCGGCCGAGTGCGCATCGATACGTCGATCGGCCGAAGCTCAGCTCACGATGATGCGGAAGTGATTGCGGCCGTCCTATCAGCGCTACCGCAAGCTGTTGGCGGCAAGCGTATGGCGATTCGAATTGCCGAACTGGCGCGAGCAGGGCGGCGACCGGATTGGATGCCCGATGCACAACCGCGTCTCGAACCGTTGGCGCTCAACGGTCGGGGGACGGCGAAGACCGAGGTTTGTGAGATCCTTCGTGTCAAACGGCGGGTTCGAACGGGAGCCCGAGGGGATCGGTGGTTCAATCGTAAGGTTGAGGTTCGGTGGTGTCCGTGCCGATGGATGCCCGATCTAGCTCAGATCAGTGCAGCCCGAAGCGCCTACGTCCGCTGGTGGATTGCGCTTGATCGGGTTCGAGCAAATTTGAGTGCGGGCGGAAAACTACGGTCATTGACGATCACAAGCACGATGCCAGCGGCGTCGCCCTGGACTAAAAAGCAAGGTTAGATCGTATAGCAGATAGAGGCTGGAAGTATGCCGTTCTGGCTCTAGATCAGCAATCTATGGTTGTAATTCCATGAAACAACTTGCGGAGAATATTAAATGAAGAAGATTTGCACACTTTCAGTCTCTGTTGCGATGTCACTGGCGATTGCGGGACCGATTTCACCAGCACTAGCACAAGACGTTTATCGAACGCCCGTTTATCAGTGCTTCTCTGGTGATATCTTTAATCGAAACAATATCCTAGCAGGTTTAGGCGTCGATCTTGCGATAAATTGGGAAGTGATCTCCGAACTGTTTTCTGTCGGCATAGATAGCGGACCAGGAGAAACGGTTATGGCCGGCGGTCTCTCCGGCGACTATTCAATCTGTTATCCGACATTTACGGGAGAGGATGATGAGATCGATAAACTAGTTCAGCGGCTCGGGGTCATGGTATGTGCGATAATTAACAATGAATCTGGAGATGACGGTTGGATCCATTCAATGACGGGATCGACCAGGAATCTGGTTGCCGAAGGCGAAGTTAGGATGCAAGTCTTTGACCAACCTGCGCAGACTTGCATGTTTGTGACACCACAGGATTTGCGCCCCCTGTAGTGCTACCTTCAGTTGATTGCGGTGGCATCGACTCCTCCGTCTTGTTCGAAGACCAAGAAGCCAGAAGCTACCATTCAGTGGAGGGCGCCGCCTAGTGCTCCAACAACACTTCCTTGAGACCTAGAAAAGCCATAGCAGCTCCTGAATACTTGACGTGGCACAGAGCTTATGATTGACATCTTGCCAGCACATGTTTCGCGCCCGGAGGAGAGATCCTTCCGGGCGCGTCTCGTTTGTGGGGTGGAGCAGCGGTCAGCTCGCCGGTCTCATAAGCCGGAGGTCGCAGGTTCAAATCCTGCTCCCGCAACCAGTCATCATCGCCGCCTAGCGTCCAACCCCCCGGGGCCCTTCGGGTCCTTCCTGGCGCTGGACGTATACGGGGGGGCTTAGCGCTTACGTTTCGCGGCGCTTAACTAAATCGAAAGCCTAAATTTAGCCTAAACGAGGATCGCTGACCCCTATGGAATTGCTGCGCGCATCAGAACTGGCAGATCGTCTTTCGCTGTCGCGCGGCCGGATCAGTCAGCTCGTCTCCGAGGGGAAGTTCGACGGCTGCTATCAGGGCAATGGTCGTAATCGCCGGTTCGATCTGGCCAAATGCGTCAGCTCCCTCGACCGGACCCTCGATTTCGGCCAGATGCATGGAAACGGGGCCGAGGCGGCCGCGACCCGGCGAGAGGTGCTGCGCGAGACCGAAAATGCATCCGGCCTCCCGGCGGGCGCGTCGCAACTGCCGGACTCCGACACGGATGCGATGCGGCTGGTCAAGCTCGAGAAGGAAAAAGAGGGCCTACGCAAGCTAAAGCGCGAGAACCTCGCATATGAGCAGGCCTATGCGCTTCGTTCGGAAGTGGACACACAGGTCCGCCGCATGCTGCAGCAGGAGATTATGCAGATCGAAACCATGCTGTGCCACGCCGCTCAACGGATCGCCGATGAGCTGGCCGTCGATATGAAGACGGTCCGGAGTATTCTGATGCAAACCTGGCGCAAACAGCGCGAAGAGCGGGCGCAGGTCCTCGATGGCGCAGCCGATCAGGCAGAGCTGACCGACGCCGAATGCGAGGCGGATATCTAGTGGGCTTCCTCGCGCCGGCCGCCGAAATCGTCAATCGCGCGGCAGCCGCAGCGATGGTGCCGCCGCCTCCGCCGGACATCACCCGGTGGTGTGAAGAGAATATCATCTTCGACGAGCGCTCGCCGCTGCCCGGCGCGTTCTCAATCGCCCGGTTTCCCTTCCTTAAGGAGATCCATGAGGTTCTGTCACCGGAGCATCCCTGCCGCGAGGTGACGGTGCGCGGCTCAGCGCAGTGGGGCAAAACGGTTTCGGTCATTCAGCCGACGATCGGTGCCTGGCACGAATACGGACCGCTCGACAGCCTCGTTGTGCATCCGACCACTTCGGCCGCAAGTGAATGGGTGAACAACAAATGGCTGCCGATGCGGCGGCAAGCGCCTGCGCTGAAAAAGATCTTCGGTGAGGCGCGCGTCGGCGACAAACGGGACACAACGTTCGACCAGGAGACGATCCTGCGGACGGGATCTCTCAAGGTCGCGTCCGCGGGGTCTCCGGCGGATCTAACCGGGACGTCTCGCAAGCTGGTCGTTCTCGACGATCTGTCGAAGTTTGAACAGAACAAGCTCGGCGATCCCGAAGAGCTCTCGGTCTCCCGCGCGTCTGGCTACGAGGATGCCAAGATCCTGCGCGTTTCGACGGCGATGATCAAAGGGACCTGCCGGATCAGCAGGGCCTTCAATCGCAGCGATGCGCGGCTTTATCACGTGCCGTGCCCGCATTGCGGTACTGCGGCGCCGCTGACCTGGGAGAACTTCCTCAAGTCGATCCATCCGGAGCGGCTTTATGGGGCGCATTTTACCTGCGAGGCCTGCGGCTGCGCGATCGAGCACAAGGACAAGGAGCGGATCGTCGGGCTCGGCCGCTGGATCGCCACCAACCCGAAGGGCGATCATCCGGGGTTTCATCTGTGGCGGGCCTATGCGCCGCAGCGCGATTGGGCTTCGATCGCCGTGGAATATGCTCGAGTTATGGGCTGGACCAGCATGACGGTCACGAGTGAGACCGAGCAACAGCTCAAGGACGCGGTTGAAGCGGAGACCGAACAGACGTTTCACAACGATGTGCTCGGTCTCCCTTTTGCCCAAGCGAGTGGCGGTATGGATTGGGAGGGGCTGCGCGACCGGGTCGAGAACGCGCCCGACGAGCATGGTGTGCTGCCTAAATCGGTCCTACCCGCGATCGGTTTCATCCTGACGGCCGGTGTCGATTGCCAAGGGGACCGGATCGAGGTGCAGATCGTGGCCCATGGCCGCAACTATCGCCGCTGGGTCATCGATTATATCGTGATCCCCTTTCACATTGGTGACGAGGAGGGCCGCGACGCACTTGATGCGATCCTGAAAGCGGCCTGGCGCACGCAGCTCGGCTTGCCGGTTCGCCTCGACATGATGGCGATCGATGTCGGCACCTATACCGAGGATGTCTGGTCCTTCGCCAAGCGGCATCCGTGGTCGCGGGTCATTCTTGTCAAAGGCGCATCGAGCGCGACGGGGCCGATCCTGCTGCCGATGAAGTTCGAGCGGCGCAAGGACGGCAAGGCGAAGCGAGCCCAAAAGCGGGCCTTTATGCTGAATGTCAGCCAGCTCAAGGCCGATTTCTATGCCTGGCTCGACAAGGAGGATCCGCTGGATCGCGGCCATGTCGCGATCGCGCGTGGGATGGGCGACGAGTATTTCCGGCAGATCACGTCGGAGGTTCGGGTGCTCAAACGGGCCCGAAGCGGCGCGACCATGAGCTCGTGGGAACTGGTCGAGCCGACCCGGCGCAACGAAGGCCTCGACACGATGAACTATGCCGAGGCTGCGGCGCGGCGCAAAGGCTGGACGTCGAATACGGCCGAGCAATGGGACGTGCTCGACTCGCGCTATTCGGTGCCGCCCGAAGAGCCGCAAGGCGATCTCTTCGACGGGCAGATACCGGCGGTCACCAAAGAAGAAGCAGCGCCCGCGCGGCAGCAAACGGAGACGCCGTCACCGGCGGGCGGGACCGGGTCATGGCTCGGGCAGAAGAAGGGGGATTGGTTCTGATGAGCTTCACGATCGATGAGCTTCGGCTCCTCAAGGCCGCCTATGCCAGTGGTGTGCTTGAGGTGCGCTATGACGGGAAAGTCACGCGCTACGATGACGGACCCGCATTGCTGCGCCGAATCCGTGTCGTTGAGGCGGAGCTCGCGAAAGAGGCCGGGCAAGACGAGCCGTCCAGCTTGCGCGTCACCTATGTCGGGTTCGACCGGGCCTGATCGATGGCAGATCGGAATACACCGCAGGTGCGGTGGAGGCGCCTCGACAGCGTTCTCCAGTCGATTGCGCCTGAATTTGCCGTCCGGCGCTATGCGAACCGGATCACTGCAGCGAACTTGCGTCGGGCCTATGATGCAGCCGCCAAGGGCCGGGGCACGAGCGGATGGCGGACGGCGTCCAGCTCGGCCGATGCGGAGATCGAAGTTGCAGGCCAGCCCCTGCGCGACCGGATGCGCGATCTCGTGCGGAACAATCCGATGGCTGCGGCGGCCGTCCAGGTTCTCGTCAACAATATGGTCGGCAGCGGGATCCGTCCGCGCGCAGCGACGGGCGATCCGGAGCTGGACCAACAGGTCGATGCCCTCTGGGCGAGATGGCAAAAGCAATGCGATGCGCATGGCCATACCAATTTCCACGGTCTGACGACCCTGGCCGCCCGGGAAATGGTCGAGGGCGGCGATCTCTTCGCGCTCCGCCGTTGGCAGAGGCGGCGGGCCTCGGATGTGCTGCCGCTTCGGATCGAGCTGCGCGAGGCCGACTACCTCGACGATGCCCGGTTCGATCATCGAATGAACGGATCGCGGATCTCGAACGGGATCGAATATAACGCAGACGGCCGGCGCTCGGCCTACTGGATGTTTCCCGAGCATCCCGGCGATCGCGGCTTGACTTTCGGACGCAGTCTCGGCTCGCAGCGCATCTTGGCCAGCCAAGTGGCGCATCTCTTCGAGCGGCAGCGCACGCAATCGCGCGGGGTGCCCTGGGGGACGCCTGCCATTCGTCCGCTGCGCGATGTCGACGATTGGCAGCATGCTGAGCTCGTGCGCAAGAAGACCGAGGCCTGCCTTGTCGGCGTCGTGACCAATGATGCCGGAGAGGAGACGCTGACGCCGGTCATCAAGGATGCCCAAGGCAATCCGATCGAGCAGTTTTCGCCGGGCATGATCGCCTATGCGGATGGGGCGACGGGGGTCGAGTTCAATCAGCCCTCTGCGGTGGGCGGCGTTTACGAATGGCACCGGGTTCAACTTCACATCATCGCCTCAGGCTTTCGTGTCCCTTACGCGCTGATGACCGGCGATATGAGCCAAGCGAACTTCTCCTCGAGCCGGGTCGGGCTCAACGAGTTTCGCCGGATGATCGAGCAATTCCAATGGCAGACGCTCATACCGATGTTCTGCCAGCCGGTTTGGGATTGGTTTGTCGAGGCGGCGCAGCTGATGGGCGAGCTTCCGGTGGGCCGGCCGATCCCGGTCGATTGGGCGCCGCCACGCTTCGAAAGCGTCAACCCGCTGCAGGACGCGCAAGCCGATCTGATCGAAACCCGGGCGGGCTTTGCCACCCTGCCGCAGCAGATCGCCAAGCGAGGCCATGATCCGGACCTGCAGATCGCCGAAGTGATCCGGTTCAACGCAAAGCTCGATGAGGGCGATCTCATCTTCGACAGCGATCCAAGGCGGGTGTCGAAGGTCGGCCAAGCTCAGGCCAATGACCCGCTTGAGACGGGCACCAACCCTCCGGAAAGGAGAGATCCATGACCAATATGCAGCCGGTTGCTGGCCAAGAGCAGCAGGTCTCCGGCCCGCTGGCTTATCGACAACTCGATGTCAGACCTGAGACGTTTGATGTAGAGGCCCGCACGATTGATGTGGTTTGGACAACAGGCGCTATCGTCCAGCGAACCCGCTGGGAAGGCTGGGACGACAAAGTCGAATATGACGAGGAGCTTGTCGTCAGCGAGAATGCCGTCCGCTTCGAACGGCTCAATGGCGGTGCCCCGTTTCTCAATACACATCGAGCCTGGTCGGTCAGCGATGTGTTGGGGATCGTGGTCGAAGGATCGGCTCGCATCGAGGGAGGGCAGGGGGTCGCCACGATCCGGCTCACCGAAGCCGAAGATGTGGCCGATGTGATCCTGCGGATCGTCGAAGGTAGCGTGAAGAACGTCTCGGTGGGCTACCGAGTGCACCGCTACGAGATCACCAAGACCGATGGCGAGCGCGAGCTTTGGCGCGCCGTCGATTGGGAGCCCTTTGAAATTTCTGCGGTCCCGATTGGGGCCGATCCGGAGGCGCGCACGCGCTCGCAGACGACTGCGGGCGCGGCCGCCTATCCCTGCACCCTGATCCGGCAGGATGCGCTGGCCGCGCGCGCGGCATCAATGGAGACCAGAGAGATGACCACAGAAACCGCCGCCGCGCCCATGCCCGGCCAAGACGACAGCACCACCCCGACGCCGCCGACCACGGAGACCCGAGCTTCTCCGGAGAGCCAAGCGGCTCCGGCGAGCGGAACGCCTGAGCCCACGTCGACACCTGCGCCATCGCCCGATGCCGATACGGTCCGTGCGCAGGAGCGGCAGCGCAGTGCGCAAATCCTCACGCTCTGCCAGCGCCATGGTATTCCCTCCGACACTTCGGCCGATCTGATCGCCCGGGGCGTGACGATCGACGAGGCGCGCACTGCGGTGCTTGACGCTCTCGCGGCACGCAATGCAGGCGGGCGCATTCAAGAGCCATCGCCGGCCGCGCCACGCGGGGACGGCGCAGAAGAGGTCGCATATCGCGATGCGCTGTCCAATGCGCTTTTGCATCGCTATGACCCGGCAGCAAATGTCCTCAGCGAGGAGGCACGGGAGTTCCGGGGCCTCTCTTTGGTCGAGCTGGCGCGCCACGCACTCGATCGGCGCCATGTGTCGACGCGAGGACAATCGAAGATGGAGGTCGCGTCCGCTGCCTTTCAAATGCGGTCGACCGGCTACCACACGACCAGCGACTTCGCGTCGATCCTCGCCAATGTGGCAAACAAGACTTTGCGCGCCTCCTATGAGCGGACGACGCGGACGTTTCAGGCCTGGGCCCGGCGTGCGACGATTACAGACTTCAAGCCGGTCACACGCGCGCAGCTCGGCGGCGCTCCGGATCTCAAGAAGGTCGTGGAAAGCGGCGAATTTAAATATGGGACGATCGGAGAAGGCGCGGAGGTCTACGCGCTGGCCACCTATGGCCGGATTGTCGCGATCACGCGGCAGGTGATCGTCAATGACGACCTCGACGCCTTCACCCGCATCCCCAACGCCTTTGGCGCCTCTGCGGCTGATCTGGAAAGCGACATCGTCTATCAGATCCTGTTGCAGAACCCTGAGATGGCGGACGGAACGGCGCTCTTCGCCAGCGCCCACGGCAATCTTGGGACCGCGGCGCGCGTGACGGAAGCGGCCTTGGCTGCGGCCTACCGAGGCTTTGGGCAACAGAAGGGGCTCGAGAAGCGCCTAATTTCGGTTCTGCCGAGCTACATCATCGTGCCGCCCGGACCGCGATCGGTCGAGGCGCGCAAGCAGGTGACCGCGACAACGCCGTCGAACACGGCGGATGTGAACACCTATGCCAACCGCCTCGAGCCGATCGAAGAGCCCCGGCTGATCCCGGCCTCCGGTCAGGATCCGTGGTTCCTCGCCGCCGACCCCGCCCGCGTCGATACGATCGAATATGCGTATCTCGATGGTCAGGAGGGCGTCTACACCGAAACCGAAATGGGCTTCGATGTGGACGGACTGAAGATCAAGGCGCGCCATGACTTTGCGGCCAAGGCGATCGACTGGCGCGGCCTCTACAAGAACCCGGGCGCCGCCCCAGCCTAGGGCCGACCCAGTTAGGGTCTGACAAACGGAGACGCCTTCGGGCGTCTCCTTTTTCTTTGCAAAGGAGAGAGACATGAAGAACTTCATTCAGAACGGCGAGGCGCTCACGGTACCGGCACCGGCCGATACCAAATCGGGAGAAGGCGTTGGGCTTGGCGTGCTGTTTGGCGTCGCGGCAGGCGATGCGCTGAGCGGCGAGCCCTTGGTGATTAATACGACCGGGGTCTATGAGCTTCCCAAGGTGGCGTCGCAAGCCTGGAGCGTCGGCGCGGCGATCTTCTGGAATGGCTCAGCCTGCACCACGTCCTCGACGGGCAACCTCCTGATCGGAGCGGCTGCGGATGTGACGTCCAATCCGAGCGAGACCGGTGCCGTTCGGCTGAACGGTTCCGTGCCCGCGACATCTACCTAACCTGATGAGCGTGTTTTCTGCGGCCATGGACGTGATCTTCACAAACCCGGCCATGGCCGTGGAGGCCGTCTGGACCTCGGCGGACGAGGCACAAAGCAGGCCCGTACGTCTGATCTGGAAGAGGCCGGACGAAGAGCTCAGCTTCGGGCAGGCCCAGATCGTTGCCGAGACCGCTGTTGCCGACATCCGGGTATTGGATCTTGCGTCGCCTCGGCAGGGCGATCGCTTGGCGATCGGAGCTCTTCTCTATGAGGTCATCGGCGATCCGCGCCGGGACCGCGAGGGGCTGATCTGGACCATGGATCTGACACCGTTATGAGACTGCGCGCGGATCTGAAGGGCGATCTTAGAGAGCAGCTTGAGCGGGAATATCTCAAGGGTGAGCGCGCCGTGACGCTGACGATGCGCCGCGCAGGCCGCAGATTGCAGAAGGCTTGGCAAGGACAGGTCACGGCGGCGGGCCTTGGCCAGCGCCTTGCCCGCACGATCCGGGCGGAAACCTATCCCGTCGGACAGAATAGCATGAATGCCGCGGCGCTCGTCTACACAAAGGCCCCGAAGCTCATCGCCGCGTTCGACGAGGGCCCGATGATCCGCTCAAAGGAGGGTTTTTGGCTTGCCATTCCGCTGCCGACGGCCGGTCGGGGGCGGTTCGGACGGAGAATGACGCCGCTGGACTGGGAGAGGCGTACGGGCAAACAGCTGCGCTTTGTTTATCGAAGTGGGCGCTCAGCGCTTTTGGTGGCCGACGATGCGCGCCTGTCCAGTCGCGGCCTTGCACGCAACAAGGGCGGGCGGCGTCGCAAGGATGGCATCCTGTCGGGCGCGCAGACCGTGCCCATCTTCGTCCTGGTCCCGCAGGTCAAGCTTCGTAAGCGGCTGGATCTCGACCGGGATGTACAGCGCATCGCCAACGGCCTTGCCGCCGATGTGGTCGCGACATGGGACCGGCTGTCATGACGCGGCTTGAAACCATTATTCGCGAGGTTGAAGCGCGGCTCAAAGTCGGGCTCGACGCTGACGTAAAGCGCGGTGTTTCGATCCCGAGCCGGATTGGCAATTCCGGGCTCGTGATCATCCGCGATGGGGATCCGGGCGATCCCGACGTGACGCTCTCGCCGCTGACCTATCACTTTGACCATGCGCTCGAGCTTGAGATCTTCGCGGACGGTGCGAGCGATCGGTTCACGCGCTTCGACGTGATCAAAGAACAGATCTCTACCGTCTTTGCAGCGGACCGCGCGCTTGGCGGTCTATGCGATTGGATTGAAGCCGAGGCGCCCCGGCAAGAAGACCTGCCGGTCGAGGGCGGCGCCACAATCAAAGCCGCGATCATCGACGTCGTGGTGCAATACGCCACTGCCGACTCTGTCGGCTGACATTTCCGGAAAAGAGGAGACCAATATGGCACGCGCACAAGGGGCGCGGTCGCAAATGGCGGCTGCGTTCGAGACCACCTATGGCTTACCGCCGCTGACCGGCTTTCGGCGGATGCCGTTTGCGACCAGCACGCTGAGCGAGACCTTCGGCCTTCTCGAAAACGAGCTTCTCGGCTATGGCCGAGATCCGCTGGCCCCCTCCGAAGATGTCGTCAGCCTTGACGGCGACATCGTCATTCCGATGGATACTCAATCCTTCGGTCTCTGGCTCAAGGCGACATTCGGAGAGCCGGCGACGACCGGGAGCGGCGCCCCCTACACCCATACGTTCGAAAGCGGGTCCTGGGAGCTTCCAAGCCTCTCGATCGAGACCGGTATGCCCGAAGTGCCGAGCTTTGCCATGGCGGCTGGCAACAAGGTCGATACGCTGAGCTTCACGATGCAGCGACAAGGCCAGTTGCAAGCCACCTTGGCGCTGATCGGACAAGGCGAGAACGTCAATGCCGCCACGTCGGCCGGAACGCCGACGCCCTTCGAGCTGACACGCTTTGTGCAAAAGCAGGGCAATGTGGAGCGGGACGGCACGCGGCTGGCCAATGTGGTGTCGGCCCAACTGACCTATCGCAACAATCTCGATCGCATCGAGACGCTGCGAAATGACGGCAAGATCGAGGGCGTCGATCCCTCGATGGCGATGCTGACCGGAAATATCGTCGTGCGCTTCGCCGATAAGGTGCTGCTCGATCAGGCAATCAATGGCGAGCCAGCGGATTTCGAGTTCAGCTTCACCCGCGCCAATGAAAGCCTGACCTTCGCCGTCCCCCGGATCTACCTGCCCAAACCGCGGCGGACGATCGAAGGACCCCAAGGCATTCAGGCCACGTTCGACTGGCAGGCCGCTAAGGCTGCCGATGGTGGCCCGATGATCACCGCAACCCTTGTCAACGCAATCGAGAGCTACTGATGCTGACCCTAGACCTTAAACAAACTCCCTATTGGCTCGACCTGCCGCATGGCGTTCGGCTCAAGCTCCGCCCGCTCGGCACGAGCATCCTGAGCGAGGTCTTTGCCGAGCTACGGGACGACGAAGCGGCTGATGAGCCTGCTGAGGACGGCGCGGACGATGTGTCGGAGGACACATCCGCAAGCGCGCCGCCCTCGAAGGATCTGGCGCGCGCGCGATTGATCGCAACCCGAACCGTTCTTGAATGGGAGGGGGTTGGCGACGCGACAGGCAAGCCGATCCCGGTCACCGATGAGGGCCTCGCGGCCTTACTCGAAGTCTATGCGATCTATGCCACGTTTCAGCAGGATTATATCCTGCCGGCGTTCCGGGTGGCCGATGAGGGAAACGGCTCCGCGCCCTCTCCGACTGGCACTTCGGAGACGGCGTAGACTATTGCGCGGCGTGCCCCTCACAATGTGTGGATTGCCCCTACCGACAGAACAAGCCCCGAAGCTACGAGGGTCGCGCGGTTTGGAATTTGGTCCTCGCCTCGGGAGGTCAGTTTCGATGCGTAGCCGGAGACCGCATGATGCGCACCGGATACGACATGTCCGCGGTGCTGGCGCTTGGGCGGGCGAAGGGCGTGCCCTCTGCCGCGATCGGAGAGTTCTTTCCGATGATCGAGCAGATTGCGGTGCGACGCTGGACGGGCGGCGGAACTGACGATGGCACGTAAAACGGTTGGCGTCCGCCTTATCGCGGAGAACGGGCAGCAGATCCGGGCGGAGTTCGCCGGGGTCGGCATGGCCGGCAAACAGGCCTTTGAGCAAATCGCCTCCGGGCAAAAGAGTGCCGAAGCCAGTGCGCGCGTCTTCGAGCAGGCTTTGGAAGATGAGACCCAGGCCTTCCGCCAATTGCGGGCGTCGGTCGATCCGGCCTTCTCAGCAACGCAGCGCTATCAGCAGGTGGTGCGGAGCACGCAGCAGGCCGTTCGCGCCGGAGCGGCGACGCAGGCGCAGGCAAATCAGGTTCTTGCGCTCGCTCAAAAGCAGTACGAAAGGGCGGGTCGGTCAGCCACCCGCTTCAATCGGCGCTTCGCTCTGAGAAACGTCTCCCTGCAGTTGTCTCAGGTGGCTCAGACCGCTCAGGTCCTGGGGAACCCTCTGCGCGCATTGGCAATCCAAATTCCAGATCTCGCAATCGGATTTGGTCCCCTCGGCATTGCAATCGGCGCTGTCATTGGTGCCGCCTCCAGCTTTGCCTTGAGCATGTTTCAAGCGAAGCGTGGGGTTGAAGAGCTAGAGGACAGCCTTCCATCGCTTGAAAGGCGGTTGGGCGATCTGGAACAGGCCGAGAAGGCCTATGCAGACGCGGCGCTGGCCCGCCAAGTGATTCAGACTGCAGTGACCAATAACGCGCTCATTCTGGCGGAAAAGGAGCTGTCGGCGCGCCGGACGCTGTTTGAACTGGAATTCGCCCGAGAAGAGATCCGCACGAAGAGGCTCAGGGAGAGTGTTTCTCAGCTCCAGCAGGAGTTGGATGATCTGGTCCGTGTTCCGGTGGGTCTTACGGAGGACATATCGAACGAGGCCTTCGTCAACACGCAGGCTGAGCAAGAGCGGTTGGCTTTGGTGGAAGAGGCGCTCGCCGCAAATGAAGATCTCGTTGATCAGATCCGCGTCCAAAATGCGGAGCTGGATGTCTCAGAGGCGTCCCTTGAGCAGATGCGCCTCTTGCTACAGGACGGGGCGGCCAGCGCTGATGACATCGCCAATTCGAATATGGCCGATGGTATTTCCCAAGCGACGGTCGAAGCGGCGAAGCTGGCCAACACGCTTGGCATTGCCGTATCTGCGGCTTTCAGCCTGCAGCGGCTTCGGGCTTCACAGCAGATTGGCGGCGGTCGGGGTAGAGACCCCCGGGATTTCTTACCTGGTGGGTCTGGCACGCAGTACCAAAATGAGCTGGGCTACGAGTCAATCGACGAAGTCATCGAACGCCTAACTCCCAAGCCAACGCGCAGCTCGTCGCGCAGCGGTCGCGGGGCGCGCGGTGGCAGTTCGGGTCGGTCCGAGGCGGAACGGGCCGCATTGCGGGAGCAAAACCAGCTCGAGCGCGAAGCGGAGCGCGTCACACGCGCGGTGCGAACCGAGCTCGAGCAGTACAATGCCGAGCGGGAAAAACTGCAGGAGCTGCTCGATAAGAACCTGATCTCGACCGAGACCTTCAACCGCGCGATGGAAACCGCGACGGAGATCTACGAAGAAGCTCAGTTCGAAGAGGTCACCAAAGGCGTCGAGGGGATCTCCCGGGCGATCGCCGAGAACATGGACGATTGGGAAGGTCTACGGGATGGCGTCGCGGGCGTTCTTGAGCAGATCCGCAACGATATTCTGACCTCTCAGATCGAGGATGCGCTCATGGCGATCCTCCAGCCGATCCTTGGCGGTTTGGGCGGCGGCCAGGGCTTCGGCGCTTCTCTTCTGGATTTCTCGGCCTTTGGGCCGTCGCAGGGTGGCACAGGCGAGCTGGGCCTCCCGAGCTTTGATGGGGGTGGCCACACTGGCTACGGGCCGCGCCTTGGCGGGCTGGACGGGCGCGGCGGTTATCTGGCGATGGTTCATCCACGCGAACACATCGAAGACGAGACCCGTCCCGGAGGGGGGCGAGGCGGCGGCAGCTCCGAAACCCGCGTGGCCGTCGACGTCTTCGTCAAAGACGACGGAACGCTAGGCGCCATCGCAAGAGATGCCGGGGCCGCGGCCGGAGCCGTTGCTGCGCAAAAGGCGGCTGGCCCTGCCTTTAACGAGCATGTTGCGCGCGGCGGCAGCGACAGAGCGCTGGCCAGCCGCTACGGTATTCGAGCGCGCGCGCGGTGATCGAGGATGGCTGATTTTCCCGCAGATCTTGCCGCTCGCTTCGGGTTTCGGGGCTACGCCGAAGGAGCGCCGACCGGAGCCGTCATCTCGACGGCGATGAGTCTAGGCCCCGCGAAACGTCGACCCCGCTCGACCACCGTCATCGAACCGATTTCCGGTCGCATCCGGTCGATCCGCTCAGAGCGCGTCGATGCCTTCCTCTCCTTCTTCAAAGAGGATCTACGCTATGGCGCCCTGTCCTTCGGCATGCCCCATCCGCGCACCAAGCTGATCCGGACCTGGACCTTCTCCGGTCCGGACGGCGCCTACACCATCGTGCCGCGCACCGATGAGTGGTTCGACATCGACGTCAATCTGGATCTTTACCCATGAGCCTTTCTCCCGTCGCCCGCCGCTCGATCGATGCGGGCGAGACCGATGCCGTCTGGCTGGTCCTTGCCGATCTGCGCCATCCCGATTGGGACCAGGATATTCATCTCGTCACCAATACCGAGGCGATCGTCTCGAACGGGATCATCTATCTGCCCTATGCGATGTCGATCACCTTTCCCGAGGAGGGGACCGAAGGCGTGCCGTTTGTCGCCTTTGCCGCCGACAATGTCTCGCAAGAGATCCTTGCGGAGCTGCGCAGCGTCAGCGGGCCAATCACGGTCGATCTCTGCCATATCGTGGCCTCCCAGCCGGACCGCCGGATCGCGCCGCTGGACGGGCTGGAGCTGCGCGTCTTCAGCTACGATGTCCAGACGATCTCCGGCCAGATCGTGGCCTCGCCCGTGCGCGAGGCGCCGGCCAGCGCGATCTCCTTCACCCCCAACCGGTTTCCCGCGCTCTTCTGATGTGGACCGCAGACTACATCGGATGGCCCTTCGCCGAGGGCGGGCGGAGCCGTGCGGGTATCGATTGTCTGGGCCTCTATCTGCTGCTTAACCGCGAACGCCTGGGTCGCACGCTGCCGGACCTCGCCTGCACGCGCGCCCAAGCCGTCCGCCGCCGCCTCATCGATGCCGAGCGGGAGCGCTGGCGGGCCGTCGATCCGGCGCGGATTCGAGAGGGCGATCTCATCCTGATGCAGGCGGCCGGGCATCTCGCCCATGTCGGCTATGCCGTCGATGCCGTCTGGATGCTGCATATCGAGGATGATCTGGGATCGCGCCTGGCGCGTCATGCCGAGCACCCGATCGCCTCGCGGATCGAGGGGATCTATCGCTATGACGCTTGATCCGATCCCCGCCAGGGTGGAGCGCGCCGCCTCGCCGATCCAGACGATGGTCTCGACCTCGCCGCTGCCGAAACCCCAGCCGCTGACGCGTTATCTCGAAGGCATCACGCTTGCTCAGATGGCCGATCGCGGCGGAATTGAGCGCGGGACCTGGGCCGCTTATCGGGCGACGATTACGATCGGTCTGCAGAGTTGGGACATCCCGGCGCAGCACTGGACCGTCACCAAGCCCCATGGCGGCGCAATCGTCGAGATCGTGCCGCTCGTCCATGGCCCGGCCGTGGCCGCGATCGGCAGTGCCCTGATCACGTCCTTTGCCCCGACCATTGCCGCCAGCATCTTTGGCACCGGCCTGCTGGCAACGCTGGCGACGGCGGCGATCAGCATCGTCGGAACGCTGGCGCTCAATTCTCTGATCCAGCCGCCCGAGCCCGAGATCGGCGACACGACGCCGTTCTACGGAATCGGCGCCCCGGCGAACCGGGTCGAGCGCTATGCGCCCGTCGCCTATCCGGTCGGCCGGCATCTGAGCTATCCGCAGCCTGCCGCCACGGGCTATTCGGAGACGCGCGAGGACACCGTCATCTATC